>NZ_JBEZGL010000008.1:0-314606 GCF_040649915.1 Micromonospora sp. NPDC048839
CACCGTAGATCAACAGGGGCGCGGCCAGCGGCTCGATCACCACCACGAGCCCCGTCAACCCTCGCCGACCAGCACAAACAGGATGCAACTAGCCCCCTGAAGTTGCGCGGATCTTCGGCTTCGAGAGGTGTTGGGGTGGCGGCGGGGAGGCTCAGCTCAGGGCACGCCAGAGCAGGTACAGGCCGATCGTCGTGCCGAACACCACGATCAGCGTCTTGAGCAGCACCGGCGGCAGCCGGAGCACCAGCCGGGCACCCGCGTACCCCCCGACCAGCGTGGCCGGCGCGACCACCGCGACGGCCGTCCAGTTCACCGGGCCGAAAACGGCGAACACCACGAGCGTGGTCAACCCCACAAGCGCGGAGAGCAGATTCTTGATCGCGCTGACCCGCGCCAGGGTCGCGTCCAGCACCAGGGCCAACCCGGCGACAAGCATCACCCCGAGGGCCGCCCCGAAGTACCCGCCGTACACCGCCCCCAGCGCGACCATCGTCTGCACCGCGACCGTCCGCTGGCGTGGGGACAGATCCCGGGGGTGACCGACCAGCCGGCGCAGCGGGTCCTGGAAGGCCAGGACCGCGGTCGCGCCGAGGACCAGGAATGGTACGACCAGCTCGAACGCGCGGGCCGGGGTGGCCAACAGCAGCAGCGCGCCGAGGATCGTGCCGACGATCGTGGTGGGCAGCAGCGTGGCCAGGGCGCGGGGGCGCGGCAGGTCCATCCGGCTGCCCGCCACGCTGGCCAGGTAACCGGGGAACACCGCGATGGAGTTGCTGACATTCGCCGCGACCGGGGGCAACCCGACCGCGATCATCGCCGGAAAGGTGATCAGCGAACCACCGCCGGCCACCGCGTTGACCGTGCCAGCAGCGAGTCCGGCAGCGAGCAGCAGCGCGGCGTGGGGGAGATCCATAGCCCCACGAGGCTAGCGGCTGCCCGACAGCGAGGATCCGCCGGACCGCCGCCCTTGAGCAGCGCGATCTTGTGCAGGCGGGGCGGCAATACCGGCAGAGCATCCGTCGTTAGGATGAGAGCGCGACGGACGAGTCGACCGGGCGGTCGCGTCGGCGGGCTTAGGCCCGCCGCCGAGGAACGTCCGGACTCCACAGGGCAGGGTGGTTGTTAACGGCAACCCGGGGCGACCCGCGGGACAGTGCCACAGAAAACAGACCGCCGACCCCATCGGGGACGGTAAGGGTGAAACGGTGGGGTAAGAGCCCACCAGCACCCCGGGTGACCGGGGTGGCTCGGTAAACCCCACCCGGAGCAAGGTCAAGCAAGGGCCGTCACCGGAAGATGACGACCCGGCGCAGACGCTTGAGGGCTGCCCGCCCGATGTCTGCGGGTAGGCCGCTGGAGCCTGCCGGCAACGGCAGGCCGAGATGGATGGCCGCCGCCGGCGCAAACCTTTCGGGGTACGCGCCGCGCACAGAATCCGGCGTACAGGTCGACTCGTCCGTCGCCCACCAGCTCGGAGACCTGATCGGTGCTCTGAGCTGGCTCTATGTTCGGGTGTCGATGGTCGTTCATGGTCAACATTGGGCGGCGTTTGACGCCCTGACGACGCCCTGACGCCCTGGAGACGCCCTGAGCGTCGGCACAGTTGACCTCTTGTCGGGTCGGGCTTGCTGTGCCGCCGTGGTCCGTCTCCTGCCAACGCCCGACCGTTCCGGCTGGGGCCGGCGGCTGTGGGGAGGGTCGGGCACGTCCTGTGGTGGAGTGCCGCGACCCGGTGATCCGGTGGCAAGCCAGTCCCGGGGTTGGACTGGCGCGGCAGATGGAAGCCTCGACGCACGACCAGGCCGACCCCGCTGGCTTCCGTAGCGGTCTTGGTGGTCCCATTCATGGATGAGGTGGGATGAGAGCGTGCCGGAGCTGCTGGAGCACCTGGGGGAGATGGGTCTGGTCGGGCTGGTCAAGATTGACGGCGAGCGGGAGCGTAAGCCCTGGACCGTGATGATCTCGGGTCAGCGGCTCGATGGTGCGGCGATAAGGGTCGACGGCCACAGCCTCGATTACTGCCTGCGGCATGTGGTCGCCGCGCTTCACGAGCGCTTCCCAGACGAACTCGCGCTGAGCTGAGATCCGACTGTGGGGCGGTGTCCCGGCGGCTGTCGGTGGCTCACCGCCCGGGCGCCGTAGGCGGCCGGGGCGGCCTGCCGCCGGCCGGGCTTGCCGCCCCGCACCGCGCGGAGCGCGGTGCCTTGATATAGGAAAAGAACTATTCGGCAGCAACGCCTGCTAATGCCCGGCAAGGGGCGCGGGGCGGGCGAAAGACTCGTGTCGGATATCCGACGCGGAATCAAGCGGCGTCGCCCTGCGGACCATACCTCCCTGCGGACTTACCCGTCACCATATAAGGATGAGCCGATTCCCTTACCGAGTGATGGCAGTAACAGGGGTAGCCGCGCTTGGGATTGCAGCCACAATCTTCCTGCGAAACGAAGGGCTGGAGCGCGCTAGTTGGTGGGCGGGAGTCGTTGGGGCTTTAGTAACGGCCGTCACAGCCGCTCATCAGATTAGCAATCGCAATCCATCGACTACTGAAGAGGTTGACGAAAAGCCGGCAGGAAGCTATGGGCATTCGGTTAGCAATTCCTCGATTGGTGGCGACAATATTCAGATGGGTGACCGGGTCAGCAATATCCAGATCGGACGAGACGGAGGTCGGTCCGCTAATGAGTGACGAGCACCTCGTATCGCGGTCACATATTGGGCGCGACAACATACAGATCGGCTCGAACGTACACAACGTCGCAATTTTCGCGACGCCGTTACTTTTCCGTATCGAGGAATTCTGTGCGCAGCCACAGCCTCTCGCTCCTTCTCCGTACTTGGCGCCGAGTGCTCTCCTTGACGTAAGCCACGCAGCTATTCCGTTTCGAGGTCGAGCGGCGGAGCTGCGCGTCTTGAAAAAGTGGCTGGACGAGGATTCCCCTAATTCCATCCACTCCATCTATGGGCCAGGGGGGCAAGGAAAATCCCGGCTTGCCCACAAAATCGCCACTATCGCACAAGGGGAAGGGTGGCTAGTTGAACAAGCGATCGAGGCATCTGACCCCACGGTTCAAGTGAGCACTGCGTCTACAACTGCAACGTCTTCGACCCTTTTTATGGTGGATTATGCAGATCGTTGGCGTCTTTCAACTCTTGTCGGTGCGATCCTCGACGCGAGAAAAAGGGCAGGGTCGCAGAAGCTTCGAGTATTGCTCATCGGACGCAGTGTTGAGTATTTG
Source organism: Micromonospora sp. NPDC048839 (assembly GCF_040649915.1). NCBI lineage: Bacteria > Bacillati > Actinomycetota > Actinomycetes > Micromonosporales > Micromonosporaceae > Micromonospora > Micromonospora sp. NPDC048839. Next base: position 3,237 of record NZ_JBEZGL010000008.1, read on the forward strand.
TGGGCCGACCTAGTGGCGGAACTGGGGCGTACGGGCATCTCTTTAGAAGAGCCGCTGCTCCTGGTGGGCCTTGATTCCTCAGTGGAAGCGCGATCGCATGCTTACAAAGAGGTTGCATTGCACTTTGCTGCCGCGCTTGGGGTGTCGATCGATAAGGTGGATTTAGATCGTGACGTATCAGGCGACGAGTACACTTCGCCGCTGACGCTACAAATGGCAGCGCTTGCAGCCATATGTTCTTCCCGTGACGGCGAGGAAGCTCCGGCGGCGGCGGTAGATCTATCCCGATTTTTGTTGGAGCATGAGCGACGTTACTGGATTCGAATGCTTAATAGCTCGTCAGTCGAGGGACAAGCACGTTCAGTGAACCTGGTGGATTTCGAGCAAATTGTTTCGGTGGCGACGCTAATCGGACCAATGCCGCTGAAGCCGGCCCAGCAAGTTCTAAGAGGGCTCGAAGCGTTTTCGGCTCCTGGCCTCTGTGAGGATTTGGTGAGACTGCACGAAAAGGTATATCCGCAGATCGTGCTCGGCACGACTGGGTTGCAGCAACAATACAGCCGACAGATCTTAAATCCACTTCACCCGGATCGGCTAGGCGAGGACTATATAGGGCAAAACTTGGCCAAGAATGCGGCCTATCGCACGGCGAGTAGTCTGTTGTCCGGCCACGTTAGCGAGGATGCTATCCGGCAGGCGCTCCATGTGCTTGCCGCATCGAGCGAGCGGCACGATAGTTCAGCTCAGATGCTGGTTGAAGCATTCGAGGAACAGCCAACTCTCGTCCGCAATTCAACCGCTCTCATTCTAAATCGGCTTACTCAGATCTCTTGTCGTTCGCTTCTTCTGCGTGTAGCCTCGCACGTCCCATCCTTCGACCTTGATCTAAACCGGGCTGCGTATGAGCTTGCTGTTAATTTGGCTGATAATGCGCCCAGCGGCACATCTCCTAGCGAACTAGGGCTTCTTTACGCTGATGCTGGTACGAGGGCAGCGAACGTTGGCGAAAGATCTGCCGCATTACGATACGCAGAGACGGCTGTAAAGCACTTCAGGAAACTTGTAGGTCGGGGTCGTGCTGAGCAACTGGCTCCTGCTTATCATGCTTTGAGCCTTCGACTATCGGAAACGGGAGATCAAAAGACGGCGCTCGAATTTGCCCAGAAGTCAGTAGGAATTTATCAAAAGGACTTGCGCGGTCAACCAGCTTTTATGGCAGCACATGCGACCGCGCTCGCGAATCTGTCCGTTCGGCTAGTTCGACTTGGCAGAACACGCGCAGCGCTGAGGCCGATTGAAGAGTCAGTCGCATTTTATCGAAGACTTTCAGCTATTGATGATGAAGCGATGGAGGATCATCTGGCCTCGTCGCTCGGCTCGATGGCGAAGTTGCTGTTGTCCTCGGGTCGCTATAATGAAAGCGTAGAGGCATCGTCTGAGTCGCTGAGGATTCGAGAGCGGCTAGTTGACCGATCGCCCAAGAAATACCTACCGGACTACGCGCGGTCTCTAACCAATCATGCCGCGATTTTATATGAAAGCGAAGAATCCAACCCGATCGGGCCGGCGCTCGAAGCGGTAAGAATTTTTCAAGATTTGTCTGAGTTGGAGCCTGAAGCGTACCTTCCGCGCCTCGCGGACGCCCTCAATAACGCGTCCGCTTGCTATTTAAAGCTAGGGGAGGAGGCCGAGGCAGCCAAGTTCTCAAAAAAGGCGGTAGAGATTCTTCGGCGGCTGGACCGGGGCGAGCCTGGAGTACATTCTCGAAATCTCGCACTTGCATTAGCAAACCACGGGATGCAGAGTAGCGGTATTGGGGATGAGTCCGCAGCGTTAAGTTGCACACGAGAATCCGTGAGGAGTCTCCATAGGCTGCGTTCAGAGGAGCCTGACGGATACTCCGAGGATTTTGCCAAAGCTCTGCTCTTTTTCGCGATGGTCCGCGTGGAGCATGAGTTTGAGTTGGACGAGGCTGGTGGTGCAGCCGCGGAGTCAATGGGAATCTTGATGGAACTGTCAGGGCGGTATCCTGAGCGATACTCCCTCGACCTGCATCGGTCGATAGAGACGGCGGCAGCAGCATACGAGAAGTGCGGTGCCGAGGACCTCGCCCGACAGGCGAGACGTTTGCTGCGAGCGCTTCATGGCGAATCCGATGAGAGGGCAACGCCAGCGGTTAATTCGGAGAAAGAAATTGCGCGTCGCCGAGCAGCACTAGATATTCTCCAGAGAAGGGCGGGCTCGGCAGCGAGGCGGGGCGTCCACGTGCCGATTGGCCCAGAGGGACCTGTTCTCCCTGAAGGGTCAACCAACCCTGCTGAAGTCAGGAGAATCGCAGGCGAAACTTCTGCCGAAGCCGCTTTCCTGTTTACCGACGACCATGCTCTCGGTGCATATGACTGGGCGATAGAGAGAGACCGTGACACTGGTGGCTTGCGAATTGGAGATGGCGATCTGGACGCCAGATTTCCGGTAGTAGCCTTTGAGTTTGAGAAGATGGTCATGATGACCAATAGAGTTGACGGCAGCTCGTACGAGCTCCAAGTCGAAGGAATCCACCGGAGTGGCTTCATTCGGCTTTGGACGGGTGTGCAAGTAGTACCCGAGATGCCTGGCTGGGCTGTGGGCCGCACGGCTTCGGGCACTAGTCTGCTAGACCGGAAGGGGGGACTGTGGGCCTCGGCTTCGTTGCAACCCGCTTCGATCTGGCGCGCCGCCGCTGAGAAGGAAGGGAGGGTGCTGGTGCTGTACGGAGTCAGGCTAGGAGTCCGCAAACCATACCGAATCTCCGACCAGCAGTTTAGCTCGTCTGTCAGGGCAAAAGAGCTGAGGGAGGCCCGCGCGTTGGGGCTTGTCGGGGCAGGACTGGTTCGTTGGGAACCTCGCTAGGGTTTTAGGTCAGTCAGCGTCGATCGGCATGCCCGCATCGGGATCCGGCGGCTGCGATCTCGCGTCAATTAATCGCACCGCGTCATTGATCAACCATGAGGTCTGCGATTTTTTGGGCAACGTTCGCAGCCGCCGCCGAAGCAGTCAAGGCGGCAGGGCCAGCTTGAGGTCCGTCTGGGCGGAGAAGGCGCCGGCCGGTTGCTTGGTGATCTACCGGCCGACCGGTGCGGCATGGTCCTGGGCGACGCCGTCGCGCTCGATTCGTGGGCCGGCCCGTCCGTGGAGCCAGGTACTGACTACGACAACTTTCGCCGGTTGGCTGCCGACCATCCGCTGCACGTCGGATCGGTCGAGGTTGCCGGCTGCCCCGTCCTCGGCATCGGCTGGAACGAGGGCGACCGCTCGATGCGGCATCGGGGAGAGCGGGCAGCGGGTCACGTCTACCCGGTCACGATCACCAGTGACCACTCGTCCGGGGCCGTTCTGCGCTGGGATGTTGACCCCGCCAAGGTTCGACCTGAGACAGTCTGAGGGCGGCGTGGTCCTCTCTGACGCCCTGGCGACGCCTGAGCGTGCACCTGGCGGGCGAAGTACCTGCTCAGGGCATTTTCCACTTTCATAGGCCGGCGGACATGTCGACCCATCCGTCGCCCACCAGTTCAGCCGCCCTAATCCAGGCCGCCAGGTTTTATGGGTGGCGTGCTCCGGAAGCTGGGTGTGGACTTGGGGGATGTCTTCGTATCTGGATTTCTTCGCTGACTTCGCGGTCAGCGGCATGGTCCTTGGCGTCGGTCTGGGCTCCCGTCCGGACGACTGGCCGGGCGTGCTGGGGTCCGATTTCGATGAGGGGTCGGGGAACGATCGCCATCTGGTGCGGCAGTTCGGGTTCGTCGACGCCAACTTCCATGACGGATCGGGCGAGTGGGTCTGTGATTGCATTCTCGTCCACCTGTGGAAGTTGCCTCGGTTCGACGACATGGTCCCTGAGGCGATCGGCAGCCGGTACGGGAGCTTCCCGCCCCGGGTGCCGTTCGAGGAGGTGGCCGACCGGCTCGTCAGCGCGGGCGTGGAGATCTATCACGTCAGGCGGGTGCATATGGCCTCCCTCGAAGAGTATTGGATACCGGATTCCAAGGTCATGTTCTCGTTGATCTCCGAATACCAGCTGGAAGACTTCCCCGCGCTGCGGCTCGGGGACATCTCTGCGGTGTCCACCACCACCGGCGTCGACCTTCGGTCGGAGCAGCTGACCCGGTACCACTGATGGGGCCACACGTCGTCTGCTCCTGAGCCGCGGGCTGGCCCGTGCCGCTGCTGTGGCACGCTTCGGTGATGATCGAGCTCGCGGACATCGAGGCGGCCGCCGACCGGATCGCCGGTCATGTGGTCCACACGCCCACCGTGCCCAGCCCCGGCCTGTCCGAGCTGCTCGGCGTGCCCGTCACCGCCAAGCTGGAGTTGCTGCAACGTACCGGGTCGTTCAAGGCGCGTGGCGCGGCGGCGAAGCTGCTCGTCCTGGACGACGCCGAGCGGGCGGCGGGCGTGGTGGCGGTCAGTGGCGGCAACCACGGCATCGCGGTCGCGGTGATGGCCGGCGCCCTGGGCGTGGCGGCGACCGTGGTGATGCCCCGGACGGCGCCGGCGCGTGCCGTCGAGGTGGCCCGCGCGGCCGGTGCCGACGTCCATCTGACCGACGGCATGGCCGCCGCGTTCGCGCTCATGTCCCGGCTGCGGGAGGACGGCCTGACCCTGCTGCACCCGTTCGACGACCCGGTGGTGCTAGCCGGGCAGGGCACGGTCGGGTTGGAGTTCGCCGACGACGCCGGTGAGTTGACCGACGTGCTGGTCAGCATCGGCGGCGGGGCGCTGATCTCCGGGGTGGCCGCGGCGCTGCGGGCACGCCGGCCGGGGGTACGGGTCTGGGGCGTGGAGACCGAGGGCGCGCAGGCGATGTCGCAGGCCCTGGCCAAGGGTGGGCCGGTCGAGGTGCCGCTGTCGTCGATCGTCACGACGCTCAGCGCGCCGACCGTCTCGCAGCTCACCTACGACCACGTGACCGCCCTGGTCAGCGACGTGCTCGTGGTCTCCGACGCCGAGGCGGTGCGGGGGACGGTGGAGTTGGCCGAGCATGCGAAGGTCTGGGCCGAGCCGGCCGCCGGGTGCCTGCTGCCGGCCGCCCGCCGGGTACGGGAGCGGGTGGGTGACGATGCCCGGTTGGGTCTCGTGCTCTGTGGCGGCAACTCCACGGTCGCCGACGTGGCGTCGTGGACGGCACGCCTGGGGGCCTGAGCGCCCTCGGGTGATCCCTACGGCGTGGCCTCGTGACCCGGCATCCCGTGGGTACGCCGCCGCTCCTTCATCTCCGCTTCGTAGATGTGCCGCCGTCCGCCGGCCAGCTTCTCCCGCGCATCCCGCTCGATTTCCTGGAACGTGGCGTAGTAGCCGTCGTCGAACTCCTCCACGATCTGGAAGGTCCAGCGGCCGGGCAGGAGGTTCCGGCCCAGTAGCTCTTTCTCCACGCGGTTGGCGACGTCGTCGTGTCCCGCGTCGCGGAGCAGGTTCACCACCCGATCGAGGGTGAGGTCGGCCCCGCCCACGAGCTGGTGCGCCGAATACAGGTGGCCGCGTACGCGGTGGATCGTCTCCAGCGCCTTGCTGAGTTCACCCAGCGCTTCGACTGTGGTGTCGTCCAGCCCTGGTGGGCGGGAGTGCTGTTCGTCGGTCGAATCCTCGCTATTCACGACATTCCCCTACCCACTGGGGATCCTGCTACTCGTAGCAAGGCACGCGGTGGCAGCATGGCCTCGGTGACCGCTGCTACCGACTGGCATGACTGGCACCTGCCCTACGACGACGAGAGGTCGCCGTTGTCGCGGAGGCTTCGGCTCGTGCAGCAGCACGTCAACGACTGGCTTGACCAACGGTCGGACGCCTCGCTCCGGGTCGTCAGCGTGTGCGCGGGGCAGGGGCGTGACCTCATCGGCACCCTCGCGTCCCGGTCGGACGCTGATCGGGTACGCGCGGAGCTGATCGAGTACGACCCTCGCAACGTGGCCGCCGCCCGGGTGGGCGTCGCCGCCGCCAAGCTGAGCGGGTTCACCGTCACCGAAGCCGATGCGGGTGACTTCGCCGCGTACCGGACGGCCGTACCCGCCGACCTGGTCGTTCTCGCCGGGGTGTTGGGCAACATCAGCGACGAGGACGTGCGGGCAACTGTCGACGCCCTGCCTCGGTTGTGCGCATCCGACGCCACAGTGATCTGGACCAGGACCCGCCGCGATCCCGATCTCACCCCGGCGATCCGCGGCCGGTTCGCCGCCGCCGGCTTCGCCGAGGAGGCCTTTCACGCGCCGTCCGACGTGCTGTTCTCCGTCGGCGTTCATCGGTTCCAGGGACAACCGCGGCAGGCACCACCGAGCGGCAGAATCTTCACCTTTGTCGGGTGAGGGAGCGGATCTCCTCGAGGACGACTCGGCCGCCCACCTCGACGGTGTCGTCCGGGCCGGGTCGGGTCAGGATCTGCGACCCCTTGCCCTGCCTGATGTCCAGTGCGCGGCGCAGTTCGGCGGTGAGCACGATCGCGGACGCTCCGGTGGCCTCGTCTTCGATGATGCCGTCGCCCCGGCGGGGAAACCCCCTGGTACGCACCCGACCGGCGGTGCGGTCCTGCCACGCCCACGCGTACAGCCATCCCGCACCGGGCGGCGGAGCCGGCAGCCCGTCGACCACCTCGGCCGAGGCGTACTGCTGCATGAGCCTGTCGGGCGCCCACTGCGCGCGGCCCTTGATCCAGGTGAACTCGCCGTCCTGCCAGGTTGGCACCGGACCCGCCGGCGGGTGCAGGACTGCCGGGCCGGCGTGGAGCCGACTCAGCAACCAGGACGTGCCCACCAGGGGATGCCCGGCAAACGGCAGCCGCACGCTCGGCGTGTGGATGTCGACGACGCCGCTCCCGGCGTCATCGACGAAGACGGTCTCGCTGAACCCCAACCGCGCGGCCACGGTCTGACGGTCCTGCCCAGGAGCCACGGCAGGGCCGTCGAGAACGACGCCGAGCGGGTTCCCGTACCGACCGTCGGGACCGCAGAACACCCGGAGTACGTGGAGAGCTGGCACAAGCGATGTTATCCACGGGCGGACACCGGTGCGTGGGAGGACCCGCTACCGAGGCGCGGCACGCGGCATGATGCGCCGTTCCCCGGTGTCGGCCATCGAGTGCAACATGCCGGCGGCGAGCGGGATGAGCCGGGCAAGGCCGGGTTGGTTGTTGCGCCGGGCCAGTTCGGGGCCGAGCCTGGTCATCAGCCGGGTCAGCGCCGGCAGAGGGCGAATGAAGAGCGTGATCTCGGTGATCAGGCCGTCGGCGGCCAGGCGGAGGCGTTGCGCTTCGTGCAGGCGCCGGTCGCCGATCCGGGCTTCGTAGAACAGCGCCACGGTACGGCCCTCGGCGACCTGGTCGGTGTAGGTGATGCCCTCGATCGTGGCCAGGGCCACCTCAAGCAGGTCGCGTACCTGTTGGCGCCCGTGGAAGGCGAACTGCTCGGTGATCGGCGAGACCAGTGTGACGTCCGGGCTGAGAGCGGCGACCGCCGCCGCGGCGTCACCTGCCTCGCCGGCGGCACGCCATGCGGCGACTGCGTGGTACGGCTGATTCACCGGTACTCCTTCCTGGTCGGCGTCGTCGATGACGGCGGGAGGCTCATCTGTGGAGTGCCCCGATGCGGAGCCGGTTGCCGTCCGGGTCGATTACCTCGAACTCACGTCCCCAGTCCTTCTGTCCGACGGCTCCCACGCCGCAGGCAGCCGCCGCCGCATCGATGTCGTCGACGTACAGGTACATCAGGGTGTCTGGCCGCGCATCCCCGGTGTGCTCCGACAGATGGATCTCCACACCGCCGCGGGCGATGCTCACGTAGAGCGGTAGGTCAGGGGCGAACCGGTGCTCCCACTGCTGCACGAAACCGAGGCGGGAGTACCACATCGCGGCGGCGTTGGCGTCCGTGGTGCGGAGGACAGGCGCAAGGCGTTCGGTCATCCAGGCAGTCTGGCACCGAGGTGCGACGAGAGGGCGCCGGTTACCGCCGCTCGGCGACCTGAGCGACGAACGCCCGCCAAGCCGTCGCACCGAAGGTCAGTGCCGGGCCAGCAGGGTCCTTGCTGTCCCGAACGCCGATGACGCCGGGCAGGTTGTCGGCGATCTCGACGCAGTTGCCCCCGGACGATCCGCTGCGCCGGGACTTGCGCCAGGTGGCGTTAGTGAGGTCCATGATCGCTGTGCACTTCCTTCATCAGCTCGTTGGACTGTCGGCGCGGGAGCGCTTCGTTCCGCACGTTCTCCCACCTCGTCTGAAGAGTATGTAGCCCATCTTCGCTGTCGACCACGATCCCGCCCAGCTGATTTTCGAGGTGCCCGACCCAGGTTCCGTCGTTGGCCCGCGCGAGCGCGAACGGTCCGGACAACCCGATGTGGAGGCCGGCTCCCGCAGGGATCACGTGCACGTGAACGTGCGGCAGTTCAGCGACGGTAATGAGGTGCGCGACCTGCTCCGCCATGATGCCGGCGTGCTCGTCGCCTGCGCGACGAAGCGTGGATTCATCCAGCACGGCTACCACCTGCGGCGGCGTGTCACCGGTCAGGATCTTGTGTCGGCTCATGCGAGCGCTTACCTGCTGGTCTACCTCGGTGGCTGACATGAGGTCGTTGAGGCGCATCACCACGCGGGCGTAGTTCTCGGTCTGGAGTAGCCCCGGGATCAGTAGTGGCTCGAAGAGGCGAAGTTGTCGCGCGCCGCGCTCGGCGTCCAGCCATGGCAGGAACCACGACGGTGCGCCGAGTTTCACCACCAATCGTCCAAAAAGCCCGCCGTTACTGAAGGCGCGGTCCGCTCCCCGGATGAAGTCGATCGTCAGCGCCCGGGTGCCGCTCTCCACGGCGCTGACATGCGATGCGCTGAAGCCCGCTGCCCGGCCGAACGCCTCTTGCGTCATTCCGGACGCTCCACGGGCGCGGCGGATCTCACTCACGATGAAGTCCGCGAGGGGACTTGGCACATCAGCCATGCAACGCTCCTCAGATCGGAGATCCGCTTCCGGAGATTCCCCACCGGTCGGGCGTGTTCTGCCAGGTCAGCCCAGACGCCGGGCGTACCTATCGAGCGTAGTCGTCTCCACAGCAGAGTGTCACCAGGCGGCGCGGCCGTAAGGACAAGAGTCCTGGCGGTCGCGTTCGTCGCGGGGCCGCTCCCGGGGGGCGAGCACTCACGGGATCGGCCCCTTCCCAACGACACCAGGGGAGACCGGTGCCCGACAACATGCCCGAGAAGAGCAAGCCCCCGAACCCGGACGCGCCAGACGTCCCCTACGGCCCGTGGCCGCCCTCGTTGGTCAGTCCCCATGGCCGGCGTTCGGGCGTCAACCGCGCTGTGGCGTACCCCTGGGGGTCGCGGTGATGGGGACGATGAAGGCCGGCGATGTGGTCCTCCTGACCACGGCGGCGAGCGTGCAGTTCCTGCGCCCGATCTTCGTGCGCGTGATCCGTGAGCTGCCCGAGCGGCACACGTACGACGGTTGGGTGTGGATCGAGGGGTACGAGCTGAACGCCGCCGGTGACGCGGTGGTGCGGCGAGAGTTGTACGTGCTGCGTGCGGGCGTACGGTTCCAGGCCCAGCCTGCCGCACCGACCAAGCCCACCAGGCGCCGGCCCGTCCGCCGGGGTTCGGTGCGGGTCCGATGACCGCCCGCCCTCGCCCACACCTGCCGATGCGCCCGGCGTGGCTGTGCCGAAACTGTGCCGCGCCCTGGCCGTGTGGCCGGGCTCAACTGGATCTCGCGGCCGAGTTCTACGGTCATTCGATCGCCCTGGCGTTCTACCTGGCGGCGTCGATGCACGAGGCGATCGACGACGTACACGGTCTGGGTCTGCGTCCGAACCTGCCGGCGATGCACGCCCGGTTCCTCGGGTGGTTGTCCCTGGCCCGACGGCCTCGCCGGTCCGGTCGAGCCTGAGGTCCCGCGCTTCGGGCTTGCATCTGGTACCTGGGTACAGGCTTACCGTCGACGGTATGAGTGATCGCCACAGCACGACCGACGACGCCTGGGTGCCGGAGGCCTGCACTCTCCCGACGGCGGAACGGCCGCTGCGGCTCGCCGAGTTCGATCAGTTCTGCGCCGCTGCCGTGCGGGGCCTCGACCGGCTGTCGGCGCAGCATCTGCGGTTGCGGCTCGACGGTGGTGCGCGGACCGAGGAGATGGCGCGGGACCTGACGGCCCGTGAGTCGTCCTGCTGCTCGTTCTTCACATTCGGCCTCTCCCGGCCGGACCCCGACTCGCTCTCGCTGGACGTCCGGGTGCCGGCGGCCCACGTCGACGTGCTCGACGCCCTCGCCGATCGGGCCGTGTCGCTGCGGGACCAGAGGTGACCGGGTCGGTCCTGCGCAGCGGTCAACTGGCCGATGCGGCAGGAGTCAACCAGCAGACGCTGCGCTACTACGAGCGCCGGGGTCTGCTCGACTCGCCGCAGCGGTCGCCGGGCGGGCACCGGCTCTACCCGTCCGAGACGGTCACCCTGCTGCGGGTCATCAAGACCGCGCAACGCCTGGGCTTCACCCTCAACGAGGTTGCCGACCTGCTCGACGCCGGCCGGCACGGGGGCCGATCTGACACCGGCCTTCAGGCGCGGGCCAGGGAGAAGCTCATCGAGGTCGAGCAGCGGCTGACGGACCTGACGGTCATCCGTGACACCCTGCGGGACGCCATCTCGGCCGGTTGCGACGACCTGGTCGCCTGCGCCGACAGCGCCTGCTGCCCCCTGCCTCTCCGATGATCGGATGGGGAACCGTGCCCGCGTTGACCAGCGACGGCCGGAATCGGGCGCTCACCGATTGTGCGAGATCGCTTAACCTCGGCTCGTGGACGACACCCTCCGTCGCCGGCTCCGGGTCGAGCAGGCCCGAGCGCTGCTCGACAACGCCGACCCGTACCAGGCGGTGATGCTGGCCTGCGACCTGCTGGTGGCCGGTGTCGACGGCGAGGCCGTGGTGGCGCTCGCGTCGGAGTCAGCCCGGACACTGCCGGTGCATGACGCGAACCGGCGCCTGGCGGCGGTCATCGCCGAACTGGGGCTTCCGGCGCCGGAGCTGCCAACCGCGGTGGCACTGATCGCGGCCGACACCGCCGAGCGGATCCTCGACCGGAGCATCACCGCCGAGGTGGGGACACATGGTCTCTACGTGGTGGGATACGAGGGCAGCCAACTGGGCGACCTGCTTCCGGCCGTCACCGCGCTGGCCAGTCGTCTTGAGGACGACCTCCACGGACGGGCCGACGACGAGCTGCGGACCCAGCTCGCCGCGCTCGCGCGGACCGTCCTGTACCGGACGTCAGCTGAAGATCCGGCTTGAGCCCGGCAACGTCGGGGACTGCCTACCCGCGTGACCTCGCTGGTTGTGGCGTGTCGACCGCTCGGTGCCCGTTCACGAGGGGCGTCGTCGACGAGGGTGGTGGACCGACAGCGGTTTCAGGTCCTCGTGGCCCAGCCGGCGTGCGATGGCCTGGGCCTGGACGTCCGGGTCGGTACCGTCGACCGGGAAGGTCATGACATATCTGCCCGGCAGGGCATAGCGCGCCCCGCTCAGGTCGCGAGCGTAGTAGCCGATCTCGACCACGTCCGGGCGGTCCTCGGGTGCGCGGATCGCGTCGTAGCTGCGGATCAAGGCTCCGCCGTCCTGCTTCCACCCCTCACGCCAGAGGGTGGCCTGGAGGTTCTCGGCCACCGACCGCGCCGGCCACGTTCGGGTGGTCCGCTCCGTAGCCCCGGTTATCTCTTCGGCGTACGCGCGCGAGTCGAACCGGAAGTCGCTCAGCCCGACCTCCGGTCCTTCCCTCAGCACCTTGCCCATGACTACCAGGCGCCAGCAGTCCCACAACACTTCGGAGCGGACCTGACGAACGCGGACCGTCAGTCGGTCCTCGGTTGTGTCGGATCCGCCTACCGCGACATCTCGGGCTTCCGGTGTGGCGGCCAGCCCATTCGGTCCTAGCAACCACGAAGGCACGGATCCCGCTACCGGCTCCCCATGGAAGCCGTCGGGCGGATACGTCGCCGCGACGACGTCCAGGCCGTTGACGAGAATCTGCGTACGGTGCGAGAGGAACTCGGCGGGAAACAGCAGCGGCTCCAGCCTCAGGACATCGACCATCGCGCGAGTTTAATCTTGTGCATGGTCCGACGGCGCACGGAAAAGCTGGCAAACGCGGTAGGTGTAGTCACCCTTGGCTTCGGTGTGGTGCTGACGGCCATGCCACGACGCAGCGCGGCAGTCCTCGGGTTGGGTGACCGCCCCGTGCTGGCCGGAGCGGTCGGTCTGACTGATCTCGTTGTCGGTTCTGGTGTTTTGCTCGGGCGTCCTCGCTGGCCGTGGATGGCGGCACGGGCCGCCTTGAATCTCGTGCTGACCGGTTGCTACGCGGCGGAGGCCAACCGCCCGGACGGTAACCGTCGAGCCCGGTCGGGAGCGATTGCCATGGCGTCACTCACCGTCGTGGACACAGCCCTGGCCCTTGCCCTGGCGAAACAGTGTGGCGGGGAAGAGGCACGCACCGGTCCTCAGACCCCGGCTCGCCCGATGCCGTGACCCAGGCAGGTAAGGGTGGGTGAGTCAGCAGCGAGGGGCGTTGAGCGGGGCGGCACCGGCGAGCGCTTCGACGGTCGCCGTTGGCGCGACCGATTCGGACGGGGTCGGCGAAGGCGCGATGCTGGGGGACGGCGGGGCCGAGGGCGAACTACTGCGCGTGGGGGCGGCGAGGACGACCGTGCTGCGTTGGACCTGCTTCGTGACCATCCGGATGGTGGTGGCGGTCGCCTGGCGCCCGTACACGTCGGTGACCCTGATGCTGTACGGCCCGGGGCCGAGGCCGCCCTCGACGGTCCAGTAGTTGTCACTCTGGCGGGCCGCCTTGCGGAAGCCGCCGGGTCCCTTCGCCTCCACCGACCGGAGTGGGTTGCCGTGGTTGCCGACCTGCACCGCGAACCAGTACCGCGAGGCGCCGCCCTTCATCCGGAAGGTGAGGCCGCCGTCGAGCGGAGGGTTCACCACCGCCCGGTACGTCACCTGCGCGATGCCCTGCGCCCGGTCGGCGATCTTGACGAACGCCTCGTCGGAGAGGTCGATCTTGCCGGTCCCGCATCCGCCGCACTGGTCCATGACCATGACCCGGACGGTGCCCTTCGGACCGGTCACGTCCAGGTAGCTGCCGCAGGCCGCAGACCCGGAGTACGCCGACGAGCCAAGGGCCACGTACAGCCGGTCTGCCGGTGGACCCGGGAAGGAGCAGTTGCCGCCCGAGCGGCCGGCGTCGTAGAAGCTGGCCTTCGCCTTGTGGACGGTGTTCCCCGTCGGTGGGGCGGCGCAGGCCGGGGTGGCGCCGCCGCGGACGGCGAGGGTGATGCCGAGGACGGCGGCCAGAGCGGTGACTCCGGCGCCGGCCAACAAGTGTCTGACCCGCCGATTCCGCCGGGGTGTGCCGTTGGTGCCGACCGGGGTGTCGTTCTCGGGAGCCGCGTCTGGTGCCGTCACGGCGCCTGATGTTGCCGCACGGTGCTGTGGCAGCGCAAAGCCGTCCCACCGAACGTCACTCGCCGGATCGGCGGGGGCGCAATCCGTTGAGAGCGCTGGTGGCAACCAGGTCGGCGCACTCGGCGAGTCGGACCGCTTGCTGGGCCGGGCGAGGAACCGCCGGCCGATCCGACAGAGTGGCACCAGCCGCGTTGCGGCTTCCTTCTACGGTTTGGCCATGAACCGTCGACGGCCCAGCCGAACCTTCCTGCGGGTGTTCTCGGCGTTCTGTCTCGTCTTCGTGATGACGATCACGACGCTTGCCGCCTGGTCAGCCTTGGACGAGCGCCGTGGATCGGAGGTAGAGGCCGAAGTGCTGGACGTCGAGCATCGAGGGCCTCGAACTTTCGTGACGGTCCAGTTCAGTACGAGACGTGGCGAGGTCTGTGAAGCAGACTTTCGCGTGGCAGTCGGTGCTAACCGGTCCGTGACCATCGGCGAACGCATCCGCGTCCACCATGCCAAGAGCGACCCCTGCCTCAGGGTGCGTGAGGTCGGCGATCGATCCGGGTGGTTCATTCTCCTCATCGCGGTGGTACTTCTGATCGCCTTCGGCATCATGGCCTACGTCGCCTGGCGCCGGCCACGGCCTCCGCTCCCACTCCGCTACGCGGGCATACCCTGAGAAGTCGAACCAGGTCACAAGCGAGGAAGGGGGCATGAGGTGCAGCCCTCCATCTCTGACGTGCAGGAATATCTCTCACTGGAGCCACTGACGACGCGGATCCAGACCCATCAGCGCTACAGCGAGTTTCCGGAGGACGTCGAGAGGGCGGTCCAGCAGGCGGTGTCGCTGTCCGAGGACGCGGATCTGCTCGATGTCGGTTGCGGCACCGGAGCCTTCCTCCGCAATCTCGCGCAGCGGGGCCATCGTGGCCGGCTCGTGGGGCTGGACACCTCACCCGCGGCCGTACACGCGCTCCATGACGTCGCAGGCGTGTCGGCGCAACTCGGCAACGCGATGGACCTCCCGTACGACGCGGCGGCTTTCGATGTCGTCACAGCGCGCCACATGCTCTACCACGTTCCGAACGTGCGGCGAGCGTTGGCCGAGTGCCGGCGGGTGCTCAGGTCGGAGGGAGTTTTCGCAGCCGTGGTCAACCGTCCCGGCACGACACCTCGGGTGTCCGCGCTCGTCGCTGAGCTGGTCACGTCGGCGGGGATCGACATCCCGGTTGTGCCCAACTCGCGGGTCAACAGCGACAATCTGCCCGAGATGATCGCGTCGACCTTCGGCGCGGTCGCCGTACACCGATACGACAACGCCCTCGTTTTCGACCGTCCGGAGCCGGTCATCGCGTTCGCGGCGGCCCAACTGTCGTTCTATGGCGTCGAGCCCGACTCGGCACTCCGCCCGGAGTTGACGCGAGCCATCGGCGCGAAGGTGCGCGCCTGGTTCGCCTCCGAGGTGGGGCCGTGGCGTGACCCCAAGGGCTACGTGATCTGCACGGCGCGCGCCTACTGAACCCGGACGGCCACGCCAGCGGCTCCTCATCAGCGGGTGCGCTCAAGCTGGCCGCCGTGAACCGCAGGAGATGGCGTCCGACGGTCGCCGACGCGAGCGGACCATCGGGGATACTGATTCGGTGATCAGCTTGCCGCACGGCCCGTCAGGATTGTCCAAGGCCACCTGGACCGACGCCGACTTCCCGAGCATGGGTTGGCATGACTGCCGGATCCATGCGCTGAGCGTCGCCGACTGCGTGGACGACACCCTTCCGCCCGCCCGGATGCTGCTGGATCTCGACTACATCGTGCGGTGGGTGCAACCTGCGGAAGAGGACAGGCACTTCACCTTCTGGATCGCACCGGCGACGCTCGTGTTCGACGGCGCGTGGGGCATCGACGGCAGGCTCGGCCCGCTCCACGACATCATGGAGATCGCCGACCTGCACCGCCTCGAATCCCCGGACAGCAACCCGGAGCCGTTGTGGCACATCGAGGGTCAGAATTTCGACCTCCGCCTCCGAGCTTCTGGTTACACCCAGTTCCTTCGGACGCCGCCGCAGCATGTCGCCCGGCAGATGCTCACCCCCGCCGAGCGTGCCGGGATCAGCTTCGCCGAACTGTCGTTCGCCTGACCTCGGTGCCGGTGCCAGCGTCCCTGCTGAAAGTCCACTCGGCTCACGGAAGGCGGGGTGTTCTGTGGCCCGGGATGGGCCGGTTTCAGGGAAGTCGAGTGGATCAAGCGGTGGTCATGGGCGGGGGCGTAGTCCGCTCAGGGCGGTGGTGACGACGAGGTCGGCGTACTCGCTGGTGAGTGGTCCGCTGCGCTGCAGCCATCGGCTGAACAGCGGTCCCCAGATCAGGTCCACCGCCACGTCCAGGTCGATGTCCTCGGCCAGCTGCCCGGCCTGTTGGGCGCTGCGCAGGCGCTGCCGTTTGGCCTCCTTCAACGGCCCGTCCAGGCGTTCGGCGTAGGCGGACGCCAGCTCGGGGTCGAGCGCGATCTCGGTGGCCAGGGCGCGCATCGGTTGCTCGTACCGGGGATCGTTCATCTCCTCGACCGTGGCACGGAGCACCAGGGTCAGGTCGGCGGCCAGGTCGCCGGTGTCCGGCAACGTCGGCGGCCCACCCTCGGGGGCCTCGCTGAGCATGAGGAAGGCGTCGAAGATGACCGCGCCCTTGGACGGCCACCAGCGGTAGATGGTCTGTTTGCCGACGCCGGCGCGCGCGGCGATGCCCTCGATGCTGACCTTCGCGTACCCGATCTCCTGGAGCAGGTCGAAGGCCGCGGTGAGGATGGCGCGTCGGGAGGTCTCTCTCCGGCGGGCCGTGTTGGGCGTCATGGGGCACCACCATATCAGCGACGAGACGAACCGTCTCGTCTTGACGGCAGGAGCGGCGCGGCCTAATCTCCTTGCTAACGAGACGGACCGTCTCGTCTCGCTAAAGGAGATCGACATGCGTACCTGGTTCATCACCGGTGCCAGCCGCGGCCTGGGCCGCGCCTTCGCCAACGCGGCGCTCGACCGTGGGGACCGGGTGGTCGCCGCCGCTCGGACCATCGCCCGGGAGGACTTCGACGAGCGGTACGGCGACCGACTGCTGGCCCTGACCCTCGACGTGACCGACCGGGCGGCGGTCTTCGCCGCCGTGGCCGCCGCGGTCGAGCACTTCGGACGGCTCGACATCGTCGTCAACAACGCCGGGACCCTGTCGATGGGAATGGTCGAGGAGTTCACCGAGGCGCAGGCGCGAGCCCAGTTCGAGGTCAACCTCTTCGGAGCGCTGTGGGTCAGTCAGGCGGTGCTGCCGCACCTGCGCGCCCAACGGTCCGGCCACATCGTGCAGGTGTCCAGCATCGCCGCGCTCGGCGGTTTTCCGAGCACCGGCATGTACAGCGCGAGCAAATTCGCCCTGGAAGGCATGAGTGAGGCGTTGGCAATGGAGGCGGCGGCCTTCGACGTCACACTCAGCATCGTGCAGCCGGGCGGTTACTGGACCGACCTCTACACCAGTTTGAGCGCCACCACTCCGATGGAGGACTACGCGCCGCTGCGCGCCGAACTGGAACGACAGTGGGCGGAGGGATCGATCGACAGCGAGCCCCGGCTGGCCGCCGAGGCGTTGCTGCGCCTGGTCGACAGCGACAACCCGCCGTTGCGGCTCCTGCTCGGAAGCATGGTGTACGACCTGGCGTTCGACATCGCCCGCCGACGGATGGACACCTGGGCGGGCTGGGAACAGGTCAGCCGGGCCGCCGAGCACGCGGTGCCCGCCCCCGAGCACGACAACTGAGGGACTGCTCGTATCGCCACGAGCCCGGGGCGCGCCGTTCTAGGCTCCGAGATATGGCGGCGGCGTGCCCATCTCGAATTGGCGCACAGGTCCGGGCAGTGCCTTCACCCCATGATTCCCCTCACGAGGCGCAAACCTAGACGGAGAGGACACGCATGGCTGTCAAGACCAAGACTCGCCCCGGCACCACGGAGATTCGGCCGTTCTCGGTCGACATTCCCCAGGCTGACCTGGACGACCTGAAACGGCGCATCGGGGCCACCCGTTGGCCGGACAAGGAAACGGTGGACGACCAGTCGCAGGGCGTGCCACTCGCCACCATTCAGGCCGTCGCCCGCTATTGGGAGAACGAGTACGACTGGCGCAAGGTCGAAGCACGGATGAACGCCGTGCCGCAGTTCATGACCACCATCGACGGCGTCGACATCCACTTCATCCACGTACGCTCGAAGCACGAGGACGCGCTGCCGCTCATCGTCACCCACGGGTGGCCCGGATCGGTGATCGAGCAGATGAAGATCATCGAACCGCTGACCGACCCCACCGCCCACGGCGGCAGCGCGTCGGACGCCTTCCACCTGGTGATCCCGTCGTTGCCGGGCCACGGCTTCTCCGGCAAGCCGACCGAGCCGGGGTGGAACCCGCAGAAGATCGCGACCGCCTGGATCGAGCTGATGAAGCGTCTCGGCTACTCGCGGTTCGTCGCCCAGGGCGGCGACTGGGGCGCGGTCATCGTCGACCAGATGGGCCTACAGGCACCTCCGGAACTGCTCGGCATCCACACCAACATGCCCGGTGCGATCCCACCGGAGATCGACCTGTTGTTCCAGGGCGACACCACCGGCGCGAACAACGCCATGGGCTCGCTGCCGTCCGGCCTGTCCGACGACGAGATGCGTGCCGCCGAGGAGGCCAACTACGTCTGGAAGCACGTCGCGTACGCCCTCATGATGGCCACGCGACCGCAGACGCTGACCGGGTTGGCGGACTCCCCGGTCGGCCTGGCGTCCTTCCTGCTCGACCACGACGCGAAGAGCCTGGCCCTGATCGCGCAGGTCTTCGACGGGGCCAAGGCCGGTCTCACCCGCGACGACATCCTGGACAACATCTCGCTCTACTGGTTGACGAACACCGCGGTCTCCGCATCCCGGCTGTACGCGGAGAACAAGCTGTCGTTCTTCGCCGCCAAGGGCGTGACCGTCCCGGTCGCCGTGAGTGTCTTTCCCGACGAGCTGTACGAGGCGCCGCAGAGTTGGGCCGAGCAGGCGTACCCCAACCTCATCTACTTCAACAAGCTCGACAGGGGCGGGCACTTCGCGGCCTGGGAGCAGCCGAGGATCTTCTCCGAGGAGCTTCGCACCGCCTTCCGGTCGCTGCGCTAGATGGCCGTGCACCTGCCCCCGCTGAACGGGGCGGCCGAGTGGCTCAACTCCGAGCCACTCGGCCCCGCCGACCTGGACGGGCGCGTCGTCCTGGTCAACTTCTGGACGCTGACCTGCATCAACTGGCTGCGCCAGGAGCCGTACGTGCGCGCCTGGTCGCAGGCCTACCGCGACGACGGGCTGGTGGTCATCGGGGTGCACACCCCGGAGTTCGGATTCGAGCACGAGGTCGACTGGGTGCGTCGGGCGGTGGCGGCCCGATCGATCGACTACCCGGTCGCGGTCGACAACGACTATGCGATCTGGCGCGCCTTCGCCAACCAGTACTGGCCGGCGCTCTACTTCGTCGACACCGACGGGGTCATCCGCGACGAGCACTTCGGCGAGGGGCGCTACGAGCAGTCCGAGCGGGTGCTCCAGCAACTGCTCGGCATCGAGCGCGACCCCGTACCCGTCACGGGGCTCGGCCCGGAGGCGGAGGCCGACTGGGGCAATCTGCGGACGCCCGAGACGTACCTCGGTTTCAGTCGGGGCGAACACTTCGCGTCGCCCAACGGCCCGGCGCTCGACGAGCGCCGCGCCTACCAGGTGCCGGCGAGCCTCGGCCCCAACCAGTGGGCGTTGGCAGGGGAGTGGACGATCGGTTCGGAGAACGTCGTGCTCGACCGGGCCGGCGGCGGCATCGCCTTCCGGTTCCACGCCCGCGACGCGCATCTCGTGCTGGCCCCCGGGGCGGGAGCGCCGATCCCGTTCCGCGTGCTGCTCGACGGTGACGCTCCCGGCCCGGCTCACGGCGTCGACGTCGACGAGGCCGGCAACGGCGTGCTGGAGGACGGCCGCCTCCACCAGCTCGTCCGCCAGGACGGCGCGGTCCGGGAGCGGACCCTGGAGATCACGTTCGACGAGCCCGGCGCGGCGGCGTACGCCTTCACGTTCGGCTGAGGCGCAGATCGACGGTGCTCACCGTGTTGGATACCGGTGAGAAGCTCTGCACCTGAGCGCCGGGACGCAGGCGGCTGTCGGTCGCGTACCGGTCGGTGAGCGCCTTCTCCGCGGCCTCGTCGCCGCCGTCGGCCTCGAGCAGCAGGGTGGCGATCTCGTCGGCGAGCGTGAGGTCGGCGAGCGTGAGGTCGTCGGTCATCGCACCGAAGCAGTCCCACAGCAGCAACTCGTCCTTCTGCCGATGGGCCAGCTCGTGCAGGACGTAGTCGTAGATGAACCACGCGCCGCGGTCCGGCACGTCGGGGGCCACGCCGTACACCTCGGGGTCGATCGCCCCGGCCCGGTACGCCGACCACACCCGCGCTGCCGAGTCGAAGAGCCCTGCCGTCGGGTCGATGTCGTAGCCGTCGAACCGCCAGTCGCCGGCCGGGTCGAGTTCCGGGTCGGCCCAGACCCATCGTTCGCCGTTCCAGTACTCCAGCAGCACGTGATCGTGGTGCCAGCCGGGCGTGAAGTAGGAGGCGAACCCGACCCTGCTGCGGCTGGGTATGCCGTGCTGGCGAAGCACCGCCACCGCGAGCAGTGTGTGGTCCCGGCAGCAGCCGGCCACCCGGTCGACGGCCGGGCGCTCAGCGGTGAGTGGCAGGGGAAAGCGGGACTGGTCCGTGTCCAGGATGCGCTCCACCCAGCGGCAGTTCACCTCCTCCAGCCGGCTGTCGGGCAGCTCGACACCGCCCGCGCGGTAGTGGACGATCACGTTGCGGGCGGTCGCCGCCACGGAGGGGATGTCGATCGCCACGGCGTCGAGGAGCCCGCCGTGCCGACCGGGGTCGCTGTAGGGGGAGTGGCTCCGGTAGTCATCGAGGTCCATGGGACCAGTCTCCGGTCTGCCACCGTGTCAGGGTCAACGCCGCCGGATCTCGCGCCTTCTACGAGGCACGCTGCTGTGGCCGGCCGACGAAGCCTGGCCGATGTGCGACGGGCCAGAGCCGGACGACCACTACCGCGACTGCCGGCGATGGTCGGTTGGGGATGGTCAGCTGATGCGCTCACCTGAGGGTGAGCGGGACCGGTTGCCCCTGGCGTACGTCGAGGACCACCCGCTTGCCCAGCGGTTGGGCCAGATTGAGGGTCGCGGTACGCGGGTAGCCCGCAAGGGTGCACACCTCGCCGATGTTGTTCTGCTGTGCGATGACGATGACCACGACGGCGTTGGCCGACTCGACCGACTCCGCGTGGTAGTCGGCGCCACAGCGTCCGGTCGCCGGTCCGAAGGTTCCGGTGAAGTCGACGACCAACTGCGTACCGGCTCCGGTTGTGCTCGCCGATTCGATGGCGATGCCCGGCGGGGAGTTCCACGGTGGGGGTGTCGGGGTGACGGCGTCAGCGCCACCTGCGTCGGTGACGGCCTGGTCGTACCGGGCCAAGCCCTCCCGTGCCTGCTGACGCAGCTCAACGAGGCTCTCCCCGCGGGGTAGCGCAGCGTCGACCGTGGCGTTCGCGTCGGTGTCACAAGCAGCGAGCATCGCCGCCGCCGCCGCCCCGACGACCCAGCGCCATCGCACCATCGAAGACCCCTTCTCTTGGCAGAGTGACCGCCAGGATTATCAACCGTCGGCCCGGGTCGTTGCGCCCCGCTGCTCGGCCTCGGCTGCCGCGTCCGAGGCGGCGAAGATGCGCGCGTAGATCTCGTCGATGACCTCGTTCTTCGCCAGGCTGTAGTCCCGGGGCCGATGGGCGGTGTCCCGCGCGAGGCGTCGTTTCGCCACGGCGTACCGCTCCCGGTCGTGTGGGTGCGCGCGCAGCCAGTCGCGGAAGAGCCGGTGCCGGACCGGCTCCGGCGCACCCTGTGGCCAGACGTGCAGGTTGACGTCCTCGGCGGAGCTGAGCAGCATCCGGTGCCCGTGCCACCAGGGCTCCCGCAGGACGAGCCGGTAGCCGAGTTGTGCCAGGGCGGGAAGGTAGCCGGACTCCTCGGCGGTGTCCTCGATGACGAGGTCGACGTCGATGACGGGCTTGGCGGCGAGCTGCGGCACCGCCGTCGACCCGACGTGTTCCAGGCTGATGACCAGACCACCCAGCGCCTCGGTGAGCGACGACCGGACGGCGCGGAACCGCTGCGCCCAGGCCGGGTCGTACTCCTCGATGACGACGGACTCCCACGTCCGTGGCGGCTCGCCCACCAGGCCGGCGTCGACCTGTTCGGGGGTGCCGTGGAAGCGCTGCACGACGTCCTGCGGATACTCGGCCACGGCAACCTCCTACGACGCAAAGTCCGCCAGGATACGACACCTACCCTATGTAGAGTTCCGATACAGTGGTCGGATGCGGATCACCATTCCGGTCGCGAAGGTGCTCGCGGCGCTGCTCGCCGAGCCCGACGAACAGCGCTACGGGCTGGACCTGATGCGACTGACCGGCCTGCCCAGCGGCACCCTCTATCCCGTGCTGCACCGGTTGCAGGGGGCCGGCTGGCTGGCCGCCGACTGGGAGGCGATCGACCCCGTCGCGGTCGGCCGTCCGGCCCGCCGCTACTACCGCCTCACCGCCGACGGGGTGGCGCAGGCCCGCCAGACGCTCGCCGACCTGCGTGCCGCGATCCCGGACGGTCGCCGCTCGTGGGGCGGCACCGAGCCCACCGGGGCGCCGGCGTGGTGACCCGCCGGATCGCCGAGCTGTTGCTGGACCTGGCCGCGCGTCGCTGGCCGGCCGACGTCCGCGACGACCTGCGCCGCGAGTGGGCCGCCGAGCTGCACGTCCTCGCCGAGAACGGCCGCTGGACGACGATGCTCGGCTTCGCGGCGAGCCTGGCCGTCAGCCGGGCCGGTGCCTCACTCGTCGACCGCAGTCTGCTGCGCGGTCGCGTCGGCCGTACCGCGGCCGCGTTGCTGCTGTCGCCGCTCGCCTGCGTCGCGATCGTGCTCGGCAGCGGGGCCGCCATGTACCGCGCCGAGGTCTGGCTGACGGGGCCGGACTGGTTGGAGCGTGCGCAGAAACCGCTCTGGGCGGCGTTCACCGTCGGGCTGGCCGTCCTGCTGGCGGTGTTCGCCGCGCGCTGGGCCCGGCACACCGCACTCGGCGGCCCGCTGCGCATCGCGCTCGGCGTGGTCCTCCCGGTCGGTGCGACAGTCATCCTGCTCATGCACGTCATCGGCCCCGAGGACCTGGCCGCCGTACCCGGTCTGCTGCTCTGGTTGGCCGGCCTGACCCTCGCGCTCTGGGCCGCGGCGAGCCTCGCCGCCCGGGGTCGCCTCCGCGCCGCCTGGTGGGTGGGCGTCCTCGGCGCACTCGTCGCCGCGGACCTTGCGGTGATCCTCGTCGTCGTCGATGCGTACCCCACCGCGATCGGCGCGGGGCCGACGATCCACGCGCGGGAGCACGTCGACCCGATCTCCGCGCCGCTGTGGCTCTTCGCCTGCTGGACGGACTGGAACTTCGGCCTGCCCCGGCCCATCGACTGGGAGATCTTCCTGATCACCAACCGGGTGGTGATAGAGCCCATGCTCTACCTGGCCTGCACGCCGTACGCGCTCGCGTACGCCATCCGGGCGGCGCGATCGGCGCCGACCGCGCCGGTCGCCCTCGCGCCGATCCCGGTGTGAACCTCAGTCGGGTACGTCGTCCCACGTCGTACCCGGCTCCAGGTAACCGGCCAGCTGGTTCTCGCGCAGCGCGTACGCGATGACCAGCAGGGCGTGCTTGTCCAGCTCGGGCAGCCGGTCCAGCGGAAACCACCGCACGGCCAGCGACTCGTCGTCGTTGACCCGGGCGGTCCCGGCCACCAGCCGGCACAGGAACCCCAGGTTCAGGTATTCGCAGCGGTCCCCGTTCGGATACGTGTGCGGGTGTGACACGGCGCTGGACATCCGCACCGGAGCGACGTCCAGGCCCGTCTCCTCGCGTACCTCGCGGACCAGCGCGGTGGCCGGCTGCTCGCCCGGCTCGACGAAACCACTGATCACCGACCAGCGCCCGTCGTCGGCGCGCTGGCCGAGCAGCAGCTCACCGGCGTCGTTGCGGATGACGGCGCTGACGCTCGGCAGCCAGAGCAGGTCGTGACCGACGTGCTTGCGCAACCCCACGATGTAGTCCGGTGTCGCCATCCGACGATCATAGGTGTGCGCCCACAGCGGGGCTCACCTGCGCACCTTCTGGTTTTCCAGTCCCACGCGTTTCGCCGTTTCGGCCCGACGAACGCCATGCATATCTACTGTGGAGAGGGTCGGCGACTTGTGCGATCCGGTGGCGGCCTGCCGGTTCGCGGTGCACAGTGATTCCCATGAGCGACAACGAACGTGGTGGGCAGTTCTACTGGTGCACCCGGCATCACCGGGTCGAGACGGACGCCAACGTGTGTCCGGCGAAGCACGTTCTCGGCCCGTACAACTCGGCGGCCGACGCGGAGAACGCCCTGCAGCGAGTGCAGGAGCGCAACGAGGCGTGGGATGCCGAGGACGCTCGTTGGGCCGGGGAGGACAAGTAGACGGCGCGGGACGTCCCGCGCCGAGGTATTTCGTGCTCCGCGAGGACGCACGCGAGAGCACGTCCCCAAGGAGGGAACCACGATGGCCGAAGCACAGCAGGCCACCACCCGCCCGACCGTCCGACGCACCACCGCGAAGAAGACCGCCGCGGCCGAGCGGAACACGGCGGCGAGCCGGACCACCCCCGTGCGCAAGTCCACCGCGGGTGCGGCGGCGGCGAAGGCTCCGGCCCGGAAGGCCGCCGGCGGCGCGGGGCGCGCCCCGGCGAAGAAGACCACCACGGCGGCGAAGAAGGCCCCGGCGAAGAAGGCCACGACCAAGGCCACGAGTACGGCGGCGAAGAAGGCCCCCGCGAAGAAGACCACCACCCGCGCGACAACCGTCGCGGCGAAGCGGGCACCGGCGTCAACGAAGCGGGCACCGGCGTCAACGAAGCGGGCTCCGGCGTCGGCGACGCGCAAGACCACCGCCGCCGCCAACAAGACCACGGGCACGGCGAGGAAGACCACGGGCACGGCGAGGAAGACGACAAGCGCCGCGAAGAAGACGACAAGCGCCGCGAAGAAGACCACCGCCTCGGCGGCGAAGAAGACCACCGCCGCGGCCAAGGCGCCGGCGCGGAAGACCGCGACCAAGGCCTCCGCCGTGAAGAAGACAGCGGCGAAGAGGACGGCGGCGGCGAAGACGACCGCCAAGAAGGCGCCGGCGAAGAAGACCGCGTCGACCGGTCCCAGCGGCGGCGCCCGCAAGGCCCCGGCGAAGAAGGCCCCGGCCGCGAAGGCGACGGGCACGTCGTCGGCCACCGCCCGCAAGGCGGCGGCGAAGAAGGCCCCGGCGAAGAAGACCGTCGCGGCCAAGGCCCCGGCCCGCAAGGTGACCGCCCGCAAGTCACCGGCCCTCCCTGCCGCCGCCCGCGCCACCGCCCCCCGGAGTACGCGCAGCACCGCCCGGAAGGCAACCGGCTGAGCACCTGTTGCCCCGGCTCGCCGGGGACAGATCTCGGCCGGTCACGGGAAGCGGATCACCGGCGGCGCTGTCAGGATTGACCCGTGGTCATTCGACGCGTACTCGCGCCCCGCATCGACTTCGGCGCGCTGCGCCGCGAACTCGGCCTGTCGGAGGAGTTCCCGGCCGACGCCCAACGGGAGGCCGACGAGGCGGCCGGAGCGCCGCCTCGGCCGCCCGTCGACCGCACCGACATACCGTTCGTCACGGTCGACCCGGCCACCTCCCGCGACCTGGACCAGGCGATGCACCTCGCCCGGCGGACGGGTGGCGGCTACCGGGTGCGGTACGCGATCGCCGACGTCGCCGCCCACGTCCCGCCGGGCGGCGCGCTGGAGGCGGAGACGTGGCGGCGCGGGCAGACCATCTACCTGCCCGACGGGAACGTGCCGCTGCACCCCCGCACGCTCAGCGAGGGCGCGGCCAGCCTCCTTCCCGACGACGACCGGGCCGCGGTGGTCTGGACCATCGACCTGGACGCCGACGGCGGCACCGTGGCCGTCGAGCTGGAACGTGCCCTGGTCCGCAGCCGGGCCAAACTCGACTACACCGGGGTGCAGGCGGCGGCCGACGCCGGGCGGCTGCCCGAGCCGATCGCACTGCTGCCCGAGATCGGCGACCGGCTGACGGCCCGAGGGCTGCGCCGGGGCGCCATCAACCTGCCGCTGCCCGAGCAGGATCTGGAACCCGACGGCGACGGCTGGCGGCTGGTGCTGCGTCCGACGGTGCCGATGGAGGAGCACAACGCGCAGATCTCCCTGCTGACCGGGATGGCCGCCGCCGACATCATGCTGGCCGGCCGGGTCGGGTTGCTGCGGACGATGCCGGCGCCGAAACCGGAGGCCGTGCAGCGGCTGCGGGCCGCCGCCGCACCGCTGGGCGTGCACTGGCCGGACGGCGTCGCCCCGGGTCAGGTGATCGCCGGTCTGGACGCCTCCCAACCGCGCGCCGCCGCATTCATCGACCAGGCGGCCGAGCTGATGCGTGGGGCCGCGTACACCGCCTTCGACGGGGAGCTGCCGGAGCACCCGGAACATGGTGGCGTGGCAGCCACGTACGCCCACGTCACGGCGCCGCTGCGGCGTCTGGCCGACCGGTACGCCACCGAGGTCTGCCTGGCCCTGCACGCGGGCCTTCCGGTGCCCGACTGGGCCCGCGCCGCGCTGCCCCGGCTGCCCGAGGTGATGGCCAGCACCGACCGGGTCGCCTCGGCGGCAGCCCGGGGAGCCGTCGAGTTGGCCGAGGCAGCGGTGCTGGAGCACCGGGTGGGTGAGACCTTCGACGCGGCCGTGCTCGACGTGGACGCCCCGCCCAACGGCAAGTCCCGCCCGCGACCACCGGGCGGCACCGTCGCGCTGGACGCCCCACCGGTGCGCGCCCGCTGCCTCGGCCAGCTGCCGCTCGGCGAACGGGTCCGGGTCCGACTGGTCACCGCCGACCCGACGGCCCGTACGGTGATGTTCGAGCTGGCCTGACCCATGCTGGTGCGGCGCGGCGGCCCGGCTCAGCGGGGATCGTCACAGTGCTCCGCGCTGCTGCCGGCTCGGCCGGTTTGCGAGGATGAACCCATGGCATACGACGCGAGCACGCTGCCCGACGTGTCCGGGCTGACGGTCGGCATCATCGGCGGGACCGGCGACCAGGGGCGAGGGCTCGCCTACCGGTTCGCGCGCGCCGGGCAGACGGTGCTGATCGGCTCCCGCAACGCTGAGCGGGCCGCGGAGTCCGCAGCCGAGATCGCCGCCCTGCCCGGTGTGGCGGCCACCGGCAGTGTCACGGGCGCGGCCAACGACGAGGTGGCCCGACGCAGCGACGTGGTGATCATCGCGGTGCCGTGGGATGGGCACGCCGCCACCGTCGCCGCCCTCGCCGAGCCACTCGCCGGCCGGATCGTCGTCGACTGCGTCAACCCGCTCGGCTTCGACAAGCAGGGTCCGTACGCGCTGACCGTCGCCGAGGGCAGCGCCGTGCAGCAGGCCGCCGCGTTGCTGCCCGACTCCCGGGTCTGCGCGGCGTTCAACCACGTCAGTGCCCCGCTGCTGGCCGACCCGGAGATCGACCGGATCGATTTGGACGTGCTGATCTGCACCGAGGACCGCGAGTTGGTCGACGTGGTCGGCGCGCTCGCCGCCCGGATCCCGGGGATGCGCGGCATCTACGCCGGCCGCTTGCGTAACGCCCACCAGATCGAGGCGTTCACCGCCAACCTGATCGCGATCAACAAGCGCTACAAGGCACACGCCGGCATCCGCGTCACCGACCTCTGATCGGCTTCAGCGCGGCGTGATCCACTCGGCTTCCGGGAAGTCGGGGTGTCCCTCGCACTGGGACACCCCGACTTCAAGAACACCGAGTGGATCACGCCGCGCCGGTCGCGCCGCGCGTGACCGGCCGACGGGCCGGACTAGAAGGTGTGTCCGGCCGTCGGGAACTCGCCGCCGCGGACCTCGTCGGCGAAACGCCGGGTGGCGTCGGTGAGGGCGCCGGCCAGGTCCGCGTAGCGCTTCACGAAGCGTGGCGCCTTTCCGGTACGCAGCCCGGCCATGTCCTGCCAGACCAGCACCTGCGCGTCGGTGTCCGGGCCGGCGCCGATGCCGACCGTGGGGATGGGCAGCTCGTGGGTGATCCGCTTGGCCACCTCACCGGGCACCATCTCCAGCACCACCGCGAACGCGCCCGCCTCCGCCACCGCCCGCGCGTCGGCGAGCACCTCGTCCGCCGTGTCGCCCCGACCCTGCACCCGGTAACCGCCCAGCGTGTGCTCGCTCTGCGGAGTGAAGCCGATGTGCGCCATCACCGGAATGCCCGCGCCGACGATCGCGGCGATCTGCTCGGCGCAGCGGCGGCCACCCTCCAGCTTCACCGCGTGGCAGCCGCCCTCCTTCATGAACCGGACGGCGGTGCGCAGCGCCTGCGTCGGCCCCTCCTCGTAGGAGCCGAACGGCAGGTCACCGACGACCAGTGCCTGCCGGGTCGAGCGCACCACGGCCCGTACCAGCGGAAGCAGGTCGTCGGCGGTGATCGGCAGCGTGGTCTCGTAGCCGAACACGTTGTTCGCGGCCGAGTCGCCGACCAGCAGCACCGGCACGCCGGCCTGGTCGAAGATCCCCGCGGTGTACTGGTCGTACGAGGTCAGCATCGGCCACCGTTCGCCGCGCTCCTTGGCGGCGAGCAGGTCACGGGTGCGGACCCGACGGGTGACCGGTCCGCCGTACAGCGCGGTCACCTCGCTCGGAGTGGACTCCACCATCTCTGTCTCCCTTCCTCGAGGCCGCCTGCGCGGTCCCCGGGTTCTGTCGCGATCGTCGCACCGCGAGCCGGGACGACGGCAGAGTCCAGTGCGAGATATCACTGCACCGCGCAGGTCCGCGCCGCGCGGCCCCCGCGAGGCAGTGCCGGGCCGGCCGCACCGACCCGGCACCGGCGAGGAGTACGACTCAGCCGTGCTCGCGCCACCGGTTGGTGATCGGCAGGCGGCGGTCCCGGCCGAACGCCTTCATGGAGATCTTCGTGCCCGGCGCCGACTGGCGTCGCTTGTACTCGGCGGTATCCACCAGCCGCAGCACCTTGTCGACCACCGCGGGGTCGTGGCCCGACTCGACCAGCCCGTCGCGGCCCAGGTCACCGTCGACGTACCCGATCAGGATCGGGTCCAGGACGTCGTAGTCGGGCAGGCTGTCGCTGTCCAGTTGGCCCGGGCTCAGCTCGGCGCTCGGTGGCTTGCCGATGGAGTTCTCCGGAATCGGGGCGGTCGTACCGCGCCGATCCGCGTCCCGGTTGCGCCACTTCGCGAGCCGCCAGATCAGCGTCTTCCAGACGTCCTTGACCGGGTTGAAGCCGCCCACCGAGTCGCCGTACAGGGTGGAGTAGCCGACCGCCAGCTCACTCTTGTTGCCGGTGGTCAGCACCAGGTGGCCCTCCTGGTTCGACAGGGCCATCAGGATCACGCCACGGACCCGGGCCTGGAGGTTCTCCACGGCCACCCCGGACAACGACAGGTTGGCCAGGAAACCGTCCACCATCGGCTGGATCGGCTCGACGCGGTAGTCCAGGCCGGTGCGCTTGGCCAGGTCGGCGGCGTCCTCCCGGGAGTGCTCCGAGGAGTGCTGGCTGGGCAGCGAGACACCGACCACCCGGTCCGGCCCGAGCGCGTCGACGGCCAGCGCGGCCACCACCGCCGAGTCGATGCCGCCGGAGAGCCCGAGGACCACCGACGGGAACCGGTTCTTGTTCACGTAGTCACGCAGGCCGAGCACGAGCGCCTGCCACACCTCGGCCTCGTCGGCCACCGGCTCGATCAGCCCGCCGGTGGCGGCCGGGCCGGACGGCGTGGGCGGAATGCCGTCCAGCGTGCGGTGCGCGACCCGCATCCCGTCGGCGATGGTCTCCGTGGTCGGCGAGGAGGCGGCGGCCGGCAGCTCGACGTCGTGCACGAGCAGGTGCTCGACGAACTGCGGGGCGCGGGTGAGCAGCTCACCGTCGGCGGTCACGATCATCGAGTCGCCCTCGAAGACCAGCTCGTCCTGCCCGCCGATCATGTTGACGTACGCGATGGCGGCGCCCGCCTCGGCAGCCCGGCGGCGGACCAGCGGCAGCCGGATGTCGTCCTTGTTCAGCTCGTACGGCGAGCCGTTGATGTTGACCACCAGGCCGACGCCGGCCTGCCGGGCGGCGGCGAACGGCCCGCCGGACTGCCACAGGTCCTCACAGATGGTCAGCGCGACGTCCACGCCGCCGATGCGCACCACGGTCAGGGTGTCGCCGGAGACGAAGTAGCGGTCCTCGTCGAACACCCCGTAGTTGGGCAGGTGGTGCTTGAAGTAGCGGGCGGCGACGGTGCCTCGGTGCAGCAGCGCGGCGGCGTTGCGGGCGCCCCGGCCCGGCTCGGCGTCCCCGCTGACCTGCGGCGGCCCGTCGGCGTCCAGGTAGCCGACCACGACCGGCAGTTCCCCGAGGCCGTCGGCGGCGAGGTCGGCGGCGAGCCGTTCGACGGCGGCCTGGGACGCGGCGACGAAGGAGCGCCGGAAGACCAGGTCCTCGACCGGGTAGCCGGTCAACATCATCTCCGGGAAGAGCACCAACTGGGCACCGGCATCGGCGGCCTGGCGTGTCCAGCTGCGGACCAGGTCGGCGTTTCCGGCGAGGTCGCCGACGCTCGGATTGACCTGGGACAGGGCGAGACGCAGGGTGGGCATGTCCTCATCTTGCCCCAGGCTTGTCGCGACAATCCCCACCCTCCGGCGAGATGGCCGCCACGCTGCCGGGCGCAGACCCGCCGAGCTGCGGCGGGTCGGCCCGTCGGCGGTGGAGCACACGCCCGCCGAGCGGGAGGCGAGGGGACGGCGGGCGGCAGTTCGCGTAACGTCTGCGTAACCAGGCCCGGGGAGACTGGGCGATCAGGTCGGGTGCAGCCCGACCAAGGCGGACAAAAAGAGCGTCGCGAGGGGTTGGGGAAGTGGACCGTCAGCAGGAGTTCGTCCTCCGTACGCTGGAAGAGCGGGACATCCGGTTCGTCCGGCTGTGGTTCACGGACGTGCTGGGCACGCTCAAGAGCGTTTCGGTGGCGCCGGCCGAGTTGGAGGCGGCCTTCGAAGAGGGCATCGGCTTCGACGGCTCGGCCATCGAGGGTTTCGCCCGGGTCTTCGAATCGGACATGGTGGCCATGCCCGACCCGACGACCTTCCAGGTGTTCCCGTTCGAGGGCGGGGTCAGCGGCGAGAGCGCCCGGATGTTCTGCGACATCCTGCTGCCCGACGGCGGTCCGTCCTGGGCCGACCCCCGGCACGTGCTGCGCCGCGCGCTGTCCAAGGCCGCCGAGAAGGGCTTCACCTTCTACACCCACCCCGAGATCGAGTTCTTCCTGCTGGAGAACGGCCCCCAGGACGGCTCGGTGCCGACCCCGGTGGACACCGGCGGCTACTTCGAGCACACCACCCACGCCGTGGCGCGCGACTTCCGCCGCCAGGGCGTGCTGGCGCTGGAACGGATCGGCATCTCGGTGGAGTTCAGCCACCACGAGGTCGCCCCCGGCCAGCAGGAGATCGACCTGCGCTACGCCGACGCGCTCACCACCGCCGACAACATCATGACCTTCCGGCACGTGGTCAAGGAGGTGGCGCTCTCCACGGGTGTGCAGGCCAGCTTCATGCCGAAGCCGTTCACCGACCAGCCGGGCAGTGGGATGCACACCCACCTGTCGCTGTTCGAGGGAGAGCGCAACGCGTTCCACGACAGCGGCGACCCGATGAAGCTGTCCAAGGTGGCGAAGTCGTTCATCGCCGGCCTCCTGGTGCACGCCCGGGAATACACGGCGGTCACCAACCAGTGGGTCAACTCGTACAAGCGGCTCTTCCCGCAGGCCCTGCCGGACCGGATCACCGAGAGCCCGGCGTACGTCTGCTGGGGTCACCTCAACCGGTCCGCGCTGGTCCGGGTTCCCGCGTACGGCAAGCCCAACTCGGCCCGGGTCGAGGTCCGCTCGTTGGACTCGGCCGCCAACCCCTACCTGGCCTTCGCGGTGCTGCTCGGCGCCGGCCTGAAGGGCATCGAGGAGGGGTACGAGCTGCCGCCGGGCGCCGAGGACGACGTCTGGTCGCTGACCAGCGCCGAGCGGCGTGCCATGGGATACGAGGCGCTGCCGGAGAACCTCGCCGAGGCGATCGACGTGATGGCCGGGTCCGAGCTGGTCGCCGAGGTGCTCGGCGAGCACGTCTTCGACTTCTTCCTGCGCAACAAGCGGGCCGAGTGGGAGCAGTACCGCCGCGAGGTCACCCCGTACGAGCGGCAGCGCTACCTGGCGCTCTGATCGCCGGGGGCTGACGCGGTTGCGTACTGCCGCTATCGTCTCGATCACCGCGTCGGTACCCAACCGGGCGGAGAGTCGGGAGGCAAGTCGGTGCTGGAGGATCTGCTCAGCGGTGCCTGGCAGAGCGTCGTGTTCGGGATCGTCGGTGTGGGGCTGATGGCGGCCGGTTTCGGCCTGGTCGACCTGCTCACCCCCGGGCGGTTGCGGGACCTGATCTGGGTCGAGCGCAACGCCAATGCAGGGCTGCTGCTGGCCGCCAACCAGCTCGGCATCGCCGGGATCGTCTTCACCGCGATCCTGACCAGCTACAGCGACTTCGGCAGGGGGCTCGCCTCCACTGTGGTGTTCGGGCTGCTCGGGTTGGCGATCATGGCGCTGGCCTTCGTGGTGCTGGACCTGCTCACCCCGGGCAAGCTCGGCGAGGTCATCTGCTCGCCGGAGCCGCACCCGGCGGCCCGGGTCAGCGCCGCCACCCACTTCGGCGCCGCGCTGATCGTCTGCGCCTGCATCGCCTGACGGCGGTCGCGTCCCGGTCCGGTCGCTGGTCCGGTCGCGTGCGGGTCCGGGCGTCGTACCCGGTCCGGTCGCGTGCGGGTCCGGGCGTCGTACCCCGGTCGTAGCGTGCGGGGCATGAACCGTACGGACCGGCTCTACGCCCTGGTCGAGGAGCTGCGGGCGGTGTCGCCCCGGCCGCGCAGCGCGCGCTGGCTGGCGGTCCGCTTCGAGGTCAGCAGCCGGACCATCGAGCGGGACATCGGCGCTCTCCAGGAGGCCGGCGTGCCGATCTGGGCCGAGCCGGGGCGCACCGGCGGCTACGTCCTGGACCGCAGTCGCACCCTGCCGCCGGTCAACCTGACGGCGGCGGAGGCAGTGGCGATGGCCGTCGCGTTGCACCGGCTCGACGGCACACCGTTCGCCGGGCCGGGTGCCACCGCGGTGCGCAAACTGGTGGCGGTGCTGCCGGCCGCCGACGCCGCCGAAGCGCACCGCCTCGCCGGCCGGGTGCACCTCGTCGGCGACGGACCGGCCACGCCCGTCCCGGCCATCGTCGCCGACGCGGTCACCGCGCGGCGGGTGCTGCGCATCCGGTACGCCGACCGCGCCGGCGCGGACTCGGTGCGCGACGTCGAGCCGCTGGGCTACCTCGGCAACCCCCGACACTGGTATCTGCTCGCCTGGTGCCGGCTGCGCGACGAGTTGCGCTGCTTCCGTACCGACCGGATCCGGAATGTCCAGGCGCTGCCCGACGTGGTGGTCCGGGAGTTCCGCCCGACGGATCTGGACATCCCGCACGAACGGGTTCGCGCGTTGAGCCTGGTCTGAGGCGCATCGGCGGGCGGCGCCGACGGTCCGGTCGGAAGGAACCCCCGTCGGGTGATCCGGAAACACCGACAGGACGGTGTCGCGGACGACCCCGAGACTGCTCCGGACGGCGGCCGAACGGCCGGCACGCACAACCTGGAGGCAGCAGATGTCAACGACGCCCATCACCTGGTTCGAGATCGGCACCGACCGGCCGGAGGATGCGGAACGTTTCTACGGAGAGCTGTTCGGCTGGACCTTCGAGGAGCAGGGCTCGACCGACGGCGGGTCCTACCGGGTGACCGGGGCCGGCGGGGACACCGGAATCGGCGGGGCCATCCGGGCGACCGACGGAACGTCGCCGAACTACGCGGTGTTCTACGCCGAGGTCGCCGATGTGGCGGAGACCTGCCGACGGGCCGAGGCGGCCGGCGGCCGGGTGCTGGTGCCGGTGCGGACGGCCCCGAGCGGGCTCACGTTGGCCCACCTGCTCGACCCGGCCGGCAACCACCTGGGAGTGTTCACGCCCCCGCCGGCCTGACGCCGGCGCCGGCCTGACGCCGGCGCCGGCCTGACGCCCCCCGCCGGCCTGACGCCCGCGCCGGCCTGACAGCGCTGCGGGCCGGATGCGCGTGCGGGCCGGATGCCGCGTGCTGGCGTCCCGGGGGCGGTGATCGACTCGGTTTTCGTGATTCGGGGGTGTCGGGCTGTCGTGGACACCGCGGGATCACGGACGTCGAGTGGATCAGGCCTGGGGGCAGGCCCGGTGTGGCCTGGGCCTGCCCCGAAGCGCTACGCGCCGGGCGTAGCCGCGGGGGCGCCGGGGTCGCCGTCACCACCCGGGCCGTGACCACCCTGACCACCCTGACCGCCTGGACCGCCGCGCCAGCCGGGGCCGCCGTGGCCACCCGGGCCGGGGAAGACGCCGGCCTCGACGGCCTTGGTGATGGCGTCGGCCTGCTCCTGGGTGAGCTTGCCGTCCTTGACCGCCTGGTCCAGCCGTTGCTTGAGCGCGGCCTGCCGCTCCTCGGCCGACGGGCGCTGCGGCCGATCGGCCTGCCGGCGCTGCTCGCGGACCTTCTCCAGCGCGGCGGTCACCTTGTCGGTGGGCACGCCCAACTCCTTCGCGAGTGCCTCGGCGAACTCGTTCTGCCGGTCGGCCTTCGCGCCGGGAGCGGCGTCGGCCTTCGCGCCGGGAGCCGGGGCGGTGCTGGCGCTCGGTGCCGGCGTCGGGGTGTCCGCGGCGAAGGCGATGGTCGGGGCCGCGATCCCCACGCCGAGGACGCCAGCGGTGGCGAGGCCGGCCAGGAGATGCTTCCGACGGATGGTGCGGGACATGCTGTCCTCCAGGAGGTCGGTGAC
Organism: Micromonospora sp. NPDC048839; assembly: GCF_040649915.1. NCBI lineage: Bacteria > Bacillati > Actinomycetota > Actinomycetes > Micromonosporales > Micromonosporaceae > Micromonospora > Micromonospora sp. NPDC048839. The sequence goes on from NZ_JBEZGL010000008.1 coordinate 37,762, forward strand.
GCTCGTGTCATCACCGACAGTGACCAGCCAGCCTGGGTGCGACCCGTGGCGAACCTGTCAGCGACCTGACAATCCGGGCGGGCGGGCGGTCAATTCGGTTGCGTCCTCGTTGGTGGAGCCGCCAGGGTTGGCAACCCACCGACGGAAGGACGCAGCTGGTGATGAGCGTGGAGATTCGGGAGATACCGCTCGTCGAGCCGGGCGCTGGCCCGTACGGCATCACGGCCGGCCCCGACGGCGCGCTGTGGCTGACGCTGGTCCACGGCGGCGGGATCGCCCGCCTGGGGGCCGACGGGGCGGTACGAATCTACCCGCTGGATCCGCCGGGCGGCCGTCCGTTGATCATCGCGGCTGGGCCGGACGACGCCCTCTGGTTCACCCGCTCGGGAGACGACAAGATCGGCCGGATCAGCCTCGATGGCGCGCAGCGCACGATCGCCCTGCCGGCCGGCACCGGGCCGGGTGGTATCGCCGCCGGCCCCGATGGCGCGCTCTGGTACACCGGGATGACCTCCGACACGATCGGCCGGCTGGACACCGATGGCACGGTCACCATGTTCCCGCTGCCGGTGACCGGCGGGTTCGCCTCGATGATCACGGCCGGCGCGGACGACGCCCTCTGGTTCACTCTGCATCAGGCGAACGCGATCGGCCGGATCGACCTCGATGGCGGGGTGACGCTGCATCCGTTGCCCACCCCGGACGCCGGCCCGGTCGGCATCACGCTCGGTGGCGACGGTTCGATCTGGTTCGTGGAGATCGCCGCCGGTCAGCTCGGCCGGATCGCCCCGGACGGCCGGATCAGCGAGTTGCCGCTGCCGGACCGGGCAGCCCGTCCGCACGCGATCGTGGCCGATCCGGCCGGCGGCGTCTGGTTCACCGAGTGGGGCGCCAACCGGATCGGTCATCTCGACCCCGCCGGAGGAATCGACGGCTACGACCTGCCCACGCCCGGGTCCGAACCACACGGCATCACAGTCACCCCGAACGGCATTTGGGCAGCCCTGGAAACCGGCGCGCTAGCCCACCTGACCCGAACCCCCACCCCCGCCTGACCGCCCCCGCCTGACCCGGCGGTGATCATGAGGTTATAGCCGCGACACGCCGTGGCGAGTGACGACAACCTCATGATCACCGGGGGGAGACGGCCGGGGGGAGACGGCCGGGGGAGGGGGAGGGGGAGGGGGTTACTGCACTGCGGGGGCCACCGTCAGGGTGTTGGTGTCGACGTTGAGGGTTGCTTCGGTGCCGAACGGGACTGTCAGTTGGTTGGGGCCGTGGCCGATCGGCAGGCCGCCGAGCACCGGCACGCCCAGGTCGCCAAGGCTTTCGGTGAGGACGTCGACGATCGTGGTGTCCCAACCGTCGCCACAGTCGGTGAACTGCCCGACCGCCACGCCGGCCAACCCGTTCAGCGCGCCCGCCCGCCGCAGGTGGGTGAGCATCCGGTCGACCTTGTACGGGGGTTCCTGCACGTCCTCGATCAACAGCACCGCGCCGGTCAGGTCGGGCAGGTCCGGGGTGCCGATCGACGCGGCGATCAGGCACAGGTTGCCGCCGAGCAGAGTGCCGGTGGCGTGACCCGGGACGCGTACGTCGAAGGTCTCCTCGGTGGGCAGCGCGGTGATCGACACCGGCTCGGTCGTCATCAGCGCCGCGTGCAGGGATTCGGCGGAGGACAGTGGGGTCCGCTCGTCCTGCCAGGCCGCCCCCGGGCCGTGCACCCCGGCCAGCCGGGCACCTCGCCACAGCGCGAACTGCAACGCGGTGATGTCCGAGAACCCGGCCACCACCTTCGGGTCACGGCGCACGGCGGCCATGTCGATGGCGTCCACGATCCGCTGGGCGCCGTACCCGCCCCGCGTGCAGATCACCCCCCGTACCTGCGGGTCGGCGAACGCCGCGTTCAGGTCGGCGGCGCGCAGGTCGTCGGTGCCGGCGAGGTAGCCGTGGCGGGCGTACGCGTTCGGTGCCGGCACCGGCCGCAACCCCCAGCTGATCAGCAGCTCCATCCCCCGGGCCACCCGCTCCGGCGAGGTCGGCCCGGATGGTGACACCAACATCACCGTGTCACCTGGTCGCAGCACGGGCGGGCGGACGGTGGCGGTGTCCTCGTTGATCACATCGCAGAGCCTAACGCCTGTTTCATCAGAACTGGCCGGCCTGCGGCGGGCTCGGACGACGACCGGCGGCGTTGTGGTTTCGTCCGGATACCGGTGTTGTATCCGGACGAAACCGCGCCTTGCCGGATCGCCGCCCGGACTCAGCCTGGGCTCGACCGCCCTTATGAAACAGGCGTCAGCGACCCCGCCGGATCCGGGATCGACGGACGGCGCGCACATCCCGGTGGCGGGGCGTGGCGGCACGCGGTGCACCGGCTAGCCTCGACAGGTGGCAACCGCGCTGGTGATCGAGAACGACCCGACGGACGACGCGCGCCGGCTGGGTGAGTGGCTGACCGAGGCTGGGCTGGAGCTGCGGGTGGTGCGCCCGCACGCCGGCGACGAACTCCCCGCCGACCTGGAGGGGTACGCGGCGCTTGTGGTGCTCGGCGGCGACCAACAGGCGTACCCGCTGCCGGACGGCTCGCCCGGCGCACCATGGTTCCCCACCGTGGAGGGCCTGCTGCGCAAGGCGGTCCGCTACCGGGTGCCCACCCTGGCGGTCTGCCTGGGCGCACAGCTGCTCGCCACCGCGCACGCCGGGCTGGTCGAGCGGAGCCCGTCCGGACCGGAGATCGGCCCCGGCGTGGTCGGCCGGCGCGACGCCGCCGAGAACGACCCGTTGTTCCGGTACGTGCCGTTGATCCCGGACGTGCTCCAGTGGCACGCCGACGAGATCACCGAGCTGCCCCGGGGCGCCACCCTGCTGGCCGCGTCCACCCGCTACCCGCACCAGGCGTTCCGGCTCGGCGACCGGGCCTGGGGGTTGCAGTTCCACATCGAGTGCGACGCCGCGATGATCGCCGACTGGGCCACCGATTCGACCCAGCTCGCCGAGCTGGGCTACGACCCGGAGCTGGTGGTCGCGGCCTGCGCCTCGGTGCTGCCCGACGTCGAGGAGGTCTGGCAGCCGTTCGCCGCCCGGTTCGCCGCGCTGGCCCTCGGCGAGTTGGACGACAGCACGATCCGGCGCGGCCTGCCGCTGCTCGGGCACTGATGAGCCGGCCGACCAGGGCACCGGGCCGACTCGCCCGATACGGCTTCGGCACCGCCGACGGCGACGGCGGCGCGCGCGCCGCGGACCTGCTCGGCCCGGACGGGTTGCGGCTGTGGCGGCCGGCCGAGCAGGAGCCCGCCGACGAGTCGGCCGCGGAGCTGCTCGCCGCGCTGTCCCGGGCCGCCGACCCGGACCTGGCGCTGCGGCAGCTGCACCGCATCGTGGAGGCCGAACGCCGCACGAGCGGGGCCCGGGCCGAACGCGGCACGAGCCGGGCCGGAGCCGGAGCCGTGGCCGAACGCCGCACGAGCGGAGCCGGAGCCGGGGCCGCCACGAGCGGCGGCAGCGCCGAGTCTCCGCTGCTCGCGGAGCTGCACACCGACCCGGGGCTACGGCGGCGGCTGATCGCGGTGCTCGGCGCGTCGGCGGCGCTCGGCGATCACCTGGTGGCCAACCCCGCACACTGCCTGGCGCTGCGGACCGCCCCGGACGGGCTCGCGCCGATCGCCGAGGGCCGGCTGGAGGTGACCGGCGGCGGCAACCCGGTGGCGGTGCTGCGGACCGCGTACCGGTTGGCACTGCTGCGGATCGCGGCGGCCGACCTGACCGGCGGGCGTGGCCTGGAGCAGACCATGGCCGCGCTGTCGGCGTTGGCCGACGCGACGCTCGCCGCGGCGTACGAGATCGCCGTCGCCGAGCTGGCCGAGGGCACCGAGCGGCCCCGGCTCGCGGTCGTGGCGATGGGCAAGTGCGGCGGCGGCGAACTGAACTACGTCTCCGATGTGGACGTCATCTTCGTGGCGGCCGAGGACGCCGACCTGCCGGCGGCGACCCTGGTGGCGACCCGGCTGATCCACATCTGCGGGCTCGTGGCCTGGCCGGTGGACGCGGCGCTGCGACCGGAGGGCAACCGGGGTCCGCTGGTGCGGACCCTGGCCAGCCACCTGGCCTACTACCGCCGGTGGGCGCGCACCTGGGAGTTCCAGGCGTTGCTCAAGGCCCGCCCGGCCGCCGGTGACGTGCCGGTGGCCCAGGAGTGGATCGACCAGCTCGCGCCGCTGGTGTGGCGGGCGGCCGAACGGCCCGAGGCGGTCGAGGACGTCCGCGCCATGCGACGCCGGATCATCGACCACATCCCGCCGAAGGAGCTGGAACGCGAGATCAAGCGTGGTCCGGGCGGGCTGCGCGACATCGAGTTCGCCGTCCAGTTGCTGCAACTCGTGCACGGCCGCGTCGACGAGACGCTGCGCGAACCCGGGACCATCCCGGCGTTGCGCGCGCTCGTCGCCGGCGGCTACGTCGGCCGGGCCGACGGCGAGGCGCTGCTGCGCGGCTACCGCTTCCTGCGCAGCGTCGAGCACCGGCTTCAACTCCAGGCCCTGCGGCGTACCCACACCGTGCCGAGCGAGCCCGGCGCGTTGCGGTGGCTCGCCGCCGCGCTGGGTTTCACGGCCACGACGGGGCGCAGCGCCGTGGAGAGCTTCCGGGCCGAGTGGGTCACCCACGCCACCGAGGTACGCCGACTGCACGCCAAACTGCTCTACCGGCCGCTGCTGGAGTCGGTGGCCCGGGTGCCGGCCGACGGGTTGCGACTCACCCCGGAGGCCGCCCGCCACCGGCTGGAGATCCTCGGTTTCGCCGACCCGGCCGGGGCGCTGCGCCACCTGCAGGCGCTCACCGGCGGGGTGAGTCGCACGGCGGCCATCCAACGGACACTGCTACCGGTGCTGCTCAGCGAGTTCGCCGACGCGCCGGAGCCGGACCGGGGGCTGCTCAACTACCGCAAGGTCTCCGACAAACTGGGCAGCACCCCCTGGTATCTGCGGCTGCTGCGCGACGGCGGCCCGGTGGCCCGACGGTTGGCCCGGGTCCTCGCCCTGTCCCGGTACGTCGCCGATCTGCTCGCCCGGGACCCGGAGGCGCTGCGGCTGCTGGCCGAGGAGAACGAGCTGGCCCCGCGCCCACCCGAGGTGCTCCGGGAGGGGTTCCTCGCGGCGGCGGCCCGGCACACCGACCCGGTCGAGGCCACCCGCGCGGTGCGCGCGCTGCGACGTCGGGAACTGGTCCGGGTGGCCTGCGCGGACGTGCTCTGCCGGGCCGGCGCACTCGCACCCACCCCGAGCCGGCCGGACGGCGTGCACCGGCCCGCCGTCGGGCTCGTCGACATCACCGAGGTCGGCACGGCGCTCGCCGACGTCACCGACGCCACGTTGGCCGCCGCGCTGCGCGCCGCCCGGGCCGGTCAGCCGGCCGCGGCGGGGTTGCGGTTCGCGGTGATCGGCATGGGCCGGCTCGGCGGGTACGAGTCGAACTACCTCTCCGACGCCGACGTGCTGTTCGTCTACGACCCGTCCGCCGGGTCCAACGAGAGCGACGCCAGCGCGGCGGCGCACGCGATCGCCGAGGAACTGCGCCGGCTGCTCGGCGTACCCGCCCCCGACCCGCCGCTCGGTGTGGACGCCGACCTGCGTCCGGAGGGCCGGCAGGGCCCGCTGGTGCGCAGTCTCGCCGCGTACGCGCAGTACTACGCCCGCTGGTCGCGGGTGTGGGAGGCGCAGGCGCTGCTGCGCGCCCGGTTCGTCTGCGGCGACGCCGACCTGGGTGCCGAGTTCGAGACGATGATCGACCCGGTGCGGTACCCGGCCGACGGGCTGACCCGTGAGCAGGTCGTCGAGATCCGCCGGATCAAGGCGCGGGTGGAGACCGAGCGGCTGCCGCGCGGCGCGGATCCGGCCACCCACACCAAGCTGGGGCGGGGCGGGCTCGCCGACGTGGAGTGGGCGGTGCAACTCGTCCAGCTCCGGCACGCGGGCAGGGTCCCGGCGCTGCGCGGCACGCGTACCCTCGATGCCCTCGCGGCGGCCGAACGGGCCGGCCTGATCGACCCGGCGGACGCCGCCGAGATGGCCTCCGGGTGGTCCCTGGCCGCGCAGGTCCGCAACGCGTTGATGCTGGTCCGGGGTCGGGCCGGCGATCAGTTACCCCGGCACGGGGTGGAGCTGGCCGGGGTGGCCCGGCTGCTGGGGCGCGACGACCCGGGGGAGTTCCTCGACGAGTACCTGCGTACCGGCCGCCGCTCGCGTGCCGCCGCGCAACGGGTGCTGGAGGCGTAGCGGGGTCAGCTGCCGAGCGTGTACTCGCCGGGGCGGGGGACCGTGACGGTGGTCCAGTCGCCGTCGGCGGTGACCGTGGCGTCGCCGGACGCGACAAGCCACCGGCTGTGCCGGACCCGGACGGCCACCGGGCCGGCGGTCGGCGCCCGGAAGGTCACCGCCGCGCCGTCAACGCGGATCAGCTCGGCGGGTGCGGCGACCAGCGGCGTCGGGTCGGCCACAGCCCAGACCCGCCAGTGCGGCCCGGACCAGACGGGCGTCAGGTAGGGCAGCCCGCCCTCGACCAGCTCCGCCTCGGCCCGCCCCACCCAGGACAGCGGGGCGTCCGGCAGCGCCACGTACTGCACGGCGTTCTCCGCCAGCCAGGCCCGGTAGGTGCTCGGGGTCAGCGGTGCGCCGGTGCCGGCCGCGCCGGGCACGGTGGTGAAGAACAGCGGGTTGCGGTCGATGTCGGCCTGCCGCAGCCAACCCCGGGCCAGCGGCACCTCACCGAGGCGGGCCGCCTCCCAGTAGTTGCGGGTGGGCGGCACCTCGACCCGGCCGGTGAGCCGTTGCCCGGCCAGGAACGCGCGCAGCGGCGCGTGGTAGCCCGGCGCGCTCGTCGGGTCGCCGATGCCACGCAGGTCGGCGGGGACCGCCGGCGGCTGCCAGGCGCAGACCGCCACCAGCAGCGCGGTCAGGCCCACACCGCCGCGCAGCCGAGCCCACCGCGACCGCCCCGCCGCCGCGGCGCGCGCTGCGGCGGCGCTGGTCGGGGCGGCGCTGGTCGGGGTGGCGCTCGCCGGGGTGGCGCTGGTCGGGGTGGCGCTCGCCGGGGTGGCGCTGGTCGGGGTGGCGCTGGTCGGGGTGGCGCTGGTTGGGGTGGCGCTGGTCGGGGTGGCGCGCGCGGCCGACCGGCGGGCCAGGCGGTCGGAGAGCCAGGCGGGCGGGTGGGCGGCGGCGGCCAGCACCGGCAGCGCGAACATCGTCACCAGTCGGGTCGCGTTCAACCCCACAGGCGTGTGCACGACCGCGGCGGCGAGCACCCCGGCGGCGGAGAGCAGCGCACCGAACCGCACCGGCCGGTACGCCACCAGCACCGCCACCACCAGGCTGGTCACCACCGCGCGCACCGCGTCGGTGCGGCTGATGTTCATCCAGCCGCCGTCGCCGAAGAGCACCGCCGTCGCGGCCAACGGCAGCGCCGCCGCGACACCGAGCGCCAGACCATCGGCGTACCGGCGGGTCAACAGCAGCGCCACGCCCGCCAGGCCGACGAACAGGCCGGCCACCGGACTGGTCGCCGAGGCCAGCAGCGCGGCCACCGCCGCGAGCACGAGCCGCCCTCGCCCTCGTCCGGGTACGCGAGTGAGCGCGAGCAGCGCGGCCAGCCCGAACGCCACGCCCAGGGCGTACGTGACCCGACCGGAGACCAGGTTGCCGGCCAGCGTGACCACCCCGACCAGGCTGCCCAGCAGCGGTCGGGGCACCTCGGCGCGGACCAGCAGCGCGGCCAGCGCGGCAGCCGACGCCACGAGCGCGAGCGCGCCGGTCACCCGTACGCCGAGCAGCGCCATCACCGGCTGGGAGAGCAGGCTGTAGCCGAACTGCTGCACCCCGGCGTACCAGCGCAGGTCGACCGGGGTGAGACCGTGGGCTGCGAAGAAGTCCGCCCGAGCCACCTGCGCGGCGAGGTCCGACCCCATCAGCGGCAGGGCCAGCCAGATAGCGGCGAGCACGACTGCGGAACCGGTGGTCATCGCCACCACCCGACTGTGCCGCATGCCCACCTCCGTACCGCGACCACCGTACTGGCAGCATGTCCGGCGTGCCTCACCACCTCGCGCGTTGGACCGGACTGGCGGGATCGGCGTTGCTGGCCGTCGCCGCGTTCCTCGGCGGCGCCCTGCCCGGCTCGCCCCTGCGTACCACCCCGGTCAGCGTCTGGCAGAGCCCGAACGGTCCGCTGGTCCTCGTCGCCTGGCTGGTCGGCACCGCGCTGCTGGCCTACGCCTGGTGGGCGCTGCGGGACTCCGTGCCGTCGACCCGCTGGGCGCTGACGACCGTCGGGCTCTGGCTGCTGCCGCTGCTGATCGCACCGCCGCTGGCCAGCCGCGACGTGTACGCGTACGCGTGCCAGGGCGCCAGCTACACCGCGGGCATCAACCCGTACGAGCAGGGCGTCTCCGCGCTGCCCTGCCCCTGGCTGGACACCATCTCGTACATCTGGCGGGACACGCCCGCGCCGTACGGGCCGCTGTTCGTGGTGCTCGCCGGCGCGGTGGTGAAGGCCACCGGCTCGCTGACCGGCGCGATCGTGGTGTTCCGGCTGATCGCGGTGGCCGGGGTGGCGTTGATCGCGCTCAGCCTGCCGGTGCTGGCGCGACGCGTCGGCGTACCCGCCAGCCGGGCGATCTGGCTGGCGCTGGGCTGCCCGCTGGTCGCCGTACACCTGGTCGCCGGCGCGCACAACGACGCCCTGATGGTCGGTCTGCTGGTCGCCGGGCTGGCGGTGATCGTCTCCCGGCCGGGCCGCCCCGGCCCGCTGCTCGCCGGCGGCGCGCTGCTCGGCCTGGCCGCCGCGATCAAGGTGACCGCGCTGGTCGTGGTGCCGTTCGCGGCGCTGGCCGCGATCGTCGGCGGGTACTCGATCCGGGCTCTGCTCCGGCACGGCGGGTGGGTGGTCGGCGGTGCGGTCGCCGTCGTGGCCGGGGTGACCCTCGCGGCCGGGCTGGACTTCGGTTGGGTCGCCGGGCTGGCCAGCGGCAGTGACGTGATCGCCTGGACGTCGCCGTCCACCGCAATCGGCCAGACCGTCGGCTACCTGGCGGTGCCGTTCGGCGGGCACATCGACGCGCTGCCGGTCACCCGGGGGATCGGCGTGGCGGTGCTGGCGCTGCTGCTGGTCTGGCTCTGGTGGCGGGCCCGCACCCGGGAGCCGCTGTGGTACGCCGCGCTGGCGTTGGCCGCCACTGTCGCCCTCGCGCCGCTGTTCCACCCCTGGTACTGGATCTGGCCGCTGGCGGTGCTCGCGGCCACCGCCCGCCGGACCGGATGGTTCACCGTCGTCGCGCTCGTCGCGTCGTTCCTGGTGCTGCCCGACGGCACCGGCCTGCCCCGGTTCACCAAGACGGTCGGGGCGCCGCTGATGACGCTGTTGGTGATCGCCCTGGTCGTCTGGTTGGTACGGTCGGCTCGGGCGGCCCGTCACCCGGTCGCCGCCGACTGACGGAAGGTGCGCCGGTGACCGCTCCCGGTCCGCCGCCTTCCGGTCCGCCGCGTTCGGGTCCGCCGCGTTCGGGTCCGCCGCCTTCCGGTCCGCCGCCTTCTGGTCTGGGGGCGGCGCGCCTGGCCCGGTACGTGGGACTGGTCGGCGCGGTCCTGCTCGCCGTCGCCGCGTACCTCGGTGGGGCGCTGCCCGACGCCCCGCTCGGCGCGACACCGGAGTCGATCTGGCGAGCCCCGGGCGGCCCGGCGACGCTCACCTGCTGGCTGGTCGGCACCGTGTCGCTGGTCGGGGCGTGGTGGTCGCTCCGCGGGGGAGCGCCGTCGACCCGATGGGCGTACGTCACCGCCGGGCTGTGGGCGCTGCCGCTGCTCGTCGCACCGCCGCTGGGCAGCCGGGACGTCTACTCGTACGCCTGCCAGGGCTGGACGTACGCCCAGGGCGTCGACCCCTACGCGGTCCCGGTGGCGGCGGCGGGCTGCCCGTGGCTGGACGCGGTGGCGCCGATCTGGCGGGACACCCCGGCACCGTACGGGCCGGTGTTCGTGCTGCTCGCGGCGCTCGCGGTGGGCGTCGGCGGCGGGCTCACCGGCACGATCGTGGCGCTGCGGGTCATCGCCGTGGCGGGGCTGCTGCTGGGCGCGCTCTGCCTGCCGGGGTTGGCGCGTGCGGCCGGTGTGCCGGTCCGGCGGGCGGCCTGGCTGGCGCTGGCCGGCCCGCTGGTCGGGGTGCACCTGGTGGCCGGGGCGCACAACGACGCGGTGATGCTGGGCCTGCTGCTGTCCGGACTCCTGCTCGCGGTCCGCCGGCCGGGTCGGCCGGCGTCGTTGCTGGTGGCCGGGGTGCTGCTCGGGTTGGCGGTGACGGTCAAGGCCAGCGCCGTGGTGGTGCTGCCGTTCGCCGCGCTGGCCGCGGTCCGCGGCCGCCACACCGTACGGTCGTTGGCGCGCGACGGCGGCTGGCTGGCGGCCGGGGTGCTCGCCGGGTTGCTGGTCAGCTCCGCGGTGTCCGGGCTCGGGTTCGGGTGGGTGGGTGGGTTGACCCACAGCGGTGACTCGGAGCAGTGGACCTCGCCGCCCACCGCCGTCGGCCTGGTGGTGGACTACGCCGGCGCGCTGGTCGGGCGGGATCCGCAGGCGGTGCCGGTGGTCCGGGCGGTGGCGCTGCTGCTGCTCGCCGTGCTGCTGGCGCTGCTCTGGTGGCGAGCCTGGGGGGCGCTGGGCCGGCGCGACGACGCGCCCGACCGGATCGAGGCGTGCCGGGTGGTGCTGCTCGGTACCGGGTTGGCGCTGGCCGCGACGGTGGTCCTCTCCCCGGTCTTCTACCCCTGGTACGCCACCTGGCCCCTCGCTCTGCTGGCGGTCGCCGCCACGCGGACCACCTGGTTCGTGCTGCCGGCGGCGGTCGCGGCGTTCCTCACATTGCCCGACGGCACCAACCTGGCCCGGTTCGCCAAGGCTCCCGGAGCGGTCGCGATGACCGCGCTGGTGCTTGTCCTGCTCGTCCTCGTCCTGCGCCTGACGCACCGCCCTCGCCTGCCCAGACCGTTCGACCGGGGTCGATCATGAGGTTGGCGGCGCGCTCCGAGATCGAAGACACCGCCAACCTCATGATCAACGAATGCCGGGCGGCGGTCGCCTTCGGTCAGGAGGCGGGGGTGCGTCGGCGGGCCCGTCCGGCCAGCGCCACCGCGCCACCGAGCGCCGCCGGGCCGATCAGCGTCACGGCGGTCGCCGCCACGGCCAGGCCGAACCGGTCGACATTGGGTCCGCCGTGCAGGGCCGTGGGACCGGCGGCGACCAGGTCGTGCAGACGGAGCAGGCAGATCGGGGTGAGCAGGGTCAGCGCGGCCCACAGCCCTCGACGGTCACCACCTACCAGTAGCCCGATCGCCAGCAGCAGCGTCACCGCCAACAGGGCCAGGCCCACGCCCTGCGGGATCTGGATGCTGGTCCAGCCGTAGTAGTAGTGGTCCTCCCACGGGTACAGCAGCTCCGTCGCGACAGCGGCGCCGACGGCTGTGAGCGGCTGCGCCAGCCGCACCGGCATCGACAGCCGGTCCGGCAGGGCGAGCGCCACCAGCCCGAGGGCGACCTGGGGCAGCAGGATGAACAGCGGCGGTCGGGGCAGACCGGCCAGCTCCGCGACGGGCACCGCCACGACGGTGAGCAGCAGCGCGAGACCGATGGCCCGTCGCGCCCACCGGGCCGAGCCCACGGCCAGCGCGAGCGCCGGCAGGAGCCACCCCACCCACACCCCGGCACCGAGGGTGGCGACCGGCCCGAGTGCCGGGATACCCCAGTAGGGCGCCGGGGGCCGCAGCTCCAGCACCGACCAGACCGCCGCGAGCGCGGTCGCGGTGAGCAGGGACAGCACCGCCGCGAGGCGTACCCCGGGGATCAGGCCGGCGGCCCCGACGGCCCGCAGCCGCTGGCGGACGCCGCCACGCGCGAGGTCCGCGGCGTCCGCCGGCGAGGGCCAACGCCGCTCCGGGTCGGCCAGGTCGAGGTACGTCCCGACGATCTCCGCGCCGCGGGCCCGCCGGTAGTCGGCGGGGTACGCGCGCAGCAGCCACAGGTAGCGCCGCTCCAGGTCCGTCATGCCAACCCCTCGGCGGTACGCGGGGCGAGTGGCCGGGTGGTGCGGGCGCGCAGCCGGGCGGTGGCGGCCTCGACGTTGCGGCGCAGCCGCTCGGTCTCGGCGGTGAGCGTCGCGTCGCCCGCGGGGGAGAGGCGGTAGTAGCGGCGTAGCCGGCCGTCCACGATCTCCTCCCGGTCGACCTCGACCAGGCCGGCATCGACCAGCCGGTCGAGTGCGCCGTAGAGGGTGCCCGGCCGGAGGTTGACCCGCTGGTCAGAGAGGCCAGCGACCTCGCGGATCAGCCCGTAGCCGTGCAGCGGCTCACCGGCCAGCGCGGTGAGGATGAGGAACGTCGGTTCCCGCAGGGGAGTGTCCATGGCGACAATATAACGGACGCAAAGATATAACGGTAGGCGATACGTCTGGTGGGCGGGGAAACGGAACCGGGCCGGCTCCGCGTCACGCGGAGCCGGCCCGGCCGGCGGTTCAGCTACTGCTCAGCAGTCGTAGTACATGGCGAACTCGTGCGGGGTCGGGCGCAGGCGCACCGGGTCGACCTCGTTGGCGCGCTTCCAGTCGACCCAGGTGGAGATCAGGTCGGGGGTGAAGACGCCGCCGTCGAGCAGGTAGTCGTGGTCGGCCTCCAGCGAGTCGAGCACGGCCGGCAGCGAGCCCGGCACCTGCTTGACGTCGCCCCACTCCTCCGGCGGGAGGTCGTAGAGGTCCTTGTCGATCGGCGTCGGCGGCTCGATCTTGCTCTTGATGCCGTCCAGGCCGGCCATCATCATGGCCGAGAAGGCCAGGTAGACGTTGGCCGACGGGTCCGGCACGCGGAACTCGACGCGCTTGGCCTTGGCGTTGCTGCCGGTCACCGGGATCCGGGTGCAGGCGGAACGGTTGCGCTGCGAGTAGACCAGGTTGACCGGCGCCTCGTAACCCGGCACCAGGCGACGGTACGAGTTGACCGTCGGGTTGGTGAAGGCCAGCAGCGACGGCGCGTGGTGCAGCAGACCGCCGATGTACCAGCGGGCCATGTCGGACAGGCCGGCGTAGCCGGTCTCGTCGTAGAACAGCGGCTCACCGTTGAGCCAGAGGCTCTGGTGGGTGTGCATGCCGGAGCCGTTGTCGCCGAACAGCGGCTTGGGCATGAACGTCGCGGTCTTGCCGTTGGCCCAGGCCTCGTTCTTCACGATGTACTTGAAGAGCTGGAGCTGGTCACCGGCGTGCAGCAGGGTCGAGAACCGGTAGTTGATCTCAGACTGGCCGGCGGTGCCCACCTCGTGGTGCGAGCGCTCCACGTTGAAGCCGGTGTCGACGAGCCGGCGCACGATCGAGTCACGCAGATCGGCGTAGTGGTCGACCGGCGGCACCGGGAAGTAGCCGCCCTTGTACGCGGTCTTGTAACCGAGGTTGCCGCCCGACTCTTCGCGGCCGGTGTTCCAGGCGCCCTCGATCGAGTCGATGTAGTAGAACGACTGGTGCGCCGAGGTCTCGTGGCGGATCGAGTCGAAGATGTAGAACTCCGCCTCGGCGCCGAAGTAGGCGGTGTCGGCGATGCCGCTGGCCGCCAGGTACGCCTCGGCCTTCTTCGCGACGTTGCGCGGGTCGCGGCTGTAGGCCTCGCGGGTGAACGGGTCGTGGATGAAGAAGTTCAGCGCGAGCGTCTTCTGCGCGCGGAACGGGTCGATGAACGCGGTGGCGACGTCCGGGAGCAGGAGCATGTCCGACTCGTGGATCGCCTGGAAACCGCGGATCGACGAGCCGTCGAACGCGAGGCCGTCGGTGAAAAGATCGTCGTTGACGGACTCGACCGGCAGGTTGAAGTGCTGCATCACGCCGGGCAGGTCACAGAAACGAACGTCGACGAACTTCACGTCCTCGTTCTTGAGGTATCGCAGCAGTTCCTCGGGATTGGCGAACACACATCCTCCTGGCACGTCCACGGGGTGGCTAGGCTTCTGGCGACGCTAGGGCCGGGCGGTTGCCCGGCCGTGTCTCCGTTGTTTCTGCCGTGTTACGTCCCGCGCGGAGCGTCAGTGGCACTCCGGTCCACGCCCCCGGCCCGCCGCGAGCGCCGTCCGACTGTGCCAGTGTAATGACATTTGATGCCGTTGGCCCGAATCAGCACGCCGTGCAGGCGACACCCGGCAAGTCCTCATCCCCGCGCGGATACCCTTGACCGCTGTGACCAATCCGCACGCCCCGGCCGCGCCGGCCACCGACCCCGGTTTCACCCCACCCAGCCTCGGTAAACGGTTCGGGGCGCTGGTCATCGACTGGGTGCTCAGCCTGCTGGTGTCAAACGTCTTCGCCGACCCGTTGCGCGACAGTTGGGCGCCGGTGCTGGTGCTGGTGCTCGAGTACGGCTTCTTCCTCGGCCTGTTCGCCCAGACGCCGGGCATGTACATCACGAAGATCCGCTGTGTGAACTGGTACGACGGTGGCCGGATCGGGGTGCTCCGCGGCCTGATCCGCGGCCTGCTCCTGGCCCTCGTCGTCCCCGCGCTGATCATGGACGAGCACCGTCGGGGGCTGCACGACCGATTCGCCAACGCGGTCATCGCCGACGCACCCCGAGGCTGAGCCCCGCACCCGCCGCACCCGCCCTCGCCTCCGGCGCTTGGTCCTCGCCTCCGGCCTCGCCTCCGGCGCTTGGTCCTCGCCTCCCGCCCTCGGCCCGGCCTCGCCTCCGCCCGCCCAAGATCGCGCTCGATCCGGGATGTAGTGGTATCCCTGCGTTTCGCAGGCCACTACATCCACGATCGAGCACGATCTTGACGGGCGACGTGGTCTGAAGCCTCGCCTCCGGCGGCCAATGCGTCCGCCTCTGGGCAAGATCGCAGCAACTTCGGGGAAGTTGCTGCCTGCGGCGCGTCTGAGGCAGCAACTTCGGGGATGTTGTGCGGGTGCCGGGGTGCCGGGGTGCCGGGGTGCCGGGGTGCCGGGGTGCCGGGGTGCCGGGGTGCCGGGGTGCCGGGGTGCCGGGGTGCCGGGGTGGTGCGGTGCGGTGCGGTGCGGGGTGCCGGGGCGCCGACGGGTAAGAGCCGGACCCGTTCGGGTCCGGCTCTTACGCGTACACCTGGGGGGTCAGCGGCCCCGCGACTGGCGGGAGGCGCCCGGCGGCCGCATGTTCTTCGGGATCGCGCCCTTGGGCATCTGCGGACGGGCGGTGAGGGCCTTGAGCCGCTTGTCCAGCGAGTTGACGTCCTTGCCGGAGAGCGCGCGGGGCAGACGCAGCAGCGTCGTGCGGAGCTTGCGGATCGGCAGTTCGCCCTCTTCCTGCCCGATCACGTAGTCGTGCAGGGGCGCGGAGCCGATCACCTTCGACAGCCGCCGCTTCTCCTGCCCGAGCAGGCCGCGTACCCGCTGCGGGTTGCCCTCGGCCAGCAGGATCACGCCCGGCCGGCCGATCACCAGGTGGATCATGTCCATCTGGGTGGTCGAGCTGACCGCCGGGGTTACCCGCCAGTCGCCGCGCATGTTCTCCATGATCTGCGCCGCTGCGCCGGGCTGCCCCTCGGCGGCGTTCATCATCGCCTTGTTGGACCGCAGGTTGAGCACGATCAGCACCGCGAGCAGGACGAACAGGATGCCGATCGGCAGCCAGATCCAGCTCCAGAGGATGACCGCGACCACGGTGAGGGCGAGCGGGATGAGCACCGCGGCGGCGACCAACGGCGCGAACCACCGGTCCTGCTTGGCGGTGAACTGGAACACCATCCCGATCTGCTTCAGCCGTTGGCCGAACGAGACCTTCTCCTGGGGCTTTGCCATGCCGCAGAGTCTAGTGGTCGCCGCCGGCCCCGTTGATCCGCGTCCGGGTGCCGGCCGACTGAGTACCTTACGTCGCCTCGCCGCCGCGGAGCGGGCGAGTAAGGAGGGTGCCGGGGGCGAAGATCAGGCGCTGTGCCCATGCCCGGGTGGGGCCTTCGCGCGGAGAGTCATCGGCAGAGGACGACGCCACGACGAAGGAGACCGACATGTTCGGCAACGACGCGGAATTCCTGCTCTCCCTACACCGTACGCATGCCGCCGAGCTGCGCGCCGAGGTGGACGCGGCCCGGCTCGCCCGCGCGGTGTCGCGACCTGCCGGCCGCACCTGGCTGGGCCGCCGCCAGCAGACCCGCCGCCTCGGCGACGACCGCCGGTGACCGCGCCCGCCCCGGCGGCCACGCCCACGGCACCCGATCGGCGGGACGGTCGACCGCCGGTGACCGCGCCCGCCCCGGCGGCCACGCCCACGGCACCCGATCGGCCGGACGGTCGACCGCCGGCCGTCCCGCCGATCGGTGGGGCCGGCGCGGGCGGCCGCCGTGGCATGCTCGCTTCCGTGACCGTACGCGCCGCCAGCTCCGTCATCGTCGGCCGCCAGCGCGAGCTGGCGACGTTGCGGGAGGCGCTGGCCCGCGCAGGGGCGGGGGAGCCGACCACCGTGCTGGTGGGTGGCGAGGCGGGGGTGGGCAAGACCCGGCTGTTGGAGGAGTTCTCCGCCGGAACCACCGGCGGCGGGGCTCGGGTGCTTGTCGGCCAGTGCCTGGAGCTGGGCGAGGCGGGTCTGCCGTTCGCCCCGTTCGCCGCCGCCCTGCGCGCGGTGCTGCGCGTCGACGGTCCCGAGGTGTTCGCCGGGTACGAGGCGGAGTTCGCCCGGCTGCTGCCGGAGCTGGGCCGGGCGCCGCTGGCCGCGCCGAGCGCCGCCCCGGTCGGTGACGCCCCGCGCGGCTACCTGTTCGACCTCGTCGCCGAGCTGTTCCAACGGCTCGCCGAGGCCCGGCCGCTGGTGCTGATGATCGAGGACCTGCACTGGGCCGACCGCTCCACCCGCGACCTGATCGGCTTCCTGGTCCGGGCGGCCCGACCGGGCCGGCTGCTGCTGGTCTGCACCTACCGCACCGACGAGTTGCAGCGCGGGCACCCGTTGCGCCCGTTCCTGGCCGAGCTGGACCGGGTCCGTGGCGTGCACCGGGTCGAGCTGGGGCGGCTGGACCGCGACGGCACCGCCGCGGTCCTCGCGGATCTGCTCGGTGTCGAGCCGTCCACCCGTGCCGTCGACGACGTCCACGGGCGCACCCAGGGCAACCCCTTCTTCATCGAGGAGTTGGCCGTGGCCGGCGATCCGCTCGGCTGCGCGGCGCTCCCGGAGACCCTGCGCGACCTGCTGTTGGCGCGGGTGGACCGGCTGCCCGAGCCGTCCCAGCGGGTGCTGCGGATCGCCGCGGCCGGCGGCACCCGGTTCGCCCACGACCTGCTCGCCGAGGTCGCCGGCCTGCCGGACACCGAGTTGGAGGACGCGCTGCGTGCCGCCGTCGCCGCCCAACTCGTGGTGGCCGACCCGGACGGCGACTACGAGTTCCGGCACGCGCTGGTCCGCGAGGCCGTGCACGACGAGTTGCTGCCCGGCGAACACGCCCGGCTGCACGCCCGCTTCGCCGCCGCGATCGAGGCGCAGCCGCACCTGGTCGCCGTCGGCCGGGCGCCGGCCGAGATCGCCCACCACTGGTACGCCGCGCACCACCACCCGCGTGCCCTGGTCGCCGCGCTCTCCGCGGCCCGCGACGCCGCCGACCGGTACGCCTACGCCGAGCAGCGTCGACTGTTGGAACGGGCGCTGGAGCTGTGGGAACTGGTGCCCGACGCCGCCGACCTGCTCGGCATCGACCACTTGGGGCTGCTGGAGCAGACCCTGGACGCCGCGATCACCGCCGGTGACTTCAGCCGGGCCATCACCCTGACCCGGGCCGGGCTGGCCGAGGTGGACGCCGACGCCGCGCCGCTGCGTGCCGCCCGCCTGCTGGACCAGCGGGGTCGACTGATGGCCCTGCTCGGCAAGAGTGACGGCAGCCGTGAGCTGGATGAGGCGTACCGGCTGGCGGCCGGCGGCCCGATCGGCGTGGAGCGGGTCCGGCTGCTCGCCGACATCGCCACCCACCTGGCCAAGATCGCTCCTCAGCGGGCCGCCCAGGTGGCCGCCGAGGCGGGTGCCGCCGCCGCGGCCCTCGGCGAGGAGTTGGCCCTGCTGCCGACGCGGATCGCCATGCTCTGCCACGGTGAGCGGGATCTGGAGCGTGGGCTGAACGGGCTGGCCACGGTCGAGGCCGCCGCGCGTACGGCCGGGGACACACCGACGCTTGTGCTCGCCAAGGTGTTCCAGTCGGACATGCTCTGCGAACTGGGCCGTTACGCCGAGTCCGCGCAGGCGGCGGAGGCCGGTGTGGCCGAGGCGCGGCGGGTGGGGATCAGCCGCTCGACCGGGGCGTACCTGTTGTCGAACCGGGCCGAGGCGCTGATCGCGCTGGGTCGGTGGGACGAGGCCGAGGGGGTGTGCGCGGAGGCCGCCCGGATCGACCTGTCCGGCGTCACCGGGCTGCACTGGCTCCAGTTGGGCGCCGGGCTGCGGCTCGCCCGCGCCCACCCGGGGGCCGAGGAGCTGGTCGACCGGGCGTTGGCCTTCCTCGGCCGGCCCTATCTGTGGCCCAACCACCGGCTGCCCCTGCACGAGCTGGCGATCGAGGCGGCGCTGGCCACCGACGACAAGATCGAGGCGGTACGCGCCGCTCGCGTCGCGGTGGCCGACGCGCATCTGCCGCAACTGCCCCGGGAAGGCTGGCCGGTGCTCAGCGCCGTCGCCCGTACCGCCGCCCGGGTCGGTGACCGGGACCTGGCCGCCGCCGTCACCGTGCTCGCCGCGGACCTGCCGGCCCGGCACCCGGCGGCGCGGGCGCACGCCGCCCAGGTCGCCGCGCTGCTGGCGGTCGGTGACCAGGCGCTGCCGGCCTGGCGGGCGGCGGTGGACGCGTGGCGTGCCGACGGGCAGCCGTACCCGCTCGGTCGGGCGTTGTTGGCGCTGGCCGAGGCGGCCGCCGCCGGCGGCGAGCGGGACGAGGTGTCGGCGGCGCTCACCGAGGCCACGGAGATCGCCCGGCGGTTGGGCGCGACACCGCTGGCCGAGGCGGCCGCGACCCTGGCGCGGCGGGTCGGCCTGCGCGGGACGGGTCAGGGCGGGGCCGGCGCCGATCTGTTGACCGCCCGGGAGCGGGAGGTGCTGCGGCTGGTCGCCGAGGGGCACAGCAACAGCCGGATCGCCGAGCAGTTGTTCATCTCCCCGAAGACGGCAAGCGTGCACGTGTCCCGGATCATCGCGAAACTCGACGTGACGAACCGGGGGGAGGCCGCCGCGCTGGCCCACCGCCTCGGCCTGCTCGCCGAGCCCGCGCCACCCCGCTGACGAGCGCGCCAGCGGTCCCGGGCGCACCGGGCCGGATCGGGCCGGGTCGCGCGGTCAGGCCGACGGCAGGTAGATCCGCCAGCCGTCGATCGTGACCAGGTCCAGGCTGCCCGGGGCGGCGCGCAACCGCTCGTCGAGCGTGTACGCCAACGGCGAGCCGGTCGGTGCGACCCAGGCGGGCGCCGCCGCGCCGTCGACCTCCCGCCGGTACGCGGGGTAGCGGTCGAAGCCGGGGCGCAGCGCGTCGTCGACGACCGCGCAGACCACCTGCTCCGACGTGGCGAAGGTGAGCCGGTTGCAGGTCCAGTAGCCGGCGCGGACGTGTCGTACGCCGAGCTGACGCAGGGTGGTCACCAACTCGGTGTGCCGGGCCTCGGCGGCCCGGGTCGCGGGCGCGGTCCGCGCCGCCTGCCAGGTGGCGTGGCCGGCGGTGCCCAGGGTGGCCACGAGCAACGCCAGCGCGACCGGGCGGGCCAGCGCCGACCCGACGCCGCGACGGTCGCCCGCGGACCGCCGGAGACCGCCACGGGCCGCCGCCCAGACCGGCCACAGCAGTGCCGGCAGGGAGATGAGCAGGCAGGACAGATAGCGGGAACTCTCCACCGGCGTGAGCCCGGCGGAACTGCTCACGGTGTACGCGCCGAGGGTGCCGACCGCGGCCAGCACGAGCGCCAACCACACGGCCGCCGCCACCCGAGCCGGGACCTGCGCGACGCCCCCAGGACCGCCGGCCGCAGGGACCGCGGGGTCGGCGGGTGCGCGGCGCAGGGTGTGCCAGGCGGTGGCGGCGGCGAGGGCCAGCAGCAGCGGCAGGGCGAGCGCCCACCACAGTTGCCAGGTGGCGCACCTCCCGGGACCGCAGAAGCCCATCCCCAGCGCAGGGCCGAGCAACAGGCCGCCGTGCAGCCGGTCCGCCCATCCCGCGCTGGCGTTCGCGCCGCTGGCGGCGAGGACCGCGTTCAGTGGGTTCCGGCCGGTCAGCAGGCTGTCCAGCAGCAGCGGTGCGGCGCCCAGCACGGCGGCGGCCCCGAGCAGCGCCCCGGCCGCGCCCCGCAGCTCCCGACCGCAGAACCCGACGAGCACCGCGCCGAGCGCCACGACGTACGGCAGCACCAGCGGGTCGACCCAGACCATCAGGCCGGCCAGGAACCCCCACGCCGCCCAGCGCGTCAGCCGCCACCCCGGTCGCCCGGTGGCCAGATCAACCGCGAGTACGGCAAGCGCCATCCCGGCCGCGTTCATCTCCGGATAGCCACCACCGGCGATCAGCTGGTTCTTCACCACCCGGTCGGAGCCCAGCGCCAGCAACACCACCACCAGCAGCCCGAACCACCGGTCCCCGGTCAGTCGCAGCGTCAACCGCCAGGCCAGCAGCAGGAACAACACGTACAGCACGAGCGTGGGCAGCCGCAGACCGAGCAGCGACGGCCCACCGGCCAGGGCGAACACCGGCGCGGCCAGGTACGCCTCCAGCGCGCCCATGTACTGCTGGCCGTAGAACCAGACCGGGAAGTCCTCAGCTCGGGCGATGTGCAGCGCGGCCAACCCCATGGCGGCCTCGTCGCTGTTGGTGGGCGGCGCGGCGTGACCCAGCAGCCAGAGCCGGTAACCCACCCCGACGAGTACGGCCAACCCGGTCAGCCAGCCGACCAACCCGAGGCGCGAGCCCGGCCGTGGGTGCGGGGAGCCCGCGCCACGCGGCTGCTGGCGTACGCCGAGGGTCATCGCACGATCATGACATCCGGACGCCGAACGGCCGCGCGGCGCTGCCGGCGGGGTCAGCCCGCGGTGGTGGCGACCGGGGTGGCGGCACGGGCGTCGAGCGCCTGCTTGTAGAGCCGACCCGCCCGGTACGACGAGCGCACCAGCGGCCCGCTCATCACCCCGGCGAAGCCGATCTCCTCGGCCTCCTCGCGCAGCTCCACGAACTCCTCCGGCTTGACCCAGCGGGTCACCGGGTGGTGCCGGGGGGTGGGACGCAGGTACTGCGTGATGGTGATCAGTTCACAACCGGCGTCGTGCAGGTCGCGCAGTGCCTGGGAGACCTCGGCGCGCTCCTCGCCCATGCCCAGGATGAGGTTGCTCTTGGTGACCAGACCGTCGGCGCGGGCCTGGCGGATCACGTCCAGCGAACGGTCGTAGCGGAACGCCGGCCGGATGCGCTTGAAGATGCGCGGCACGGTCTCCACGTTGTGCGCCAGCACCTCCGGGCGGGTGCCGAAGACCTCGGCGAGCTGCTCGGGCACGGCGTTGAAGTCCGGGATCAGCAACTCGACGCCGCAGCCGGGCTGGAGGAGGTGGATCTGTCGGACGGTCTCGGCGTACAGCCAGGCGCCGCCGTCGGGCAGGTCGTCACGGGCGACACCGGTGATGGTGGCGTAGCGCAGCCCCATCGCGACCACCGACTCGGCCACGCGACGCGGCTCGTCGGCGTCGAACTCGGCCGGCTTGCCGGTGTCGATCTGGCAGAAGTCGCAGCGCCGGGTGCACTGGTCGCCGCCGATGAGGAAGGTGGCCTCCCGGTCCTCCCAACACTCGTAGATGTTGGGGCAGCCGGCTTCCTGGCAGACGGTGTGCAGCCCTTCGCGCGAGACGAGCCCGCGCAACTGGGTGTACTCCGGTCCCATCTTGGCCTTGACCTTGATCCACGGCGGTTTGCGCTCGATCGGCGTCTCGGCGTTGCGCGCCTCGATGCGCAGCAGACGCCGCCCCTCGGGGGCCGCCGTTGCGGTGCGCGCTGCCTGGCCGGTCGTCGGCGCGGAGTGCTCGATCGTCACGAAATTGAGCCTACGCTGGACGGCAGGTGTCTATGTACGCCAGGCGACCGGCGTCACGCTCCAAACGTTGTGACGCCGGACACCGGACAGTCGAAAATGAGCGTCACACACGTGGGGATCTGGTGCTACGGTCTCCGCCAACAGCGACGACGGAGCCGAGTAGCGCGCCGACCCGCCAGTGCAGAGAGCCGCCGGTGCTGAGAGGCGGTCTGGCACCGGTGCGCGAAGACCCTCCCGAGCTGCGGGTAGAACGGCAGATCGCCTAGTAGAGCCCGCCCGGCTGGCCCCGGTCATCAGGCGACGAACGAGGCCCCCGCTCCGGCGGGGGTGAAGGTGTGGTGGCACCGCGAGGTTCCCGCTCGCCCACACCTCCCTGGGGCTGATGCGACGCGTCGCCACCGCAGGGCGGCGACGGCGTGGCGATCGACCGAGGAGCAGCCCGCCATGCAACGAACCCTGTCCCACCACCTGCCCACCCGGATCGGCACGCCCGTGCGGATCGCCGGGTGGGTGCACCGCCGCCGACTGCTCAAGTCGGTGGCCTTCCTGATCGTGCGCGACGCCACCGGCCTGGCCCAGGTGGTCGTCACCGACCCGGCCGTCCGTGCCGAGCTGGAGAAACTCCCCGAGGAGACGGTCGTCGAGGTCACCGCGACGGTGACCGCGAACGACACGGCGCCCGCCGGGGTCGAGCTGACCGACCCGGAGGTACGCCCGCTCGGGCCGCCCGCCGTGCCGCCACCGTTCGACCTGTACCGGCCGACGCTCACCGCGAGCCTGCCCACCCAACTCGACAACGCGCCGACCGCGCTGCGCCACCCCACCCGGTCGGCCGCGCTGCGGATCTCGGCGGCGGCGGTGGCCGGCTTCCGGGCCGCGCTCGACGCCCGCGACTTCGTGGAGATCCACACCCCGAAGGTGGTCAGCTCCTCCACCGAGAGCGGGGCGAACGTGTTCGCGCTGGACTGGTTCGGTGGTCCCGCGTACCTGGCCCAGTCGCCGCAGTTCTACAAGCAACTGATGGTCGGCGTCTTCGAACGCGTCTACGAGGTGGGGCCGGTGTTCCGGGCCGAGCCGCACGACACCGTCCGGCACCTCGCGCAGTACACGTCGCTCGACGCCGAGCTGGGCTTCGTCACCGACCACCGCGACGTGATGCGGGTGCTGCGCGACACCCTGGCCGGGATGCTGGGCACCGTGGGCGAGCGGGCCGGCGCCGCCCTGGCGACGCTGGGCGTCACACCACCGGAGGTGCCCACGGAGATCCCGGCGGTGCACTTCACCGAGGCGTTGACGATCGCCGGCGCGCCCGCCGACGAGCCGGACCTCGCGCCCGCCCACGAACGGGCGCTGGGTGAGTGGGCCCGCCGCGAACACGGCTCGGACTTCCTCTTCGTCACCGGCTACCCGATGGCGAAGCGACCGTTCTACACGCACCCGGACCCGGCGCGGCCGGCGTACTCGAACGGTTTCGACCTGCTCTTTCGCGGGCTGGAGCTGGTCACTGGCGGGCAGCGGCTGCACCGGCACGCCGACTACCTGGCGGCGCTGGCGGCCCGGGGTGAGCCGGTCGAGCCGTACGCCGGTTACCTGGACGCGTTCCGGCACGGCATGCCGCCGCACGGCGGCTTCGCCATCGGCCTGGAACGCTTCGTGGCCCGCCTGGTCGGCGCGGCCAACATCCGGGAGGTCACCGCGTTCCCGCGGGACCTGCACCGGCTGACCCCCTAAAGGGATGCGCGGGCCGGCGTCGTACGACGCCGGCCCGTGCGGCGTCACAGCCCCTTGAACAGGTGGGAGGTGATGACCAGGACGGTCCGCTCGGCAGCGGGGATGACGTTGCGTCGCCGGAGGACGTCGTAGGCAGCCAACACGGTGCAACTGCTGATCTCCCAAGTGTGCCCGTGTCGACTCGCCCGCTCGTACCAGCTGGTTGCCACGTCTTCCGGCACCACCACGACGCTGCCCGCACTACGGGTCACCGCGGCCTGGGCCTGGACGGTCGTGCTGTCCCCGGCGATCGAGTGGAGGCTTCCGGCGCTGTCGGGAAAGCGCGCGGCGATGTCCTGGCCGGCAAGCACGACGGACAACCTGGGGAAGGGTTCGACCAGGTGAAGGCGTGGCAGGGGGCCGCCGGTGAGGGCGGACCACTCGGCGAACCCGAGGTGGATGCCCCAGGCCAGATCGCCACGGCTCGACGGGATCACGACGTGGTCCACCCCGGCAGGTACGGCGGCCGCTATCTCCCAGGCGATGGCCTTGTAGCCCTCGATCCCGAAACAGCTACTTCCGATGACGATGTCGGCGACGTTGGAGACGGCCAACGTGTCGGGACGGTCGGCCGCCTCCTTGACGTACCGGATGCGTTCCTCGTCGGTGTCGAAGGTGCGCAGGTCCGCTCCGAGCCTGCGCAGCGGCTCCGCGAGCGATTC
Organism: Micromonospora sp. NPDC048839; assembly: GCF_040649915.1. NCBI lineage: Bacteria > Bacillati > Actinomycetota > Actinomycetes > Micromonosporales > Micromonosporaceae > Micromonospora > Micromonospora sp. NPDC048839. The sequence goes on from NZ_JBEZGL010000008.1 coordinate 62,250, forward strand.
GGGCAGCCAGGTGAAGCCGGCCACCACGGCCCGGAGGCCGACGGCGGCGGCGAAGGCGGCGGTGGCCAGCCCGGCGTTACCTGACGATCCGACGACGACGCGCTCGTAACCCGAGGCCTTCGCGTGGGTCACCGCCATCGCCGCGAACCGGTCCTTGTGGGACCCGGTCGGATTCGCCGCCTCGTTCTTGACGAGCACCCCGTCGAGCCAGGGCAGCGGGAACAGCGGTGTGTCCCCCTGGCCCAGATTCGGAACGACGGGGTACGGCACCAGTTGGTCCTGGCGTACCGCCTCGGCGGGGTAACGGCAGAACAGGTTCGAGCCGCGGCCGGCGGCCGCGCAGGAGGGGCACCCGAGCGGGTAGTCGCCGACCGGATGGTGGGCAGCGCATCGAATGCACTCCAGGGCCGTGACCGCGGTACCGGTCGGTGGGCGTACCGCGTCCGTCATGTCACGTCCCAGCGGCGTGGGTGCGCTCGTCGGTCAGGCCGCGACGAGGGTCGCGAGTCGGCGCTCGACCACCGGCAGCACGTCGGCGGCGGTGATCGGGCGGCCCAGCTCGGCGGTGAGCGAGGTGACGCCGGCGTCGCGGATGCCGCACGGCACGATCCGGTCGAAGTACGTCAGGTCGCAGTCGCAGTTGATCGAGAAGCCGTGCAGGGTGACGCCCCGGGCGACCCGGATGCCGATGGCGGCCACCTTGCGGGCCGGCCCCCGGTCGTCCTCGGGCACCCAGACGCCGCTGCGTCCCTCGACCCGGCCGGCGGTCAGCCCGAACTCGGCGCACACGTCGATGAGCAGCTCTTCGGTGCGGCGGACGTAGGCGACCACGTCCACCGGGTCGGGCAGCCGCAGGATCGGGTAGCCGACGAGCTGCCCCGGCCCGTGCCAGGTGATCTTGCCGCCGCGGTCCACGTCGACGACCGGGGTGCCGTCCGTCGGCCGGTCCCACGGCTCGGTGCGCTTGCCGGCGGTGTAGACGCTCGGGTGCTCCAGCAGCAGCACGGTGTCGCCGCGCTCGCCAGCCACCACCGACTCGTGCAGGCGTCGCTGCTCGTCCCAGGCGGCCTGGTAGTCCAGCAGGCCGGCGCGGACGGCGGTGAGGCCGGAGATCGTCGCTGTCACGGTGTCCAGCCTAATCCCGCTCCCGGCGATCGTCGCTGGTGAGCCGTCTCACCAGGGATGCGGCGCGGCGGCGACGAACGACGAGGGCGACGGCGAGCAGTAGCGGCACCGCCAGCGTGAGGTAGACCCAGAGCGGGGCGGCGAACGGTGACGGCCGGGGCTCCGGCCCACCGAACGCGGCCCGGGTCAGCAGGTCGCTCGGCACCATCAGGTCGGTCGAGCCGACCGGCGTGGTCACCAGCACCTCGCGACCGCCGTCGGGCGACAGCGCGGCGAGAACGGCCTGCCGGTCGGTGTCCTCTTCCATTGGGCTGACGTACCGCAGGACGGGGTCGTCGCCGCGCCAGCCGATGACCTCGCTGACCGAGGTGCCGGCCGGCAGGGCCTGGCCGACGGCGTGGCCGGTGGCCATGTCCAGGAACTCGATTCGCCAGGTGCGCGCCGCCGCCTCCTCGGACGTGCAACGGGGCCCGGCGCAGCCGTCGAAGGCGAGCAGCGCGAGCCGCCGACCGTCGGGATGCCAGGCGGCCGGGCCGGCGAGTTTGCGTCGGTCACCCAGGTCGACCTGCCAACGAGGGCCGCCGCCGGACGGGTCGACGACAACCAGTCGCCCGTGTTCGGTGAGTTGGGCTGGCACGTCCGGCCAGCCGGTGACCGCCACCAGGTCGCCCCCGGGTGACCAGGCCGCTGCGGTGTGCGACGCGAAGGTGCCGACGTCGAGCGTCCGCTCGGTGTCCCGGAACGGGTCGACGACGAGCAGGTCGTCGGGCTTCTCCGGGTCGTTGAGCTGCTGATTGTCCGGCCCGTAGGTGATCGCGTCGTCGTCGTTGTTGCGGGTGGCCAGCACCTGTTGCCCGTCCGGTGACCAGGCCATCAGGTAGTTGCCGGTGCTCATCGTGCGGCGCTGCCGGCCGGTGGTGAGGTCCAACAGCTCGCCGGAGTACGGCCGCAGGTAGTGCCGTCCATCCGGGGAGAGCAGCCCGTGCCCCTCGCCGATGGGGATCGGGATCAGCCGGTACGCGCCGTCCCGGTCGACGAGCACACCTGTCGACTCGAAGTAGCGGGTGCGGTCGGTGAAGAACACCAGCGCGGCCGGGCCGGCCGCGCGTTGCCCCACGGTGGCCTGCCACAGCCACGGATTGTGCACCCGGGTCGGCACCACGCCGGTCGTGCTGCCGGAAGCCGTCGTGCTGCCGGTACCAGTGCCGTTCGCGGCCGTGGCGGTTGGCGCGCTGAGTGCCACGAGAACCAGCGCGACACCGATCGCCGCTCCGCGGCGCAGTCTCCGGCCCCTCATTCCCATCGGCCCATTAGACGCGACGCGAGCCCGTCACGACGTCCCGAACGGTCGTGGCGTGGTCTACCGGTCGGCCTGCGGGATGCGCCAGAGCCAGACGTCGTCGACGCGCTGCGGCTCGCCGAACAGCGCGGTGCCGGTCCGTCGCAGCGCCTCCTCGTCGACCTCGAACTTGGCGCCGTGCACCTGGTCGGCGAGCACCACCGTCTCGATCCGCCAGTGCCGCAGGTCCGACTGCACCTCACGGATCGTCCCGTCGGTGACGATCGGCACCAACCCGGTACGGCCCGCCTGGTCCATCAACGCGCTCAGGGTGCGCGGCACCGGGCCGATCCGGCCACGCCCGTCCGGTCCACCGGGGCCGAGGAAGAAGCCGCCCGGGATGGCGAACTCACCCTGCCGGTGCGACAACGCGTACGCCTGCCAGCGCTGACCGTCCGGGTAGATGTCCACGGTCAGCGGCACCGGGGTGAGCACGCCGTCCGGTGAGACGTAGTCCCGCCAGGTGCCGGAGGTGATGAACCGGGGAACGGGCTCCCGCTCGTCGGTCAGCAGCGGGGTGGGCAGCAGCGGCACCAGGGCCACCGCGAACCCGATCAGCCAGGCCAACTCCGTGGAGCGGTGCCGGGGTGGTGCGGCGCGCAGTTGGTCGACGGCGTACGCCAGCAGCACGCCGATCACCGGCGCGACCACGAGCGCCAGCCGGGCCGGCAGCGCGGCGTTCACCACCGGCAGTTGTCCGAGCAGGTCGAACGGCATGGGCAGGTCGGTGCGGCGCCCGTCGACCTTGGCGACCGGGCCGAAGGAGAGCACCGAGAAGATCAGCGCGAGGACGCCCAGCGCCCAGAGGGTGGCCCGGCGGCTCGGGTCGGCCCGCCGCCAGAGCGCGACTAAGCAGACCACGGTGAGCACCAGCAGCGGGATGCCGAAGAACGAGTTCTCCTCGGTCGGGTTCGGTGCCAACGAGGTGCCCAGCCCCGCCTCGCCGGCCAGCGAGCGGCGCGGGAAGGCGGCGAACGCGGCGATGTCCTCGGAGTGGATCACCGGGTCGAAGCCGGTGCCGTGGAACCGTTGCGGCCCGGCGAAGTGCAACCACAGCGGGTACGACAGCAGCACGCCGGCTACCACGGCGGTCACCCCGAGCCCGCGCAGGAAGGTGGGCAGCGCGGCGCGGGCCTCGGCCCGGTTGGCCGGGTGCAGCGCCCAGATGGCGACGAACACCCCGAGCGCCAGCGCCGTGAAGAACAGCCCTTCGGCGGCGATCGAGAACGCCACCGCGACCAGCACGCCGAGGATCACCCCGTCGCGCAGCCAGTGCCCCGCTCGGCGCAGCGCGAACAGCCGCCAGATCAGCAACGGCACCAGCCAGCCGGCGGTCCAGTTCAGGTGGGCGTTGGCGTGCGAGACCATGCCGGGGGAGTAGGCGATGAACAGGCCACCGACCCCGGCGGCGAGCCGACTGCGGACCAGGTGCCGGGAGAGCAGCCAGTACCAGGCCAGCGCGGTGGCGAGCAGGTTCAGGGTGAGGATCACCAGGAACGTCGCCGGCGGCCCGATCAGGTACGTGAGGGGTGCGAACACCACCGCGTACACCGTGATCGAGGTGTTCACCGCGAGGTTCACGCCGTCCGGGACGTTGATCAGGTACGTGAAGAGCGGGTTGTCTCCGTGGGTGACCGCGTGCCCGCCGAAGGCCAGCAGCCACTCGAAGAGCGCCTGGTCACTGGAGTTGACGGTGATGGTGCGGACGTTCGGGTCCCGCCACAGCCCACTCGTCACCCAGACGGCGAGCGCGAACGCCACCAGCACGACGATCAGGTCGGCCCGGCGGTCCCGGACGACGCGCGGCGGTGACGCGGGTGCGGGCCCGGTGGCCAGCGACGGGGAGGACGGCACGCAGCGGACGTTACCAACCGGACCTGGACAGGCCGGTCAGACCTGCAAGGAGGGGACCGTTGTTGTCGCGTGGGGTTGGGGAGGACTCGCGTCGACGGTCCGGCGTACACCTCGGCGGCCGTGAATGTGTGAGCGCGCCCCATGTCATGGCGGCGACACATCGTCGTAACGTCACGGCAATTCGACCGTGACCCAGTTCACAGTCCGCCCCTTCCAGGAGGCCGCCGTGCGCCGCTCCTCGTCCATCCTCACCCGCCTGATCGGCGTGGGCGCCGGGCTCGTCCTCGCCGCAGCCGGCGCGGTCGCCATCGCCGCACCCGCCCGGGCCGCGACCCTCACCCAGGTCACCGGGTTCGGCTCCAACCCGGGCAACCTCGCCATGTACGCCTACCGGCCGGACAGCCTGCCCGCCAACTCCCCGGCCGTGGTGCTGCTGCACGGCTGCACCCAGACCGCCGCCGGCTACTTCTCCGGCTCCGGTTGGCAGAAGTACGCCGACCAGTGGAAATTCTCCCTGATCGTCGTCCAGCAACCGTCCGGCAACAACGCCAACTCCTGCTTCAACTTCTTCGAGGCCGGCGACACGGCCCGGGGTCAGGGTGAGGCGCTGTCCATCAAGCAGATGGTCGACCACGCCAAGGCGAACTTCGGGGTGGACGGCTCCCGGGTCTTCGTCAGCGGGCTGTCCGCGGGTGGGGCGATGAGCGCGGTCATGCTCGCCACCTACCCGGACGTCTTCTCCGCCGGATCGATCATCGCTGGCATCCCGTACCGCTGCGCCACCAGCATGGTCAACGCCTTCAGCTGCATGAACCCGGGCGCGGACAAGACCCCGGCCGCCTGGGGCGACCTGGTGCGGGGGGCGTACTCCGGCTACACCGGCCCGCGGCCCCGCGTGGCCATCTGGCACGGCACCTCGGACCCGACGGTCGCCCCGCTCAACGGCACCGAGTCCCGCGACCAGTGGACGAACGTGCGCGGCATCTCGCAGACCCCGACCAGCACCTCGTCGCTGCCCGCCAACACGAGCCTGGAGGTGTACGGCAACGACGAGGTACGGCTCTACCGGGTCTCCGGCATGGGCCACGGCACTCCGGTCGACCCGGGATCCGGGGCGGACCAGTGCGGCACCGCCGGGGCGTACCTCCTCGACACCATCTGCTCGACGTACCGGGACGCGCTCTTCTTCGGCCTGAACGGCGGCGGCACCACCCCGACGGCCACGCCGACCCCGACGGCCACGCCGACCCCGACCCCCACGGCCACGCCGACGCCGACGGCGACCCCCACCACGCCCCCGACCTGCGTGACGGCCAGCAACTACGCCCACGTGGTGGCCGGCCGGGCGTACCAGTCCGGTGGCTACGCCTACGCGAACGGCTCCAACCAGCGGATGGGCCTCTACAACACCTTCTACGCCAGCGCCCTCAAGCAGACCGCCCCCAACTACTGGGTGATCGGCTGCTGACGCCCCCACCCCCCACCCCTGTCGATCATGAGGTTATTGCCACGACACGCCGATGCGAGTGGCAATAACCTCATGATCGACGCGGTGGGGCGGGGGCCGAACCGCCCCTAGGCCGTCAGGGCTTTTTGGAGGGCTTGGGGGAGGGTGGGGTGCTGGTACGGGTAGGCCGCGCGGGCCAGGGCGCCGGGGAGGACTCGGGCGCTGGTGAGGGCCTCGTGGGCGAAGCCGCCGAGCGCCACCTTGAGCGCCAGCGCGGGGATCGGGACGATCGCCGGGCGGTGCAGTTGTCGGGCCAACTCTCGGGTGAACTCGGCGTTGGTGACCGGGTTGGGTCCCACCACGTTGACCGGGCCGGCGATGTCATCGTGGTCCAGCAGGAAGCGGGTCGCGTCCAGCCAGTCGGCCATCGAGATCCACGGCAGCCACTGCCGGCCGCTGCCCAGCCGGCCGGCGATGCCCAGCTTGAACGGCAGTAGCTGCGGCTTGAGCAACCCGCCGTCGCGGTCCAGCGGCAGGCCGGTGCGCAGCCGGACGACGCGTACCCCGGCGTCCTCGGCCGGCCTGGTCGCGGCCTCCCACACCCGGCAGACGTCGGCCAGGAAGCCCTCGCCGGCCGGCGCGTCCTCCTCGACGGCCCGGTCGCCGGTGTTGCCGTACCACCCCACGGCCGAGGAGTTGAGCACCGCCCGCGGACGGTTGGCGGCGGGGAGCCCGGCGATGGTGGCGGCCAGGATGGTGGTGCTGTCCACCCGGCTGGTCCGGATCAACCGTCGGTAGTCGTCGTTCCAGCGCTTGTCGCCGACGCCAGCGCCCGCCAGGTTGACCACCGCGTCCGCCTCGGCGACCACGGCCGGGTCGAGCTGCCCGGCGGCCGGGTCCCACCGCCGCTCCTGCGGGTCGCGCGGCGACCGACGGACCAGCCGGGTGATCTGGTGCCCGTCCGCCGTGAGCCGGTCGGCCAGCCGGGTGCCGAGGAAGCCGGACGCGCCGGCCAGAAGGATGCGCATACCCCCATCTTCGTCCAGAACGCCACCGACGGATGCGTCGAGCCGGCGACGGTGGGGGTGTTCCGGCAAGAAATCTGCGCCGCACCGCCGTGCCGCCTGGAAAACGCAGGTCAATGGGCGTCCCGGCCAGCGAAAAAGGCTTCCACGCAGATTCGGCGGTCACCGCGTTTCCGCAGGTCAGAGCGAACGTGAATGCAGTGTTCACGATTGCTTCCGGCATCGATCCGGCTGACCATGAGTCATCCGAGAGCGCTCCCGATTGGCGGGATCGGCTCGCCGTGCCCGCCGTCGGGCGAGACCTGAGGAGGAACAACCATGCCGATCCTGGTGACCGGAGCGACCGGGACCGTCGGCGGCAGCCTGGTTCGGCAACTGGTGAGCGCCGGGCACGACGTACGGGCGCTGACCCGCGACCCCGCGTCGCCGGCGGCCACCGCGCTGCCCGGCGGGGTGGAGGTGGTGGCGGGGGACTTCGCCAGCCCTCATACGCTGGTCGCGGCGCTGCGCGGCGTGACGCGGATGCACCTGGTGGCGATGGACGGGTACGGGCCGCTGACCACCGGCGCGGAGATCCTGGAGTTGGCCCGGCAGGCCGGTGTCCGCCGGGTCACCCATCTCGGCCACAACGATCCGAGCCGGGCGGACGACGACCCGATCGAGGCACCCCACCGGCCCCTGCACCGGGCCGTGGAGAACTCGGGCCTGGAGTGGACGCACGTCTTCCCCGGCGAGTTCATGGCGAACACCCGCGATTGGGCGGCCGACATCCGCACCGAGGGCGTGGTGCGGGCGCCGTTCAGGGACTGGAACAGCGCGCTGGTCCACGAGGCGGACATCGCCGCGGTCATCGTGGCCGCGCTGACCGAGGACGGCCACGCCGGCCGGGTGTACCAACCGACCGGGCCGGAACCGGTCCGCCGCCGGGACGCGGTCCGGATGATCGGTGAGGCGATCGGCCGTCCGGTGCGCTTCGACGAACTGACCCCGGAGCAGGCCCGCGAGCACTGGAAGGACCTCTACCCGACCGAGGTGATCGAGTGGTTCCTGGAGATGGGTAGCTATGCCGAGGACAGCGGCTGGGTCGCCCCCGACGTCGAGCAGGTGACCGGACGCCCCGGGCGCACGTTCCGGCAGTGGGCCGCCGAGCACGCGGACGACTTCCGCTGACGACGCCCGGGGCGAGGGCCGTTGACGGTCAGGCCGCGCGGACGGGCCTGAGGGGTCAGGCCGCGTGGGCCGGGCGCAGGTCGGCGAGCAGTCGCTCCACCTCGGCGTACGCCTCGTCGCTCAGCGGGCCGAGGGCCAGGGTGGCCAGGTTCTCCTCGGCCTGGGCCACGGTGCGCAGGCCGGGGATCGGGACGGTACGCGGGCTACGCGCCAGCAGCCAGCCCAGCGCCCCCTGCGCGAGGGTCCGCCCGTCGGCGGTGAGCGCCGCCCGAACCTGGTCCACCCGGGCCGCCCAGCGCGGCGTCGGCTGACCGTCGGTGAACCACTCCAGCCACTCCGGCGCGCGCCCGCGCACGTCGTCCGCCCCGACCGCCCGGGTCGACCCGGTGAGCAGCCCCATCGCCAGCGGCCCACGGTTGAGGCTGGCCAGGTCGTGGCTGTCGCAGACCGCCAGCACCCCGGCGTTGTCGCGCAGCACCGACTCGTCGTGCTGGATCGCGGCGCAGTGCCGACCGGCGGCGGCGAACGCCTCCGCCGAGGCGGGGTTGTCGGTGCTCCAGCCGTACGCCCGGATCTTGCCCTGGTCGACAAGGCCCTCCAGGGTGTCGACCAGGTCGAGCGCGGCGGGCACCGGCAACTCGGCGATGTGCAGTTGGTACAGGTCGACGTGATCGGTGCCGAGGCGGCGCAGCGAGTCTTCCAGGCTGCGGACCGTGAACGCCGGGCTGGCGTCGGTGCCGAGCCACCGCCGGGTGTCCTCCTCGCTGACGTTGCCGAACTTGGTGGCGATCACCGCGCTGTCCCGCCGGCCGGTCAGCGCCCGGCCGAGGATCCGCTCGCTGTGCCCGGCACCGTAGTTGCTGGCCGTGTCGAACAGGGTCACGCCGAGATCGAGCGCCCGGTGGATGGTGCGGATCGACTCGTCGTCGTCCACCTCACCCCAGCCGTACGGCTGTCGGTCGTCGCCCCAGAGCGGTCCACCGATCGCCCAGCACCCCATGCCGATGGCGCTCACCTCGAGGCCGCTGCGTCCCAGCGTCCGTGTCGTCGTCATGACGACCAGCCTCCAACCTGGAGCGCACTCCAGGTCAACCACTACGATCTGGCGACATGAGCGGTTACGCCCCTTCGGAGGCCGCCCGCCGCAGCGGCTTCAGCCTGGACACCCTGCGGTACTACGAGAAGATCGGCCTGCTCGCCGACGTGGAGCGGACGGCGGGCGGGCAGCGGGTCTTCACCGATGACGACCTCGGTTGGCTGGTGCTGTTCCGCTGCCTGCGCGACACCGGGATGCCGATCGCGCAGATGTGCCGCTACGCGTCTCTGGCCCGCGAGGGCGAGCACACCGTCGCCGAGCGACGCGAGCTGCTGGAACAGCACGCGGTACGGGTGGAGGAGCAGATGCGCCTGCTCCAGCGCCAGTACGACCACCTCCGGGAGAAGATCCGCTTCTACGAGCGGCTGCCCGAGCCGGTGCCGGAGGCCGAGCACGCCGCCGCGATCGGCTCGGCCGTCAGTCGGTGACGCGCGGCGGCGCGGCCAGGCCGAGGATTTCCTCGGTCGTCCCGGGCCGGCCGGTGAGCGCGTTCAGCGCGGAGACCAGCCGTTTCTCCTCGTACCGGAAGTGCGACTCCAGCAGGGCGGCCAACCCGTCCAGCTCGCCGCGCACCTGGGCGAGGGGCATGGCGGTCTCGCCGGCGAGCAGCGCCTCGACCCGTTCCAGGATCCCCGCCACCACCTCGTGATCGGTGATCAGGTTCGCGATGACCGGGCGCAGTTCGGGCACCTGCTCGGCCAGCAGCCGGAACGCGCCCGCGTCCTCGCCGGTGTGGTGTCGGCCGAGTGCGGCGCAGAAGGTCAGGCAGTGCGCCCGCAGGTCCCGGGACGGGGTGTCGAGACCGGCCCGGAGACGGGCCAGTTCCGCGCTGAGCCAGAGGTGGATCTCGATCATCTGATTGCCGACGGCGGCGAGCCGGTCGGCCGGTGAACCGGTCGGGTGCACGTTCGTCCCATGCTGTCCCCGCGCCTCCGTGCCCACGGCGGCCTTCGGGCCGGGTACACCGCGACGCTGCGCCGGAGTCTATCCCGAACCGATCAGGGCGTGGTGGGCTCGTCCGTCTCCCGGACGTCGTGCCAGCGGGCACGCCAGGCGGCCTCGTGGGCCTCGTGGGTGGTGCGCTCCTGAAAGACGGCGGCCCGCAACGCGTGCCGGGAATCCGACATCACCATCACCTCGACGGCCACCAGCGCCACGCAGATCACTGTCGCGAGGGTGAGCGTGCCCAGCGCCGGCAGGTGCTGGCCGACCGGCAGGGCGGCCGTCAGCACCACGATGACGCCGACCCGGGTCCAGGTGACGGTGTGCAGTGTCCGTAGCTGGAACAGCATGTTGACGGCGAAGTAGCAGATCAACCCGCCGAACAGCATCGGTACGGCCGGTCCCTCGACCCGCTCGGTGATCCCGCCGGCCGGGTCGGTGATCTTGTGCAGGACCTGCTCGTTGCCGATCGAGAAGAGGATCACCCCGGCGATCATCGGCAGGTAGAGGTACGCGTACGCGTCGCGGGCCATCGCCACCCGGGGGGCGCCCTCCGCCGCGTGCAGGGCGATCCGGGCGGCCGGCCCGACGAAGTCGAAGTGCGCCCACCAGAGGGCGGCCGTGATCACGATGCCCAGTGCCGCGGCTGCCACCGCCGGCCAGGTCACCGGCTTGCCGAGCAGATTGCCACCCACCCCCGTGGAGATGATGGACTCACCCAGCGCGATGATCAGAATGAGGTCGTAGCGCTCCGTCCAGTGCTCGGCACTCGTCACCCCCCAGCCCCAGGTGCCGACGATGAAGCCGGTCGCGTACTGCACCACCACCACGGAGATCCACAACACGTCGCGGACCAGTGCGGCCTGGTCCGGATCGCTGATCCGCGGCGGGATCAACGCGGCGGCCAGCAGCAGCACGATGCTCACCGCCAGCTCCGGGGCGAAGCGGCGCAGCTGCCGCCGCTCCTGCGGGCTGTCCCGCACCACGTGCTGATAGAGGATCATGTGGACGGCCCGGACCACGACGTAGCTGACGGCCACCAGCATCGGGCCGCCCGCGCTCTCCTTCGGATCGCTGAACGCCTGCGGCAGCGCCAGCGCGAACGCGAACAGGGCCACCATCGCGATCACCATGAGCACCGGCACGTAGCCCTCGCCGAGCCGGACCCGGGTCGCGACCAGGCTGTGCACCACCCAGATCCACCAGAGCACGGCGAGCACCAGAGCGGCGTGCAGCAACTGTCGGCCGGAGATGTTGGCGGCGGTCGCCCGCGTGATGATGAAGAACGAGAAGACGAAGACCAGGTCGAAGAAGACCTCGAACTTGTCCACCCGGGCACCGGGGGCGATCGGGACGGCAGGACCCAGTTGCCCACCCCGCCGGTAGCTGCCCACGGTCCCACTCTGGCAGCGTCCGGCCTGGTCCAAGGCCCGAACAGCAATGGCGGCGCAGTGGAGAGTTACCTCCGGCCCGGGGCGGGAAAACGCCTGGACCGGCCTTCATTCGGTTCCGGAGCGCCGGCTGTCGGCGCGGAGGCCGAATCATGGCCGCCACCGGCCCCCGGCAGATGGCCGGCCGGTCCGACCCACCCTGGACAAGGATGGATCATGACGACGAATAACCCGATCACCACGTCATTCGCCCATACCTCCACGGCCATGGACGTGATCCGGGGCGTGGACCTCGTCCGGCGGCGGGCCATCGTCACCGGCGGATCGTCCGGCATCGGCGTGGAGACCGCCCGTGCCCTGGCCAGCGCAGGCGCGGAGGTCACCCTGGCCGTCCGCAACCCCGACGCCGGCCAGCAGGCCGCCGACGACATCACCGGCACCACCGGCAACGACCGGGTCATGGTCGCGCCGCTCGACCTCGCCGACCAGGGCTCCGTCGCCGACTTCGTCGCCAACTGGGACGGACCGCTGCACATCCTGGTCAACAACGCCGGCATCATGGCTGCGCCCCTGAGCCGGACTCCGCAGGGCTGGGAGATGCAGTTCGCCACGAACCACCTCGGGCACTTCGCGCTCGCCACCGGGCTGCGCCCGTCGCTCGCGGCCGCCGACGGGGCCCGGATCGTCTCGGTCAGCTCCGCCGCCCACCTGCGCTCACCCGTGGTCTTCGAGGACATCCAGTACGACAGGCGGGAGTACGAGCCGTGGCAGGCGTACGGGCAGTCGAAGACCGCGAACGTGCTCTTCGCCGTGGAGGCGAGCCGCCGCTGGGGCGACGACGGCATCATGGCCAACTCGCTGATGCCCGGGGCGATCCGGACCAACCTCCAACGCTACGTCAGCGAGGAGGAGCTGAACCGGTTGCGCGCGGGCAACGCGGCGGCCTGGAAGACCGTCGAGCAGGGTGCCGCCACCTCGGTGCTGGTCGCCGCGTCGCCGCTGCTCGACGGCGTGGGTGGGCGCTACTTCGAGGACTGTCAGGAGGCCGCCCCGGCCACGCCCGGCGGTCGGACGGGCGTCGCGGAGTACGCGTTGGACCCGGAGGCCGCCGAGCGGCTCTGGAAGGTGTCGACCGATCTGCTCAAGAGCTGAGGACCGCAGACGACAGGGCGCCCCGGTCGACGACCGGGGCGCCCTGTTCGGCGTTGTCGCTGGATCAGGAGAGGCCCAGCTCCGCCTCGAAGTTGCCGCCCTCCAGCCGCTCCTTGATCGCGCTCAGGAAGCGGGCCGCGTCGGCGCCGTCGATCAACCGGTGGTCGTAGGACATGGCCAGGTAGACCATCGACCGGACCGCGACGACCTCGCCCAGATCCGGGTCGTTGACCACGACCGGCCGCTTGACCACGGCACCCGTGCCGAGCATCGCCGACTGCGGCGTCGGCACGATCGGGGTGTCGAAGAGCGCGCCCCGGCTGCCCGTGTTGGTAAGCGTGAAGGTCGCCCCGGCCAGCTCGTCCGGGCTGACCTTGTTGGTCCGGGTCCGCTCGGCCAGATCCGCCACCCGCTTGGCGATGCCGCCCAGGTTGAGGTCACCGGCGTTGTGGATGACCGGCACCACGAGGCCCCGCTCGGTGTCCACGGCGATGCCGAGGTGCTCGGCGGCCGGGTAGGTGATCGTACCGCCGTCCAGGTCGAGCTGGGCGTTGACGATCGGGTACGTCTGCAACGCCTCGACGGCGGCGAGGGCGAAGAACGGCAGGAAGGACAGCTTGACGCCGTGCCGCTGCACGAACGAGTCCTTCGCCTGCGCCCGCAACTTGGCGATCCGGGTGACGTCCACCTCGACCACCGTGGTGAGCTGCGCCATCTCGTGCAGCGACTCGTGCATCCGCTTGGCGATGGCCTTACGGATGCGGGGGAGCTTCTCGGTGGTGCCCCGCTTGCCGCTCGGCTGCGGCTTCGCGGCCGGCTTGGCCGGGGCGGCCGACGGTGCGGCGGCCGGCTGCGCGGCGGCGGGAGCGGCCTTGGCGGCCTTCGCCTTCTCGGCCGCGTCGAGGACGTCCTGCTTGCGGATCCGGCCACCCACGCCGGTGCCGTTGAGCGAGGACAGGTCGACACCGTGCTCGCTGGCGAGCTTGCGCACCAGCGGAGTGACGTAGCCGGCTGCCTCTTCGCCACCACCCTGCGCGGGGGCGGACGGGCGCGGCGGCGTCGAGGTCGGCGCGGCCGGCTGCGAAGCCTGCTCGGTCTTCGCCGGCTGCGCCGAGCTCTCGGTCTCCGCCGCCGGCTCGTTGTACGACATGCCCGGCGTCGGCTCCTCGACCTTCGGCTCCGGCTTCGGCTCGGCCTTCGGCGCCGGCGCGGCCTCCGCCTTCGGCTCGGGCTTCGGCTCGGACTTCGCCGGTGCGGGGGCCGCGCCGGAAACGCCGATGATCGCCAGGTCGGCGCCGACCGCGGCGGTCTCGTCCTCGGCGACCTTGATCTCCAGCACGGTGCCGGCGACCGGCGACGGGATCTCGGTGTCCACCTTGTCGGTGGAGACCTCCAGCAGCGGCTCGTCGACCTCGATGGTCTCGCCGACCTGCTTGAGCCAGCGCGTGACCGTACCCTCGGTGACGCTCTCACCCAGAGCCGGCATCTTCACCGCGGTGCCCTCGCCCGACGAGGCGGCGGCCGGAGCCGGAGCCGCGGCCGGGGCCTCGTCCTGGGCCACCTCGTCGGCGGTGCCCTCGGCGGCGGCCGTCGGCTTGGTGACCGGCTCGACCGCTTCGGCCGGTGCCTGCTCCTGCGGGGCGGCCTCGCCACCGCCGGTCGACTCGCCCTCACCGGCGATGACCGCCAGCTCGCTGCCGACCTCGGCGGTCTCGTCCTCGCCGACCACGATCCGGCTCAGCACGCCCGCAGCGGGCGACGGGATCTCGGTGTCGACCTTGTCGGTCGAGACCTCGAGCAGGGGCTCGTCGACCTCGACGGTGTCGCCCTCCTGCTTGAGCCAGCGCGTGACGGTGCCCTCGGTGACGCTCTCGCCGAGCCGGGGCATGGTGACCGATACCGGCATGTTCTCCAGACTCCTTCATTCCCCTGGGGGGATCTTCGCCCGTCGCCGGACGCCGCGGTTGTGGATGATCAGGCGTGCGCGTGCAGCGGCTTGCCGGCGAGGGCCAGGTGCGCCTCGCCCAGGGCCTCGTTCTGGGTCGGGTGGGCGTGCACGAGCTGGGCGACCTCCGCCGGGTACGCCTCCCAGTTGTAGATGAGCTGCGCCTCACCGATCAGCTCACCCACCCGGGCGCCGATCATGTGTACGCCGACCACCGGGCCGTCCTCGACCCGCACCAGCTTCACGAAGCCGGTGGTCTTGAGGATCTGGCTCTTGCCGTTGCCGCCCAGGTTGAAGTTGATGCTCTTGACCTTGTCGGCGCCGTACTGCTCCTTGGCCTTGGCCTCGGTGAGGCCCACCGACGCCAGCTCCGGGTCGCAGTAGGTGACGCGCGGGATGCCGACCTCGTCGATCACGGCGGGGGTCTGCCCGGCGATCTCCTCGGCGACGAAGATGCCCTGCTGGAAGCCCCGGTGCGCGAGCTGGAGGCCGGGCACGATGTCACCGACGGCGTAGACGTTCGGCACGCTGGTGCGCAGCCGCTCGTCGGTCAGCACGTAGCCGCGGTCCATCTTGACGCCCTGCTCCTCGTACCCGAGGTTGGCGGTGTTCGGGCCGCGACCGACGGCGACCAGCAGCAGTTCGGCCTCGACGGTCTCGCCGCCCTGGATGGTCAGCTTGACGCCGTTCTCGGTCTTCTCGACCTTCTCGAACGGCTTGCCGACCTTGAAGTTGATCTTCCGCTTGCGGAACGCCCGCTCCAGCGCCTTCGACGACTCCTCGTCCTCGGCGGCGACCAGCCGGGGCAGCGCCTCGACGATCGTCACGTCCACACCGAAGGACTTCCACACGCTGGCGAACTCGACGCCGATCACGCCGCCACCGAGCACGATCACCGACGACGGCACCCGGTCCATCATGAGCGCGTGGTCACTGGTGATGATCCGCTCGCCGTCGACCTCCAGGCCGGGCAGGCTCTTCGCGTACGAGCCGGAGGCCAGGACGATGTTGCGGCCGGTGTAGCGCTTGCCGTCCACCTCGACGACGTTCTTGCCGACAAGCGTGCCGTGGCCCTCGACGATGGTGATCGCCTTGTTGCCCTTGAGCAGGCCCTGCAGACCCTTGTACAGGCGGGAGATGACACCGTCCTTGTACGAGTTGACCCCGGCCATGTCGATGCCGATCAGCTCGGCCTTCACACCGAACTGCTCCGACTCGCGGGCCTGGTCGGCGATCTCCGCCGCGTGCAGCAGGGCCTTGGTCGGGATGCAGCCGTTGTGCAGGCAGGTCCCGCCGAGCTTGCCCTTCTCGATCAGCGCGACGGACAGGTCCAGTTGGGCGGCGCGCAGCGCCGCCGCGTAGCCGCCGCTGCCACCTCCGAGGATGACAATGTCGAAGGTCGCTTCGTTCGGCTCGCTCACGTCCAACTCCCAGGTCGCGTCGCTGCATCGGGGGTCACAGAGGTGTAACAGGGACACACCCCACCTCGGTCATCTTGTCACCACTGGGCACAGGGTGCGTACCGAGGTGCCCAACGACACGTCATCGACACGTACCCTTGGCACCGTTGTCGATGACGCACGGTGGGGGAGAGATCGGGTGGGCTTGTTCCGGCGCCGCAAAAAGGCGGCTGTGCCGAGCCATGACCGTGCGGCCAGTCGCGGCGACCTGGACCATTTGGAGAACTTCATCCGGAGTCGGCGCGGCGTCGAGGCGTTCATCGAGCCCCGGACGACGGTGACCGAGACCACGGTCATCCTGATCGCCGACGACGGGGAGTGGACCCGGCGCCGTATCGACGGCCCGGACGGCGCACGGCGCTTCGCGTACCGGATGGGCATCCCGGTGTACGACGTCCGGCTGATGGGCTATCCGCAGCGGATGCGCGACTTCAACGAGCGGCGTAAACGCCGCCCCGAGCAGTAACAGGCGGCACTGAACGCGACCGGGGCGTCCTCCAGGAGGAGGACGCCCCGGGTCGGCGGATCATCAGCCGTTGGCGGCGACGTCCTCGACGAGCTGCACCAGCGTGCGGACCGGGACGCCGGTGCCGCCCTTGGTCCAGTAGCCGGTCGCCTCACCGGAGTGGTAGCTCGGCCCGGCGATGTCGATGTGCGCCCAGGCCACGTCGTCGGCCACGAACTCGCGCAGGAACACCCCGCCCTGCAACATGTGCCCGGCCCGGTCCATCCCGGCGTTGACCTGCGAGATGTCCGCCACGTCGGACTCCATGCCCTTGCGTACGTCGTCGGGCAGCGGCATCGGCCAGGCCGGCTCGCCGACCGCGTCGCCGACCGCCTGGACCCGCTCGCACAGCTCCGCAGTGCCCATCACGCCCGCCACCCGCTTGCCCAGCGCGACCACCTGGCCGCCGGTCAGGGTGGAGGTCTCGAACAGGTAGTCGGTGCCGTCCGCGCAGGCGCGGGCCATGGCGTCGCCCAGGACCATCCGACCCTCGGCGTCGGTGTTGAGCACCTCGACCCGCTTGCCGTTGAACATGGTGATCACGTCACCCGGCCGGTAACTGGTGCCCGAGGGCATGTTCTCCGCCATCGGCAGGTAGGCGCTGACCGCCACCGCCGGCTTCAGCGCGGCGATCGCCAGCATGGCCGCGCCCACCGCGGCCGCGCCGCCCATGTCGGACTTCATCTCCCACATGCCCTGCGCCGGCTTGATCGAGATACCGCCGGTGTCGAAGGTGATCCCCTTGCCGACCAGGGCGACCCGCTTGCCGTTGCCGCCGTCCGGCGGCGTGTAGGTGAGCTTCACCAGCCGCGGCGGGGCCTCCGAGCCCTGACCGACCGCGACGATGCCGCCGTAACCGCCGGCGGCCAGCTCCGCCTCGTCCAGCACCTCGACGCCGAGGCCCGCGTCCCGGGCGGCACCGGCGACCGCGTCGGCGAACGACGGCGGACGCAGCTCGTTCGGGGCGGTGTTGACCCAGTCCCGGGTGAGCCGGACCGCACTCGCCACCACCTGCGCCCGGGTGACCTCCGCCTGCGCGCCCGCGTCGCCCGCGTCCGGCACCGCGATGAGCACCTCGGTCACCGGCTCCCGCCGGGTCGGCTGCGGCCGGGTCTTGTAACCGGCGAACCGGTAGCCACCGAGCAGCGCACCCTCGGCGACCGCGCGCAGCTCAGCCGACGCGTCCGTGTCGTCCGGCAGCGGCATCGCCAGCGCGACCCTGGGCGCTCCCGCCAGGGCCCGGATCGCCGAACCGGCGGCCCGGCGCAGCGTCTCCGGGGCCGGGGCGGCACCCGACGGCTCCGGGCCGAGCCCCACCGCGGCGACCAGTGGGGCGGTCACGGTGCCCAGCGTCGCCAGCTTGATGACCTCACCCGGCCCACCGGTCGCGCCGAGCAGCGCCAGCGTCTCGGTCAGCTTTCCGTCGAACGCGGCGGCGATGCTCTCCGCGCCACTGGCGAGCAGCAGGGTGCCGGCGAGGCCGCTGGTGGCGCCCTGCTCTCCGGTCTGGCTGTGCACGCCGATCACGATCGCGTCGACGGCGAGCTCGGCCGGGTCGGTGTCGACCAGGCTCAGGTTGGTCGTGCGGGGTGATGTCACTGAAGCTACTCCGGGCGGGCCGGGCCGGTCGCGACGTCGCGTACCAGCGGTGAAGGTCTCCGGCGGAACGTACCCGCCGAACGTCATGGCTGTCCCGCCGACAGCGCCAGCGGGCTCCCGCCGATGCTAACCAGCGACGTTGCCCCCGGTAAGTTGCCACCCATGACCGACGTGACCTTCGACGCCGCCGCGACCCGGCTGCGCCGTTCCCCGCTGCACGAGCGGCACATCGCCGCCGGCGCCAAGTTCGCCCCCTTCGGGGGCTGGGAGATGCCGCTGGAGTACGCCGGCGGCGGGGTGCTCAAGGAGCACACCGCGGTGCGTACCGGGGTCGGGGTCTTCGACGTGTCGCACCTCGGCAAGGCCCGGGTGAGCGGCCCCGGCGCGGCCGCCTTCGTCAACTCCTGCCTCAGCAACGACCTGGGCCGGATCGGTCCGGGCCGGGCGCAGTACACGCTCTGCTGCGACGACGCCACCGGTGGCGTGGTGGACGACATCATCGCCTACCTGTACGCCGACGACCACGTCTTCCTCATCCCCAACGCGGCGAACACCGCCGAGGTGGTGCGCCGGTTGCGCGCCGCCGCGCCCGCGCAGGTCACCGTCACCGACGAGCACGAGGGGTACGCCGTGCTGGCCGTGCAGGGTCCCCGCTCGGCCGAGCTGCTGGCCGCCCTCGACCTGCCCACCGAGCACGGCTACATGAGCTTCTCCGCGGCGAGCCTGGCCGGGGTGGAGCTGACCGTCTGCCGCACCGGCTACACCGGCGAGCTGGGGTACGAGCTGGTGGTGCCGGCGGAGCACGCGGTGACCGTCTGGGATGCGCTGTTCGCCGCGGGGGAGGCGTTCGAGTTGCGGGCCTGCGGGCTGGCCGCTCGGGACACGTTGCGTACCGAGATGGGGTACCCGCTGCACGGGCAGGACCTCTCGCTGGACATCACCCCGGTGCAGGCCCGCTCGGGCTGGGCCGTCGGTTGGGACAAGCCGGCCTTCTGGGGCCGCGACGCGCTGCTCGCCGAGAAGGCCGCCGGCCCCCGGCGTACGCTGCGCGGCCTGGTCGCCGTCGACCGGGCCATCCCGCGCCCGGGGATGACCCTGCACGTGGGCGACAAGCAGGTGGGCGAGGTGACCAGCGGCACCTTTTCGCCGACCCGCAAGCAGGGCATCGCGCTGGCCCTGCTGGACACGGACGCGAACCTGTCCGAAGGCGACCAGGTAGAGATCGACATCCGAGGCCGTCGAGCCCCCCTAAAGCTGACAAAACCCCCCTTCGTAACCCCCTCAGTCAAGTAACCCCCCTAGGCCCCCGGCCCCTCGGCCGCCCTCGGTCCGCCCCCGGTCCGCCCTCGGTCCGCCCTCGGTCCGCCCTCGGTCCGCCCTCGGTCCGCCCTCGGCCCGCCCCGGTCCGCCCCGGTCCGCCCTCGGCCCGTTGATCATGAGGTTATTGTCACCGCCGTCGGCGTGTCATGGCTATAACCCCATGATCAACCTCGGCGGGCGGGCGGGCGGGCGGCGGCGGCGGGTGGGGCGGGGGCGGGGCAGGGCGGGGGCGGGGGCGGGGGTTAGCGTGCGGGGGTTGGGGGTTCGCCGGAGTCCAGGACTGCCTGGGTCCAGCCGCCCTCGATGACGCCTGTCGCATCCAGGATGGCCCAGTCGACGACGTCGGTGGCCTCCACCACGACCGGGGCGCCGATCCGCACGCTGGGGTCGGTGTTGGCATCGCTGGCGCTCACGCCGACGATCCGTTCCGGGGTCTCCCACGAGGTCACGCCCGCCCAGACGTACTCCGGGCCGTCGTCGCCGGGCAGGCCGTACTTGACCACCAACTGCGACTCGGCGGGCAACTGACCGGCCACGAACCGGGCTCGTGCCTCGCCCAGCGCCGCCCGCGCGGTGGCGACCGCCCGGCTCATCGCGTCACCGGAGCGGGCGTAGCGCACGTCCGGCTGGATCCCGGAGAACAGGGTGGCGCAGGCGGCGGCGAAGTAGCGCCCGTCCGGACCCGGGTGCCCGGCCGGCGGGCGCAGGCTCAGGAACGAGTCGGCCTCCGGGTCGGTCGCCGGGTCCAGTTCCAGGCGCAGCAGCACCGGGGCCGTCGCGCCGTGCTGCTCCGGATTGCCGTACGCCACCGCGATGTCGTGCCCGGTGACGGTGGCCAGCACCGGCAGTTGCACGAACGCCGGCACCTCCTCGCCGGTGAGACCGTCGGTCCAGTCTCGCAGCAACCGACGGGCCGCCCCGGTCATCACCGCACCCCAGGCGCGGGTGAGGTGGTCGGGCACCCCCTGGGTCTGCAACTCCAGCAGCCCGAAGCGGCGCAGTCCCTTGGTGGTGAACCACAGCCCTTCGCTGTCCGAGGAGTAGGGCACCAGCACCCAGTCGACAAGTCGGATGCGGCCCTGCTCGTCGGGGAGGGAGCGCAGCGCGGTCGCCGGGTCGAGGAACTGCAGACCGAAGACGTCCACCACGTCGCTGTCGACGGATTCCGCCACCGCGGCCGCGACCGCGCGGGCCGCCCACTCGTGCGCGGGCGGCCAACCGGGCCGGTACTCGGCCTGCACGACCACCAGGTGGGTCGCCGCGGCCAGCCGGGCCAACTGCTCCTCGGTGGCGCCGAACGCGGTGAGCAGATCCGGCGGCAGCTCGGGGAAGTCGGCGATCGGCCGGGTGTCGACGCTCATCAGCGGGCTGTCCAGCATCTGCCGGGCCAGCCCGTGCACCGGCTCGGCCAGCCGGCCGCTCAGCGCCGCCACCGCGGTCTTCGCGCTGACCTTCGGCAGCCCCGCCATCGGCACCAGGTAGGTCGCGCTGAGCGACTCCGGCACCGGTACGGGCAGGAAGTCGTCCGTGATGAGCATGCTGGGTCCCCCGGTGGCCGTGCCGGTGCTGTCGAGCCGAACGCTACCCGGCCCGCCGCGCCCGGTTCAGGCGGACAGCACCAGACCCAGGTAGACCAGCGTGGTGACCACCTCGACGGTCGCGCCGAGCACGTCGCCGGTGATCCCGCCGAGCCGGCGTACCACGTGGGTGAGCAGCGCGAGCGCGACGGCCAGTGCGGCGGCGACGGCCAGCGGCCCCTGCCACGGGCGGCCCGGCACCGCGGGTACCGCCAGCAGCACGACGGCGACCGCGCCGACCGCCAGTGCCACCGGGCCGACCGTGCCCGCCACCAGCGCGCCGAGCCCGTCCGGTCGGGCCGCCGGCACTCCCCGCCGGCAGGCCAGCGTGACGCCGAACCGCCCGGCGGCGGTCGCCGCGACCACGGCCGTGAGACACGCCGGCCCGGACCGTCCCACCAGGTCGGCCAGCACGGCAGCCTGCACCAGGAGTACGACCACCAGGGCGGCGACCCCGAACGGGCCGACGTCCGGCTTCTTCATGATCTCCAGGGCGGCCGCCCCCCGCCGGTACGAGCCGAGCGCGTCCACGGTGTCGGCCAGCCCGTCCAGGTGCAGCCCGCGGGTGAGCAACGCGGCCACGCCGACGGTGACACCCGCGGCCACCAGTGGCGGAGCGAACGCGCCGGTCAGCAGCAGCACACCGGCCAGCAGGGCGCCGAGCAGCGCGCCGACGGCCGGGGCGAGTGCCATCGCTGCGCCGGCGACCGGGCGGTCGATCCGCCCGGTCCGCACCGGCAGCGTGCTGAACGTGGTGATCGCCAGCCGGGTTCCCGCGAGGAGCCGCGACTCAGCCGGCACGCCAACCCGACGCCGGTTGCTCGTCCGCCCCGGTGCTGGCTGGTCCTGGACCGGCCGGCTCCGGCTCGGCGAAGTCGGACTCGTCGAGGGTCTCGTCGAGGTGGTCCGGCTCGTCGGCGTCCGGGTCCGGGTCTTCGTCGCCGCCGAGCGACGGGTGGACCGGCAACGCGGCGGCCAGGGCGAGCACCGAGCGCAGCAGCGGGAGCGCGACCAGGGCGTTCGCGCCCTCGCCGAGATCCATCCGCAGGTCGAGCAGGGGGGTGAGGCCGAGCACGTCGGCGGCGAGCCGCACCGCCGGGTGACCACCGTGGTCGGCGAGCAGGCACCAGTGCCGGGCCTGTCCGGCCAGATCGCGGCTGACCATGCCGGCGGCCAGCCCGACCGGCCCGTCGAGCAGCACCGGCACCCGGCGGGCGGTGGCGCCGAGCAGCACACCGCTGGCGACTGCCACGTCGCCGCCGCCCAGCTCGGCCAGGATGTCCTTGGCCCCGCGCGACGAGCGGCGGGTGCGGTGCAGCGCGTCGCGGACCGCCGCGCAGCGGACCATCCACGCCGCGTCGTCGATCTCGCCGGAGTCGGTGATGACCCGGCCCAGCACGGCGGGCGGCTCCGCGCCCGCGGTCGCCGCGAGCACCGCCGCGGCCGCCGCCTCGGTGCCCGCTCCGCACGCCCCCAGCACCAGCAGTTGTACGCCCGCGTCGGCGGCCTGCTCGGCGAGCCGCCAGCCGTAGCGCAGCGCGGACTCCACCTGGTCGAGCGAGAGCGCCGGCTGGTCCTCCATCGGGGCGGCGGCGGGAGTGTCCACCACCTGAAGGCTGGCCCCACTCTCGGCGGCGAGCCGCGCCAACGCGCCCCGGCCGGCGCGGGCCTGCGCGGCCCGCCGCGCCGACTCACCGGCGACGGTGCCGGCCGACGCACCGCCGGCGTGGTCGCCGTGCAGCAGCAACACTCGCACCGAACCCCAGGCCTGGGGGGTGACGGTGCCCTGGGTGGCGGCGGCGAAACCCACCACCCGGTCCAGCACGCCCAGCCCGGCGCCCGGTACGTCCAGCGTGGCCAGTCGGTCCACCGCCTGCGGGCCCGCGTACTCGTCGGGCATCGGCAGCTCCATGCCCGGCTGGATGACCAGCCCGGTGGCCACCATCGGCAGCGCCATGGTCGGGGCTGCCCAGGGGTTGCCGGGCTCCTGGTTCGGCGCGACCGGCGGCGTGTGGGTCAGCACGTCGGGCAGCTGCACCTCGGGGGTGGGTTCGGCGTCGGCCAGGCTGCCGGGGATGGCCGGTGCGGTCGCGCTGCCGGCGGCGGCCGGGACGGCGGTGCTGGCCGGTGCGGCGGTGCTGTCGAGGGTGGCCGGTGCGGCGGTGCTGCCGAGGGCAGCCGGGACGGTCGCGCTGGCGGCCGGCTTCAGCCAGACCGGTTGGCCGGCGACCACGAGCACCACCGCGTCGCAGGCGTCGGCGACCGAGCGGTTGGCCGCGCCCAACGCGTCGGTGAACGCCCGACCCAGCGGGGTGGTCGGCACGAGCGACAGCCCCACCTCGGGGCTCACCAGGACCACCCGGGCCGAGCAGGTGCGGATCGCCTCGGCCAGCTCCGCGATCGTCGCCACGTCGTCGGCCGGCTGGTAGTCCGGGTCGAGCAGCACCGTCACCCAGCCGCCCAGGTCGTCGACGAGCAGCGTCTCGTTGGGCTCGGCGGAGGCGAGCACGTCGGCCAGCCGGCGGGGGTCCTCGGTGGTCTCCTCGGTGGTCCAACTGCCCGGCCGTCGGGCGCGGTGCGCCGCCAGCCGGGTCGCCCACTCGGTGTCCTCCGGGTCGCCCTCGGGCGCGGTGGCGACGTAACGGACCACCGGCGCGTCGGTGACCAGGGACTCGGCGAACTCGGACTTGCCAGACCGGATACCGCCGAGCACCAGGACCGTGTTCCACCCGTCTACGGACATGCCCGTACCTTAGTTCGCCTCGTCCGAGTCCGGGCACGTCGCCCCAGCCCTGACGAAGATCGAAAACCCGCCCCGCCTCTCGCCCCGCCTCCACCTGCGCCGATCTTGCAGTTTCTGTCGCCGCGATGCGTGGAATGCCTCCTATGTCGCGGCAGAATGCGCAAGATCGCGGAAGGGTGCGGTGGTTTGACGTCGCTGCCGGGATTGATCGCGCCGAGGGCGAGCGAGCGGCCGTCGCGCGCCGGGCCGACTACGCTTGCGAGGGTTCGTCCCACGGGGACATCAGCGGCGAGGGGAGACGCGGCATGGCGTGGAGCTGGCGGTACGAGGGCACGGACGGCCAGACGGTCGAGGGACCGGCGGAGTCGTTCAGCAGCCAGGCCGACGCCGAATCCTGGATCGGTCAGACCTGGCGGGAGCTCGCGGCGTCCGGCGTCACCTCGGTCGCACTCATGGAGGACGACCGGGTGGACTACCGGATGAGCCTGCTACCCACGGCCGAGTGATGGCCTACGACCGGCCGGGCGCCGACGGGCTGGTGCTCGGTGTGCCCAAGGCGGCGTTTCGGCCCAGCCCGGTCTTCCTCGGCCTGGTCGCCCTCTTCGCGGTCAGCGGGGTGCTGGCCTGGAACGAGTACGGCAACGCCCGATTCAACGTGTTCCTGTTCGTGGTGTCCGGCTGGTTGGTCTCGCTGTGCCTGCACGAGTACGCCCACGCGGTGGTCGCCTACCGGGCCGGCGACCGGGACATCGCCCACCGGGGCTACCTGACGCTCAACCCGTTGAAGTACACCCACCCGCTGCTGTCGATCGTGCTGCCGGTGGTGGTGCTGCTGCTCGGCGGCATCGGTCTGCCCGGCGGTGCCGTCTGGGTGGACCGGCACTCCATCCCGGGTCGACTGCGGCACACCCTGGTCAGCCTCGCCGGCCCGGCGACAAACGTGGTGTTCGCGCTGGTGTTGGTGGCGGTGCTGCGGATCGGCACCGAGTCGGCGGGCGGCCCGGTGGAGTTCTGGGCCGGCGTGGCCCTGCTCGCCTTCCTGCAACTCACCGCGAGCGTGCTCAACCTGCTGCCGGTGCCGGGCCTGGACGGCGGCAACATGATCCAGCCGTGGCTCAACCCGCAGTGGCGCAAGATGTACGACCTGTTCGCCCCGTACGGTTTCCTGCTGCTCTTCGCGCTGCTGTGGAACCCGCGCATCGGTGGCTGGTTCTTCGACGCGGTCTTCGCGATCGGCGACGCCCTGGGCCTGCCGTCCTGGCTCTACGCCACCGGCCTCGACCTGATCCGCTTCTGGCAGGGCTGACCGGGCACGGGCCTGAGCTGACCGGGCACGGGCTTGAGCTGACCGGGCACGGGCCGAGCTGATCCGGTCCGGCCGGCGCGACCATCTCGCGCCGGCCGGACCGCAGCGGCGTCAGGGACGCTGTGCGGGGGACTCGGTCTTCGCCGGGTCCCGTTCGGTGACCGGCTCGACGATCTCGTCGATGGCCTTGAGCAGCCCGGCGTCGAGCTTCACCCCGGCCGCCTTGACGTTGTCGTGCACCTGCTCGGGGCGGGACGCGCCGATGATCGCCGACGAGACGTTCGGGTTCTGCAGGACCCACGCCACGGCGAGCTGGGCCATGCTGAGCCCGGCCTGCTCCGCGAGGGGCTTGAGCTGCTGGACCCGGGTGAGCACGTCGTCGTTCATGAACCGGGAGATGAAGTTCGCACCCGACTTCTCGTCGGTGGCCCGGGAGCCGGCCGGCGGCGGCTGCCCCGGCAGGTACTTGCCGGAGAGCACGCCCTGGGCCATCGGCGACCAGACGATCTGGCCGATGCCCAGCTCCTCGCTGGCCGGCACGACCTCGGTCTCGATGACCCGCCACAGCATCGAGTACTGAGGTTGGTTGGAGACCAGCGGGATGTGCAGCTCACGGGCGAGCGGGTGGGCGGCGCGCAGCTGCTCGGCGGTCCACTCGGAGACGCCGATGTAGTGCGCCTTGCCGGAGTGCACGACGTCGGCGAACGCCTCCATCGTCTCTTCCAGCGGGGTGCTGTAGTCGTACCGGTGGGCCTGGTAGAGGTCCACGTAGTCGGTGCGCAGCCGGCGCAGCGAGCCGTTGATCGACTCCATGATGTGCTTGCGGGACAGGCCCCGGTCGTTGCGGCCCGGCCCGGTCGGCCAGTAGACCTTGGTGAAGATCTCCAGGCCCTCGCGACGCTCGTTCTGCAACGCCCGGCCGAGCACGTCCTCGGCCCGGGTGCCGGCGTACACGTCGGCGGTGTCGAAGGTGGTGATCCCCGCGTCGAGGGCGGCCCGGACGCACGCGTTCGCCGCGTCCTCCTCGACCTGTGAACCGTGGGTGATCCAGTTGCCGTACGAGATTTCACTGACCAGCAGGCCTGAACGGCCCAGGTGTCGGAATTCCATGTACCGACCCTAGCCCCGGTGGATCACCATCGTCGAACGGCCGCTCAGAGCACCGGGTTGGCGTCGGTCAACAGCCGATCGATCTCCGCCAACACCTCGTCGCGATCGCGGTGCACCAGGTCGATAAGTGGCTCGCCGCGCCGGTCCAGCGCACCCCACCGCCCGCCGCTGCCGACCAGGAACGCCACCGGGTGGATGACCAGCATCGGGTGGGTCGGCGGGACCAGCACCGCGCCGGTGCGATCCACCACCCCGCGCCGGCCCGCCACGTCCACCACGGCGAGCCCTTCGTCGGTGAAACCGTCGACCCGCCGGCCGTCGGCCAACTCGGTGACGAACCCGTGGTAGCGGGTGGGCACGACGATCCGGCCGGTCCGGTCGACCGCCCCCCACCCCTCGCGCCGCACCGCGGCCAACCCGCGGCGGAACTGTCGTACCTCGGCGAAGTTGGGCGCGACCTGCACCGCGCCGGTCGCGTCGATGGCCGTCCAACCGCCCTCGCCGACCACCCAGGCCAGGCCGTCGCTGAAGGGGTGCGCCGCCCGGTAGGACGGCGGGATCACCGTCGTACCGAGCAGGTTGATCAACGACCACCGGTCGGTGTCCGGCCGGCGAACCCAGGCCAGACCGTCGTGGAACGGCTGCGCCTCGGCGTACCGGGCGGGGATGACCTGGTCGCCGTCCTGGCCGGTGTAACCCCACAGCGGCCCGTCCCGCTCCGGCACCGGGGGTCGGTCCCGGTCGAGCACCTCGTCCCGACCCCGGCGGTACGGCCCGAAGCCGTCGGCCGTGGCTCGGACGGCGACCGCGTCGAGGGCCACCCGGACCCGGTCCAGCAGTTCGGCGTCGCCGGCGCCACGCAGGTCGAGTGCCTGCTCGAAGTGCTGGCAGGCCTCCATGAGCCGCCCCTGGTCGTAACACGACCGTCCGGCGTGCTCGTGAAGTGCGGCCCGCAACCGGTCGGGTAACTCGACCGAGTTGGCCTGGGCGAAGAGTTGGTCAGCCTCGGCGAAGTTGCCCCGCCAGCGCAGTACGTGGGCCAGTCGGGCCTGGGCCAACGAGGTCCGGCGCAGCTCGCCGGTCGCCTCGGCGTAGGTGAGGGCGAGCCGGCCGTCGGCCAGCGCGTCGTCCAGGTCGCCGAGGATCCGCGAGGCCACCGCCCGCAGGCTGAGCAGCCGGGCCCGGGCGCGGTTGTCGATGGCCGAGCCCAGCTTCTCGGTCAGCCGCCGCCGGATGGCCCGCAGGTGGTCCGGCTCGGTCAGCTCCTCGCGCAGGGTGACCGGGTCCAACCGCCAGCGGTACGCCGCGAGAACCTGTTCCGGATCACCCGGGTCGGCCAACGAGGGGCGGGTCGCCGCCGGTGCGGCGTCGCCGGGTGGCGCGGAGACCGGCGCGTCCTCTCCGCGCGGGCCGGTCCTCGGGCCGGGAACGTTGGCCGCGGGTGCTGCGTGGGCCGGCGGTGTGGGCGCGGGTGGTGCGGAGATGGGTGGCGTGTAGGTGGGCTGTGTCGGCGCGGGTGGTGCGGAGATGGGTGGCGCGTAGGTCGGCTCTGCGGGCGCGGGTGCTGCGCGGGCCGGCTGTGTCGGCGCGGGCGGTGCGGAGACGGGCGGCGCGGGGGTGGGTGCTGTCGACGTGGGTGACGGGGTTGTCGGCGCTGCGGAGACGGGTGGCGCGTGGGCCGGCTCTGTCGACGCGGGCGGCGCGGATACGGGCGCGGGGGCGGCGGGTGGTGCGGATACGGGCGCGAGGGTGGCGGGTGGTGCGGAAACGGGCGGTGACACCGACGCCAATGGTGCGGACACCGGTTCTGCGGAGACTGGTGGCGCGGAGACCGGTGCTGCGGCGGCCGGTGCTGCGGCGGCCGGCGGTGCGGCTGCCGGGGGTGCGGAGACGGGCGTCAGGGTCGACGGCGTGTGGTCGGCCGAGACCGGTGCTCCCGAGACCGGTGCATCGTTGTCATCAGACATCGCGGACGGGGCCGGTGGGGCCAAATCGTCCGGCCAGTCGTCGGTTCGCGAACCGTCCGTCGACGCGGTGGTGTGCGGATCGGCCTCGGCTTCGGACGGCCAGACGTACGCCTGGGCGTCGACAGTGGTGTCGTGCGCGACGGGATCGGTGTCCTCGACGACCTGAGCGGTGACCATCGGCTGGTCGACCTCGGCCTGCTGGTGCGATGTCGCGGTGGCAGGCGCGCCGGAGACGGGTCGGTCGTCGTGCGCCGGGGTGGGTCCGCCAGCCGTCTGTGCATCGTCCTGCGGGTCGTCGGCCCGGGCGTCGACTGTCGGGCGTGTGGGTGGCGTGGGCACGGGCTCGGGAGCGTCAGCCGGCGTCGACCCGCCTCCGTGCTCGTCACTCGGCTCGTGAGCGACGTCGGTGGGTGGTGCCGACGGGTCGTGGTCCACCGGGTCTTGGTCCAGCGGGTCCCGATCCAGCGGGTCCCGATCCACCGGGTCGTGGTCCACCGTGGTCGACAGGTCGGGCTCGCTCATCGTCGACCCATGGTCGGCCGGCTCGGACGACTGCCGCTCCGGCGCAGGCTCGCGCGGATCCGGGTCGGCGGGCTGAGCGGGGCTGAACCACGCGTCCGGCCCGCGGACGCCCGCGACCTCGTCCGCGCCTCGAACGGGGGCGAGCGGCCCTTCCGAGGATGGCGGCGGTACGTAGCGGCGCGGCGTGCCAGGGGCGAGCGGGAGTGCCGCCGCGCCGGCGTCCGGCTCCGGGGGTTCCGGGGCGGCAGGCGTCGGAGCGGGCGGGGTCGCCGCCGGGTGCGGGACCTGCCAGGTGGGCGGCGGCGCGACCGGCGGGCGTGCGTCCGCCGAAGGGGCCATCCGATCCGGCGACTCCGGGCGCTGCCCCGAGGCCGGTCGGTCCGTGGAGTGCGGTCGGTTCGTGGAGTGCGGTCGGTCGGTGGAGTGCGGGCGCTGCCCCGAGGCCGGTCGATCGGGAGAGTGCGGCGTCGGGCGTCGGTCGGTCGGGGTCGTGCTGCCCGACGGGTCGGCGAACTGGCGGCGGTCCGGGGTGGGCTCGCCGCCTCGCCGCTGGTCCGCCGGGCGGGCGGTGGTGTCCGGGCCGGGGTAGCGCGGCGGCGCGGTGGGGTGTGCCCCGGCAGTCGGTGCCGGTTCGCCAGGTGTCCGGCGCTCCGGCGGAGGTGGTACCTCCGAACGCTCGTCGGGGGCGGGCGGGTCCACGGGCGCGGGCAGGTACTCCAGCCGAAGCCGTGCGGCGGGTGGACCCGAGATGGGCACGTCGGGGGCGGGGGAGACCGGGGCGGCCGGGACCTGGCGGTCCCGGTCGGGCGCGGCGGGGGAGACCGGTGACGGCGGCGGAGGGATCGGAGTGGCACGGCCGGCCGGCGACGGGGCCGTGGCGGCCGGGCGGGTCTGTCGCTCGTCGTAGCGGGACGGGGTGACCGCCTGTCGCTCGGGCCGAGCGTCCGGCCGCGACGGGGTGACCGGGTCGACGCCGCGGTGCGGCTCGGTGCGGTGGCCCGGCTCCCGCGTGCGGTCCGGGCGCACGGGACCCGGCGGCGGCCAGGGCAGGGTGCCGTCCGGCCGTGGGCCGGGCTGCGCACGAGGCTCCCGGTACGCGTTGTCGTGCGGCCGCTCCTCGCGGTACGGGTGGTCGCGAGGCCCGTCCTCGCGGTACGCGTCCGGTCGGGCCTCCTCGCGGGGACGCCGGTCCGGGTACGCCTCGGCGCGGGCCGCGGTCTCGCGGGGCTGCTGCCGGCGCGGGTCGCTGTCGGGCCGACGCCGATCGTCGTCGCGCCGGGGATGGTCGGGCAGGTCCGGCTCGGGCCGGTGCCGTCGTCCACCGTTGGGTGACGGCGCTGCGCCGGCGCCCTCGTCCGCGCGGTAGCGCCGTTCCGGGCGGCGACCGTCGTCGCCGGTCCGGTCCGGGTAACCGTCGGCGCGGTGTCGCGTGCGGCCGTCCACGGGTGCCCACTGGTCAGCTCCGTCGGCGGTCCGGTCGTCGGCCGTCCGGTCGTCGGCCGTCCGGCCGTCGTGGTCCCGGGTGGGCCGCCCGCCGTACCCGTCGACGGGGTGGCGGTCGTAAGCGGCGGCCGGTCGCTCGTGTGTGCCGCGTCGACGCGGCACGTCGTCCGGCTCCGGCATCCGACCGGAATCGGAGCGGGGCGCGGGGGAGACCGGTGGCGTGCCCGGGTAGCCACGGTCCCGCTCGGTGGGCTCCGGGCGCTGGCGTCGGCCGTCGTACCGGTCGGGGGAGGGCTGGTCCCGGTGCCAGGCGGCCTCCCGTGCCGGACCTCGCTCGTCGCCGGGCCGGCGGTCGGACCAGGCGGTACGCCGGTCCGACTCGGAGGAGCGGCGGTCGTCGCGCCGGGGCGGTTCGGGTAGTGGCCGGCGGTACGGCTCATGGTCGTAGGTGCGCGGGTCGGCGCTGTCGTTGCGGCCGTAGCTGGACGCGTCGGCCGAGCGCGTGTCGCTCCGGGCTCGGCCGTAGCTCGGTGTCTCCCCCGGCTCGTCGTCCGCCCAGGATCGGCCGTGGACCGCCGGCTCCTCCGGCGGTTCGTCGGCCCAGGACCGGCCGAGGTAGGTGCCGTCCGGGCGGGTGGGCGCGAGCGGCGGCACCTCGGCTCGGCCGGTCACCGTCGCCCGGCCGCGCGGTGGCGGCTGGTGGGTCACGCCGATGTCGCCGGGATAGCGCTGGCCGGGGTACTGGGGGTGCCACTCGGTGGTCGGTTCGACCACCCAGGCCGGCTCGTTCGGGTCGGACCACCGGTCGGCGTAGCGGCCGTTCATCGGCCGCGCCCATCGCCACACCCGGCCACTTGGCCGATTCTCGCCGGAGGTGAGCTGTCCGCAGCCGTCGCGGACTGGTCGCCGGGCGTCCGGTCGCCGCCTGCCACGCCCCGGTGGCCGGCTCGCGTCCGCTCGCTCACGGCGTTGTCACCTCGTTGCAAATTGTCGTGCTGGGGCCTCGCGTGCCGGTCAGGTCGCCCGCGCCGGCAGGCCGTGGCTGCGGATGGAGGGTAACGGCGTGGGCTCGCTCACCGCCACTGTGGTGCCGCTCCCAGGGGCAAACGTTATCCGCACTGTTTCCGGCATTTAGTCCTATAACCGGACCTGGTCTCCGACCATACCGCATTCGGGGGCCGCCGGGACCGGGTTGATCGTCGCCCTTCGGTCAGGGATGTTCCAGGATGAGGACGGCGAACGTGCCGGAAGCGAGCGCCTCGTAACGGTGCGGGGCGTCGCCGGGAAACGCCGCGTAGTCACCGGGTCCGAGCTCGATCGGGGCGGTCTCGGGGCCGACACGTAACCGGCCGGCAGCCACCACCACGTGTTCGATGCTGCGCGGGGTGTGTCCGTCCGCCGTTCGGGCCGCTCCCGGCTCCAGTTCGATCAGGTAGAGGTCCCGGCGCAGATGTGCCGCCCCGGCGCTGAGCAGCGTGCCGGCGAAGTCGGCCTGCTCGGAGCCGACCCGGGGTCCGTCCCCGGCCCGGATCACCCGGACGGCGTCGTCAGCGGGTTCCACCAGTCGGCTGAACGGCACGCCGAGCGCCATGCCCAGTGCCCAGAGTGTCTCCACGCTCGGATTGCCAGTGCCCGACTCCAGCTGGGAGAGGGTGGATTTGGCCACTCCCGCCCGGCGGGCGAGCTCGGTCAGCGAGATGCCCACGCGTTCCCGTTCCCGGCGCAGGGCGGCGGCGATGGTGGCCAACGGGGCGGCCGGTTCCGGAGGCATGTGTCCGCTCCTCGGTTCGGCGTTCGTTGTGGCGAACAGCAGCCTGTTCAGCAGGGTGAACCCTGCGTACGGTACAACGAACAGCACCTGCTCGGATGCCGCACGGCGTGCTTGCCCTCGACCCGCTCACAAACGGCAGTCGACCAGCGCAGCTACGGCGAAACCGCTGCCGCCGGGAATGCCGGGGACAGCGGTTTCGCCGATGGTGGGGCGCGGGTGGGAAGTCGGGGTCAGACCTTGTCGCCGAGCTTGACCTGCGGGGCTGGGGCGCGCATCCGTCGGAAGGTGATCGACCGCATGACCGCGTAGAGGTAGAGCGAACCCATCCGCTGGCCGGTCTTCGGGAAGCGCTCCCGGACCAGCTTGCCGATCTTGCGGCAGATCAGCACCGAGTCGATGATCAATCCCAGGGCCAGCGCGCCCCAGAGCACGTTCGAGATCAACCGGACCAGCGGCGGCATGGCCGCGTTCGACCCGATCAGCACGATCAGCGCGCCGCCAAAGAACCAGGTGCCGACGGTACGCCGCGAGTCGACCACGTTGCGGGCCAGCAGCCGCTCCGGGCCGCGGTCGCGGGGGCCGCCCTCGCGGCGGAACTCCGACGCGGCCTCGGCGCGCAGCTGGCGGCGACGTTCCCGCTCCTCCTCCTTGGTGAGGGGGCGGGTGGGGCCGGCCGGGCGGCGACCGACGGTCGGCCGCTTGGGCGTCTCCCGACCCTTGGCCGGGGTGTAACCCCGGGACCGCTCGGCGGTCTCCTCGGGGGTCACCGAGGAGACGGCCTCGTCGACGAGGTCGGTGGACTTGCGGCGAAAGAGCGACGGCACGCGGCAAGGGTAGCCAACGCTCCGCGCCCGGTGCACATCGCGGTACGGAGACCGACGGCTCCAGGTCGCAGCGCGACCTGGAGCCGTCGTGGTCGAACGTCGGGGTGACCGGGGTTACGGACGCTCGGCGTGCGCGCCCAGGTCGGCGAGCTTCGCCTCGAAGTCCTCGTAGCCCCGGTTGATCAGGTCGACGCCGTACACCCGGGAGGTGCCCTCGGCCGCGAGTGCCGC
Organism: Micromonospora sp. NPDC048839; assembly: GCF_040649915.1. Taxonomy (NCBI): domain Bacteria; kingdom Bacillati; phylum Actinomycetota; class Actinomycetes; order Micromonosporales; family Micromonosporaceae; genus Micromonospora; species Micromonospora sp. NPDC048839. Next base: position 95,114 of record NZ_JBEZGL010000008.1, read on the forward strand.
GATCAGGTGGCTGAACCCGGCCCGCAGATCCGGGATGACCAGGTCGGCGGCGTGCAGCTTGCTCGGCCCGGCGATCACCGCGGAGTGCTTGAAGTTGCGGCGGCCGAAGCGGCACGGGGTGCCACCGAGGCAGTCCCGGTAGACCTGGATGTTGGCGCCCATCGAGTTCAGTGCCTCGGTGTAGCCCAGCCGCTGCTCGTAGACCGTCTCGTGGACGATCGACAGGCCACGGGCCTGGGTCAGCGCCACGACCAGCGGCTGCTGCCAGTCGGTCATGAAGCCGGGGTGCACGTCGGTCTCCAGCGCCACCGCGTTCAGCTCGCCACCGGGGTGCCAGAAGCGGATGCCGCCCTCCTGGCCCGGGTCGCCCAGCTTCGGCGCACGGGCGTCGGTGACCTCGTACTCGCCACCGACCGAGCGGAAGATGTTCAGGAAGGTCATCATGTCGGCCTGCTGCGCGCCGAGCACCTCGACGTGACCACGGGTGGCCAGGGCGGCGGCCGCCCAGCTCGCCGCCTCGATCCGGTCCGGGATCGGCCGGTGGGTGTAACCGTGCAGCTTCGGCACACCCTGGATCTCGATCACCCGGTCGGTGTGGACCTTGATGATCGCGCCCATCTTCTGCAGGATGCAGATCAGGTCGATGATCTCCGGCTCCACCGCGGCGTTGCGCAGCTCGGTGACGCCCTCGGCCATGACCGCGGTCAGCAGCACCTGCTCGGTGGCGCCGACGCTCGGGTACGGCAGGGCGAACTTCGTGCCGTGCAGCCCGTTCGGCGCGGACAGGTGCAGACCCTCCGGCCGCTTGTCGACAGTGGCACCGAACTCGCGCAGCGCCTGGAGGTGGAAGTCGATCGGGCGCGGGCCGATGTGGCAGCCGCCCAGGTCCGGGATGAACGCGTGCCCGAGCCGGTGCAGCAGCGGGCCGCAGAACAGGATCGGGATCCGGCTGGAACCGGCGTGCACGTTGATCTGGTCCGTGCTGGCGCTCTCCACGTTCGCCGGATCGAAGACGAGCTCGCCGTCCTCGGTGCCGTCGGTGACCTTGACGCCGTGCAGACCGAGCAGACCTCGGACCACCTCGACGTCGCGGATCTTCGGCACGTCGAACAGCCGGCTCGGGGTGTCGCCGAGTAGCGCGGCGACCATCGCCTTCGAGACCAGGTTCTTCGCGCCGCGCACGCGGATCCGCCCTTCGAGCGGAGTGCCTCCGTGAACGACCAGGACGTCGTCGGTCAACGCAACCTCCAGCGCGTCGGTGCTGCAGTGTTATTGGTGGGGCGCCTGAGCTTTCTCGCTACCCCGGATGCGGCCATGTCGAAACGGCCCGCTTGTGTCGTCGCTCCGGGCAGCATAGCCCTCGGTGACGAAAAAGGACTCGGTCACATCGGCGTGTGTGGCATTAATCGGTGATCCGGCACTTTTGCGTACCAAGAGCGCTACTGACCGTGATCAGGATGCCGTTGGTGGCGGGGTGTCCGCGCCGGGCAGGGCGAGCATCTGGTCCAGTGCCACCCGGGCGTGGTAAGCGGTGTCGGGATCCACCGTGATCTGGTTGGCGACCCGGCCCGCGACCAGCTCCTCCAGGGCCCAGACCAGGTGCGGCAGGTCGATCCGGTTCATCGTCGAGCAGTAGCAGACGGCCTTGTCCAGGAACATGATCTGCTTGTCCGGGTGCGCCAGCGCGAGCCGGCGGACCAGGTTCAGCTCGGTGCCGAGCGCCCACGCCGAACCGGCCGGAGCCGCCTCGATGGTCTTGATGATGTATTCGGTCGAGCCCACGTGGTCGGAGGCGGTAACCACCTCGTGCCGGCACTCCGGGTGGACCAGGACGTTGACCCCGGGCACCCGCTCGCGGACGTCGTTGACGCTGTCGAGGGTGAACCGGCCGTGCACCGAGCAGTGCCCCCGCCAGAGGATCATCTTGGCGTCGCGCAGCTGCTCCGGCGTGAGCCCGCCACCGGGCTTGTGCGGGTCGTAGAGCACACAGTCGTCGAGCGACAGGCCCATCTCCAGCACCGCCGTGTTGCGGCCCAGGTGCTGATCGGGCAGGAAGAGCACCTTCGACCCCTGCTCGAACGCCCAGTCCAGGGCCCGCTTGGCGTTGGACGAGGTGCAGACCACGCCGCCGTTGCGGCCGACGAAGCCCTTGATGTCGGCCGACGAGTTCATGTACGTCACCGGCACTGTCTCGCCGGCGATCCCCACGTCGGAGAGCGTGTCCCAGGCGGCCTCGACCTGATTCAGCACAGCCATGTCCGCCATCGAGCAGCCGGCCGCCAGGTCGGGCAGGATCACCCGCTGGGCGTCGGTGGTGAGGATGTCGGCGCTCTCGGCCATGAAGTGCACGCCGCAGAACACGATGTACTCCGCGTCCGGACGGGCCGCGGCCTCCCGGGCCAGCTTGAACGAGTCACCTGTCACGTCGGCGAACTGGATCACCTCGTCGCGCTGGTAGTGGTGCCCCAGCACGAAGACCTTGCTGCCCAGCTTCGCCTTCGCGGCCGTGGCGCGGGCCACCAGATCCGGGTCACTGGGCGCCGGAAGGTCGCCCGGACACTCGACGCCGCGCTCGGTGTCCGGGTCGCTGCCCCGGCCGAGCAGCAGCAGAGCCGTCGCGGTGTTGGAGGGTTCCAGCCAGGTCGAAGTCACGTAGCCCATGGTCCCACAGCACGAGCGCGCCGCAGCTCCGCTCGGTGTGGGCTGCCACACTGCTCGGCATGCGCGTGCTGCTCTGCCCGGACAAGTTCGCCGGCACCCTGTCCGCACCGGAGGTGGCCGCCGCGGTGGCCGACGGCTGGCGCACCGTCACCGACCGCGACGAGCTGCTGATCCGGCCGCTCGCCGACGGTGGTCCCGGCTTCGTGGAGGTGCTCGCCGGAGCCCTCGGTGGTCGGCGGGTGCCGGTGGCGACCGTCGACCCGCTGGGCCGGCCGGCCGCCGGTGAGATCCTCCTCACCACCGACGGCGCGACCGCCTATCTGGAGAGCGCCCAGGCCTGCGGGCTGCACCTGCTCAGCGCCGCCGAACGGGACCCGAAGACCACCACCTCGTACGGGCTGGGCCTGCTGGTGGCCGCCGCGGTGGAGAGCGGCGCACGCACCGTGGTGATCGGGCTGGGCGGCTCCGCCACCAACGACGCGGGAGCCGGAATGCTCACCGCGCTGGGCCTGACCCCGCTGGACCCGGGCGGCGCGGCGCTGCCGTACGGCGGGGCGGCGTTGGCCCTGGTCGACGCCCTCGACGGCGTACCCCGGCTGCGGGGCGTTCGGCTGGTCGCGGCCACCGACGTGGACAACCCCCTGCTCGGCCTGCACGGCGCGAGCAACGTGTTCGGCCCGCAGAAGGGCGCCGACCGCGCGGACGTGCTGCTGCTCGACGCCGCGCTGGAGCGCTTCGCGGAGGTGCTGGAGCGGGATCTGCCCGGCTGCCCGGCGGGGCTCTGCACGGTACCCGGGGGCGGGGCCGCCGGTGGCATCGGCGCGGCCATCCTCGCCCTCGGCGGCGGCTGCGAGTCGGGAATCGGCGTGGTCACCCGGGCCACCCGACTGGACGCCGCGTTGGACAGCGTCGACCTGGTGATCACCGGTGAGGGGTCGTTCGACCACCAGTCGCTGCGCGGCAAGGTCGTCGCCGGGGTGGCCGGCGCCGCCCGCGACCGGGGAGTCCCCTGCGTCGTGGTGGCCGGGCAGGTCAGCACCGGCCGGCGGGAGGCCGCCTCGGCCGGGGTGACCGACGCGTACAGCCTGGTGGAGCAGTTCGGCGGCGAGGAGCGCGGAGGGCTCGACGCCGCCCTGAGCCGGCCTGCGGCGGGGCTGCACGAGCTGGGCGCCCGGCTGGCCCGGCAGTGGAGCCGCTGAGGCCGCCGGCCGCCCACCACCGGGGCCGACCTGCGGCGGCGATCACGCCACGCGGGTGGGTCCGGCCGAGGCGGCGTAGGATCGGAAGCGGACCACAACCGGGAATGACTGGACGGCGCACGGCGTTGGCCAGTGCGTCCGGACCCACACCGCGCAGGGAGACTTCCACGTGACCACGCCAGCGCAGACCGAGTCGACCGAGGCCAAGGCCCCTACTTCCGTCGTCCTCACCGACGTCGCAGCGCAGAAGGTCAAGGCCCTGATCGAGCAGGAGGGCCGCGACGACCTGCGGCTCCGCGTCGCCGTGCAGCCGGGCGGCTGCTCCGGCCTGCGGTACCAGCTCTTCTTCGACGAGCGTTCGCTCGACGGTGATGTCGTCACCGACTTCGACGGTGTCGGGGTCGTCGTCGACCGGATGAGCGCCCCGTACCTGTCCGGCGCGACGATCGACTTCGCCGACCGGATCGACGCCCAGGGCTTCACCATCGACAACCCCAACGCGGGCAACTCGTGCGCCTGCGGTGACTCGTTCAACTGAGTCACACCACACAGCAGCACTGGCGGGGCCGTCCTTCGGGACGGCCCCGCCGCCGTGGTGGCTGGGAGCGGTCCCGGAGCCGGTGACGGTCGGTCACGGATGTCCGACCGACGGGACGCGGACGCTCTCAGATGGCGGGGCCGGTAGGCTGACCGCGCCCTGCTCCCGACCCCGAGGGTTGACATGAAGATCGCCGTGACCGGCTCGATCGCCACCGATCACCTGATGAGCTTCCCCGGTCGCTTCGCCGACCAGCTGATCGCCGATCAGCTGCACAAGGTGTCGCTCTCCTTCCTGGTTGACGATCTGGTGCTCCGTCGCGGTGGTGTGGCCGCGAACATTTCCTTCGGCATGGGCCAGCTGGGCCTGCGCCCGGTGCTGCTCGGCGCGGTGGGTGCGGACTTCGCCGATTACCGCTCCTGGCTGGAGCGCCACGGCGTCGACTGCGACTCCGTGCACGTCAGCGAGGTCGCGCACACCTCCCGCTTCGTCTGCACCACCGACACCGACATGTGCCAGATCGCGTCGTTCTACGCCGGTGCGATGAGCGAGGCCCGCAACATCGAGCTCGCTCCGGTCGCCGACCGGGTCGGCGGACTGGACCTGGTGCTGGTCGGTGCCAACGACCCCGAGGCGATGCTGCGGCACTCGGCCGAGTGCCGCACCCGCGGGTACGCGTTCGCCGCCGACCCGTCGCAGCAGCTCGCCCGAATGCCCGGCGAGGACGTGGTGGCGCTCATCGAAGGCGCCGACTACCTGATGACCAACGACTACGAGAAGTCGCTGTTGCAGAGCAAGGCGAAGCTGAGCGACGACCAACTGCTGGACCTGGTCAAGGTCCGGGTCACCACGCTGGGCAAGCACGGTGTGGAGATCGCCGGGCGGGGCATCGACCCGATCCACGTCCCGATCGCGCGGGAGATCCGCGCGGTCGACCCGACCGGGGTGGGCGACGGCTTCCGGGCCGGGTTCTTCACCGCGCTGTCCTGGGGGGTCGGGCTGGAGCGGGCCGCCCAGGTCGGCTCGCTGCTGGCCACGCTCGTCCTGGAGACCGTCGGGACCCAGGAGTACGACGTCCGCCGCGACCTGTTCGTCAAGCGCCTGGCCGAGTCCTACGGCGACGAGGCAGCGGACGAGATCCGCCCCCACCTGCTCCCGGCCTGACCCACCCTCACCCTCGCCGGCGTCTCCTGATCGCTTGACGCTCAGCAATGTGACCTGTGAGCCGACGCGGTGTGGCCAGGTCGGTCACCGTCGGTCACCTTCGTTGGGGTCGGATGCGGCATTGAGCGGTATACCTCAGAGGTATAAATATACCCCTGAGGTATACCGCTTCTTGGCAGATCGACATGGCGGCCAGTCGAGCGCTCGGCGTTCGTCAGCCTTTTAGGAATTACTCGTCTAGTGGAGGCGGCGGACGTCGTAGGCCGGGCCTTCGGGGCCGTTGACGGCCCCCAGATACTCGTGGCCGCGCATCCGGCACCAGGCGGGAATGTCGACCGCCGCCGCCGGGTCGTCCGCGAGCACCCGGACCACCGTGCGCACCGGCACCTGCGGCAACCGTCGGGCCGCCGCGATCACGGGCAGCGGGCACCGCTGCCCCCGACAGTCGATCACCTCGTCCGGCATCGTCACAGCCCCACCACCCCCGCCTCGGCGCGCAACTCGGCGACGATCCCGGGCAACTCGCCGAGGAACCGTTCGACGTCCGCGTCGGTCGTCTCCCGATGCAGGCTGACGCGTACGTTGCCGTGCGAGAGCACCCCCATCGCCTCCAGCACGTGCGACGGCCGCAGCGTGGACGACGTGCACGACGAACCGGACGACACGGCGAAGCCCCGCCGGTCCAGCGCGTGCAGCAGCGCCTCACCGTCGACGTAGAGGCACGAGAAGGTGACCAGGTGGGGGAGTCGGAGCACCGGGTCGCCGACCACCTCCACGTCGGGCACCTCCACCGCCACCCGCGCCCGGATCCGGTCCACGAGCGCGGCCAGCCGGGTCGCCTCGGCCGCCGCGTCCGCCGCCGCCGCGCGCAGGCTCGCCGCCGCCGCCACCACCGCCGGCAGGTTCACCACCCCGGGGGTACGACCACCCTCCCGCTCGTCGGCCGGCCAGGGTGACTCCCAGCGGGTGCCCTTGCGCACCGCCAAGACCCCCACCCCGGGAGGGCCGCCCCACTTGTGCGCGCTCGCGGTCAGCACCGCCCAGCCGGCCGGCAGGGGCACCCGGCCGACCGACTGCGCGGCGTCCACGAAGAGCGGCACCCCCACCTCGGCGCAGGCGGCAGCCGCCTCGGCGACCGGTTGCACGGTCCCCACCTCGTGACTGGCAGTGATCAGCGCGGCCAGCGCGACTCCGGGTGCGCGAACGGCAGCCGACCACGCTTCCAGGTCCAACCGGCCCAACCGGTCGACCGGCACGCCGGTCGCGGTCCCGCCCGCCGCCACGTGTCGCTCCGCCGCGTGCAACACCGCCGAATGCTCGATCGCGGAGTGCACAAGCGTCAACCCGACCCGGTGCCGGGCCGCCAGGCCGCCGAGCACCGCGCCGTGGGCCGCGGTCGTACCGCTGGGGGTGAAGGACACCTCGTCCGGGCGGACGCCGAGCGTCAGCGCGGTGGCCTCGCGGGCGGCGTCGAGCAGCTGTCGTGCCCGGCGGGCCTGGGCGTAGAGCTTGCCCGGGTCGGCCCAGCCGTCGTCGAAGGCCGCCAGCAGCGCCTGCCGCGCGACCGGATGCATCGGCGCGGCGGTCGCCGCGTCCAGGTAGACCGGGGATGCGCTCACAGATCCGCCTTTTGTTCGCGATTGCGGGGCTCGCAACCCCGGCTCACTCCTCGCGCTCACAGATCGACACGCTATCGCGGCGGTATGCCCATCATCCCCCCAATGGGGGGTGGACAGTGACCCCACCACGGCCGAGCCCGTCATGGTCGAGTAATCTGCGACCGTCGGTGACGCCTTTGCCGCCGGTGCTGAGGAAAGACGCACCGCGGCGCGCTAGGGAGGCAGGACCAGGTGGTCGCAAGGAGTTCGGAGGTACGGCCGTCGGCCGTACGGCACAGCGCTTCGCCAGGGGTCGGTGGACGCCGGGGGCGTGGTGCTGGTCGGTTGGCCGGGCTCGGTCTCAGTGGCGTGGCGCTGCTGATCCTGCTCACGGGCTGTGATGTGGGCCAGGCGTTTGACGGCTTCGGTTGGCCGCAGGGCGGCATCTCGCCGGAGTCCAAGCGGATGTACGACCTGTGGATCGCCTCCTGCATCGCCGCGCTCGCGGTCGGCGTCTTCGTGTGGGGCCTGATCTTCTGGTGCGTCGTGCGCTACCGCAAGCGTGGCAACGCGCTGCCGGTGCAGACCCGCTACAACCTGCCGATGGAGTTCCTCTACACCATCGCGCCGATCCTGATCGTCTCCGTGCTCTTCTACTACACGGCGATCGTGCAGACCGACGTCGACAAATTGTCGAAGAACCCGGACGTCACGGTCGAGGTCGTCGCCTTCAAGTGGAACTGGCAGTTCAACTACCGTGACGGCCAGGGCACGGAAGCCCGCACCACCGCGTCGACGCTCGGCACCAGCGAGGTCATCCCGGTGCTGGTGCTTCCGACCGGCCGGTCCATCCGCTTCGAGGAGACCAGCCGCGACGTCATCCACTCGTTCTGGGTGCCGGAGTTGCTGTTCAAGCGGGACGTCATGCCGGGCAAGATCCGCAACGTGTTCGAGGTCTCCAGTCTGGACGCCGAGGGCGCCTACGTCGGACGCTGCGCCGAACTGTGCGGCAGCTACCACGCGTTCATGAACTTCGAGCTGCGGGTGGTCTCGCCGGAGAAGTACGACCAGTTCCTGGCTGCCAAGCAGAGCGGCAAGTCGACCCAGGACGCGCTGACCGAGATCGGTGAGCAGCCGTACGCGGAGACCACGCAGCCGTTCGACACCCGGCGGACGCAGGACAACTTCAACCCGGACAAAGTTCCGGCCCGCACGGGAAGCTGAGGCAGCCGCATGAAGACCGAGTGGCGTATCTTCCTGGTCATCGCCGGGTTCCTCTTCGGTGCCACCATCCTCTACGGCGCCTGGACCAACGGCGCGTCCGGCGGCATCGAGTGGGTGGGCACCGTGGCCCTGCTGCTGTCGTTCCTGCTCTGCTCGATGTGCGGTGGCTTCTTCTGGTTCGTCTCCCGCCGCATCGACCTGCGGCCCGAGGACCGTCCGGACGCCGAGATCGCCGACGGCGCCGGTGAGGTCGGCTTCTTCAGCCCGGGCAGCTACTGGCCGTTCGGTCTGGCTCTGGCCGCCGCGATCGCCGCGCTCGGCATGGTGTTCTGGCAGTTCTGGCTGATCGGTGCCGGTCTGTTGGCGGTCATCTTCTCCGCCTGCGGGTTGCTGTTCGAGTACTACAGCGGCACCCGGCGCACCGCCGAGCACTGATCCACCCGGTCGCCGCCGCGACCGACCCGTACGCCACGAAGGCCCGCCTCCCACGGGGAGCGGGCCTTCGTCGTGGCGCGCCTTCGTCGTGGCGCGCTTTCGTCGTGGCGCGCTTTCGTCGTGGCGCGCTTTCGTCGTGGCGCGCTTTCGTCGTGGCGCGCTTTCGTCGTGGCGCGCGCCGGGCGGTGCCCAGGTGCGTGCGGTCTGGGTGCTGCGGCGCGGGTGCGGGGCGGTGCCGGTGGTGTGGTGCGGGTGCTGGGCGGTGAGTGTCAGGCGGCGTGGCGGTGGGTGGGCTGGTGGCGTCGGCGCTCAGCCAGCCGGGTGACCGGAAAGGCGAACGTGGGGATCACCACGGCGACGCCGCAGCCGGTGCAGATCAGCTCGGGAGAGTCGGTGCCGTGGCCGTCGACGCAGCGCGGCATCTCGAACGGCGTCACGTCCTGGCAGACATCGCAGTAGAGCTCGCGGTGCGACACGGGTGTCTCCTTCTCACTCCAGGTGAACCGCCCCCGGATGCGACAACGACGCACAACGGAAGCGGAGAAGTACTCGCCTGCAGTTTTCCACGCGGGTCCGACAAATCTCCGCGTAGGGGCTGGGCATGATCCACTCGACATCATTGAGGTCGGGGTGTCCAGGGCTGCCGGACAGCACCGATTCAAGGATCTCGAGTTGATCAAAGGCATTTCGGCTGTCGGACACCCCGGGTTCAAGGACCCTGAGTCGATCAAGGGTTGGAGAGCGGCGTCGGCGGTGGCGGCGCTTCGGTCAGACGGGTGCCGGCCCGAGGGCGGCGGCGGTCTTGATCCAGCGGTCCAGGGTCGCGGCGGCCGCGCCGGAGTCGATCGACTCGGCCGCGCGGTTCATGCCCGCCCGGAGCGCCTCGGTCAGGTCGCCGTCGAGCGGACCCTGGGTGGCCAGCGCCGCGGCGGCGTTGACCAGCACCGCGTCCCGGACCGGGCCCGTCTCACCGGCCAGCAGGCGGCGGGCCACACCGGCGTTGTACGCGGCGTCACCGCCCCGCAGGTCCTGCAGGGTGGACCGGGGCACCCCCAGGTCCGTCGCGTCCAGCACGGCCTCGCGTACGGTGCCGTCCTGGGCCACCCAGACGCGGGTCGGTGCGGCCGTGGTGAACTCGTCCAGACCGTCCTCGCCGCGCATCACGATCACCGAGTCGCCGCGGGCGGCGAAGACGCTCGCCATCACCGGGGCCATCCGGGCGTCGAAGCAGCCGACCGCGCCGGCACGGGGGCGGGCCGGGTTGGTCAGCGGGCCGAGGAAGTTGAAGAAGGTGGGCACTCCCACCTCACGACGGACCGGGCCGGCGTGCCGCATGCCGGGGTGGTGTCGGGCCGCGAAGCAGAACCCGATGCCCGCCTCCTCGACGCAGCGGGCCACCTGTTCGGGGCCGAGGTCCAGCGGGATACCGAGGAACTCCAGCAGGTCGGCCGTGCCGCACAGGGAGGAGGCGGCGCGGTTGCCGTGCTTCACCACGCGTACGCCCGTGCCCGCGACCACGAGCGCGGTCATCGTGGAGATGTTGACCGTGTGGGCGAGGTCACCGCCCGTGCCGACGACGTCGAGCGCGGTGCGGCGCACCTCTTCGGGAAGCACCACCGGCACCGCACGACCCAACATCGCCTCGACGAGACCGGCCAGCTCAGCCGGGGTCTCGCCCTTGGCCCGCAGCGCGATGGCGAAGCCCGCGATCCGCGCCGCGCTCGCCGAACCGGTCATGATCTCGTCCATCGCCCACGCGGTGTCGGCGGTGGACAGCTCCTCGCCGTGCAGCAGCGAGTTGAGCAGGTGCGGCCAGGTCCGATCGCCCATGGCGGGCCTCCCGAGCGTGCGAAGTGCGGGTGGGCTGGAACGGGCGCCGGCGGATCCGGCGCCGCGACGGTGCCGGACAGCTGGGAGACGTCAGGCGGGTGCGTGCGTCCGCAGCAGCTCGGCCACCGTACCGCCGGTGGTCACCGGGTCGAGCGGGTGCACGAGCGTGGCGTCGACCTCGGCGTACGCGGCGAGCCATCGGTCGGCGGCGCGGGCGATCACCAGGCAGGTCGGGGGAGCGTCGTCCCGGTCGTCCTTGATCTGGCGGGCGATGCCGATGCCGCCACCGGGGCTCGCCTCACCGTCGAGCAGCAGCAGGTCGATCTCGTAGTCGTCGACCAGCCGGATGGTCTCCGCGTAGGTCGACGCGTCGACGAACTCGATCTGCAGACCGGGCGCGGGCCGGGTGCCGACGGCCATCCGCATCCGATCACGGACCTGCGGGTCGTCGCTGTAGAGCAGGACGGTGCAAAGACGATCGCTCATGCCGGCACTCCGCTTCCAACCTCGTAGCTGCCCGCCGATCGTACCGGTCGGCGTGACGTAGCCGACATCCCGCCCGGCGGCACTCGCCGGGCGTACCGTCCGGGCAGCTCAGGCGGGCGCGGCGTCGGCAGCGCGCTCGCGGGCCTCCTGGCGGTCCAGCTCGCGGTCGACCCGGCGGGCCTCGCGCTCGGACTGCTTGACCCACTGCACCACCAGCACCGCGAGCATGGTCACACTGACGAACTCACCGCCGGCCCAGAGAATGCCGCCGGCGACCACCTGGTCCGCCTTGGGATCGGACCAGCTCAGGTTGAGCGACGGGTACCAGTCGCCGCCGAAGAGCGTGGTGCTCTGCATGATGGTGAGGCCGAGCACCGTGTGGAACGGCACCGACAGCAGCATCAGGAGCGCACGCGCCGGGTACGGCCAGCGGCCGGGCAGCGGGTCGAGGCCGAGCAGCGGCCAGAAGAACACGCAGCCGGTCATGATGAAGTGCGCGTGCACCAGCTCGTGCGCCCAGGCGTGTTCGAGGGTGAAGCGGTACAGATCACTGAAGTACAACACGAACGGGTTGACCACGAAGATGGCGAACGCCACCAGCGGGAAGCTGTAGACCCGGGCGACGCGGCTGTGCACGATCGCCAGCAGGCGCTTGCGCGGCCCGACCGGCAGGGTGCGCAGGGCGAGGGTCATCGGCGCGCCCAGCGCCAGGAAGATCGGCGCCACCATGGACAGCACCATGTGCTGGATCATGTGCACGGACAGCAGAGCGGTGTCGTACGCGTGCAACCCGCTGACCGTGACCAGCGCGATGCCGCCCAGCCCGGGGCCGAGGAAGAACACGGTACGGGCGACCGGCCAGCGGTCGCCCCGCAGGCGCAGCCGGTACACCCCGTAGAGGTACAGGCCGGCAGCGAGCACCAGGCCGAGGGCCAGCCAGCTGTCCAGCCGGGTCTCGGTCAGCACCGCGCCGACGGTGAACGGCGGCGGGGCCGAGGTGGCGGCGAAGATCGGATCGACGTGCAGCACGCTTTTCAGGCTAGGCCAGGCGAACCGGACCCTGACGGTCGGGCCACGGAAGGCGCAGGTTTGCCACCCCGCTGATGGGCGGCCCCGGTCAGGGGCAATAATGACGGCGTGACTGCGGCCCCAGCCATTGACAAGAGCCGGATCCACTCTCTGACCCGACCGAACATGGTCAGCGTCGGGACGATCGTGTGGCTCTCCAGCGAACTCATGTTCTTCGCGGCGTTGTTCGCGATGTACTTCTCGATCCGCGCGGCTGCGCCGGAGCAGTGGGAGAAGCACACCGAGGCGCTGAACATCCCGTACGCGACCACCTTCACGGTGATCCTGGTGCTGTCCTCCGTGACCTGCCAGCTCGGCGTCTTCGCGGCGGAGAAGGGCGACGTGCACGCGCTGCGGCGCTGGTTCACCGTCACCTTCGTGATGGGCCTGATCTTCGTGCTCGGCCAGCTGAACGAGTACCGGCACCTGGTCGAGGACGGCATCAAGATCAACGGAGACGGGTACGGGTCGGTGTTCTACCTGACCACCGGCTTCCACGGCCTGCACGTGACCGGCGGTCTGATCGCCTTCATCATCTTCATGGTCCGTACGACCATGGGCCGGTTCACTCCGGCGCAGGCGACCTCGGCGATCGTCGTGTCGTACTACTGGCACTTCGTCGACGTCGTGTGGATCGGGCTGTACGGCATGATCTACTGGCTTCAGTGATCTTGCGCGTCACATTCCGTGCTGCTGCTCCGTCCCCTGAGACAGGTCCAACCGGTTAAGGACACCGCTCATGACTTCTGACAACGACCGCCGACGCGGTCTGCTCGCGCGGTTGCGTGAGCGGCCCGCCGCGCGCAGCAGGGGCCGCCGCCGGCTGGGCGCCGCGGTCCGGCTGATCGCCGCGCTGATGCTCGCCGGCGGCGCCTACACCGTCTTCGCTCCCGGTGCCCAGGCGCAGGACAATCCGCAGCTGACCGGCGCCGCCGCCGAGGGCAAGGCGCTGTTCGACGTGAGCTGTGTGACCTGTCACGGCCGTAACGCCCAGGGTGTGGAAGGTCGCGGTCCGAGCCTGATCGGCGTCGGCGCGGCCTCGGTCGAGTTCCAGGTCAGTTCCGGGCGGATGCCGCTGGCCCGCCAGGAGGCCCAGGCGCACCGCAAGCCCCCGGTCTTCACCCCGGATCAGGTCACCCAGCTCGGCCAGTACATCCAGGAGCTCGGCGGCGGTCCGGTCGTGCCGGGCACCGAGGAGAACCTCCACGAGAACGGCAACATCGCCGCCGGCGGCGAACTGTTCCGGATCAACTGCTCCCAGTGCCACGCCTTCGGCGGCGGCGGCGGTGCGCTCTCCTCGGGCAAGTACGCCCCGAGCCTGCACCCGGCGACCGACCGGCAGATCTACGCGGCGATGCTGAGCGGCCCGCAGAACATGCCGGTGTTCGGTGACAACCAGATCACTCCGGAGCAGAAGGCGAACATCATCGCCTACATCCAGGAGACGCTGAAGCACGACCAGGACCCGGGCGGCTTCAACCTCGGGCGGTACGGCCCCTCCACCGAGGGTCTGGCGATCTTCCTGATCGGCATCGTGGCGCTCGTCTTCGCCAGCCTGTGGATTGCGGGCAAGTCGTGACCGAGCGGATCATCCGATTCAGTGCTGTGGCGCCGCTCGGCGCCACCCGTAGCGAGGTGACGGCATGAGCACCCACACCGAGCACCAGGCCCCGCAGGGCCAGGAGCCGCTCGACGTGAACGACCCCAAGCTGACCCGTTTCGACATCGTTCGCGAGGGCGCGCGTCGGGACGACATCGAGATCGTCCACTATGAGCCGCAGGTGCTGCCGGGCACCAAGGCGGAACGTCGGCTGACCCGCGTGGTGGCCGGGTTCTTCCTGATCACCGGCCTGGCCGCGACCGCGTTCCTGGCCATCTACATCTGGTGGCCGTGGCAGTACGAGGCGGGCCGCGGCGGCGACAAGTGGTACACGCCGCTGCTGGGCGCCACCCTCGGCATCGCCCTGCTCGCCGTCGGCTTCGGCATCCTGACCTGGGGCAAGAAGTTGCTGCCCAAGGAGGTCTCGATCCAGGACCGGCACGAGGGGCAGGTGGACTCCGAAGGCCGCACCATCACCGGCCAGACCATGCTCTACATGGCCGACGAGTTGGGTGTGAAGCGTCGTCCACTGCTCGGCATCTCGCTGCTGGCCGGCCTCGCGCCGGTCGCCGCGGTCGCGGCGGCGCCGCTGGTCGGCGGTCTGATCTCCCAGCCGCACAAGAAGAACCAGATGTTCACCACCGGGTTCGCCTCGGCCGAAGGCGGCGAGCCGATCCGCCTGGTGCGCGAGGACGGCCGGCCGGTGCGCCCGGCAGACGTCAGCGCCGGTGGCCAGGTGACGGTCTTCCCCGGCATCGAGCACGGGGTGAGCAACATCCACGCCGACTCCCCGACGCTGCTGATCCACCTCCGGGACTCCGACGCGCAGGAGTCGCGTCGGGCCAACGAGAGGATCGGCCACGGCGACTACATGTGGGGCAACTACGCGGCCTTCTCCAAGATCTGCACGCACGCCGGCTGCCCGGCCAGCCTCTACGAGCAGCAAACCAACCGGCTGCTCTGCCCGTGCCACCAGTCCCAGTTCCTGATCACCAACAACGCCAAGCCGGTCTTCGGCCCTGCCAGCCGGCGGCTGCCGCAGCTGCCGATCGAGGTGGACTCCGAGGGCTTCTTCGTGGCGAAGTCCGACTACACTGAGACCGTCGGGCCTGATTTCTGGGAGCGGCCATGAAGCGTCGAAAGTTAGACCTGGCGGCGACGCCGGGCAAGGCTGCGGTGGGAGTGGACGACCGCTTCCAGGTGGCCACCCCGCTGCGCAAGCTGCTGAACAAGGTCTTCCCGGACCACTGGTCCTTCCTGCTCGGCGAGATCGCGCTGTTCTCGTTCATCGTGCTGCTGCTGACCGGTGTGTTCCTCACCTTCTTCTACGAGCCGGCGATGACCGAGGTGGTCTACAACGGCAGCTTCGCGCCGTTGCAGGGCACGCCGATGTCCGCCGCGTACGCCTCCAGCCTGGACCTGTCGTTCGACGTCCGCGGCGGTCTGGTGATGCGGCAGATGCACCACTGGGCGGCGCTGCTGTTCATGGCCGCGATCGTCGTGCACATGCTGCGGGTCTTCTTCACCGGCGCCTTCCGCAAGCCGCGTGAGACCAACTGGATCATCGGTTCGCTGCTGTTCTGGGTCGGCTTCCTGGCCGGCTTCACCGGCTACTCGCTTCCGGACGACGGCCTGTCCGGCACGGGTCTGCGGATCGCCTCGGCGATCATGCTGTCCATCCCGGTGATCGGCACCTGGGTCACCTCGTCGATCTTCGGTGGCGAGTTCCCGGGCACGATCATCATCAGCCGGTTCTTCATCGCCCACGTGCTGCTCATCCCGGGTCTGCTGCTGGCGCTGATCAGCGTCCACCTCGGCCTGGTCTTCAAGCAGAAGCACACCCAGTGGCCCGGCCCCGGCCGGACCAACAACAACGTGGTCGGCGAGCGGATGTTCCCGCGGTACGCGCTGAAGCAGGGCGGCTTCTTCATGGTCGTCTTCGGCGTCATCGCGCTGATGGGCGGTCTGTTCCAGATCAACCCGATCTGGTTGTTCGGCCCGTACGAGGCGTGGGTGGTCTCCTCCGCCAGCCAGCCCGACTGGTACGTCATGTTCCTCGACGGTTCGACCCGACTCATGCCGGCCTGGGAGATCAACATCCCGCTCGGCGACGGGTACGTGATCCCGCCGCTGTTCTGGCCGACTGTCGTGCTGCCCGGCATCCTGGTGGGCCTGTCGACGATGTACCCGTTCCTGGAAGCCCGACAGCTCAAGGACCGCAAGAACCACAACCTGCTCCAGCGACCCCGGGACGCTCCGGCGCGGACCGCGGTCGGCGCCATGGCCGTCTCGTTCTACGTCGTGCTGACGCTCTCCGGCGCCAACGACGTGATCGCCGACAAGTTCCAGATCAGCTTGAACGCGATGACCTGGGCCGGCCGGATCGGTCTGCTGGTGGTTCCGCCGCTGGCGTACTACGTGACGTACCGGCTCTGCCTGGGCCTGCAGCAGCACGACCGGGAGGTGCTGGCACACGGCGTGGAGACCGGCATCATCCGGCGCATGCCGGACGGTCGGTTCGTCGAGGTGCACCAGCCGCTCAGCGCGTCGAACGGGCACGCGGACGGCCACGGCGAGCTGGAGTACGTCGGCTGGGTCGTGCCGAAGAAGATGAACCGGCTCGGGGCACTCGGCCCGGCCATCCGGGGCTTCTTCTACCCGATCGAGAAGCCGGTCGAGGCGCCGGTCTCGCCGGGGCACCCGCCGGTCGAGCCCCGACCGGACCGCGAGGAGATCACCAGCGGCGACAGCCGCCGCTGACCGCCCAGACGCACCGTCACGGGGCGCCCGCCGGATTCCGGCGGGCGCCCCGTCGTATCCGTACCCCCCGCCCCATCCGACCAGGAGTCGGACGGCCCTGATCGGACCGGTCGACCCCGCGCGACGGGGGATCGCAGGAATAACCCCGGTGAGCCGGGTATCCGTGCGGTCCAACGTCTCAAGGGGGGGAAGCATGTTGGGTATCAAACGCCTCGGCCTGTTGGCCGCGCTGGTACTTGTCGGTGTCGCGCCGGCTGCGGCCGCGCAGGCCGCGGCACAGCCGTCGACGCAGGACACCCAGTACCTGCAGGCGGTACACCAGGTCAACCTGTTCGAGATCACCGCCGGTGACCTGGCCCAGCAGAAGGGCCAGGACCAGGGGGTCAAGGACCTGGGCGCGATGCTGAAGACCGACCACACCCAGCTGGACCAGACGGTGCAGCAGACCGCGTCCCAGCTCGGGGTGGAACTGCCGAACGAGCCCAGTGCCGATCAGCAGGCGGTCATCGACAAGCTGAACAACGCCAGCGGGGCGGAGTTCGACCGGCTCTGGGTGACAAGTGAGCTGGCCGGCCACGTCCAGGCCATCCAGGCCACCCAGACGGAGATCTCGCAGGGCTCCGAGCAGTCGGTGGTCCAGTTGGCCCAGACGGCCCTGCCGACGCTGCAGGCGCACTATGACGAGCTGGTGCAGCTCGCCAACAAGCTGGGCATCCCGGTTCCGCAGACCAGCGCCAGCGGTACACCCAGCCCGGGTGGCACTGGCACCGAGTCCCCGGCTCCGGGTGGCACCGGCACCGAGTCGCCGGCTCCGGGTGGTGGCACCGAGGCCCCGGCTCCGGGCACCACCGAAACGCCCGCTCCCAGCGTGAGCTGACGTAGCGACAGCAGACGGCCGGTCCACCCCTGCGGGTGGACCGGCCGCCGTGCGTGCGCTGGTCAGTCGGCGCTGGAGAGGCCGATCGCGAACGCCTCCTCCAGGTCGTGCTGGGAGTACGCCCGGAACGCGATGTGCGACTCGGTGTTGAGCACGCCCGGCACCTTGGAGATGCTGCCCGCGATGACCTGGGCGATCTGGTCGAACTCGCGGACCCGGACGATGGCGATGAGGTCGACGTGCCCGGCCACCGAGTAGACCTCGCTGACACCGGAGAGGCTGGCCAGGGTCTCCGCCACCTCGGGGATCGCGTCGGTGGCACAGTCGATCAGCACGATGGCGGTGATCACGGGACATTTCTCCGTTCGTCGGCGTCGTCGCCCATGCTAGATGCTCCCCGGCGGCTCGGAGACCGGTGTGCCCGCCGGCCGCGCCGACTCGGCTCAGGCGTGAGTGGTGGCGGCCACGGTCAGGTCGTTCCCGGCCCGGATCACGTCCTGCAGCCGTTCGCCGTCACGCACGGTCGCGCCCGGCCACACCACGCTGCGGAGCACGTCGCCGTCCACCCGTGCGCCCGCGCCGACCACCGACTCCACGCAACCACCGGTCACCGTGGCGGACCTGTCGACGAGGGTGCCGCCACGCGCGGCGTGCAGGTTGGCGGCCAGGTAGTCGGCGGGAGTGCCCGTGTCGTAGAAGGTGCCCGGGTAGGGCACCACCTCCAGCGCGCCCGCCGCCTCCGCCGGGCGCCAGAGGGCGCGGACCAGGTCGGAGAAGACGACAGGCAGATCGCGGACGAGCCGCCAGGGCAGCAGCGAGAAGCCGGTGAAGCTGTGCCCGGCGAAGGTGCCCGGCGCCGCCGGGTCCGCGGCGGGCTGACCGAGCAGGCGTACGGTGTGCCCGTCCCACCCGTCGAGCAGGGCGGCCACGTCCGGACCCGGTGCGGCGGCCGGGTCGGCGAGGTACGCGTCGGAGTTGCCGACCAGCACCGGCCGCCCGTCGATCCAGTCCCGCAGGTTGGCCACGCCCCCCGCGGTGCCCAGTGGCTCGCCCGGCTCGACGGACAGGTGTGCGCGGTCGCCGACGTGCGCGACCACCTGGTCACCGAGATAGCAGGCGTTCACCGCGACCCGGGCGGGACCGACCAGGCCGAGCCCCGCGACCCGGGCCAACGCCCGATCCAGCAGCGGGACGTTGCCCACCGGGCAGAGCGCCTTGGGCACCCGTTCGGTGAGCGGACGCAACCGGGTGCCCGCACCGGCGGCGAGCACCACCGCGCACAGCTCCGCCGGCACGGACGCCGTCCCGGTCATGGCAGGTCGTCGGGGATCGGGGGCGGGAACTGCCCGGCCAGCGGCCCGATGTCGTAGTAGGCGAGCAGCCGGGCCGTCGGCCAGGTCAGCTTGGGCAGGTCGTCCAGCGGGTGCCACGCGGCCTCGAAGACCTCCGCGCCGTCGACCGCCAGCTCGGTGCCGGACGCCGGGACCTCCGCCTCGAAGACCACGTCCACCCAGCCCTTGGCGTGCACGATCGCGTTCGGCACCGCCGGACGTAGCCGGGACGGGGGGAGTCGGACGCCGGACTCCTCGAACAGCTCACGCGCCGCGCCCACCACCGGGGCCTCGCCGCGGTCCAGCAGGCCGGCGGGCAACGACCAGCCCTTGCCGGGCGGCTGGCGCAGCATGAGCAGCCGTCCTGCGCCCGGTGCCTCGGAATCGCGGACCAGGGTGACCGCGCCGACGATGTACTTCGGCATCGCCAGCTTGACCAGGCGCCGGCGCACCGGCAGCGGCAGCCGGTAGAAAGCCTGGTAGAAGATGGCCCGACCGGTGGCGCGGGAACGGGGGATCATGACTCCAGGCTAGTGGTCACGAATGTTCCTCGGACGCGCTGGGCCGGCCCCGGTCACTGTCGATGGTCGACCAGGTCGATGAGCTGGCGTACCACGGTGTCCGGTTCGATCACCCGGTCGAAGACCGCGACCAGCAGGGTCTCCAGGTCGGGATAGCCCAACTCCTCCGAGAGGCGCAACAGCGGCAGGTCGCTGGCGAGACCCCGGTTGTGCTGACGCAGGGTGAGCCCGATGGTCGCCCGACCGAGACGGACCTTGTCGCTGATCGTGATGCCCGGCTCGGTGTGCTCGGCGAACCACCTGTTGATCTGCATCTGGGCGTTTGGCGACTTGACGAAGCTCAACCACTCCCGCCGGGGGCCACGCGAGGCGACCCCGGCCTCGAACCCGTTGTCGCCGTCGTTCTCGGTGAAGATCTCCACCACGTCGCCCTCGTCCAGCTCCGAGCTCAGCGGGGCCAGCCGACCGTTGATCCGCGCCGCGAGACAGTGGTCGCCCCGCTCGTTGCCCAGTTCGTACGCGAGGTCGACCGGGGTGGCGCCGCCCGGCAGCACGACCTGCCGCCCCTCGGCGAAGACCTGGATCTGGCCTTCGGCGAGGTCGCAGCGCAACGACTCGAGGAACTGCGCCGGGTCGGCGGCGTCCGGCTCCCAGTCGAGCACCCGGCGCAGCCAGTCCAACTGCTCGGCGCGGGCCGCGGCGCTGCTGCTCCCCGAGCGGGGGAAGCGGAAGTCGGCGGCGATGCCGTACTCGGCGGCGCGGTGCATCTCCTGGGTGCGGATCAACACCTCCACCGTGCGGTCCTGCGGGCCGCGGACGCTGGTGTGCAGCGAACGGTAGAGGTTGTTCTTCGGTGAGGCGATGAAATCCTTGAAACGCCCGGGGATGGGTCGCCAGGTGCCGTGGATCGCGCCCAGCGCGGCGTAACAGTCGGTGGCCGGGCCGTCGACCACCACCACGATGCGGGGCAGGTCGAACGGGGCGGTGTGGCCGCCGGCGATGGTGTCCTTCCAGATCGAGTAGAGGTGCCGGGGGCGCGGGCTCACCTCGGCGTCGACCCGGCTGCGCTTCAGCGCCGCCTTGGTCCGGGTGACCACCGCGTCGAGGTACGCGTCCCAGCCCGGCCGGTCGTGCACGTGCCGGGCCAGCCGGGCGTGCTCGTCCGGCTCCAGGTGCAGCAGCACCACGTCGTCCAGCTCGCGCTTGAGGGTCTGGATGCCCAGCCGGTCACAGAGCGGGACCAGCACCTCCTGGGTCTTGCGGGCGATGCGCTCCCGCGACGACGCCGAGCGCACCCCGAGGGTGCGCATGTTGTGCAGCCGGTCGGCCAGCTTGATGATCAACACCCGGACGTCCTTGGCGGCCGCCACGATCATCTTGCGGATCGTCTCCGCCTCGGCGGCCTTGCCGTAGAACGCCTTGTCGAACTTGGTCACCCCGTCGACCAGGTGGGCCACCTCGCCGCCGAAGTCCTCGGAGAGCGCCTGGAGGGTGTAGCGGGTGTCCTCCACGGTGTCGTGCAGCAGCGCCGCGACCAGAGTGGTGGTGTCCATCCCCAGCTCCGCGCAGATCTGCGCCACCGCGAGAGGATGGGTGATGTACGGCTCACCGCTCTTGCGGAACTGCCCACGGTGCATGTTTTCCGCGATCGTGTACGCACGTCGCAGCACCGCGGGATCGGTGCCGGCGTGGATGCCCCGGTGGGTGCGCACCAGTTGGGTGACCGGGTCGGAGTCGGTGGTCGGCCAGCTGAGCAACGACCGCAGCCGGCGGGCGAGCGGCAGCTCACCCGGCTGTGTCGGCAGGGCGCCCCCCAGGGCGGCGCCGTGTCCGGCGTCGACGTCCACGAGGGACACCTCCTCACCCCGGCTCCGCGACGCCGGAACCCGGCGGCGGGAGCAGGCCCACGAATCGGGCAGGACTGCACTCCTCTAACAGCCTAAGCGAGTCGACGTAGTCCGATCGGTCAGTTGGTCATGAGCGTTCGGTCGAGACTTGGTGAGATGCGCCGCTCTCGGCCTTCGCCAGCAGGTCACGGAACCGCCCCGCGCCTCCCACCGGGGACGACCAACCGGAGGACATCTCGACCAGTCGGGTCTCCGGTCGTTCCAACCAGGACAGGATCCGCTCGGACTCCTCGGCGGTCGCCGCCGGCACCGGGCCGTGCCCGCCGGCCACCGTTTCGGCAGTGGCCCGGATGGTGGCCAGCGTGGGCCGCGGGTGCGCGCCGGGCGGGGACACCCCCGCACCGGCCAGCCGGCCGTGCCGCACCAGCGCCAACTCCCAGCCGCCCCGGGCGGCCGGCCGGGCCGCGGCCAGCTCGACGATCCCGGTCAGCGCGGCCAGCCGCTGCATCCGCACGGTGGCCCGCAGTACCGCCGCCAGTCGGGACCGCACCACGGCGGCCTCCTCGTAGCGCTGGTCGGCCGAGAGCACGTCGATCCGGGCGAGCAGGGCGTCCACCACCGGCTGCGGGTCACTTGTCGTGGCGGTGCGGAAGGGCCGGGCCGCTCTGTCGTCGTACTCCTCGGGGGTGATCTTGTGCTCGCAGGGCGCCGGGCAGCGACCCAGCTCAGCCAGCGCGCAGGCCGGCGTGACGGTGCGCAGCGAGAGCCGGTGCGTGCACTGGCGCAGCGGCACGGCGTCGTGGAAACCGGCGGCGGCCAGCTCCGCGGCCCGCCGGGAGGTGAACGGACCGAGGTACGCGGTGTCGGTGGGGGAGAGGTCGCGGACGATCGAGAGCCGAGGATAGGGACCGTCGGTCAGCTTGAGCCAGACCATCCGCTCCGGGTATTTCGACCGTCGGTTGTACGGCGGGGCGTGCGCGGCGATCAACCGCAGCTCACGGACCTCCGCCTCCAGCGAGTGCGCGCACTCCACCGCCTCGACCCGCTCGGCCGCCGCGAGCATCTCGGAGATGCGGGCGCGCTTCTCCCCGGCGGTGAAGTAGCTGCGCACCCGGGTGGCGATGTCGACGGAGGTGCCCACGTAGAGCGGACGGTCGTCGGCGGCGCGGAAGATGTAGACCCCCGGGACCTTGGGCAGCCCCTCGGCCAGGTGCCGTTTGCGGCGTTGGGTGGGGGTGACCGCGCGGGCGAACTCGATGGCGTCGCCGACCGTGTCCACCCGGTGCCCCCCGAGCCGACCGATCAGCCCGTGCAGCACGTCGACTGTCGCCTTCGCGTCGTCCAGTGCCCGGTGGGTGGGCTGGGTGGCGGTGCGGAAGTAGGCGGCCAGGGTGCCCAGCTTGCGGTTGGGCACCTCGTCGCGGGTCAGCACCCGGCGGGCCAGCGCCGCCGTGTCCAGGACCCGGGGGTTGGGCCAGCGGTAGCCGTGTTTGGCACAGGCCGCCTTGAGGAAGCCCACGTCGTAGGGGGCGTTGTGGGCCACCAGGACCGCGTCGGCGATGAACTCCAGGAAGCTGGGCAGCACCTGCTCGATCGGCGGCGCCGGCACCAGCATCGCCTGGGTGATGCCGGTCAGCACCGTGATGAACGGCGGGATCGGCTGCCCCGGGTTGACCAGGGTGGCCAACACCCCCAACTGCTCGCCACCGCGCACCCGGACCGCGCCGATCTCGGTGATGCCGCCGCCGTCCGGTGCACCGCCGGTGGTCTCCAGGTCGACAACCACGAAGGTGGTCGCGTAGAGCGGTAGCGCCGGGTCCACCCCGCCCACCGTCGGGTCGAGACCGGCCAGTGACTCCTGGACGTACTCCGCCTGTGCCATCGGCGGCACGCTAGCGCGTCGGTCCGACACTCGCGTCGCAGCCGTCCCACCAGTCACCATGGGGCTAGGATGAGAGATCGGCTCACTCACCGGGCGGTGGGCCCGGTCGCGGTGGGAGACTTGCCACATGCCCCTCACCGAGCCGTCCGACGACCACCTCCCGCAGGAGGATCTGGTCGCGCTCGACGGGGCCGTCAGCAACCCGGACGACAACGTAGTCAGCGCGACATCCGACGCATCCGACCCGGCGACGCCGGGCGGCGGCGCGACTGGTGAGCCGGAGTCGACGCTGCCCGAGCCGACGCTGCCCGAGCCGGTCCGGCAGCGGATCGTGACGCTGACCGCCACGGTCCTGCCCACCCTGCCCGCCGACGAGGTGCCGGTGCCGTTGCGTCGGGTGGCCAAGTTCGCCCCGAACCGGCGGGCCCGGCTCGGCGCGCCGGCCATCGCCGCCCAACTCACCGCCGACCCGCTGTTCCGGCAGCGGGTCACCGCCCGGGTCCTGGCCGACGCCGGCGACCTCGGGGCCGCCGTCGTCGAGGGCACCGCGCCCGCCGCCGCCGACCCGGTCGAGGTCGCCGCGCTGGCCTACCTGGCCCGGCCGCGCGGCTGGCGGGAGCTGATCGACGCCAGCGGTGCCGTCGTGCGTGCCGAGGCGGACAGCGCGGTCGTCGCCGAGCTGGTCCGCGAGGCCGAGCAGCGGGCCACCCGCGCCGAACACGACCGGGCGGTGGCCCGGGTCGAGGCGGAGAAGCTGCGCGACGAACTGGCCCGCGTCCGCGAGGAGCTGGGTCAACTCCGTGAGGAGTCCCGGCAGGTCGCCCGCACCCTCCGGGAGACCCAGGCCCGTGAACGCAAGGCCACCGAACTGCTGGCCACCGAGCGCGGCCGGGCCGCGCGCGCCAGCGCCGACGTCGACGCCGAGCTGCGCCGCGCCCGCGCCCGACTGGCGGAGGCGGAGGCTGCCGCCGGGGTGGCCCGGGCCAGCGCCAAGGAAGCCCGCTCGGTCGACGACGCCCGGCTCTGGCTGCTGCTGGAGACCATCGGTCAGGCCGCCGTCGGGCTGCGCCGCGAGCTGGCGCTCGACCCGGTCGACAAACTCCCCGCCGACTTCGTCGCCGACGCGTTCGCCGAGCAGCCGGGCACCGCTCCGGCCAGCCCCGCCGCACGTGCCCGCGACACCGACGACCCGGCTCGACTCGACCAACTGCTCGCTCTGCCCCGGGCACACCTCGTGGTGGACGGCTACAACGTCACCAAGCGCGGCTTCGGCGAGATGTCCCTGGAGCAGCAGCGCAAACGCCTGATCACCGGGCTGGGCGGGATCGCCGCGCAGACCGGCGACGAGGTCACCGTGGTCTTCGACGGCGCCGAGCGGATGCACGGGCTGCCGCCCGCACCGCGCGGCGTCCGGGTGCTGTTCTCCCGCAAGGGCGAGACCGCCGACGAGCTGATCCGGCGGCTGGTCCGCGCCGAGCCGGCGGGGCGGCCGGTGGTGGTGGTCTCGTCCGACCGTGAGGTCGCCGACGGGGTACGCCGGCATGGCGCCTACCCACTGGGTGCCGACTCGCTGCTGCGGCGGCTCGCCCGCTCCTGACCGTGGTCGACACGAGCTTCGTGATGTCGGGGTGTCCGACCGAGTCGGGATACCCCCGATATCGCTGATCTGGAGTGGATCTCGCCCCCAAACGGACGGTCGGGCGCGGTTTCTGTCGTACCCGGTGGTTAGCGTCGATGTGACCGACGGTGCTCGGTCGGCGACGACAGGGTGCGCCGACCGTGCGTCGCGAGCGATCAGGAGGCGCGATGCTCATCGACTGCGACGGGTGCGCGAAGCGGGATGCCGGCTGTTCCGGCTGCCCGCTCACCGCCCTGTTCGACGAGACGTCCCCGGCCGCCGGGCTGGTCGCCGCCGAGGTGGAGGCGATCGAGGTGCTCGCCCGCGCCGGTTTCGACGTGGAGGTGCTGGCCGCGCCCGCACGTAGCGCGGCGGCTCGCCGCGGTGCCGTCCGCCGGATCGCCTGAGCGCGACACCGCGCCCGGGAGCGGGCCTCTCGCGGACCATAGGATGAGCGGTCACGGCGGGAGGAGTGGCGCGATGAGCGGGATACGACGGGCGGTGGCGCGGTGACCCCGCGCGGGTGGGCACTGCTGACCCTGGCCGGGCTGACCATCGCGCTTGTCGTGATCGCCGCGCTGCTCATCCCCTGGCACCGACCGCCGGCCCCGCGGGCCGACCAGCTCGCCGCGCTGCGTGACCTGCCGGCCGAGCAGGTGGCCAAGGGGCGGGAGTTCCGAGCCGCGCTGCGCCCGGGCGGTTACACCGCGCTCGCCGTGGGGCTGCTCGTCGCTCTCGCGCTCGGGCTGACCCCGCTGGGCAGTCGCCTGGTCGAGCTGGTGGGCCGGCCGTTCGGGGGGCACTGGGTCGCGCAGGCGGTGCTCGGCGGGCTGGCCGTGATGCTCGTCGCCGACCTGGTGACGCTGCCGTTCGCCGCCTGGCGCCAGAGCGTACTCACCCGCTACGGGTTGAGCACCAACGGCTGGAGTGGCTGGGCTGTCGACCTGCTGAAGTCGTACGCGGTCAGCGCGGTGATCGGCGCGGTGGCGCTCGTCGGCTTCTACGCGGTGATCCGGTTCGCGCCGCGCTGGTGGTGGGCGTTCGGCGCGGCGGGTGCGGCGCTGCTGGTGGTGCTGCTGTCGTTCGTGCTGCCGGTGCTGGTGGAGCCGGTGTTCAACAAGTTCACGCCGATGGAGCAGGGTCCGCTGCGTACCGAGCTGATGAGCATGGCCGCCCGCGACGGGGTGCCGATGCGCGACGTGCTGGTCGCCGACGCGTCCCGGCGTACCAAGGCGGTCAACGCGTACGTCTCCGGTCTCGGGCCGACCCGGCGGGTGGTCGTCTACGACACGCTGCTGCGCGAGGCGACCCCGGCCGAGGTGACCGCCGTGGTCGCGCACGAGCTTGGGCACGCGAAGGACTCCGACGTGACGGTGGGCACGCTGACCGGGGCGCTGGGCGCCGCGGCGGCCGTGGTGGCGCTCTATCTGCTCGGCTCGTGGGGGCCGCTGCTGCGGCTGGCCGGCGTCGACTCGGTCGCCCAGCCACGCGCGTTTCCGTTACTGCTGGCACTCGTCACGGTGGCCGGCCTGGTCGCCGCGCCGGTGCAGGCGCTGATGTCGCGACGGGTGGAGGCTCGGGCCGACGCGCACGCGCTCGCGCTGACAGGTGACCCGCAGGCGTTCGAGTCGATGCAGCGCCGGCTCGGATCGGTCAACCTCGGCGACCCCGATCCGCCACGCTGGGAATACCTCTACTCGGCCTCGCATCCGTCCACCGTCGAGCGGATGGCCGCCGCCCGCGCGTACGCCCGGGAGGCCGGCCGATGAGCCGCACGCTGTTGATCACCAACGATTTTCCGCCCCGCCCGGGTGGCATCCAGTCCTTCGTGCACAACCTCGCGGTGCGGCAGCCGGCCGGTTCGGTGGTCGTCTACGCGTCGAACTGGCGGGGGGCCGAGAAGTTCGACGCCGACCAGCCGTTCGAGGTGATCCGGGAGCGCACCCGGGTACTGCTGCCCACCCCGTTGATCGCCCGCAGGGCGGCGCGGTTGGCGCGCGCGTACGACTGCGACACGGTGTGGTTCGGTGCGGCGGCCCCGTTGGGGTTGCTCGCCGCCGGCCTGCGTCGGCGTGCCGGCGTACGCCGGGTGGTGGCGCAGACCCACGGCCACGAGGTGGGTTGGGCGGCGCTGCCGGCCGCCCGGCCGGCGCTGCGACGCATCGGTCGAGGTGTGGATGTCACCACCTATCTCGGCGAGTACACCCGCAGCCGACTGGCCCGCGTGCTGGACGGGGTGACCGAGCTGCGCCGACTCGCCCCGGGGGTCGACGTGGACACCTACCACCCGACCGTGGACGGCGAGCAGGTCCGGGCCCGGCTCGGGTTGACCGACCGTCCGGTGGTGGTCTGTGTGTCCCGGCTGGTGCCGCGCAAGGGCCAGGACATGCTGATCCGGGCGCTCCCGGAGATCCGCCGCCGGGTGCCCGAAGCGGCTCTGCTGATCGTCGGCGGTGGTCCGTACCGGGCGACCCTGGAGAAGCTGGCCCGACAGACAGGTGTGGAGCGGGACGTGGTGTTCACCGGCTCGGTGCCGTCGGCCGAGTTGCCGGCGCACTACGCGGCCGGCGACGTCTACGCGATGCCGTGTCGCACCCGCAACCGGGGCCTCGACGTGGAGGGGCTGGGCATCGTCTACCTGGAGGCGTCCGCGACCGGCCTGCCGGTGGTGGCCGGTGACTCCGGGGGCGCACCGGACGCGGTCCGCGAGGGGGAGACCGGTTACGTCGTACGCGGGCGCGACGTGGCCCAGCTCGCCGACCGGGTGGCCCGTCTGCTCGCCGATCGGGACCTGGCCCGCCAACTGGGCGCCGCCGGCCGGGCCTGGGTGGAGCGGGAGTGGCGCTGGGAGGCGCAGGCGGAACGGATGGCGGCGCTGCTCGCCGGTTGAGCGCCGTTCAGCTCTCCCGGGCCGGCGCGTAGTGCGGCACGTACTCCTGGCCGGTGAGCTTCTGGATCTCCGCCATCACCTCGTCGGTGACCGTCCGGACGTCCCGCGGCCCGTGGATCCGGTCGACGACCGGGATCGGCGGGCCGAACCGCAGGGTGACCGGATGGCGACGGGGCAGCCGTGCGTCGACCGGCAGCACCTCGGCGGTGCCCAGCACGCCGACCGGAATGATCGGCACTCCGGCGTCGCGGGCCAGCCGGGTCATCCCGACGCGGCCCCGGTAGAGCCGTCCGTCCGGGGAGCGGGTGCCCTCCGGGTAGATGGCGACCAGGCCACCGGCGCGCAGCACCGGTACGGCGGCGTCGAGAGCGCGCAGGGCGGCCCGGCCGCCGGCGCGTTCGACCGGGATGGCGCCCATGCCGGCGACGATCCGCCGGTTGAGCCAGCCGCCCGGACCGCGCCCGTTGAAGTACTCGACCTTCGCCCAGAAGGTGACGTGCCGGGGCGTCGAGGTGACGAGGAACCACTCGTCGGCGACGGACAGGTGGTTGCCGGCGAGGATCGCGCCACCGTGTCGGGGCAGATGCTCAAGCCCTTCCACGTGGGGCCGCCAGCCCATCCGGAGCGCGGCGCCGACGGTCAGCTTGGCGACGTCGTACAGCAGGGGCACGTGTCCTCCGGGGTCGAGCTTCAGGCCCGCGCCGGGCCGAGGTGGGCCTCCAGCGCGGCGTGCAGCAGGGTGTCGTCGTCGGTGACGCCGGTGGCCAGGGGCAGGCTGCCCCAGGCCCAGAGCTGGGCGATGCCGTGCAGGTTCGCCCAGAGCGCGCCGGCGAGCACCGTCGCGGGGGCGTCGGTGGGCCGACGCACCTGCGCCACCAGGTCGGCCAGGGCGGTGAACAGCGGCAGGCTCGTCTCGCGCAGCCGCAGCCGGCCGCTGTCCAGCAGGTCGTGGCGGAACATCAGCTCGAACATGCCGCGGTGGGCAGCCGCGAAGTCCAGGTACGTCCGGGCCAGCGCGGCCAGTCGGGTACGCGGGTCCGGGTCGACGTCGCGCATCGTCTGCTCGACGCGGGCGGTGAGGTCGGCGAAGCCCTCCCGGGCGATGGCGGAGAGCAGGTCGACGTGGGTGGGGAAGTAGCGTCGCGGTGCGCCGTGCGAGACCCCGGCGCGGCGGGCGATCTCCCGCAGTGACACCGCCGCCTGACCCTCGCGCAGCACCAGGTCCACCCCGGTGGCGACCAGCCGGCCGCGCAGGCCTGCCTCGTCCGCGTCCATAGACAGTGTCTACCAGTAACGGTAGACGCTGTCTACCTCGGGTGTGGGCTGCTCTCCGGTGGCGCGCGGCTCGCTGATCGACTGTGGGCCGCCGGCCTGTTGGACTGTCGTCGGCGTGTCATGACCTGCCGAGTGCCTCAGGTCAACGTGATGCCTGTGAGTCATCACGATGACTCGCAGGCATCACGCCCGATGGAGATACCGGGACGGGCTCGGCCTCGCGCCGTCGAGAGTCGCCGCACCGTGCCAGGCATGCCGCTTTCGCTCGACCTGCTCGCTCGACCTGCCCGCCCGCTCGCCCGCTCGCTCGCTCGACCTGCTCGCCCGCTCGCTCGCTCGACCTGCTCGCTCGACCTGCTCGCCCGCTCGCTCGCTCGACCTGCTCGCTCGACCTGCTCGCTCGACCTGCTCGCTCGACCTGCTCGCTCGACCTGCCCGCTCGACCTGCCCGCTCGACCGCTCGCCCGCTCGCCCGCTCGCCCTGCCCGCTCGACCGCTCGACCGCTCGCCCGCTCGCCCGCCCGCCCGCTCGCTCGCCCGCTCGACCGCGAACCGGGTACCGGGGAGCCGGGTGAGGCGGTGATGGGACTCGACCACGGCTAACGGCGGCCACCGGGCGGCGCGGCAGGGACACCAGGCCGTGCCGACGCTCTAAAGGGGACAATCCGCGTACACCGCTCTGGCTCCCTCGCGTGATCCACTCCGGTTTCATGAAGTCGGGGTGTCCTGGTGGCAGGGATGCCCCGACTTCATGAAAGACGAGTGGATCATGCTCGTCAGCAGTGGCCGGAGTCGGCCGGAGTCGGCCGGAGTCGGCCGGAGTCGGCCGGAGTCGGCCGGAGTCGGCCGGAGTCGGCCGGAGTGGCCGGAGTGGCCGGAGTCGGCCGGAGTGGCGGCAGCCGCCGCTTGGCCGGCGAGGCCGACCAGGCTGGGCCGCGCCCGGGGCTCGGGGTTCAGCGGATGCGGGCCAGGATCCGGTCAGCGGGGGCCGGACGCCCGAAGTGCCAGCCCTGGCCGGCGTCGCAGCCGATCGCCCGTAGCCGCTCGGCCTGCCCGGCGGTCTCCACGCCCTCGGCGGTGACCGTCAGGTCCAACGCGTGCGCGAGCGAGACCAGCGAGGCGAGGATCCGCTCGTCGGTGCGGCCGACCGAGGGCGACCGCAGGCCGGCGACGAACTCCCCGGCGACCTTCAGTTCGGTCACCGGCAGATCCCGGAGGTACGCCAGGTTGCTGTAGCCGGTGCCGAAGTCGTCGATGGCGATCCGTACGCCGAGGTCGGCCAGGACCCGCAGGGCGCGGACCGGCTCCTTGGCGGTGCTCATCATCGTGCTCTCGGTGATCTCCAGTTGGAGCCGCTCCGGCGGCAGGCCGGTCTGCCGCAGGAGCGCGCGAACCTCCTGCACCAGCCCGGGCCGGTGCACCTGCCGTACCGCCAGGTTGACGCTGATGAAGGGTGCGGCGACGCTCCCGGTCGCCCACGCCTCCGCCTCGCGGCAGGCCTCGGCCAGCACCCAGCCGCCCAACTGGATGATCAGGCCGGTCTCCTCGGCCAACCCGATGAAGCTGTCCGGACGCAGCACCCCCAGCTCCGGGTGGCGCCAGCGGACCAGCGCCTCGACGCCGACCAGGCTGCCGTCGCGAAGTGAGGTCAGTGGCTGGTAGTCGAGGTAGAACTCGCCCCGCTCCAGCGCGGCGGGGATCGCCGCGGACAGCGCGTACCGGGCCAGTTCGCGTTGGTTGCGCTCGGCGTCGTAGAGCGCCCAGCGCTCCCCGCCGGCGGACTTCGCCCAGTGCAGGGTGCTGTCCGCGGCCCGCATCAGGTCACTGGGGTTGGCCCCGGCCACCTGACGCTCGACGATGCCGATGCTCGCCGAGATCTGCAGCTCGTGCCCGTCGACGAGCGCCGGTGCCCGAACCGCGGCCAGCGCGCTCTCGGCCAACTCCACGATGTCGTCGGTGCCGCCGGTGCGTTGCACGAGGATGACGAACTCGTCCCCGCCGAGCCGGGCCACCAGATGCTCACCCATGGCCTGACACAGCCGTTCGGCCACCGTGACCAGCAGCCGGTCACCGACCTGGTGCCCCAGGGTGTCGTTGACGACCTTGAAGCGGTCCAGGTCCAGGAAGCACACCCCGACCCGCTGCGCGCCCCGGCCGGGCTCGTTGAGCGCCGCGGTGAGCCGCTCGGTGAACAGCGTCCGGTTCGGCAGACCGGTGAGCGGGTCGTGCGTGGCCTGATGCCGGAACCGGGCCTCGCTGGCGCGCAGCGCCCGCTCGGCCTGCGTCCGGGCGCGCATGGCGGCCCGGCGGATCGACTCCTGCTCGTCGAGAGTGCGGTCGCGCAGCGCGCGGGCGTAACCGGTCGCCACGGCCGCCAGCAGCCGGGCCATCCGGTCCTCGACCTCCTCGGCCACCAACCCGAGGTCGCGCACCAACCGAAGCTGGATGACCTCGATGGTACGACCAAGCCCTTCCGCGGAGGCGATGTGCGCGGCGACCAACTCGGCACCGACCCGGTACCCGGCGCGCAGGTCGAACGGCTCCGTGAGCAACGCGCCGGCCAGTTGTGCGGTGAGCCGGTCCAGCATGGTTTCCAGCTGGGCCTGGGTCATCGGCAGGTAGCTGGTGCCGGAGACCGCCTTCGCCCAGGCGCGGGCGAAGGTGCCCGGACGGGTGGCCGCCTCGGGCGTCTCAGTCACCGAGTCGCCCGACGCCGCCCATGAAGACCGCGCGCTCGGCGTCCTCCGCGCTCTCCGGGGTGTCCGGTCGCCACTGGGGCACCCACACCACGCCGGGGTCGAGCAGCTCGAACCCGTCGAAGAGTGCGGTCAGCTCGGCCCGATTGCGTATCCACAGCGGATTGTCGGTGCGTCGGTAGACCCGTTCCGCCTCGGCGCGTTCGTCGTCGCTGCGCCCGTCGTCGCTGGCCTGCGACAGCACCAGATAGCTGCCGGGGGCCAGGGCGTCGCGCAGCGTCCGCAGCAGCTCCGCCGGTCGGTCGTCGTCGGAGACGAAGTGCAGGACGGCCACGACCATCACGGCCACCGGTTGGCTCAGGTCGAGCAGCTTGCGGACCTCCGGGTGGGCCAGGATCGCCTCCGGGTGCCGCAGGTCCTCCTGCACCACCACCGTCCGGTCGTTGCCGGCGAGGATCTCGCGGCTGTGCGCCACCGCCACCGGGTCGACGTCCACATAGACCACCCGGGACCGCGGGTCGAGCCGCTGGGCGATCTCGTGTACGTTGCCGACCGTCGGGATGCCCGAGCCGATGTCCAGGAACTGCCGGATCCCGGCCTCGGCGAGGTGGTGCACGGCCCGGCGCAGGAACGCTCGGTTGGCCTGGGCCATCAGCGGCGCCTCCGGCACCGCCGCGACCATCGCCTGCGCCGCGGCGCGGTCCGCGGCGAAGTTGTGCGAGCCACCGAGGTAGTAGTCGTACATCCGCGCGACACTCGGGCGCTCGATGTCGATGGTGTCGGGTGCCCAGTCCGGCCGCTGCATGCGATCCACCCCTCGAGTCCGCGACGCGGGCGTCGTCGCCCGCGCGGGTATTGTGCACCCGCCACGCACGCCTGACCATAGCGTGCGAGAGGTTCCCCGGCCGACGTCGGTCGATGCGCGACGGCCCGCGCCGGCCGAAGCCGGCGCGGACCGTCGGTCGTGCGGTCCCGCTCAACGAGCGGGGGCGGATCAGAACTTCGGTGCGTCCGGTGCCTCGAGCAGGCCGAGCCGCAGCGCGGTCATCAGCGCCTGGGCCCGGTTGGCCGCGCCGAGCTTCTCGTAGAGCTTCGAGATGTGCGTCTTGGCCGTGGACTCGCTGACGAACAGCTGCTTGGCGATGCCGGCCACGCTCATCCCGTCGGCGAGCAGCCGCAGCACCTGCCCCTCCCGGGGAGACAACTGCGGGCCGGACGGCGCGAGCCGGCGCTTCATCGCCTCGGCCAGGTCGGCGGCGGTGAACGCGCTGGGGGAGGAGGCGGCGTGCCGCGCGGCGGCCACCACCTCGTCGGCCGGGGCGGTCTTCGGCACGAAGGCACTCGCACCGGCCTCCAGAGCACCGAAGAGCTGGTCGTCGCCGGCGTACATGGTCAGCACCACGATGCCCATCGACGCGCTGGACTTGCGCAGCGCGCGGGTGGCCTCCAGGCCGCTGCCGTCGGGCAGCCGCAGATCCATGATCACCACGTCCGGCTGCAGGGCGCCGGCCTGGCGTACGCCCTCTGCCGCCGTGGCGGCCTCACCGACGACCTCGAACTGCCGGTCGCGCTCGAAGGCATGGCGCAGGCCCTTGCGAATCAGGTCATGATCGTCAACAAGGAGGACCTTGGTGCGGGTGGCCGGTGTCGGACTTGTGGTCATCCTCGGGTTACTCCCCTTCTGGTGCTGCGCTGTCGCGCACGTTATCTCGGCGGGACGAGGTGCCAACAACCACGGCCACGGTGGTGCCGCTGGGTTGCCGCGGCCTGATCTCCAACCGGCCCCGGATACGTTCCGCCCTCTCGGCCATGATCGCAAGACCGTACCGTCCGTCGGGGCGCTGGTCAGCCATCCCCTGACCGTCATCCGACACTTCTATTTGGGCGTACGGGGGGTCGACCTCGCACGTGACCCACAAATTCGAGGCGCCGGCGTGCTTGCGCGCGTTGGTCACCGCCTCCTGGGCGATGCGCAGCAACTCGGCCTCGGTGGCGGCCGGCAGCCGGGCGGTGGACTCGTCCAGCGAGAGGTGCACCCGCAGTCCGCCGGACGCGCCCACGGTGCGCGCGTACTCGGCGATGGCGGCGGCCAGCCCGCCCTGCCGGTCCACCTCACTGCGCAGCTCGAAGAGGCTCAGCCGCAGCTCCTGGATCACCCGGGTCACCTCCGTGCGCAGCGTACGCAGCGCCTCGGCGGTCTCGTCGGCGTCGTCGAAGACGGTGGCCATGGCGTTGTCGATGCCGTAGCCGACCATCACCAACTCCTGCGCCACCCCGTCGTGGATCTCCCGGGCCAGCCGCTGCCGTTCCTCGTTGGTGGCCAGCGAGCGCACCTCGTCGAAGAGCAGCGCCGCCTCCAGCCGCAGCGCGGCCGGGCGGGTCAGCGCGGTCACCCGGGACACCACCGGGGGTGGGTACGCGTGTGCGGCGTCCGCCTCCAGCACCACCAGCCCGACCGTGCGGACCCCGGCGACCAGCGGAACGATCAGCGCGGACACGTCGCCGCCACGGTGTGAGCGGGACTGCGAGCGCCCGGCCGTCGTGGCCTGCTGGCTGGCCCAGGCGTCGGCGATGGCCGAGTCGGCGTCCAGCGTCGTCTCCCAGTCCACCCGGTCGACGCCGGCCTGGGCGAGCACCACGAGCCGGCCTCCGCCACTGGCCGAGAGCACCGCGCCCCGGTCGGCCTGGGCCACCGTGCGCAACTCCTCCAGCAGGTGCTCGGAGATGCCGCCCGGGTCCAGGGTGGCGCCGGGCAACTGCCGGGCCACCGTCCGCAGCTGGGTCAGCAGCCTGGTCGCCTCGGCGTACGGCTGGGGTTTGCCCTCGTTGCGGACGGCCATCACCCGGTGCAGGGTGCCGGCGGCGTAGAGCCCCAGCGCCGCCAGGATGAGCCACTGCGCGCAGACCGCGAGGTAGCCCGGCTGGCCGAGCTGGAGCTCTCCACCGACGGTGGTGAGCGCACCGCTGACCAGCAGGGTGGCGGCGGTGACCGCGAGCAGGGCGGTGCCCTCCCGGAAGTGGCGGCGCAGCGCGGTGACGGTCACCGGGACCGCCAGGTAGGGCAGCACCGCCGAGGCGCCGAGCCCGGCGACCGTGCCGATCGACGCCACCGCGGCCACCTGGCTCGCGGCCAGGCCCAGCACCACCACCTCGGCCACCCGGCTCAGCGGCGCGATCAGCCGGTGCTGCGGGGCCAGCAGGGACGGGAGCCCGGCCACCGCCAGCAGCGCGATCCACCACAGCTGGCTGAGGTCGCGGGTGGCGAAGAGGGTCAGGACGGCGATCAGCGCCAGCATCACCAGGCGGGCGGCCGCGGCGAGGGGATGCGGGTGCGGTGCGGTGGCTGTGGATGCGGGCACGTGACGGATGGTAGTCAGCCTCGGTAGATCTCGGCGATGTCCGCCGCGTACGTCGTGTGGACGACCTGGCGCTTGACCTTGAGCGACGGGGTCAGCTCGCCGGTCGCCTCGGTGAAGTCGCGGGGCAGGACCCGGAACATCTTGATCGCCTCGGCCTTGGAGACGGCCTGGTTGGCGGTGTCGATCGCGGTCTGGATCTCCCGGAGCAGGGCCTCGTGCTCGCGGAGCTGCTCGACGGGGGTGTCGGCGGGGATCCCGGCGCCTTCCAGCCAGGCCGGGAGCGCCTCCTCGTCGACGGTGACAAGCGCCGCGATGAACGGCTTGCGGTCGCCGACGACGACGCACTGGCTGATCAACGGGTGCGCCCGGACCAGGTCCTCCAGCACCGCCGGGGCGACGTTCTTGCCGCCGGCGGTGACGATCAGCTCCTTCTTGCGCCCGGTGATGCTCAGGTAGCCGTCGGCGTCGAGCTGGCCCAGGTCGCCGGTGCGGAACCAGCCGTCGGTGCTGAGCGTCTCGGCGGTCGCCGTCTCGTTGCGCCAGTAACCCTGGAAGACCAGCGCGCCGGAGATCAGGATCTCGCCGTCGTCCTCGATCCGCACGGTCACGCCGGGCAGTGGACGGCCGACGGTGCCGATCCGGGTGCCGGTCGGCAGGTTCGCCGCGGCGGCGGGCGAGGTCTCGGTCAGGCCGTAGCCCTCCAGGACCGTCACGCCGATGCCGCGGAAGAAGTGACCGAGCCGGGCGCCGAGCGGCGCGCCGCCGGAGATCGCGTCGCGGCACCGCCCACCGAGCGCGGCGCGCAGCTTGCCGTAGACCAGCCGGTCGAAGACCACGTGCTGGGCGCGCAACGCCAGACCCGGTCCGCCCGGGGTCTCCAACGCCTCGCTGTACGAGATGGCGACCTGCTCGGCGCGGGCGAAGATGCCGCCCTTGCCGTCGGCCTCGGCCTTCTGCTTGGCCGCGTTGTAGACCTTCTCGAACACCCGGGGTACGGAGAGCACGAAGGTCGGCCGGAACGCCTGCAACTCGGCGACCAGGTTCTTGGTGTCGGCGCAGTGGGCCATGGTGGCCCGCGCCTGCACGACGCCGATCTGGATCAGCCGGGCGAAGGCGTGCGCCAGCGGGAGGAAGAGCAGGGTGGACGCGCCGGCGTGGAACAGGTTCGGCAGCACCGGCACAGCGTTGGCGATGTCGGCGTACATGTTGCGGTGGGTGAGCACGCAGCCCTTGGGGCGGCCGGTGGTGCCGCTGGTGTAGATGATGGTGGCCAGGTCGTCGGCGCCGACCGCCTTGCGTCGCCGCTCGACCTCGGCCAGCTCGACCGTGGCGCCGGCGCCGACCAGTTGGTCGACCCCGCCGAGGTCGATCTGCCAGACGTGGTCCAGCTCGGGCAGCCGGTGTCGGACGCCGGCGATCAGGGCGGCGTGCGCGTCGGTCTCCACCACGACCGCGACCGCGTTGGAATCCTCGATGATCCACGCGGCCTGTTCGGCGCTGGACGTCTCGTAGATCGGCACGGTGACCGCTCCGACGGTCCAGATGGCGTAGTCCAGCAGTGTCCACTCGTACCGGGTGCGGCTCATCAGCCCGACCCGGACACCTGGTTCGATGCCGGCGGCGATCAGTCCACGGGCCACCGCGGCCACCTCGTCGCGGAACTGCCGGCAGGTCACCTCGGCCCAGACGGTGACGGCGCCCTCGGCGCCGGGGGTGGGGCGGGCGAACTGGACGGCGTCGGGCGCGACCTCGGCGTTGTCCCAGACCGGATCGGTGAGGTTGGCCGCGTCGCCAACGGTGACGATCGGCGGGACGGAGAACTCGCGCACCTGCACTCCTTCGTGCTCGCACTGGCCGGGCCGGCACCGCCGACGGGCGGTGGCTGTGTCGAAACCTACCCGGTGAGCACGGGCACACCGCGAACGCCCGGCGCTGTCCCGGCCCCCTGCGGGCCGCTGGCGGCGCGGCGGGGGCGGCGCGGCGTGCAGCCGTGGCCCGCCGGGTAGCCTCCCCCCATGGCGGACTCCTCCACCCAGTCGATCATCATCGGCGCCGCACCGGATCGGGTGACGGCGGTCATCTGCGACTTCGCGGCATACCCGGAGTGGACCGACGCGGTCCGCCGCGCCGAGGTCGTCGAGGAGTACGAGGACGGCTACGCCAGCCAGGTGCGGTTCACCATCGACGCCGGGGTGATGGCCGACGAGTACGTGCTCGCCTACGAGTACGCCGAGGACCTCTCCCGGATCGAGTGGCACCTGGTCGCTCCCTCGAAGATGCAGAAGTCCCAGCGCGGTTCGTACGACCTGGTGGGTAACCCGGACGGCAGCACGACGGTGACCTACACGCTGGAGGTCGACCTGTCGGTGGGGATGCTCGGAATGTTTCGGCGCAAAGCCGAGAAGGTGATCATGGATACCGCGTTGAAGCAGCTCAAGCGCCGGGTAGAAACACCCGGTGCGGCGCACTGACGGGGTCGGCGGCACGGTGGAGGAGCCGAGGGTGGGCGGAACGGATCCGGGTTCGGCCCGGGAAGAGGCGGAGCGGTTGGTAGCCACCCTGCTCGCGGGGGCGCGACTGGCCTCCGCCGGGTCGGCGGGCGGCGCGTTCGGCTCGCTGGGCGGGGTGCTGTCCGGTGTCCTCGGTCACAATAACGACTCAGCAGGACGTCCCGGCGCCGGCGGTGCTTTCGCCACCGGATCGGCCGAATGCTGCGTCTGCCCGGTCTGTCGGGGCATCGCCGCGTTACGAGACCCGAGTCCGGAATTCGCCGAACGGCTCGCGACGGGCGCCGGAGACCTGGCAGCGGGCGTCGCCAGCCTGCTCCGCGCCTTCTCCCCGGCGCAGCCGTCCCCGACGAGCCCCTCCGGTGGGACCTCCGAACCCTCCGCCGCGCCACCACCGGCACCCGCCGCGAGCACCGACGATGTGCTCACCGAGCCAGCCCCCGGCGACCCGTCCAGCGCGACCGGCGACGAACACGTGTGGCGCGATGCCACCCGCAGCGGGCATGATTCTCAGCCGGCGCCGGAGCGGGATGTCTGGTCGGTCGCCACCCGGACGGCGGACCCACTCGCCCCGGCCGCCGTACCACCCGTCGACGACGCCGGGCCGGCGACCGTACCGGCACCGACCACTCATCCCGCGGTGCCCGCTTCGCGGGTGCCGGACGACACCGGTGCGCAGGCACCGGGCGACGGCGCCTGAGCGCGGGACATCCCGACCCGGACCGGCATGCCGCCGGGACCCGGGCCGGACAGTAGAGGGGAGCGGCAGCGGTGACGCTGACCATCGGAGTCGACGTCGGTGGCACGAAGGTGGCTGGCGGTGTCGTGGACGACACCGGCGCGGTGCTCGTGCAGACCCGACGGGACACCCCCGCCGATGACGTCGGCAAGACCCGCGACGTCATCATCGAGTTGGTCGGCGAGCTGGCGGCCGGGCGGACGATCGAGGCTGTCGGCATCGGCGCGGCCGGTTGGATCGACGCCAGTCGCTCGACTGTGCTCTTCGCTCCGAACCTGGCCTGGCGGGACGAACCGCTGCGGGAGTACGTCAGCGAGGCCGTCGGCCTACCCGTGATCGTGGAGAACGACGGAAACGTGGCCGCCTGGGCCGAGTTCCGCTACGGCGCGGCCCGCGACGCCGACGATTCCATGATCATGTTCACCATCGGCACCGGTGTGGGCGGCGGCATCGTGCTCGGCGGCGACCTCATGCGCGGCGCGCACGGCATCGCCGCGGAGCTGGGCCACATGCTGGCCGTGCCGGACGGGCACCAGTGCGGCTGCGGCCGGCTCGGCTGCATCGAGCAGTACGCCAGCGGCAGCGCCCTGGTGCGATTCGCCCGGGCGGGCGCCCGGCAGGAGCCCGACCGGGCCACCGCGCTGCTCGACCTGGCCGGCGGTGAGGCCGAGGCGATCACCGGCCCGATGGTGACCGCCGCCGCCCAGGGTGGTGACCCCGTCTCCGCCGAGGCGTTCGCGCAGATCGGCCGCTGGCTGGGCACCAGCCTCGCCGACATGGCGCAGATCCTCGACCCGCAGACCCTGGTTGTCGGCGGCGGTGTGATCGACGCCGGTGACCTGCTGCTCGGCCCCACCCGCCGCTCGTACCTCGACGCGCTCGCCCAGCGCGGTCGCCTGCCGGTGGCCGAGGTGCTCCCGGCGGAGCTGGGCAACAGCGCCGGGGTGATCGGCGCCGCCGACCTGGCCCGCCGGATCTGAGGCGGCCCGGGATGGGTGTGCCGCTGCGCGTGGTGTCGTACAACATCCACAGCCAGCGCGACGACACCGCCGCGCTGGCGGCGGTGGTCCGGGCGGCGCGCCCGGACGTGGTGATCGTGCAGGAGGGACCGCGCCGGTTCCGGTGGCGGCAGAAGTCCGCCACGCTGGCCGAGTCGTTCGGCCTGGTGGTGGTCGCCGGTGGGCTGCCCGCGCTGGGCAACCTGCTGCTGACCAGCCTGCGGGTACAGGTGCGGGGCACCCGGTGCCAACGCTTCCCGCTCACCCCCGGTCGGCACCTGCGTGGCGCCGCGTACGCCGACTGCCGGGTCGGTGACGCCCGGTTCACCCTGGCCGGCTCGCACCTCTCCACCGACCCGGCCGAGCGGCCCTCCCAGGCCGCCGAGTTCAAGCGTGGCCTGGACGCGGCGACCAGCCCGGTGCTGGCCGGGGCGGACCTCAACGAGGGTCCGGACGGACCTGCCTGGGCCACCGTGTCGCGTGGGCTGACCGACGCCGCGGTGGCGGCCGACCGGGCCGAGCGGCTCACCTACTCCTGCGCCGACCCGCGCCGCCGCATCGACGCGCTCTTCGTCGACCCACGGATCACCGTGGTCGACTACGACGTGGTGGACACCCCGCAGACGCGCCGGGCCAGTGACCACTTCCCGGTCCTGGTCGACCTGCTGCTGCCCACCACCGGCTGACCGCCCGACCCGGCCCGAGCGTCGACGCGTCCGTTCCAGGACTGGACATCCGGCTCCGTTGTGGAGAGGATTTCGCGGCGACCGGCACGCCTGCCGTACCAAAAGGAGATGTCCCGGTGTCCACCTCCACCGACCACGGCCGGCCCGACCCGGAGGCGACCTCGTCCGCGCACAGCGGCGACGGTCGCCCGGTCTCCGACCGCGGCGACACGGTCTGCGTCATCGGGGCCGGGGCCAGCGGCCTGACGGCGATCAAGAACCTGCGCGAGCACGGGTTCGGCGTGGACTGCTACGAACGGGAGACGGGCGTCGGCGGCGCCTGGAACTGGCGGCACGACCGCAGCCCGGTGTACGCCAGCACCCACCTGATCTCGTCGAAGCCGTTCACCCAGTTCCCGGACTTCCCGATGCCGGACTCCTGGCCGGACTACCCGCACCACAGTCAGCTGCTGTCGTACTTCGAGCGCTACGCCGACCACTTCGACCTGCGCTCGCACATCTGGTTCGGCACCGAGGTCGTCCGGGTCGAGCCCGCCGAGGGGGACCGGTGGGACGTGACCACCCGCTCCACCGGCGGGTACGGCCCGGAGCGCACCTCCCGGTACGCCGCCGTGGTGATCGCCAACGGCCACAACTGGTCGCCGAAGCTGCCCCGCTACGAAGGGCTGGAGGAGTTCCGCGGCGAGATCATGCACGCCTCGTCCTACAAGGACCCGGCGCAGCTGCGCGGCAAGCGGGTGCTGGTGGTCGGCGCCGGCAACACCGGCTGCGACATCGCCGTCGAGGCCGCCCAACAGGCGTCGCGGTGCTGGCACTCCACCCGGCGCGGCTACTGGTACGCGCCGAAGTACGTGCTCGGCCGCCCCGCCGACCAGGTGAACGACAGCCTGTTGGCGCTGCGCGTGCCGCTGCGGGTGCGGCAGTGGCTCTACCACTGGACGATGCGGTTGACCGTCGGCGACCTGACCCGCTTCGGCCTGCCCAAGCCCGACCACCGGGTGTACGAGACGCACCCGATCGCGAACAGCCAGCTCGTCTACTACGTGGGCCACGGCGGGATCGGCCCGGTGCCGGACGTCGCCCGGTTCCGCCCGTACGCCGTGGAGCTGGCTGACGGCCGCGAGATCGACCCCGAGGTGGTCGTCTTCGCCACCGGTTACCTGCCGCGCTTCGAGTTCCTCGACGCGTCGGTCTTCTCCGACAGCGCCGGCGCGGGCCGGCCCACGCTGTGGCTCAACGCGTTCACCCCGGGGCACCCGACCCTGGCGGTCGCCGGCCTGGTGCAGCCGGATTCCGGGCTGTTCACCCTGTCGCACTGGCAGACGGTGCTCTTCGCCCGGCTGCTCCAGGCCCGTCGGGACCGGCCGGAACGGGCCACGGCGTTCGCGCAGCGGGTCCGGGACCGGGCGGGGGAGCGGTACTCCGGGCCGGTCAAGGAGAGCAGCCGGCACTGGTTCGAGGTTGGTCACGCCGACTACCTGCGCGCCATCCAACGCGCCCTGGTCGAGCTGGAGGGCAAGTGAGCCGCCCCGTAGCCGCGAATGGAAGGCAGACCAGTGACTGAACTGCGGATCATGCGGGGTCGGGAGTGGTCGCGTCCGGTCCGACCGGCCCGGCGGGAGGTGCTCAGCGCCGTCCCCGCCGCGGAGGAGGGGCGACCCCCGCTGCTCTTCGTCCCCGGGTTCGGGCACGGCGCGTGGGCGTTCGCCGAGCACTGGCTGGGTCACGCGGCGTCGCGGGGCTTCCCGGCGTACGCGGTGAGCCTGCGCGGGCACGGTGGCAGCGAGCCGGCGCCGGAGGCGACGCTGCGCGCGTACGCGCACGACGTGGTCCAGGTGGCCGCGAGCCTGCCGCGGCAGGCGGTGCTGGTGGGGCACGGCGCCGGGGCTCTGGTGGTGGCGCACGCGTTGGCCCGCTATCCGGCGCGGGCCGCGGTGCTGGTGGCGCCGGTCTTCGGCGGTTGGGGAGTGCTGGGCGCGGCGTTGCGCCGCAACCCGGGGGGCACGTTGCCCGCGGTGTTCGGCGGGCCGTTGCGGCTCAACCGTGGGCAGTTGTTCAGCCGCGAGTTGCCCGACGAGGAGGCCCGGCGGTACGTCGGACGACTCGGCCGGGCGGGCCGGCGGGCGCAGTGGGCTCTGCTGGGCGAGCCGGAGGCCGAGCCGGCGGTGGGCGCACCGCCGGTGCTGGTGCTGGGCAGCCCGGACGACCGGGTGGTGCCGGCGTCGACGTTGACCCGGGTGGCCCGCCGCTACGATTCGGCCCCGCTGCTCTTTCCCGGGATGGGCCACGATCTGATGCTGGACGCCCGGTGGGCGGAGCCGATCGACGCGATCCTGGACTGGCTGGAGAAGGAGCCCACGGCGCACTGAGCACCCGGGCGCTCACCGCCTTCGGCGTCGCCGGTCCTGGCGGGGTGGGTCGTGCTCGGCGACGACCCCGGGGGTCAGCCGCTGGTCGGTCGGCTGGTCGAGGCGGCGGTGGGGGTGGCGGGTCGCGGCACCCGAGCACCGTCGGTGGAGGTGGCGGCGTCCGGGTTGGCGTCGCCGGGAGAGACGTCGTTGCTGGTCAGGCGACTGACCAGGGCGCCGTGCTCGTCCAGCG
This sequence comes from Micromonospora sp. NPDC048839, assembly GCF_040649915.1. Classification (NCBI taxonomy): domain Bacteria; kingdom Bacillati; phylum Actinomycetota; class Actinomycetes; order Micromonosporales; family Micromonosporaceae; genus Micromonospora; species Micromonospora sp. NPDC048839. Next base: position 137,504 of record NZ_JBEZGL010000008.1, read on the forward strand.
CGTGCAGGTAGGAGCGCGCCCAGGCCCGGATGTCGTGCTCCTCCAGGTGCGCACGCATGGCCCGCATCCGTTGCGTGGTGTCGGCCGGTGTGGCCCGCAGCGCGGCACAGAGGCCCTGCTTGAGCCCCTCCAGGTCGTGCGGGTTGACCAGGTACGCCTGGGAGAGTTCGGCGGCGGTGCCGGCGAACTCGCTGAGCAGCAGGGCACCGGTGTCGTCCACCCGGGCGGCCACGTACTCCTTGGCGACGAGGTTCATCCCGTCGCGCAGCGGGGTCACCGCCATCACGTCGGCGACCCGGTAGAGCGCGGCCAACTCGGCCCGGTCGAACGGCTGGGTGAGGTAGTGGATCGCCGGCTCGCCGACCCGGCCGAACTCGCCGTTGATCCGGCCCACCTCGCGCTCGATCCGCTCGCGCAGGATCTGGTACTGGCCGACGCGCTCGCGGCTCGGCATCGCGACCTGCACCAACACCGTGTCGCGGACCTTGACGTCGCCGCTGGCGAGCAGCTCGCTGTACGCCTTGAGGCGCTGCTCGATGCCCTTGGTGTAGTCCATCCGGTCCACGCTGAGGATGACCTGCCGGGGGTCGCCGAGGTCTTGGCGCAGGCGGCGGGCTCGGGCGGCCACGTCCGGGCGGGCGGCGAGCGCGCCCATCTCGGCGGTGTCGATCGAGACCGGGAACGCGCCGATGCGGACGACCCGGTCGTCGATGCCGATCCGCCGGTCGGTGGCCGGCAGCTCCAGCACCCTCGTCACCAGTTGGGCGAAGTTGTGCGCCGCCTGCACGCGCTGGAAGCCGACCAGGTCGGCGCCGAGCATCCCGCGCAGCAACTCGGCCCGGCGCGGCAGCTGCATGAAAAGCTCCGGCGGTGGGAACGGCACGTGCAGGAAGAAGCCGATGCGCAGGTCCGGACGGAGCGCCCGCAGCAGACCGGGGACCAGTTGCAGGTGGTAGTCCTGCACCCAGACCACGCCGCCCTGCTCGGTCACCTCGGCGGTCGCCTCGGCGAAGCGCTTGTTGACCCGCTGGTACGCCTCCCACCACCGCCGGTGATGCTGCGGCTGCTCGACGGCGTCGTGGTAGAGCGGCCAGAGGGTGGCGTTGGCGAACCCCTCGTAGTGGTCGCGCAGGTCTTCGGGGCTGAGTGCGACGGTGTGCATCCGGACGCCGTCGACGTCCGGTAGGGCGGGGGGAGGCCCGGTGCCGCCGGCCCAACCGACCCAGGTCGCCGGGGTGTGCCGCAGCAGGGGGTGCAGCGCGCTGACCAACCCACCCGGGCTGCGCCGCCACTCGCAGGCCCCGTCGGGCGCCTGACTGTCGTCGATGGGGAGGCGGTTGGCCACCACCACGAGAGAACTCTGTCGCATCTCGGGCATTCCGATCAGCAGAGGACTGACCGCCACGAGCAAGGAAAAACCGGTCAGTCAGCGGGGGAAGTGACGTACAGCGGTATTCCTACTGACAGTAAGTTACACCACTGTTACGCGCCCGGCGGGTCGGAGCCGTCCCGGGATGCGGGCCAGGATCAGACGACAGCGCCGTTGTCCGGGTCGTCGTCGTCCTCGTCGCCGGGGCGCAGCCGCCAGATCAGCGTGACGAAACCGGCAAGGATGCCGGTGAACCCGAACAGGGTGACCGCCGAGCGGTCCACCGGAATCAGCGACGGGAAGAGGAAGAGGACGAACCCGAGCACCACGCCGAGCACACCGACCACCGCGTACTTGCTGACCCGGGGCAGCGGCGGCGGCGGGGGCGGGTGGTAGCTCTCGTCGTCCTCGTCGTCGGGCAGGTCGGCCCCGAACGTGTCCAGCCCGTCCAGCAGCGACGGCTCGTCCGGCCGGGTGCCGCGACCCACCGAGATCCCGGAGATGTCGGTGGCGGAGGGCAGCCGACGGGTGTCGGTGGCGGTCGGGCCCGGCTCGTCGGCCCCCGAGCGGGCCAGCGGGCCAGCGGTCGGCTCGTCGCGCGCCTCCCGCTCGTCCACGTCCTCCGAGGCCGGCCACGGGCGGTCGCCGACGGCGGATGAGGTGTGGAAGCCGGCCACGATCCGCGCCCACTCGGCGTCGATGTCCGGTTCGTCGCGTGCGGGCGGCTGCTCCGGGCTGCTCTCGTCGGCGAGCTGGGTCAGATAGTCCCGAGCGGTGGTCAGGTGTGAGCGGTCCACGTAGAGCCGGTCGACCGGCCGGGCCGGAACGGTGGTGGTGCGGGTGACCGGGTTGAGGTCGGCCGAGGGCTGCAGGTAGGCGGCGATCCCGCCAGCGGCCAGCACGTCGAGCAGGTGCTCGCCGACGCGCGGATCGACGTCGCCGACGACGGCGAACTCGTTCGCGTCGAGCCCGTTGTCCCGCCGTCCCCGGCGGGCACCACCCGCTGACACCCGGACATCCCCCTTAAGCGCCTCGCGGCGCGACCCTCGACGCCCGTCCGCACGCCGTGCTCTGAATCGTGACACGTCCGGGCATGGTTCCGGGAGTGCGTTGTGTCGCGTCTTCCAAAGTCACGACTGCCGCCGCAGGTCGCGACCGGGGTTCTTTGTCCGTTCTTGCGCGACCAGCGCCATCTCGGTGATCGTCGGCATTCTTCGACCGGATGGGCCTCCCGCTCAGCAGGCCACCGCCGGCCCCGTCGGGCTGATCGGCCGACCGGCCAGGGCGAGCAGGCCGGGCGCGTCGTTGCGCAGCGCGAAGGTGCGTACCTCCGCGCGGGTCGCCCGCGCGCCGGTCCGGTCGCCGGCGCGGGTCAGCTCCGCCGCCGCGAGCGCGAGCGCCAACACCTGGTCGCTGACGTCCGGGATCCGCCCGTAGGTCTCGGCGGCGGCCAGGTGCAGCTCGGCCGAACGCCGGTGGTCGCCGTCCGCCGCGGCCAGGGCCGCCGTCACGGTCCGCAACGCCGCCTCCGACCAGGGCGTGCGGTGCCCGACCCGGCCCAGCATCGTGCGGACCCGCACCGCCGCGCCCCGACCGCTCAAGGCTGCGGCGTACGCGGCCGCGGCGATCCACTCCCCGCTGGCCAGCGCCGGCACCGCCGACCAGCTCGCGTCCAGCTCCTCGATCAGCTCCGCCGCCTCGGCGTCGCGTCCCTGCAACCCCCGGCACAACGCGGCCATGCTCAACATCGTCCAGAGCAGCCGGTGGAACCCGCTGCGCCGCGCGGTGTCCAACGCGTCGGTCAGGTCGGCCGGGTCGTCGTCGTCGCGCAGCACCAGCAGACAGCAGCGCAACCCGCGCACCTGCATGTCCCAGCTCCCGGTGGGCGTGTCCACGAACGCCTCCGCCGCTGCCAGGAGCCGGCCGAAGTCGCCGTCGAACCAGGCGCGCATCGCCTCCGCCGAGTAACTGGTGGTCAGGGTCTGACCGCTGGCGGTCCGCGCCGGCGCGGCCGAGAGCAGGGCGTTGGACCGCAGCCAGTCGCCCTCCTCCCGGATCGCCCAGGCCAGGTTCTGGGTGGCGCGGGGCAGCGCCAGCAGTTGACCGGCCCGGGCGAACTCGACGATCGCGTGCAGCTCGTCCAGGCCGACCCGGTCCCCGGACTGGTAACGGGCGGTGGCCGCGGTGATCCGGGCGTTGGTGCGGGTCTCGGTCAGACCCAACTGCTCGGCGATCTCCGCCGCCGTGTCCGCCGCTGACACGGCCGGGTCCCGCTCGTAGTTGAGCATGTGCAGCCGGCCCATCTCGGCGTACGCGTCCGCCTTCTGCGGCGTGTCCGGTAGGGGCTCGAACAGCTGCACCGCGCGGTCCAGGCAGGCCAACGCGTCGCCGCGGTCGGCCCGCAGCCAGGCGGCCTGACCGAGCAGCGTCCACGCCCGCGCGGCGCAGGCGTTGTCGCCGTGCGACAGCAGCTGGTCGGCGAGCGTCTGCACCTGCTCGGGCCCGCCGCCGGAGAGGAACGCGTTGCCGTCGCGGTAGAACGAGATCTCCGTGCTCAGCAGCTCCAACTGGAGCCGGCCCACGGGGTCGCTGTCGTCGGCCAGGCCGAGTGCCCGGCCCGCGTGGCTGGCCGCCGCGTCCAACCCGTGCAGCGCGTACGCCCGCCGGGCGGCCCGGTGCAGCGCCTGCCGCGCCGGCCCGGCGTAGCGCCGCACCTGCATGCCCAGCGAGCGGGCGATCTCGTGCGCCGCCCAGCGGTGGTGGGCGAGCACCTCGGCCAGGTCGGTGTCGCGGGAGTGCGACAGCGCGTCGAGCCAGTCGGCAGCGCGCTCGTGCCGGGCCACCCGCTCGGTGCGCGGCAACCGCTGGTAGCAGACGTCGCGTACCAGCACGTGGCGGAACCGGAACTCCGCCTGCCCGGCCATCGTCGACGCGGCCTGCTCGTGCACGAAGTCGCGTTGTTCGAGTCGGCGCAGCGACCGCTCGACCGACTCGACCTGTTGCCCGAGCGCGGTGGCGACCGCGCCGGGCCAGAACTGCACCCCGACCACCGACGCGGCCAGCAGCACCGCGCGGTCCTTGGCGTCCAGCAGGTCCACCCGGTTGGCGATCACCGCGTGCACGCTCTCCGGCATGGCCAGCTCAAGCTGCTTGTCCAGCGACCACCCCCGCCCCGACTGGCGCAGCGCCCCCTGCTCGATCAGCATCCGGACGTACTCGTGCGCGTAGAGCGGGTTGCCGCCGGCCACCTCGATCAGCGGGGACAGCATGTCGGCGGAGAACGCCGCCTGGCCGAACAGGTGCGCGTACAGGGCGGCGATGCCGGTGTCGCGCAGTGGCGGCAGGGTGATCGTCACCGAGCCGGTGATCGTCCCGGCCCAGCTCGGGTCCCGATCGACCAGCTCCGGGCGGGCGGTGCAGAGCAGCAGCAGCGGCACGTCGCGGGCCGCCGCCCCGAGCAGCTCCACGAAACGCAGCATCGCGTCGTCGGCCCAGTGCAGGTCCTCGAAGACCAGCACGGTGGGACGCTGGGCGGCCAGCGCCAGCAGGAAGCGACGCCACGCCGACTCCGCCTCCTCGGCCGGCAGCGGCGTGCCGGGCAGCCCGACCAGCGGGCGCAGCGCGTCCACCACCCGGTCCCGTTCGCCCGGGCCGATCAACTCGCCCACGGCGGCGGAGAGCCGCTGCGCGGCGCTCGTCGCCGGGTCGGTGTCGAGGATGCCGGCCTCGGACTTCACGATGTCGGCGAGCGCGGCGAAGGTGACGTTCTCCCCGAACGGCGGGCAGCGCCCCGTACGCCAGGTCAGCGGCTCGTCGACCAGCCGCCCGGTGTGCCGGTAGAGCTCCCGCAGCAGCCGGCTCTTGCCGATGCCGGCCCGGCCGAAGATGGTGACCACCTGCGGTCGCCGGTCACGCAGCGACCGGTGCAGGGCGTTGACGAGCATCCCCAGCTCGTGTTCCCGATCGACGAGCGGTGTGGTGTCCGGCTCCCGGTCGGTGGGTTGGCGACGCAGCGGGGACAGGGCGAGCCACACCTCGGTCGGCGACGACCGGCCGCGCAGGGTGACCGGGGGCTGCTCCTCGTAGCGGATCGCGTCCTTGGTGAGCGCGTGGGTGGTGCCGCAGACCAGTACCCCGCCGGGTGGCGCGACCGACTGCATCCGGGAGGCCGTGTTCACCACGTCGCCAGCCACGATGGCCTGTCCGCCGTCGCGCGCGGCGGCCACGTCGACGAGCGCCTCGCCGGTGGCCACCCCGACCCGGAACCGCAACTCGGCGCTGCCGGTCGGCGCGAACCGGGTGAGCACCCGTTGCAGCTCCAGACCGGCCCGTACGCAGCGCAGCGCGTCGGTCTCGGTGGCGATCGGGGCACCGAAGAGCGCCATCACCGCGTCGCCGATGTATTTCTCCACCACCCCGCCGTACTGACCGACCACGCGGCGGGCGGCGGAGAAGAACCCGGTCTGCATGCCACGGACCTGCTCCGGGTCGGTGCGCTCGACGTACGGCGTGAAGTCGATCAGGTCCACGAAGAGCACGCTCACCCGGCGGCGGTCCTCCTGCGGGGTGACCGCGGCCGGTCGGTCCGCGCCCGGTCGGGGCGACCCGCAGGACGTGCAGAACGTGACGTCCGCGGCGAGTGGGCGCAGGCAGTGCGGACACACGGCGCCCAGTTCGGCGCCGCAGCCACCGCAGAAGCGGTCCCCGTCGGCGGCCGTGCGTCCACAGCGTCCACACTGCGCGGCGATGACATCCCCCCCAGGAGACGATCGGGTCGACGCCGATGGGCGTCCGCTGACCGGAATTATCGCCCCCCGGGGCCGATGTCAGGTACCGGCCTGTTGGCTTGTGGACAGTCACCGACGGTGCCGACCGACTAGATTCAGGCGGCCAGATATCGAGCAGGGACCAAGGGGGACAGGTCAATGGTGTACGTCAAGTTGGAGAGCGACTGGACCGACGGCAACGGGGTCAGCCACTCCGCGGGCGACTCGGTGGACGTCGACGCCGCCACGCTCGCCACGCTGCAGGCCGAGGGCATCGTCAGCGAGCCGGTCCACGGCCCGGGTGGCGACGGCAAGGGCCCGGACAAGTGGGCCGGGCCGGGCAGCTCCGGGGTGTGACCCCACGCCGATGACGCCGGAACGGCCGGGTCGCCACTGGGCGACCCGGCCGTTCCGTGTTGTTCGTGCGGTGTCAGCGGTCGTTCATGCCGGCGCGGCGGCGCAGCGCGGCCACGTCGGTCACCACGATCCGACGTCCCTCCGTACGCAGCCAGCCGCGGCTGGCGAACGAGCCGATCGCCTGGTTGACGCTCTGCCGGGAGCCACCTGCCATCTCGGCAAGTTGGCTCTGGTTGAGCTCGATCGTGATCATCGGTGCCTGGCTCTCGCCAGCCAACCGCACAAGCGTTTTGGCGACCCGACCTGGCAGGTCGAGGAAGACGTGGTCGGCGTTCTGCTCGGTCAGCCGGCGGATCAGCCCGCCCAGCGAGCGCATCACCGCGTCCAGGATGCGCGGGTTGGAATGCACCAACTCCATGAACGCGCCCCGCGAGAGGGCGAGCGCCGCGCAGTCCTCGATGGCCTCGGCCGAGGCGGATCGGGTGGACGCGTCGAGCAGGGAGACCTCGCCGAGCACGTCCGGTGGACGGATCACCGACAGTACGGCCCGCTCACCCGTGGGTGCGGTGCGGAAGACGGCCACCGCGCCACGGCGCAACACGATGAGCGACTCGCCCGGGTCGTTCTCCACGAAGAGCAACTGCCCCTTGCGGTAGGTACGCGGAACGGCGGCGGCGATGACGCGTTGCCGCACCTCGGGCTCCAAACCAGCGAACATCTCGACACCCGTGAGCGCGTCACCCGGCTCCGGCAGGCGCATCTCCACGGCCCAACCCCTCCCCGGTCATGGACCACACACTCGCTCACCGGGTGAACCTGATGGCCCTGACAAGGTGAACTGACACCGATTCGGCATCCGGTAGCGGTACACATCAGATCATGACGGTCCGGTCGCTTGCTGTACACCCCTCGAAGCACTTCCGTGACCGTCGCGAGCTGCGGCGTACCGTCATGGAAGTGCCGCTCAGGCCCGTCACCAGCGGTGCGGCGGCCCCCGCCGGGCGGGGCCGGACGGCGGTGGGCGAGGATGGCCGGAATGGTCTACCGCTATTTCTACGACTGCGAGTTCATCGAGGACGGCACCACCGTCGACCTCGTCTCGATCGGTGTCGTCGACGAGTACGGCCGCGAGTTCTACGCGGTCTCCACGGAGTTCGACGACTCCCGTGCCGTGCCCTGGGTCCGGCGCAACGTACTGGACAAACTGCCGTCCCCGGCGGACCGGGCCTGGCGGTCGCGCGAGCGCATCCGCGACGACCTGTTCGACTTCCTGGTCGAGCCCGTCCGGGACCGGCCGGGGGAGCAGTTGGAGCTGTGGGCCTGGTTCGCCGCGTACGACCATGTGGTGCTCGCCCAGCTCTGGGGTGCGATGCCGGCGCTGCCCCGGGAGATCCCCCGGTACACCAAGGAGCTGCGGCAGCTCTGGGACGACCGTGGTCGGCCCACACTGCCGGACGCCGACGCGGCCCGGCACGACGCTCTGGTCGACGCTCGGCACAACCTGGCCCGCTGGCGGGCGATGACGGCTGGTGGACGATGACGATCCGCTGAGTGGCGGTCGTACCGTCGTAGGTTTGACCGGTTCTGTCCCGGGCATCGGTTCGACCAGCCGATCCGAGGGAGAGTGCCATGAGCAACCAGCCGACCAGCGCCGCCGAGGCTCGGGCCCGGGTCACCGAGCTGGCCCGGGACGCGCGGATCTGCATGCTCACCACGACCGCTCTGGACGGGCGGCAGGTGAGCCGGCCGATGGGGCTCCAGGAGGCCGAGTTCGACGGCGAGCTGTGGTTCTTCGCCTCCGCCGAGTCGGCCAAGGTCCGCCAGCTCCGGGTCAACCCGGAGGTCAACGTCGCCTTCTCCGACCAGCAGCACAACGCCTGGGTGTCGATCTCCGGCACCGCCACCGAGGGGTTCGACCGGGAGCGCGCCGAGCGGCTGTGGAACCCGCTGCTCAGGGCGTGGTTCCCCGATGGGCTGGACACCCCGGGACTCACCTTGATCAAGGTGCACGCCAGCTCCGCCGAGTACTGGGACTCGGCGAACAGCGCCGTGGTCAACCTGCTCGGCTTCGCGAAGGCCGCCGTCACCGGGCGGCCGCCGAAGGCCGGGGAGAACCACGAGGTGACGTTCTGAGCAGCGCTCGTCGGCCCGCCGCCCCGGGGCGCGCTGTCGTCGTACCGGCGGGCCGACTACAGTGCGCAGTGACGGCCCGCCCCGGGCCGGCAACGGCGCCGATGGTCTGATCTGACACATACCCTGGGGCAATTCGGGCTTTACTCGATGCTCCAGGAGGATGAGCGGATCATGCGTATCGGCGTGCTCACCGGCGGCGGCGACTGCCCAGGTCTCAACGCGGTCATCCGGGCGGTGGTCCGCAAGGGCGTCGCCACCTACGGTCACGAGTTCGTGGGCTTCCGGGACGGCTGGAAGGGCCCGCTGGAGGGTCTGTCCCGGCCCCTCGGCATCGCGGACGTCCGTGGCATCCTGCCCCGCGGCGGCACCATCCTCGGCTCGTCCCGCACCAACCCGTTCAAGATCGAGAACGGCGTCGAGCGGATCAAGGACAACCTCGCCTCCCAGGGTGTCGACGCGCTGATCGCGATCGGCGGCGAGGACACCCTCGGCGTGGCCACCAAGCTCTACGAGCTGGGCGTGCACGTGGTCGGCGTGCCGAAGACGATCGACAACGACCTCGGCGCCACCGACTACACCTTCGGCTTCGACACCGCGGTCAACATCGCGATGGAGGCCATCGACCGGCTGCACACCACCGCGGAGAGCCACCACCGCACCCTGGTCGTCGAGGTCATGGGCCGCCACGCCGGCTGGATCGCCCTGCACGCCGGCCTGGCCGGCGGCGCCAACGTGATCCTGCTGCCCGAGCGGCAGTTCGACGTCGACCAGGTGGCCGGCTACGTCGAGAAGCGCTTCCAGCACCAGTACGCCCCGATCGTCGTGGTCGCCGAGGGCGCCCAGCCGCTGGACGGCCAGATGGTCCTCGCCAACCAGGAGCTGGACTCGTTCGGCCACGTCCGCCTCGGCGGCATCGGCCAGTGGCTCGCCGAGCAGCTGGAGGCCAAGACCGGCAAGGAGGCCCGCACCGTGGTGCTGGGTCACATCCAGCGCGGTGGCACCCCGACCGCCTTCGACCGGGTGCTCGCCACCCGCCTGGGCCTGCAGGCCATCGACGCGGTCAACGACGGCGACTGGGGCAAGATGGTCGCGATGCAGAGCACCGACATCGTCCGGGTGCCCCTCGCGGAGGCCACCCGCGAGCTGAAGACCGTGCCGCTGGAGCGGTACGTCGAGGCCGAGGTCTTCTTCGGCAGCTGATCGACAGTTGACGGCACGGCGGGCCCGCGGGTCCGCCGTGCCGCGACCAGACGTTCGACGGCGCGTCGGGCTCGCGCCCGATGCGCCGCAGCGCGACGCGAGGGGGGTACGGGCCGACATGTCCGCCGGGGTGCACACGGTCGCGGTCATTGGCGCGGGCAAGATCGGTGAGCTGATGCTCTCCGGGCTGCTGCGCTCGGGATGGCCGGTGGACCGGCTGCTGGCCACCGCCCGCCGGCCGGCCCGCGCCGAGGAGTTGACCGCCCGCTACGGCGTACGGGTCGTCGACAACCTGACCGCGGTGGACGAGGCGGCGGTGCTCGCGGTCTCCGTGAAACCGCAGGACGCCGCCGCGCTGCTCGACGAGATCGGGCCCAAGGTGCCGGCCGACAAGCTCGTCATCTCGCTCTGCGCCGGCCTGCCCACCAGCTTCTTCAACCGCCGGCTGCCCGACGGCACCCCGGTGGTCCGGGTGATGACCAACACCCCCGCGCTCGTCGACGAGGCGATGACGGCGATCTCGGCGGGCGCGCACGCGACCGGGGCGCACCTGGCGTTGGCCGAGGAGATGTTCAAGCCCCTCGGCCAGACGATCCGGGTGCCCGAGTCACAGCAGGACGCCGTCACCGCGCTCTCCGGATCCGGGCCGGCCTACTTCTACCTGCTGGTCGAGGCCATGATCGACGCGGGAATCCTGCTCGGGCTGCCCCGGCAGGTGGCGCACGAACTCATCGTGCAGACCGCCATCGGCTCCGCGGTGATGTTGCGGGACTCCGGGGAGCACCCGGTCAAGCTGCGCGAGGCGGTCACCTCGCCGGCCGGCACCACCATCTCCGCGATCCGCGAGTTGGAGAAGCACGGCGTACGGGCGGCGCTGCTCGCCGCGCTGGAGGCCGCCCGGGATCGCGCCCGGGAGCTGGCCGCCCAGGCCGACTGACCGTTCCGGGCAGCTGTCCGGTTGGTCGTCTCCGCCCGTGGAGCGCTGACCGTTCTGGGCCGGTGGCCGTCGGGGTGCGTCATGGGGCCGGGTGTGCCGCATACTGGCCCGGTGTTCACACTTGCCCAGGCCCGGCACCTGGTGGCCACCCTGCAGCCGCGCGTCGACGAGTTGATCCGGGTCCGGGCCGACCTGGCTGAGCTGCAAGTCGACCTGGCCGACCACGGCGTGAGCGCGCTCGGCGGGCTGGCCGAGGTCAAGGGGCTGGAAGCTCGACTGCACGCAGTCGTCGACGAGCTGCACCAGCACGACATCCAGGTCAAGGGCATCGCCCCGGTCCTGCTCGACTTTCCCGGCGAACGCGCCGGCCGCGCCGTGCTCTGGTGCTGGCTGGAGGGCGACTCCGACGTGCGCTGGTACCACCGCGCCGAGTGCGGCTTCGCCGGCCGCCGCCCGATCTGACCCGCCGTCGCGCCGCCCGCCGCGGGCCCCCGACGCGCCCGCTGGCCGCTGGCCGCTGCCCGCTGGCCGCTGGCCGCCGGCCGCTGGCCGCTGGCCGCTGGCCGCTGGCCGCTGGCCGCTGGCCGCTGCCCGCTGGCCGCTGCGCTGACGCCGCCTGGCGCTTGTCGGCGGCGCGGAGGGCCGGGTTGGGCGCTTGATCCACTCGGGGTCCTGAAAGTCGCGGCATTAGGGCACGTCGGACACCGCGACTTCCGGGAAACCGAGTGGATCAATCCGTGCGGCGGGCGGCAAGCCGAACGGGGCAAGCCGTGCGGGGCAAGCCGTACGGCGGGCGGCAAGCCGTGCGCCGGGCGTGCGGTCGTGCGGCCGTGCGGCGGGCGGCGGGCGTCAAGCCGTGCGGCGAGCGTCCAGCCGTGCGCGGGCGTCGGGGGCGTGCGGTCAGCCTGCGGCGGAGTCCGGCAGTACCGGACTGGCGGCCTCGGTCACCGCGAACACCACGACGTTGTCCCGGTAGTGCCCGCTCCGCCGGTCGAAGTCACCCCCGCAGGTGACCAGCCGCAGCTCCGCGCCGGGGGTCGGCCCGTAGACCGCCTCCGTCGGGAAGTGGTCCTTGCGGGTCCGCAGAGAGCCGGTCACCCGGAACGGCAGCCGCTGCCCGCCGCGCCACACCTCGACCCGGTCACCGGGGCGCAGCTCACCGAGCCGGGCGAACACCGCCGGTCCGCTCCGCGAGTCCAGGTGCCCGGCGAGCACGGCCGGCCCGGTGTCGCCCGGGGCCGGGCCGCCGCCGTACCAGCCGGCGGTGCCGAAGTCACTCGGCGGGATCAGCGCACCGGCCTGGTCCAGGCCGAGCACGGTGAGGGTGGAGTCGACACCGATGCGCGGTACGCGTACCCGCGTGGGTGGACCGTGTGGCGCGGGCGCGGCGGCCGCCGTCGGTGGGCAGTCGTCGGTGCAGCCGGGGTGCCAGGTCGCCGCCGGGGGCGGCGGGTCGGCGTCGGCCAGCCCGACGCCGGCGCCGGCGGTCAGGCAGACCGCCGCGCCGGCCGCGACCAGCGCGGCCGGCAGTATCCGGCGGTCACGATGCCGCCGGATCGACGGATCGGGCCGGGTGGTCACCAGGTGGTGCGCCGCCGCCGGCGCCACAGCAGCAGGGTCACCGCGACGGCCGCCGCGACCAACCCGCCGGCCACCAGGGGGTACGCGCCGAGTCCGTTGCTGGCGGTGCCGCCGGCGCCGGTGTCCACCCCGCCGGCGGGAACGACGGTGCCGCCCTCGGCGTCGCGGCGCAGCTCGGCGGTGAGCCCGCCCTGCTTCGCGTCGAGCACCAGCAGCGAGTAGACCGCACCGCCGGTGAGCCGCACCTCGGCGTTGGTGCTCGGCCCGTCGGCGCCCGCCAGCCGCAGCCGCCAACTGCCCGGCTCGACCTGCTCATACTCGGTCGTGGAGGCGAACTGCACGTCGTTGGCGATCACCGGACCGTCCGCGGCGGCGACGTCCAGCACCGGGGTACGCACGGAAGCCTGCACGACACGCACCTTGGCGCGGCCCTGCGTGGGCGCGCTGAGGTCGTCGTTGAGTACCCGCAGGCCCAGGTCCGCGTGGCGCCCGACACCGGCCACGGTGTACGCGTCGCCGCTGGTGACCGCGACCTCGGTGGTGAGCACCGGGGGGTCGGTGGCGGGAGCGCCGGCCTCCCGCATCGCCACCGCGTACCGGCCGGGCGCCAGCTCGAAGTAGTCGGAGACCACGCCGTAGCCGACCCCGGGGAAGACCCGCGGTTTCGCGGCGCCCGGCGCGGCCAGGTAGACGTCGACGGCCGGGGTGTCCGGGGAGAGGTGGGCGAGCCGGACGTAGCCGACGGTGTCCGCGCCGGTCGCGGCGCTGGCCGGCATCGGCGTGCCGGCTGCGGCGAGGGCGGTGCTGAGCAGGAGAGCGCCGGAGCCGGCCAGCAGCCGGCGGGGGGCGGTACGGAGCGTGAGCATCTCGCCTCCGGAAGCACGTTTGGTGAGCGGGCGGCAACCCAGAGAACAGGGTCCCGTGTGCGGGACTGCAACGCAAGTTGCCGCTTCGATGTTTTCTGTCGCCGTCCCGACCCTCGCGTGGGCTCGGGGCGGGCGGCCTGTCGCTACCGCTCCCGAACGGCGAGGAGGCCGAACAGGTCGGGAACTCCGCCCGGGCCTGCCTCGGCGACCCGGACCAGCCGCAGACCGGCGGTCGCGGTCGCGTTGACCAGGTCGGCGAGCGGGAGGTGCCAGGCACCCACCCGGACCCGCACCCCGTTGGTGTTCCAACTGTCGAAGCTGCGGGACCGGTCGGCGTAGCGCTCGTCGACCACCACCCTCGGGTGCTGGCCCCAGTCGGCGAACGCACCCACGAAACACGGGTGCACGCCCACGTGCACGAACCGCCCGCCGGGGCGCAGGACCCGGGCGACCTCGCGCACCAGGGCCGGGTAGTCGGGTAGGTCGGTGCTGGCCAACACGCACATCGCGGCCGGCAGCGACGCGTCGCCGACCGGCAGGGCAGTCGCGTCGCCCCGGGTCACCGGCAACCGCCCACGCGCGTGCCGCAACTGCCCAGCGGACAGGTCCACGCCCACCGGCGTCCACCCCAGAGCAGCCGGTACGGTCGCGTGCGCGCCGGTGCCGCAGCAGATGTCGAGGCAGACCCCCTCGCCCGCGCCGAGCAACTCCGCCACGGTCGCGTGCACCCGGCGGAGATAGTCGCCCGCACCCGAGACGAAGCCCTCGTACCAGTCCGCGTGGGCGTCGTACGCCGGTGCGCTCGTCGTCGTCATCCGTCGAGGCTAGGGAACGACACCGCGCACGCGGTGCCCGTTCTGCCGAGCGCAGAGGTGCCGGCGGCTGCCGCTGCCGGGGCCGCCGCTCGTCGTCGCGCTCGCCTATCCTCGATCGATGCGGGATCGCCGGGTGGCGCTGATCTGGACGGCCTTCGTCGTCGTCGCGTCGGTGTCCTGCGTGCTCGTCCTGCGGCGCGAAGACCGCCTCTCCGACCTGCACATCTACTACGGCGCACTGTCCGATCTGCACGATGGTCTTCCGCTGTACGAGTTCCGGGCGGCCAACGGCGGGCCGTTCACGTATCCGCCGTTCGCCGCGCTCGCGCTGGGTCCGATCACCGCCGTGAGTGAGGGCGTACTCCAGGGGATCTGGCTGGTCGCGACCTGCGCGGCGGTCGTCGCCATCGCCGGGGCGGTGGGTGTCGCGCTGACCACCCGGCCGTCCCGGCGACCGCTGGTCGTGGCGGTGGCCGCCACGGTGCTGATGCTCTCCGCGCCGGTGCAGAGCAATCTGCGCTTCGGTCAGGTCAGCGTCTTCATCGTGTTGATGGCCCTGCTCGACGGGATGGGCGTCGGCCCGCCCCGGCTGCGCGGGATGCTGGTGGGGGTCGCCGCGGCGATCAAGCTGACCCCGCTGCTGTTCGTGGTCTACTTCCTCGCCACGGGCCGCTATCGCGACGCCGGTCGCGCGGTGGCGAGTTTCCTGGCCTGTGCGGGTCTCGCCGCGGTGGTGCTGCCCGCCGAGAGCTGGACGTACTGGACCGAGGCCGTGCGGCAGACCTCGCGGATCGGCAACCTCGCCTCGCTGGGCAATCAGTCCCTGCACGGGATGTTGCTGCGCGTCGGTGTCGACGAGACGACGCTGCCCCTGCTCTGGGGCGCTCTGGTGGCCCTCGTGTGCGCGGCGGCGTTGCTGCGGGCGCGACAGTTGGCGGTGCGGGGCCGCCCGGGGCACGCGGCCGTGCTCGTCGGTTGCGCCACCGTCGCCGCGTCCCCGGTGTCCTGGACCCACCACCAGGTGTGGCCGGTGCTCGCCGCGATGCTGCTGATCGGCGCGTCCGGTGTCACCCAGCGGGCCGCCGGCGTGGGGTTGCTCGCCGCCATGGTCGTCTCGTTGGGTGCGGTCCTCGGCCCGGTGTCGACCCGGCCGGGTGTGCAGTTCCTCTTCGAGAACGCCCGCGCGATCGGGGTGAGCCTGCTGTGCCTGGTCGGCTTCGGAGGTGTCGCGGTCGCCGCCAGCCGGACGGCTCGGCGGCCGGCCGGCGGGCGGGGCTGGTTGCGGGTGGGCGTCACGGCGACGGTGGCGCTCGCGTTCTTCGCCGTGCAGCCGTTGCCCGCCGGGGCGGACCCCACCTTCAAGGCGTACGCCCTCGACGACGTGGTCAACCCGCGCTACTTCTTCGTCTGCCGTGGCCCGGCCGAGTGCGCCGCCTACGGCACCGACGCGCCGGTCACCTTCGGCACCGGCGCCGAGAAGACGAAGGTACGTGTCAACGGCGTGGTCTCCCCGCAGGTGACCCGCCTGGAATACTATTCCGCGCCCGGTGGGGCACCCCGGGCCATCCCGCTGCTCGACGCGTACCCGGGCAGTCGCACGTTCTCGTTCCGCTCGGCGAACATGGCGCAGGGACGGCTCGTCGCGTACGCCTCCGACGGCCAGCCGATCGCCAGCTACGACGAGGAACTCGCCGCCGCCCTCCGGACGGCCACCCGGTAGGCGGTCGGGGGAGGGCGGCGGCGTGGCTCAGCGGGTCGCGGCGGCCAGGGCGGTGCGCAGCTTGTCGGCGTCACCCGTTGCCGGGTGCTCCCAGTCGGTCGGGCTGGCGGAGTAGAGCGTGCCGTACGCCGGGGTGTCCGGCTGGTAGCGCCACCCCTCGGCCAGCGGGCCGACGTCCACCGCGTCGTAGCCGATCCGGTCCAGGAAGGCGGTCACCTCGGCCTTCGCGGCGGCATCGTCGCCCGCGATGGCGAGCGCGCTGCGGTCGGCCGCACCGGACGGGCGGGGGAGCGCGGCAAGGCCCTTGTAGTAGATGTTGTTGAAGACCTTGACCACCCGCGAGTCCGGCAGGTGCCGCTGGAGCAACTCGCTGCTGGTGGTCTCGCCCGAGTCCAGCTCGGGGAAGGTCCCGTCGCGCTGCGGGTAGTAGTTGTTGGTGTCGATGACGACCTTGCCGGCCAGCGGCTCGACGGGCACCGCGCGGTACGCCTTCAGCGGCACGGTGACCACCACCAGGTCGCCGACCTGCGCCGCGTCCTGTGCCGTGCCGGCGCTGGCGTGCTCGCCCAAGTCCTCGACCAGGTCCTTCAGCGTCTCCGGGCCGCGTGAGTTGCTGAGCACCACGTCGTAGCCGGCGTCCACCGCCAGCCGGGCCAGGGTGCCGCCGATGTTGCCACTGCCGATCAGTCCCACAGTTGTCATGTTGGTTCCCAACTCCGTCCACCCACGACGAATTCCCGACCAGTCCGGTGGGTTATTTCCGACGCCCCGCTGCCGGGTAGCCGCGCCGCCTTAGCCGTCGGCGGGTGCCTGGTCGCGCCGCGGGACCGCCCTGCACAACGTACTGCGCACGCTTGTCGCCGACCGGCTCCGCGGAGACATGCCACCCATCGGTGACGGGCGGTCCGTGCCCGCCCGGCCGTTTGGGCCTCAGGCGGGGAGGGCCTTGTCGATTGCGGCCTGCAGGTCGGTGTCCTCGGGGGTGACCGTGGGGGCGAAGCGGGCGGCGACCGTGCCGTCCGGGGCCACCAGGAACTTCTCGAAGTTCCACCGCACGTCCCCGGTGTGCCCGTCGGCGTCCGGGGTCTCCACCAGGGTGGCGTAGAGCGGGTGCCGGTTGGGGCCGTTGACGTCGACCTTCTCGGTCAGCGGGAACGTCACCCCGTAGTTGACCTGGCAGAAGTCGCTGATCTCGGCGGCGCTGCCCGGCTCCTGCCCGGCGAACTGGTTGCACGGGACACCGAGCACCACCAGGCCGCGCTCGGCGTAGGTGTCGGCGAGCGTCTGCAGGCCGGCGTACTGCGGGGTGAGGCCGCAGCGGGAGGCCACGTTGACGACCAGCAGCGCCTTGCCGCGGTAGCGGGCCAGGTCGGCGGGGTCACCGTCGAGGGCGTCGATCGGAATGTCGAAGACGGTCATGGCCCGAGGCTACGCGCCGACCGGGCGGTGGCCCGGAGGCGGGCGGAGCGGGTGCAATCCACACATCAAG
Organism: Micromonospora sp. NPDC048839; assembly: GCF_040649915.1. Taxonomy (NCBI): domain Bacteria; kingdom Bacillati; phylum Actinomycetota; class Actinomycetes; order Micromonosporales; family Micromonosporaceae; genus Micromonospora; species Micromonospora sp. NPDC048839. The sequence goes on from NZ_JBEZGL010000008.1 coordinate 154,737, forward strand.
GGAAATCGAAACATGGACATCTTGACGAAGTGATGACGCCGTGAGTACCGTCTCACCATCTCTTTTGGAAAGTTTCCTAACAGTTCGGGAGACGCCTTATGAAAAGATCGCTCCGCCGGGCCCTCTGGGCCGGTGCCGTGGTCGCCGTGACCGTCGCAGCGGTACCGATGACCACCGCGTTCGGCGCCGGCAGTGTCACCACCACGTTCACCAGAGCACAGGACTGGGGGACCGGTCACGAGGCGAGGGTGACGGTCACCAACGGGTCGAGTGCCACCGTCACCACCTGGCGCATCGAGTTCGACCTGCCGTCGGGCACCACCATCAGCAGCGCCTGGGACGCCGACGTCAGCAGCAGCGGCAACCACTACGTCGCGGTCAAGAAGAGCTGGGCGGGTGGCCTCGCCCCCGGTGCCTCGTTCAGCTGGGGTTACAACGGCACCGGCGCGTACAAGGCGCCGCTGAACTGCACCGTCAACGGCGCACCCTGCGGCGGCGGCACCCCGACCAGCCCGCCGACCACGAGCGCGCCGACCACCGCCCCGCCCACCACGGCGCCGCCCACCACCGCGCCGCCCACCACGGCACCCCCGACCACCAACCCGCCGAACCCCGGTGGCAAGAAGGTCGTCGGCTACTTCGCCGAATGGGGCGTCTACGGGCGCAACTACCACGTCAAGAACATCCAGACCAGCGGCTCCGCCGCCAAGCTGACCCACATCCTGTACGCCTTCGGCAACACCACCGGCGGCCGCTGCTCCATCGGGGACAGCTACGCCGACTACGAGAAGGCGTACACGGCGGCGGAGAGCGTGGACGGCGTCGCCGACACCTGGGACCAGCCGTTGCGCGGCAGCTTCAACCAGCTGCGCAAGCTCAAGCAGCTGAACCCGCACCTCAAGGTGATCTGGTCGTTCGGTGGCTGGACCTGGTCCGGCGGCTTCACCCAGGCCGCGCAGAACCCGGCCGCGTTCGCGGAGAGCTGCCACAACCTGGTCGAGGACCCGCGCTGGGCGGACGTCTTCGACGGCATCGACGTCGACTGGGAGTACCCCAACGCCTGCGGTCTGACCTGTGACACCAGCGGCCCGAACGCGTTCAAGAACGTGATCAGCGCGCTGCGGTCGAAGTTCGGGTCCAGCGCCCTGGTCACCGCCGCCATCACCGCGGACGGCAGCAACGGCGGCAAGATCGACGCCACCGACTACGCCGGGGCCATCGGCAACCTCAACTGGCTGATGCCGATGACCTACGACTACTTCGGCGCGTTCGCCGCCCAGGGTCCGACGGCGCCGCACTCGCCGCTCACCTCGTACACCGGCATCCCGCAGCAGGGCTTCAACTCCGACGCGGCGATCCAGAAGCTCAAGAGCAAGGGCGTCCCGGCCAGCAAGCTGCTGCTCGGCATCGGCTTCTACGGCCGCGGCTGGACCGGTGTCACCCAGGCCACTCCGGGTGGCAGCGCCACCGGCGCGGCGCCGGGCACCTACGAGGCGGGCATCGAGGACTACAAGGTCCTCAAGAACACCTGCCCGGCCACCGGCACGGTCGCCGGCACCGCGTACGCCAAGTGCGGCAGCAACTGGTGGAGCTACGACACCCCGTCGACCATCAACGGCAAGATGACGTACGCGAACAACCAGGGCCTCGGTGGCGCGTTCTTCTGGGAGCTCTCCGGTGACACGAGCAACGGCGAGCTCATCGGCGCCATCAGGGGCGGCCTCGGCTGAGCCGAAGGTCGGCGCATCACCCACACGGCGGGGAGGGGCCCGCACCGCTCCTCCCCGCCCGTGAGACGACGGCCCGGTCGACGCCCAGCGTCGGCCGGGCCGCCGTTCGTTGGGTCGGGTCAGCTCGATGTGGCAGACTCGCGGCTCGGCAGGTCTCGATCTCACCGTCGACGGAGGTGGTCATGCGCCCGATCCACCGCAGGCTGGCGCCAACCGCCGCCGGGCTGTTGCTGCTGCCGGTCGCCCTGGTCGGCTGCGGGATCGGCGACGACGACGCCAAGGAGAAGCCGCCCGCCAAGCCCGCGCGTGCCCCCGCCGAGGAGGCCGCCGCCCGCTCCCGGGAGCGCGTGCAGGCGTACCTCGACGCGATGACCGCGAAGGACGTCGCCGCCGGCCGGAGCCAGCTCTGCGCCGTCCTGCACGACGGCTTCGACCTGGCCGCCACCGGTCCCAACGGCGACTTCGCCGATCACTTCCAGGTGCCCGAGGCGGCCATCACCGCCATCCGGTCCGGGCCGCTCGGGCAGGAGGTGAGCGTGTCGGTCTCGGTCACCGCAGGCAAGCGCACCGTCGCCCGGCCGCTGGTGTTCACCGTCACCCGTCAGGGCAGCGACTGGTGCATCGCCGGGGAGTCGCCGGGCGGCGGACCGGCCGCCAATCCGACGCCGACCGGGGTCACCCCCACCCGCGTGTCCTGACCGACGTCCGGCAGGTTGATCTCCCATCTGCCGGAACCGTCCCCCTCGCCGCCCGGTCACCCCGACCGTCGCCGTACGCTTTCTGTCATGCGCCATGAGTGGCATCAGCTGAGCCATCCCGCGGTGGGCAGCCCGGGCCTGCAGACCAGCCGACCGACAGTCGACTCCGCCGAGGACGCCGCGCTCGGCCTGGACCGATGGCGGGAGCTGCCCCGCGAGCAGGTCCCGCCGTGGTCCGACCCGGCGGCCGTGGCCGCGGTCTGCAAGGTCCTCGACACCGTGCCGTCGGTCGTCGCGCCCTACGAGGTGGACCAGCTCCGGCAGAAGCTCGCCCTGGTCTGCGAGGGCAAGGCGTTCCTGCTGCAGGGCGGTGACTGCGCCGAGACGTTCGTGGACAACACCGAGAGTCACCTGCTGGCCAACGCCCGCACCCTGCTCCAGATGGCGATCGTGCTCACCTACGGCGCGTCGCTGCCGGTGGTCAAGGTCGCCCGGGTCGCCGGTCAGTACACGAAGCCCCGCTCGCTACCCACCGACGCGCGCGGCCTGCCCGCGTACCGCGGCGACATGATCAACTCGCTGGAGGCCGACCCGGCCGCCCGGATCGCCGACCCGCAGCGCATGATCCGGGCGTACGCCAATTCGGCGGCGGCGATGAACATGCTCCGGGCGTACCTCGCCGGCGGGCTCGCCGACCTGCACGCCGTACACGACTGGAACAAGGGCTTCGTGAAGAGCTCCCCGGCGGGGGAGCGTTACGAGGCGATCGCCCGGGAGATCGACCGGGCGCTGGCCTTCATCCGGGCCTGCGGTATGACCGACGACGAGGCGCTGCGTACCGTCACGCTCTACTGCTCCCACGAGGCCCTGGCCCTGGAGTACGACCGGGCGCTCACCCGGGTCTCCGACAGTCGGGCGTACGGGCTCTCCGGGCACTTCCTCTGGATCGGCGAGCGCACCCGGCAGATCAGCGGCGCGCACATCGACTTCATCTCCCGGATCGCCAACCCGATCGGCGTCAAGCTCGGCCCGACCACCTCCCCGGACGAGGCGATCGAGCTGTGCGAGAAGCTCAACCCGGACAACATCCCCGGCCGGCTCACCCTGATCAGCCGGATGGGCAACCACCGGGTGCGCGACGCCCTGCCGCCGATCGTCGCCAAGGTCACCGCCGCCGGTGCCAAGGTGGTCTGGCAGTGCGACCCGATGCACGGCAACACGCACGAGTCGTCGAACGGCTACAAGACCCGGCACTTCGACCGCATCGTCGACGAGGTGCTCGGCTACTTCGAGGTGCACCGGGGGCTGGACACCCACCCCGGTGGCCTGCACGTCGAGTTGACCGGCGAGGACGTCACCGAGTGCCTCGGCGGTGCGCAGGGCATCGAGGACCTCGACCTGCCCGACCGGTACGAGACCGCCTGCGACCCCCGACTGAACACCCAGCAGTCGTTGGAGTTGGCGTTCCTCGTAGCGGAGATGCTCCGTGGCTGACGCGAGGAGTGAGCTTGCGAGCCCCGCAGTCGGCAGCCGGAGGGACAACAGTGGCTGACGCGAGGAGTGAGCTTGCGAGCCCCGCAGTCGGCAGCCGGAGGGAAGATCATGGCTGATCTGTTCGTGGACCTGCGTTCCGACACGGTGACCCGGCCCACCGCCGGGATGCGGGAGGCGATGGCCACCGCCGAGGTCGGTGACGACGTCTACGGCGAGGATCCGAGCGTCAACGCGCTGGAGGCCGAGGTCGCCACGCTGTTCGGGCACGAGGCGGCGCTGTTCGCCCCGAGCGGGTCGATGGCCAACCAGATCGCCCTGCAACTGCTGGTGTCACCCGGCGACGAGCTGCTCTGCGACGCCGACGCGCACGTGGTGACGTACGAGATCGGCGCCGCTGCCGCGTACGGCGGTATCTCCTCGCGGACCTGGCCCGCCGTTGGCGCGGACATCGAGCCGGAGAGGGTGGCCGCGATGATCCGGCCGGACGGCTACTTCGCCGTCCCCACCCGCGCGATCGCGGTCGAGCAGACCCACAACCGTGGCGGTGGCGGGGTGATCCCGCTGGCCACCCTGCGGGACCTGCGCGGGGTCGCCGACGACGCGGGCGTCGCGTTGCACTGTGACGGGGCCCGGATCTGGCACGCGCACGTCGCCGACGGGGTGCCCCTGATCGAGTACGGCCGACTGTTCGACACGCTGTCGGTGTGTCTCTCCAAGGGCCTGGGCGCTCCGGTCGGCTCGCTGGTGGTGGGCAGCGCGGAGAAGATCGAGCGGGCCCGGATGATCCGTAAGCGGATGGGTGGCGGCATGCGTCAGGCCGGCATCCTCGCCGCCGCCGGCCGGTACGCGCTCGCGCACCACATCGACCGGCTGGCCGATGACCACGCGAGGGCGGCCCGGCTCGCCGAGGCCGTCGCGCCGTTCGGTGTGCTGGCCACCACGGTCCGCACCAACCTGGTCGCGTTGGACCTGACGAAGCACGCACTGGACGCGCGTGCCCTGGCCGCCGCCGCGCGGGCCGAGGGCGTACTCGTGTCGGTGCTCGGCCCCCGTACCGCCCGCCTGGTCACCCACCTCGGCCTCGACGACGCGGACATCGACCGCGCGGTCGCGGCCCTGCCCCGCATCCTCACCGCGTCCTGAATCCCCCCAGTGCCCCTCGACTCCCTGGCCCGCCGCCGGTGATCATGGAGTTAATGCCACTCGCATCGGCGTGTCCCGGCAATAACCTCATGATCACCGGGGCGAGTTGGGCAGGGGGAGGAGGGGAGGGGGAGAGCCCGAGTTAGGGGCGGGTTAGGCGGGTTAGCGTCGTGATGTCGGCGGTGTGGCCCAGCTGTTTCTCGCTGGGGGTTTCCACCACGGTCGGGACGCCTGCGGTCGCGGGGTGGGTCATCAGCTCCGCGAAGGCGGGCTCGCCGATGGTGCCCTTGCCGATGTTCTCGTGCCGGTCCCGGGTGGAGCCGCACAGATCCTTCGAGTCGTTGGCGTGGACCAGCCGCAGCCGGTCGGCGCCGACCGTGGCCACCAGGGTGTCCAGGGTCGCCGTCATGCCGCCCTCGGCCGCCAGGTCGTGGCCGGCGGCCCAGGCGTGGCAGGTGTCGAAACAGACCCCGAGCATGGGGTGCCGGTCCACCGCGTCCAGGTAGGGGCCGAGCTGCTCCACCCGGGAGGCCAGTGACCGGCCGCCGCCGGCGCTCGGCTCGACAAGCAGCATCGGCCCGCCGGCGTCGGCGGCCCAGTCGAGAAGCGGCAGCAACTCCCGGCGGACCTGCCGCATCGCCTCCTCGGCGTGCCCCTCGTCGACCGAACTGCCCGCGTGGAACACCACCGCCCGTGCGCCGATCGCCACGCCCCGACGCAGGGCGTGGGCCAGGGTCTGCGCCGACTTCTCGACCGTGGCCGGGGTGGGCGAGCCGAGGTTGACCAGCAGCGAGGCGTGGATGAACGCCGGAATGCCCCGCTCGGCGCAGCCGTCGCGGAACAGGGCGTCCTGCACGGGGTCACCGCTGGGCAGCGCCCAGCCCCGTGAGTTGGACACGTAGACCTGCACCACCTGGGCGCCGGTCGCGTCGACGTACGGCAGGGCGGCCTTGGCCAGCCCACCGGAGGTCGGCGTGTGCGCGCCCACCGGACGCGAGGTGACCGCCGGCATCAGAAGCACGTGAGGGTGACCGGGGTGCCCGGCGGCACCTGCGAATTCTCGCCCGGGATCTGGATCCGGACCACGGCGTTGGGGTTGACCGCGACCGTCACCGGGAAGCCCTGGCTCTCCAACGCCTGCTTGGCCTGCTGACACGGCAGGTCGACCACCCGGGGTACGACGATCGCCGCCGGGCCCTTGCTGACGTCCAGCTTGACCTGGGTGCCCTTCTCCACGCCGGCGCCATCGGCGGGGCTCTGGCCGAGGATCTCGTCCCTGGGCTTGTCGGAGTCCTTGTAGGTCTCCACCAGCACCAGGTTGAGCTGGGCCAGGGCGGTGCGAGCGTCGTTGAGGTTCTTGCCGACCAGGTTCGGCACCGTCACCGGCGCCCTGCCCCGGCTCAGGATGACGGTGATCTTCGCGCCGGGTTTGACCTCGGTGCCCACCTTGGGGGAGGTGTCCAGCACGACCCCGGACGGCAGGCTGTCGTCGTATCGGGGGGTGCCCTTGGCCACCACCAGCTTCACGTTGACCAGGTCCGCCTCGGCGAGCTCGAACTCCTTGCCGATCACGTCCGGTACGGGGAAGCGTTCCGGGCCGAGGGACAGGGTCAGGGTGATCGCGTCACCCTTGACGATCTTGGTGGAGGGCGCCGGGCGCTGCTCCAGCACGCTGTCCTTCGGGACCTGCTCGTCGAAACGCGGCTCACCGTACTTCAGGGTGAGCCCGGCACGCTCGGCCTGCGTCTGTGCCTCGGCCTTGCTCAGGCTCACCAACTGCGGGGCGTCCGTGTAACGGCCGACGCCGAACCACCAACCCCCGATCGCGGCCACCAGGCCCAACGTCACCACCACGGCCGCCACGGCCAGCCGGCCGCGCGGGCTGGCCAGCAGCGTGCCGCGCAGCGCGGTGAGCCGGGATCCCAGCCCCGCCTCGGGCTCCGGGGCGGCCCGCCGCCGACCCGGCCCCTGGGCGGCGCCCTCGGGCAACCGCGCCCAGGACGGGCGGTCGGAAGGGCGGACCGTCGCGACCACCATGGTCGGCTGGGAGAGCGGCTCGCCGCTCACCGGGCGGAGCACGGCGGTGTGGCTGTTGGCGTCACCCAGGCGGTCCCGGGCGACCTGCACCTCCGCCAGCAGCGCGCCGGCGTCCGCCGGCCGCGCGTTGGGATCGCGCCGAGTGGCCCGCTGCACCAGGGCGTCGAGGACCGGCGGCAGGCCGGGCACCAGCGTCGAGGGCGCCGGTACGTCCCGGTCGACGTGCTGCCAGGCGACGTCCACCGGGCGGTCCCCGTCGTACGGCACGCGGCCGGTGAGCATCTCGAACAGCACGATGCCGGCCGAGTAGACGTCGGTACGGGGATCGGCGCGGCCCTCGGTGACCAGCTCCGGGGCGACGTACGCCACGGTGGCCATCAACTGGTTGCCCTGCTCCTCGTCGGCGCTCGCCTCGACCGCCCGGGCCAGCCCGAAGTCGGCCACCTTGACCACGCTGTCGACCAGATTGGCCACACCGCCGGTGGGTGCCTCGGCGACCAGCACGTTCTCCGGCTTGACGTCGCGGTGCACCAGGCCGGACCGGTGCGCGGCGGCGATCGCGGCGAGCATCTGCTCGGCGATGGCCAGCGCCTCGTCCGGGTGGAGCCGGCGTCGCTCGGCCAGCACGTCGCGCAGCGTACGGCCGCGCACGTACTCCATCACCAGGTACGGCAGACCGGCGTGCGTGCCCTGGTCGTAGACCGCCACCACGTTCGGGTGGGTCAACCGGGCGATGGTCTTCGCCTCGTCGGTGAACCGGGCCACGAAGTTGGCGATCCGGGCCCTGGCCTCGGGGGCCTGGGTCGGATGGATGATCTTGACAGCGACGGTGCGCTCGAGGCGCTCGTCGGTGGCGGTGTACACGGTCGCCATGCCACCACGGGCCACGCGACCGCGAATGCGGTAGCGCCCGTCGATCAGCGAGCCCAGCAACGTGTCGGCGACCTGAGTGTCCATCGGCAGGGAGTCTATGTGTCCAGGGGGTGAAGGTTGAACAGGATGCTACAGCCGGACGCCGAACGGGTCCGTCCCGCTGCGCTCACCGCTGCCTCACCAGCGGCTCAGCGGCGTCCGGGAGAGCGGGCTCCGCTCGGTCGTCCGGGGTGCCGGTGGCCCGTCGCGACGGTGGCGTGGCAGGGTGGTCGGGTGACCGAACCCGTACCCGACCAGGCCGTGCCCAGCCTGGAGCTCGCCGGACCCGCCGACCCGGCCGGCTGGCTGACCCTGCCCGACGTCGCCGAGCGCCTCGACGTGTCGATCAGCAAGGTGCACCAGATGATCCGTGACCGGGAGTTGCTGGCGGTCCGCCGCGACGGCGTCCGCCGCATCCCGACGGACCTGGTCGCCAACGAGATCGCGCTCAAGCACCTGCCCGGCGTGCTCAACCTGCTCACCGACAACGGCTACGACGACGAGGCCGCCCTGCGCTGGCTGTACGAGCCGGACGACACCCTCCCCGGCAACACCCCGGCCGCAGCCCTCTCCGGCGACCAGGCCCGCGAAGTAAAACGCCGAGCCCAAGCCCTGGGCTTCTAGCCCCCCGCCCCACCCCACCCGGCCGCCCCCGGCCCCTTCTGGGCGTCGATCATGAGGTTATTGTCACGACACGCCGAGGCGAGTGGCGATAACTCCATGATCAACGCGCGGAAACGGGGCCGGAGGCGGGGCGGGGCGCGGCGGGGGGTTAGTCGGCTCGGCGGGTTGCGGCTATGGCCAGGTCCACCAGGGCCTGGCGGGCCTCGGTGTCCAGGTCGACGGCGGTCAGGGCCGCCAGCGCGGCGTCGGTCAGCGTGACGATCCGCTGCTCGGTGCGGGCCAACGCCCCGCTCGCGGTGATCAGCTCGCGGAGCCGAGCCACTCCCCGCTCGTCCAGCTCAGGGTCGCCGAGTTGACCCAGCAGCAGCTCACGCCCGGTGTCGTCGGTGGCCTCCACGGCCGCCGCCACCAGGTAGGTGCGCTTACCCTCGCGCAGGTCGTCCCCGGCCGGCTTGCCGGTCAGCGCGGGATCACCGAAGACGCCCAGCACGTCGTCGCGGAGCTGGAACGCCTCACCCAGCGGCAGCCCGTACGCCGAGTAGGACGCCCGTACGTCTGCCGTCGCGTCGGCCAGCGCGGCGCCGAGCAGCAGCGGACGCTCGACGGTGTACTTCGCCGACTTGTACCGGGCGACCTTGCTGGCCCGTTCCACCGAGGTGTCGCCGGTGACCTGCGTCAGCACGTCGAGGTACTGCCCGACGGTGACCTCGGTGCGCATCTCGTCGAAGACCGGTCGCGCCCGCGCCAACGACCACAGGTCCAGCCCCGCGGAGTGCAGCAGCTCGTCGGACCAGACCAGGCACAGGTCGCCGAGCAGGATGGCGGCGGCGTCGCCGAAGCCGTCCGGGTCACCGCCCCAGCCGGCCTCCCGGTGCCGCGCGGCGAACCGCCGGTGCACTGCCAGCTCGCCGCGTCGGGTGTCGGAGCGGTCCATCAGGTCGTCGTGGATCAGGGCGCTGGCCTGGACGAACTCCAGTGCGGCCAGGGCGGTGACCACCTCGTCGCCGTCGAGACCGCCCGCGCCCCGAAACCCCCAGTACGCGAATGCCGGGCGGAGCCGCTTGCCGCCGCCGAGCACGAAAGCCTCGATCGCCTCGGCCACCGGGGCCAGGGCGTCATCCACGGCGGCGAGTCGCACGCGTTGGCCGGTCAGGAACTCGCTGAGGGCTTTGTCGACGCGCTGCCGTAGGCCGGCACGGTCGACGGGAGAGACGGGGGCAGCGTGGGTCACGTACCGACGCTAGCCGGTCGCCTCGGTCCGCGCCCCAGTGCCACGCGTGGGGCCGGTGTCAAAGCCCCTTGCCTGGCCTCCGCCTGGCCTCCGCCTCGGCTCGACCGAGTGTGCCACCGGCCCTGGTCCCGTCGGTGCGACCGGGACCGGTGCGCCCCGCCGGTCGCGTGCCGGCCGCCGCCGTGCGGCCCGGTCCGGGGGCGCGCGTCGCGCCGGCCCGGCGGGTGCCCGCGGCGGCCTCGGTCAGGGTCACCAGCGGCACGTCCAGGACGACGGCGAGCCAGCCGAGCCAGAATCCACCGGGAACACGACGCTGTCGTTCCCACCGGGACACCTCGTGCCGGCTCAACGTCGGCACCCCGGCGGCGGCGCACAACTCGGCGGCGGCGCGCTGCTGGCTCCAGCCACGGGCCAGCCGGCACCGGGCCAGCAGCGGGCCGAGCTGCGCCGGGCGCGGCGATCGGGGCGCGGTCATGGGTCCTCCTGGCGGGCGTCGGCGCGGGTGACGACCCGCCCCGACCGGGCGGGACCTGCGTCACCGCGTGTGGCTGACCGACCCCCGCGCGGGACCCGGGCGCCGCCCCCGCCGCCCCTCCCACGCCACCCATTTCTACCTCCGGGGTACGACGCCCTCCGGCCGTCGGACCCGGCGGACGGTGCGGTAGGGGACCGCCAAGTGGAAAGCGTCTGGGTCGGGGTGGCGTCGCCCGCTAGAGTCGGGTCGTGGCGCTCGGTCTTCCCTCGGTACTCCCCAATCCGCAGCCGGCGATCGGGGAGCTCATTCGTGAGCGCCAACCGACCTTCTCGTTCGAGTTCTTCCCGCCCAAGACGGAGGCGGGGGAGACGCTGCTCTGGCAGGCCATCCGCGAGCTGGAGTCGCTGCGCCCGTCATTCGTGTCGATCACCTACGGTGCGGGCGGTTCGACCCGGGACACCACCGTGTCGGTGACCGAACGGATCGCCACCGACACCACCCTGCTGCCGATGGCCCACCTGACCGCGGTCAACCACTCCGTCGCCGAGCTGCGGCACGTGATCGGCCGGCTCGCCGGGGTGGGGGTGCGCAACGTGCTGGCGGTGCGCGGTGACCCGCCGGGCAACCCCGGCGGGGAGTGGGTCCGCCACGCCGAGGGCGTCGACTACGCCGAGGACCTGGTCCGCCTGGTCCGCGACGCCGGTGACTTCAGCGTGGGCGTGGCGGCCTTCCCGTACAAGCACCCCCGCTCCCCCGACGTGGCCAGCGACACCGCGCACTTCGTCCGCAAGTGCCGGGCCGGCGCCGAGTTCGCGATCACGCAGATGTTCTTCGACGCCGACGACTACCTGCGGCTGCGGGACCGGGTGGCCGCCGCCGGCTGCGACACCCCGATCCTGGCCGGGGTGATGCCGGTGACCCAGATCGGCACCATCGAGCGGTCCGTGCAGCTGTCCGGCGCGCCCTTCCCGCCGGCGCTGGCGGCCCGCTTCGAGCGGGTCGCCGACGACCCGGAGGCCGTTCGCCAGCTCGGTGTCGAGCAGGCCAGCGAGATGAGCCGCCGACTACTGGACGAGGGTGTGCCGGGCATCCACTTCATCACCCTCAACCGGTCCACCGCGACTCGTGAGGTCTGGCAGAACCTGAAGGTCGGCGCGCGGGTGTGAATGCCCCACCTGCGACACCTGATGCCCGGCACGACGGTTGATCCGTGGTGGGCACACAGCTGAACTGGGACCAGTACGCCACGGCATGGGCGCGGTTGCACGGCGGGTTCGACCCCCGGGTCGCGGCACCGGTGGTGCGCGCCTGGCTGCGGTTCGCGTACCACGTCGGGTACGTGCTGGGGCGGCTGCGGGTCAGCCCCACCGCGGTCACCGTGGCCGGTGTGGTGCTCTGTTTCTGCGTACCGTTGCTGGTCACCCGGCCGGGGGACGGGCCGTTCCTCGGTGCGTTGTTCGTGCTGCTCGCCGCCGTGGCGGACAGCGTGGACGGCGCGGTGGCGGTCGCCACCGGCCGCACCACCCGGCTCGGCTACGTCTACGACTCGGTCGCCGACCGGCTCGGTGAGGTGGCCTGGCTGCTGGCGTTCTGGCTGGTCGGCGCGCCGGGGGCGCTCGTCGTCGCGGGCGGCGCGCTGTCCTGGCTGCACGAGTACGTCCGGGCTCGGGCGGTCGCCGCCGGCATGCGCGACATCGGCGCGGTCACCGTCGGGGAACGTCCCACCCGGGTCTCGGTGGCGCTGGCCGGCCTGGTGGTCGCCGGGCTGGCCGGGCTGATCGAGGCGGACCTGGCCGCCGGCACCATCACCATGGCGACCGCGGTGTGGGTGCTGCTGGCCGGCTTCGGCCTCGGGCAACTGCTCTCCAGCATCCGGCGCGCCCTGCTCGACGCCGGCTGAGCGGCTGGCCCTACCAGGCGGGGCCGATCTCGTCGGCGACGATCTGCGCGGAGAGGGTCACCATCGGCAACCCGCCGCCCGGGTGGGTGGAGCCGCCCACCAGCCACAGCCCGTTCGCCGGGCCGCGGTTGGCGGGGCGGAGCAACCCGCCGGCGGTGCCGTAGATCGAGCCGCCCGGCGCGCCGGTCGCCGTGCCCAGGTCGGCGGGGGTGCGGATCTCGCGGAACAGCAGCCGGTCGCGCACGTCCACGCCGCGCCGGGCCAGCACCTCCAGGATCCGGTCGGCGTACGCGTCGGCCAGCCCCGGGCGTCGCCAGTCGACCGCGCCCGCCGCGCTGCCATGGCGGGGGGCGTTGACCAGCACGAACCATGCCTCGTGCCCGGCCGGACGGACCATCGGGTCGTCGGCCACGGTGACGAACACTGTCGGGTCGACCGCCGGCCGGGCCCGTACGCCGCGCCCGGGGTTTCCGAAGACCGCGTCGAACTCCGCGTCGTAGTCGTCCGGGAAGAAGACGGTGTGGTGGGCCAGACCGGTGCTGCCGGAGACACCGAGCAGCAACACGAAACCGGCGAGGCTGCGGTCGGTCAGCCCGGCCAGCCGACGCGGGTGCGGCAGCAGGTCACGGTAGACGGTCAGCGCGTCCACGTTGGCCACCACCACGTCGGCGGGCACCGGCGCGGTGACGCCGGCGAGGCGTACCCCGTGCACCCGGCCGCCGGTGGCGTCGATCCGGGTGACCGTGGTGTCGGTCTGCACGACCACGCCGAGGTCCAGGCACCGGGTCAGCAGCGCGTCGGCGAGGGTGCGCAGCCCACCGTGCAGGTACCAGCCACCGAAGGCCAGCTCGGCGTAGGGGACCGCGACCAGCGCCGCCGGCGCCCGGCGCGGGTCGGCGCCGGTGTAGGTGGCGTACCGGTCCAGCATCATCCGCAGCCGCGGGTCGGACAGGTGCCCGCGCCCCAATCCGCGCAGGGTGCGGCCCGGGGCGATGGCGGCCAGGTCGCCGAGCCGCCAGGCCAGCGACGCGAGATCGCGGGGGGAGTCGACGGTACGGCGCAGGATGTCGCGTTCGGAGGCCCGCCACACCCGTTCGGCGCGGTGCCACAGCCGTTGCCAGTCGGCCGCCGCCCGGTCACCTAGGGCGGCCCCGATCCGGGTGGTGAACTCCGCCGGGTCGGCGCACGAGTCCAGGGTCGGGCCGCCGCCGGGAAAGACGTGCCGGACGATCGGGTCCAACGGGACCAGGTCCAGGTATTCGTCGAGCTTCGCCCCGGTCGCCTCGAACAGGTCGTGGAAGACCTGGGGCAGGGTGAGCAGGCTCGGCCCGGTGTCGAAGTGGAACGACCCGGCCGGGGTGTCGTGCGCGTACCGGCCGAGCTTGCCACCGACCGTGTCGGCGGCCTCGAAGACGGTCACCTGGTGCCCGGTGGCGGCCAGCCGGGCGGCGGTGGCGAGGCCACCCACCCCGGCGCCGACGACCACGATCCGCGCCATGCCACGCCCTCCTAGCTGACCGGGCGGCCCCGCCAGGTCAGGCGACGTCGCTTTCGCAGATGGTACGACCGCAGGGTCAACCAACCGAGGACCACGACCGACACGGGGTGTGCGAGCGCGTCGGGCCACCACCGGCCGCCGGTCCCCCGGGCGGTGAGCACCCGTCCGGCCACCCCCAGCAGGTAGGCGGCCAGGCCCAGGGCGGTCACCTGCGCCGAGCCGGCCACGAGCCCGGCAAGCGCGACCAGCGGCGGGGCGGTGTAGAGCACGAGCAGCAGTGTCACCACGGCCGCCGCCGCGCCCGGATGCCCGAACGACGCCCAGAGCGACTTCGCGTACCCGTCGCGCAGTTGCGGCCAGTCGTCGTACATCCGGCAGGTGGCCAGCCGGGAGCCGTCGGCCAGGGCGATCCGCCCACCGGCGCGCTTGACCGCCCGGGCCAGCTCGACGTCCTCCAGGATCTTGTCGGCGACCGCGGCGTGCCCACCGGCGGCGGTGTAGCCCGCCCGGTCCACCACCAGGAACTGGCCGCCCGCCGCGGCCAGCGACGGCCGCGACGAGCGCTCCATCGCGCGCAGCGGCAGAAAGGTCAACCAGAGCCACTGCAGCAGCGGCTGCACCAGCCGGTCGGCCGCCGTCGCCACCACGATCCGGGGGTACGGCGACAGCAGCGTCACGCGGGCGTCGCGCAGCTCGGTGACGGCCGCGGCCACGGCGTGCGGGGCGAGCACCACGTCGGCGTCGACGAAGACCAGCGCGGTGGCGTCCGGGTCGGCCCGGGTGGCCAACTGCCAGCAGGCGTGCGGCTTGCCCAGCCAGCCCGGCGGCGGGGCGACCCCGGTGAGCAGCGTGACCCGGGGGTCGTCGCCGGCCACCGCGCGGACCACGTCGGCGGTGCCGTCGGTGGACCCGTCGTCGAGGACCACGACGCGCAGCCCGGGCACGCCGCGTTGGGCGAGCAGGGCGCGCAGGCAGGGCGTGACCCGCCCGGCCTCGTCGCGCAGCGGCAGCAGCACGGCGACCGGTTCGTCGAGGGCGTCGGGTCGGTCGGTGGGCCGGCGCAGCCAGCGGGTGGCGTTGAGCCAGGTGTGCCCGGTCAGCGCGGCGACGGCGATGAGCAGGGCGAGCAGGACGGTCATCGGGTCGCGTCGACGCCGGGGCGGTGCGGCTGGTGGTCCTCCCGGCGGGTGTCCCGACCCCGGCGGGCGCGCAACAGGGTCACCGCCAACGGGACGGCGGTCACCGACATGCCGGCGGCCCCCCAGAGCGCCGACGCGGGCAGGTCGAGGAAGACCGCGTGGGCCAGGACGCTGGAGAAGTACGTCCACAGGTAGAGCGCGGCCATCGGGTCGTCGCGCCGGTCGGTGTGCTCGGCGGCCGACCCGGCCAGCGGGCGCAGGGCGCTCATCATCAGCACCGCGAAGAGCAGCCAGCCCAGGTAGTTACTGACCGGAATGCCGGGCAGACCGGGCAACGCGGGGGTGGCGTCCCGCCAGACCCAGTAGCCCTCGGCCACCATCTGCGGGTCGAGGAAGAGGTCCCAGGCGGCCAGTCCCACGGTGGCCAGCGCGATCCGCCGTACCCACAGCCCGGTCGACCCACCGCGGCCGGTCCACGATCCGCCGCCGTTGCTGGTCGGTGCGCCGTTGTCGCCGGCCTTCGCGCCGTTGCGGCTGGCGCGCGGCGCGGCGCCGCCGGTCAGCCGGACCGCCGCCAGCCAGGCCGGCCAGGCCATCCAGGTCCAGGCCAGCGGAATGATCAGCGGCACTCCGGCCAGCTTCGGACCCAGTTCCCCGGAGTAGTCGTAGCTGCCGAACGGCACACCGGTGGTCACCCCGATCGCCTCGATCGCGAACCCACCGCCGGTGGCCACCGCCACCAGCGCCGCCGCGACCCGCGGACCCCGGCTGAGCAGCGCGTGGCCCACCGAGAGCAGCCACCCGAGCACGACGGTGGCCACGGTCAGCCCGGCCCTGGCGGCACCGGTGGTGAGCGGGTAGCAGATCTGGGCGAGCACCAGGACGGCGAGCAGTGTCCAGGAGATCCGCCGGGTCATGACGCCGGTGGCTCGAGCGGCAGATCCCGACCGAGTACGCCGAACGGTCGCTCGTCGCCGGGGAAGTGGAAGTTGCGCAGCACGTCGACGAAGCCGAAGCGTCGGTACAACCGCCAGGCCCGCGAGGTCTGCTCGTCGGCCTCCGGGGTGGACAACAGCGTGGTGTCGCCCTCGGCCATGCCGAGCAGCGCGCGCAGTTGGCCGGTGCCCAGGCCGTGGCCCTGCGCCGGTGGCCGGACGTGCAACTCGACCACCTCGAAGCAGTGGGTGAGCCACCGCGTACGGGTCGGGGTGTCCAGCGCCCGGTACACCTGGTCGTGCCACCACTGACCGGAGGCGCCCAGGTAGCCGTAGCCGAAGCCGGCGAGGTGCCCCTCGCTGGTCAGGCTGGCGACCGCCCGGAAACCCGGCCGGCGGACGTGGGTGGCGATGTAGCCGCGTCGGGCCTCGAGCAGGTCGGTGCGGTATCCCATCGCCTCGCCGTAGACGGCCACCACGTCGTCCAGCCGCCGGACGAGATCGTCCGGCGTCCAGCGCACCAACCTCATGCCCGTCCACCCTTCACCGTTTCCGGGCCACCGTCGGCGACCCACCCGAGCACCGACCGGTCGCCGACCACGTCGCGCACCTCGAACCGGGCGAACAACTCCTCGGCGTACCAGCCCGCGCTGGGGGTTCGCATGATCGCCGCCCGGTGCTCCGGGTGACGGTACGCGAACGCCACCAGGTCTGTCGGGTCGCGCCACACGCTCACCGTGCCCTGCCAACCCAGCGGTGCCTCCCCGACCCCGAACCGGGCCAGCAACCCGGGCGCGTCGCGCAGGGCGGCGGCCACCGGCGGGATCGCCCGCCAGAAGGTGGCCGCCCGGCGTACCCGCAACCGGGCCCGGGTCAGCGCCAGCACCGGGCCGGTGACCCGGCCGCCCGCGGGCTCGCCGAACGGTCGTTGACCGGACCACTCGCCCCGGCTGGTCAGCGGACGCAGGTCGACCCGGGCCTGGGCGCGGGCGATGCGGGCCCAGGCGCGGCCGACCGGCGAGTCGTCGAAGTCGGCCGCCGCGGCGGGGGAGTCCCAGACGGTCAGCGCCGCCCACCGGGTCAGGTCGGCGTCGCCGGGTCCGAAGCCGGTGCCGGTCCCGGTGCCCAGCAGCTTGCCGAACCGGACGCCCGGGTGGGTCCGCAGCCGGCGCGGGTCCACCGCCATCCGGGTCAGCGCCCGGGGCAGCGCGCCGGGGGAGGTCCGCCAGACGTGCAGGGTGACCAGCTCCGGTGCGGCGCTGCCGGGCTCGCCGGTTGGCTCGCTCCGCTCGCTCACGCCTCCGCTTCGCGGCGGCGCGAGCGCGTCGCCGCGGTGCCTGCTGGTTCGCTCGCTCCGCTCGCTCACGCCACCTCGGCCGGGGTGCCGGCGGTGATCCGCAGCAGTTCGGCGTAGGTGGTCGGAAAGACCGCCTGCGGTACGCCACCCGCGGCCCAGATCTCGGGGTAGGTCGCCAGCGCCGTGTCCACCAGGGTGCGCAGCGGGTGCGGGTGCCCGAGCGGGGCGACCCCGCCGATCGGCTGCCCGGTGTGCGTCCGGACGAACTCCGGGGTGGCCCGGCGCAGCCGGGTGACCCCGATCGACGCGGCCAGGCCGGCGGTGTCCACCCGGTGCGCGCCGGAGGTGAGCACGAGCAGCGGCGCGTCGTCCGCGTCGAAGATCAACGAGTTGGCGATCTGGCCGACCTCGACGTCGAGCGCCTCGGCGGCGGCCGCCGCGGTGGGCACCGCGTCGGGCAGCAGGCGGATCGTGCTGGGCTCACCGGCGCCGTCGAGCGTGCCGGCGGCGGTGAGCGCGTCCTGCACCGCCCGTACGTTCGGGTGTGGCTGCATCCCGCCATTCTTCCCGGTCCGCTGACGCCCGGTTCAGTCGGCCGTCGCGGTCGGCGCGTCACACGTTGCATTTTCGTCGGTGGGGAGGTGTACTGTCAGCAGCAGTTAGAACGAGTGTTCGATTGCCTCGAACGCCCGTTCCAACCAGCCGGAGCGCGGCGTTTCGCGGCGCCAGCTCCGGCCGGTGCGGCTCCGCGGGCCGCACCTGGGTTTCCGGGCAGTCGCGAGCCTGGTCCCGACAGGCAGGAGCGTCGCTCGCCGCCCACGACCCCCGGGCGGCGGGCGACGCACCCGCCGGTACGCCGGCCGGGTGTGGTGTGGGGAAGCGTCCACACCCGGCCGGCCACACCCGGTGCGTCTTCCTCCGCACCACCCGACCTCGGCGTCTCGTCGGCGGCATCAGCCGCCGGAGCGACGTCTCGGCCACGTGGAGGAGAGACACCCATGCCGACCAACCCGGCTCAGGCACCGACGGTGCCGGCGCACGTGCTGCCGCACCGCACCCCCGCCCAACTCCTCACGTTGGCGCGGCGCGGGCTGGTCGAGGCCGGCCAGACCCGCCCCGACGGCCTGCGCTACGCGGCTGCCCACCTGGCGGCGCTGCGTGCGGCGGCTGCTCTGCTCGCCGCCCGCGCCCGTCCTGCGCCCAGTCGGCGCAACCGGATCACCAGTGTCTGGGTCCTCCTCTGCGCCGTCGCTCCGGAGCTCGATGAGTGGTCCCGATTCTTCGCCGCCGGAGCCAGCAAGCGCGCCGCCGCCGAGGCCGGCATCCCCCGGGTGGTCAGCGCCCGGGAGGCCGACGACCTGCTCCGCGCCGCCGAACAGTTCGTCACGGTGGTGGAGACCGCGCTCGGCGTGGCCCACCAACCGGCCCTGGACGGCCTCGCCGCATGAGCCCGCCGTGCCACCGACCGCCCCGCGGGGGGAGCCGGGCGGGCGGTGGCACGGCGTGCCGGTCCTGAATGTGATCCACAGCAGCAACGACGGGGGGTTGGTCCAATGGCGGGCCGCATGGTGGTCGGTTCCGCCGCACTGGCCGATCTGGTGCGCCCGGCGAGCGCACCCGACCCGGTCGGTGGCCATCGGGTGCTGCCGGTGGCACCCGAGCTGACCGGTCTGCTGCCCAACCGAGGCCTGCGCCGGGGGAGCACCATCGCAGTCGCCGCCGGCCAGCCCCAGCGCAGCGGCGGCACCTCGCTGATGCTGGCCCTGCTCGCTGAGGCGTCCCGGGCCGGCTCGTGGTGCGCCGTGGTCGGTGTGCCGACGTTCGGTGCGGGTGCGGCCGCTGAGCTGGGCATCGCCCTGGACCGGCTGGCCCTGGTGCCGAATCCCGGCCCGGAGTGGGCCACCGTGATCGCCGCGCTGATCGACGGGGTGGACGTCGTGGTCACCACCGTGCCGGCCACGGTCTCCGCCTCGGTCGCCACCCGGCTGGCCGCCCGGGCCCGGCAGCGCGGCAGCGTGCTCGTCCCGTACGGCCGGTGGGACGGCGCGGACGTGACACTGCGGGTGGTCCGTGGAGTGTGGGAAGGGCTCGGTCAGGGCCGGGGGCGGCTGCGCCGCCGGGAGGTCACCGTCTCGGCGCGCGGGCGCGGGGCGGCCGCCCGACCCAAGGAGATCAAGGTCTGGCTCCCGGGTGACGAGCTGACCCGGGTCATTCCCCGCACGGTGCCGTCGACCGTGGGTCGACCGGCCGCGCCGCTTGCCCTGGTCGGTCGGGGGTGACCGGTTCTCCACCACGCACCCTGCTGTTGTGGTGCCCGGACTGGCCGGTGCTCGCCGCCGAGATCGTCGACGGGGTGCCGGCGACCGGCCCGGTGGCCGTGCTGCACGCCAACCGGGTGGTCGCCTGCTCCGAGCGGGCCCGTGCCGAGGGGGTACGCCGAGGTCTGCGTAAGCGGGAGGCGCAGGGTCGCTGCCCGCAACTCACCGTCGTGGAATACGACCCAGGCCGGGACGCCCGGGCGTTCGAGCCGGTGGTCGCCGCGGTGGAGGAGTTGGTCGCCGGCGTGGAGGTGGTCCGTCCGGGCGCCTGCGCGGTGGCCGCCCGGGGGCCGGGCCGCTACCTCGGCGGCGAGGAGGCGGCCGCCGAGCGGATCATCGAGCATGTCGCCCAGTCGTGCCTGGTGGAGAGTCAGGTAGGCATCGCCGACGGGGTGTTCGCGGCCGGGTTGGCCGCCCGCGCCGGCCGGGTGGTGGCACCGGGCGGGACACCGGAGTTCCTGGCCGGGTTGCCGGTCGAGGCGCTCGGCCGGTCGGCGTTGGCCGACCTGCTGCGCCGGCTGGGGGTGCGTACCCTCGGCGACTTCGCCGCGTTGCCGGCCGGCGACGTGGTGGCCCGGTTCGGGTTCGACGGAGCGTTGGCCCACCGGCTCGCGGCCGGGCGCGACCACCGCCCACTCACCGTCCGGCAGCCACCGGCCGACCTGACGGTGACCGCCGGGTACGACGAACCGATCGACCGGGTCGACGCGGCGGCGTTCGCGGCCCGCGCGTTGGCCGAGCAGTTGCACGAGGGGCTGGCCGGGCGCGGGCTGGCCTGCACCCGGCTCGGCATCGAGGCGGTCACCGAACACGGTCAGGAGTTGCACCGGGTGTGGCGGCACGATGGCCTGCTCACCGCCGCGGCCATCGCCGACCGGGTGCGCTGGCAGCTCGACGGTTGGCTCTCCGGCAGCAACGGCCGTACCGGCGCACGACCGGCCCGGCCGACGGCCGGCATCATCCGGTTGCGGCTGGTCCCGGACGGGGTGATCGCCCAGGCCGGCCTGCAGGTCGGCCTGTGGGGGGAGGCCGGCGAGGAGCGGGACCGGGCACATCGGGCGTTGAGCCGCGTGCAGGGCATCCTCGGCCCGGAGGCGGTGGTCACCGCTGTGCTCGGCGGTGGTCGCTCCCCGGCCGACCAGGTGCGGCTGGTGCCGTGGGGCGACGAACGTCTCCCCACCCGTCCCGGCCCGGCGCCGCTGCCCGGTGAGGCCGTCGCGCGTTCTGGTTCGGTGCCGTTGTCGGGTGAGGCGGTTGCGCGTTCTGGTTCGGTGCCGTTGTCGGGTGAGGCGGTTGCGCGTTCTGGTTCGGTGCCGTTGTCGGGTGAGGCGGTTGCGCGTTCCGGCCCGGCGCCGCTGGCCGGTGGGGCGGTCGCGCCGGTGCCGTTGGCCGGTGAGTCGAGCGCCGGCGGCGCTGCCCGGGCCGTCGGTGCCGGTCGGCCTGCTGCCCGCGGCACGGGCGGGGTTCCGCCGTGGCCCGGACGACTCCCGGCGCCGGCGCCGGCGGTGGTGCTGCCCAGCCCGCTCGCCGCAACCGTGCACGACGCCGCCGGCGAGCCGGTGGTGATCAGCGCGCGGCTGGCGGTGAGCGCTCCGCCGGCCCGGCTGGTGGTCGGCACCGGCCAGCCGGCGGAGATCGTGGGCTGGGCCGGCCCGTGGCCGGTGGACGAGCGGTGGTGGGCCCCGGCCGAGGCCCGCCGCCGGGCCCGGTTCCAGGTCAGCCTGGCCGACGGTGCCGCCCTGCTGCTGGCCGTGGAGGCCGGGCAGTGGCTGGTGGAGGCGATCTATGACTGAGCACACGTCCCCTGTCCGTGATCGACTCGACATCCTGAAAACCGCGGTGTCCCGCCTGTGCGGACCGCCCGATTTTCAGGAGGTCGAGTCGATCAAGCTCTGGCCGGGCGAGGTGGCGGCCAGGTGAGCTTCCACAACCCCAAGATGCCCTGGTCGGAGCTGGAGCGGGTGCTCTCCGGGCGGGCCAGCGGCGGACGGTCGCGTGAGGAGCGGCACCTGCACGTGGTGGACCCGCTCGCCGTGGACGCCGACGGGGGAGACTCCCCGGCCTGGAGCCGCCACCGTGAGCCGTACCAGCCACCGGAGCTGACCCGCCCGGACGGCGTGGTGCCCTACGCGGAGCTGCACGCGCACACCAACTTCAGCTTCCTCGACGGTGCCAGTCACCCGGAGGAGCTGGCCGAGGAGGCGGCCCGGCTGGGGCTCACCGCGCTCGCCGTCACCGACCACGACGGCTTCTACGGTGTGGTCCGGTTCGCCGAGGCGGCTCGGACGCTGGGCCTGCCGACCATCTTCGGCGCGGAGCTGTCCCTCGGGCTGCCCGGCCCGCAGAACGGCGAACCCGACCCGCACGGCGCGCACCTGCTGGTGCTCGCGCACGGCCACGAGGGGTACGCCCGGCTGGCCACCACCATCGCCCGCGCCCAGCTGCGCGGCGGGGAGAAGGGCCGCCCGGTCTACGGGGAGCTGGAGCAGGTCGCCGAGGAACTGCGTGACCACGTGCTGGTGTTGACCGGCTGCCGCAAGGGGCACGTGCCGGGGGCGCTGCTCACCGAGGGCGTGGACGCGGCGGCGCGCGAGTTGGACCGGCTGACCGCGCTCTTCGGCGCGGAGACGGTCGCGGTGGAGCTGACCGACCACGGTCATCCCGTCGACGCCGACCGCAACGACGCGCTCGCCGAGTTGGCCGCCGCGGCCGGGCTGCCGACGGTGGCCAGCAACAACGTGCACTACGCCAGCCCCGGTCGGCGTCGGCTGGCCACCACCGTCGCCGCCGTCCGGGCCCGCCGCAGTCTGGACGAGATCGACGGCTGGCTGCCCGCGGCGGCCACCGCCCACCTGCGCAGTGGTGCGGAGATGGCGGCCCGGTTCGCCGCGTACCCGGGTGCGGTGGCTCGGGCTGCCGAGTTCGGCGCCGAGTTGGCCTTCGACCTGCAACTGGTCGCGCCGCAGTTGCCGGCGTACCCGGTGCCGCCGGGGCACACCGAGATGAGCTGGCTGCGCAAGCTGACCGCCGACGGCGCGCACGAGCGCTACGGGCCGCCGCAGGCGCACCCGGCGGCGTACGCGCAACTCGACCACGAACTCAACATGATCGAGGAGCTGGGCTTCCCCGGCTACTTCCTGGTGGTCTACGACATCGTCTCGTTCTGCCGTGAGCAGGACATCTACTGCCAGGGCCGGGGGTCGGCGGCCAACTCGGCGGTCTGCTACGCGCTGCGGATCACCAATGTGGACGCGGTCCGGCACCGGCTGCTCTTCGAGCGGTTCCTCGCCCCGGAGCGGGACGGCCCACCGGACATCGACGTGGACATCGAGTCCGACCGCCGGGAGGAGGTGATCCAGCACGTCTACACCCGCTACGGCCGGGAGCACGCCGCCCAGGTCGCCAACGTCATCTCCTACCGACCCCGGTCGGCGGTGCGGGACGTGGCCAAGGCGTTCGGCTTCTCGCCCGGTCAGCAGGACGCCTGGAGCAAGCAGATCGACAGGTGGGGCTCGGTCGCCACGGTCGACGTCGAGAACATCCCCGAGCAGGTGGTGGAGTACGCCAACGAGTTGCAGACGTTCCCCCGGCACCTGGGCATCCACTCCGGCGGCATGGTGATCTGCGACCGGCCGGTGATCGAGGTCTGCCCGGTGGAGTGGGGGCGGATGTCCGGGCGCAGCGTGCTCCAGTGGGACAAGGACGACTGCGCGGCGGTCGGCCTGGTCAAGTTCGACCTGCTCGGGCTCGGCATGCTCTCCGCCCTGCACTACGGCTACGACATGATCGGCGAGAGCCTCGACCTGGGTGACATGACCCTGGACGACCCGGAGGTCTACGACATGCTCTGTCGGGCCGACTCCGTCGGGGTGTTCCAGGTGGAGAGCCGTGCCCAGATGGCCACCCTGCCCCGGCTCAAGCCCCGCGAGTTCTACGACCTGGTGGTCGAGGTGGCGCTGATCCGTCCCGGCCCGATCCAGGGCGGTTCGGTGCACCCGTTCATCCGGCGCAAGAACGGCCAGGAGCCGGTGACGTTCGCGCACCCGCTGATGCGCAACGCCCTGGAGAAGACCCTGGGTGTGCCGCTGTTCCAGGAGCAGTTGATGCAGCTCGCCATCGACCTGGCCGGCTTCGACGCGGCCGAGGCCGACCAACTGCGCCGGGCGATGGGCGCGAAACGGTCGGTCGAGCGGATGACCCGCATCGCCGACCGGCTCTACGCCGGGATGGCCGAGCGGGGCATCACCGGTGAGCTGGCCGACGACGTCTACCGCAAGCTCACCGCGTTCGCCAGCTACGGCTTCCCGGAGAGCCACGCGATGAGCTTCGCCTACCTGGTGTACGCCAGTTCCTGGCTCAAGCGCTACCACCCGGCGCCGTTCCTGGCCGCGCTGCTCAACGCCCAGCCGATGGGCTTCTACTCCCCGCAGACCCTTGTCGACGACGCCCGCCGGCACGGCGTGGAGGTGCGCCGCCCGGACATCAACGCCAGCGGGGCGGTGGCGGTGCTGGAGTCCACCCCGGACACCCGGTGGGGCAGCGGGCCGGGGGAGCCGCCGCACGCCTGGGGGCTGGGCGGCCCGGCCGTCCGGCTCGGCCTGTCCAGCGTACGGACCCTCGGCGCCGACGTGGCCGAGCGGATCGCGGCGGACCGGGACGCCGGTGGGCCGTACCGGGACATGTCTGATCTGGCCCGGCGGGTCGGTCTCACCGCCGCGCAACTGGAGGCGCTGGCCACCGCGGACGCCTTCGCCTGTTTCGGGCTGACCCGGCGGGAGGCGCTCTGGGCCGCCGGCGCGGCGGCCCAGGACCGGCCGGGCCGGCTGCCCGGCACGGTGACCGGCGCGGCGGCGCCCACGTTGCCCGGGATGGAGGCGGTGGACCGGCTGGTCGCCGACGTGTGGGCCACCGGGCTGTCCCCGGAGAGCCATCCGGCCCGCTTCATCCGGGGTCAGCTCGACGTGCTCGGCGCGGTGCCGATCGCCCGGCTGGGCCGGGTGGAGCCGGGGCAACGGATCCGGGTCGGCGGCATCGTCACCCACCGGCAACGTCCGGCGACCGCGGGCGGGGTCACCTTCCTCAACCTGGAAGACGAGACGGGGATGCTCAACGTCACCTGCTCGCCGGGGTTGTGGCAGCGCTACCGGCGGGTGGCCCGCACCAGCGCCGCGCTTGTGGTTCGGGGGCGGTTGCAGCGGCACGAGGGGGTGACCAACCTGGTCGCCGACCGACTGGACGCCATCGAGCCACCGGTCAGCCCCGCCTCCCGTGACTTCCGCTGATTCAGTGATCCACATTACGGTTTCTCGAGCCGCCGAGCGGGAGACTCGTCCTGAACGGGCAGAGCGGCCCGTGATCCGTAAGGGAGAACGACAGTGACGGGAAATCACGCGTACACCGGTGGAATCGCCAACGCCCGGCGGACCCGGCTGGGCACCGGCTGGGTGCCGTCGCACCTCGCCGACCCCCGCGAGTACGAGGTGACAAACGGTCCGGTGGCCAACGAGCGCCGGTCCCGGGCCGAGGACGAGGCCGAGGGCACCGACTCGTGACCCACTAGGCTCGACCGGGTGGAGCAGACCCGAGGCCGGTTCGCCGAGCCGCCGCTGACACCCCGTACCGCCGTGATCTGGTCGGTGCTCCGCGCCGAGCTGGACCGGCGCGGCGACGCCGAGCTGACCGTGCTCGACGTGGGCGGTGGCACCGGCGGTTTCGCCGTTCCGCTGGCCCGCGCCGGGCATCGGGTCACCGTGGTCGACGCCAGCCCGGACTCCCTCGCGGCGCTCACCCGTCGGGCCGCCGAGGCCGGGGTGGCCGACCGGATCGCCGCCGTGCAGGGCGACGGTGACGCCCTCGCCGGGCTGGTCGAGCCGGCCGGCATCGACCTGGTGCTCTGCCACGCCGTGCTGGAGGTGGTCGACGACCCGACGCCGGTGGTCGCCGCGCTGGCCACCGCGCTGCGCCCCGGCGGCGCGGCCAGTGTCCTGGTCGCCGGCCGGGCCGCCGCCGTGCTGGGCCGGGCGATGAACGGGCACCTGGACGTCGCGACCGCCCTGGCCACCGATCCCGCCGGCACCGCCGGGCCGCGCGACACGCTGCGGCGGCGCTACGACGCCCCCGGCGCCGCCGCGCTGCTCGGCGCCGCCGGGCTGGTGGTCGAGGAGATCCACGGGGTACGTGTGCTGGCCGACCTGCTGCCGGCCGCGGTCGCCGACGGGCAGTCCGCCGCCCTGGTCGAGCTGGAACGCGCGCTGGCCGCCCAACCGCCGTACCGGGACCTGGCCGCCCAACTGCACCTGTTCGCCCGCCGACCGGCATGAGCGACCCGCCACCCGGGCCGCCGCTGGCGGTCCTCGGGCCGCACCACGGCGGTGGCCGTCTCGCGGACGTGCTGCCCAGCGCGCTCGCCGTGCTGGGCGTGCCCGGCTCGGCCGACCCGCTCGGGCTGGCCCCCACGCTGGCCGGGGTGCGCCGGATCGCCGTGCTGCTGGTCGACGGGCTCGGCTGGTACCAGGTGCCGACCGCCGCCCCGTACGCGCCGACGCTCGCCGGGCTCGCCGCGACCACGGCCCGGCCGCTCATCGCGGGTTTCCCGTCCACCACCCCGACCAGCCTGGTGTCGCTGGGCACCGGTGTGCCGCCCGGCGCGCACGGGGTGCTCGGCTTCACCGTGCGGGTGCCCGGCACGGACCGCGTGCTCACCCACACCGACTGGGCCGGGGATCCGTCGCCGCTGAGCTGGCAGCCGGTGACCACCCAGTTGGAGCGCGCCCGCGCCGCCGGTGTGGCGACGACTGTGGTGAGTCGGCCGGAGTTCGGCGGCAGCGGGTTGACCCTGGCCGCCAACCGGGGCGGCGACTTCCGGGGCGCCACCGGCGGGGACGCGGTGGCCACCGCCATGCTGGCCGCGCTGTCCGCCGGCGCCGGGCCGACGCTGGTCTCCGGCTACCACGCCGACCTGGACCGGCACGGCCACGTCAGCGGCGTCGACTCGGCACCCTGGCGGGTCGCCGCCACCGAGGTGGACGCGCTGGTCGCCCGACTGGTCGACGGCCTCCCGCCGGACGCGGCGCTGCTGGTGACCGCCGACCACGGCCAACTCGACATTCCCGCCGAGCACCGCTTCGACCTGGACGCCGACCCGCGCCTGCGCGACGGGGTCCGGGTGGTCGCCGGTGAGGCCCGGGTGCGCTACCTGCACGTGGCGCCGGGCGCGCTCGACGACGTGGTGGCCGCCTGGTCGACCGTGCTCGGTGCCGCCGCGCGGGTACGCACCCGCGACGAGGTGGTGGCCACCGGCTGGTTCGGGCCGGTGCCCGAGGGCCACCTCGGGCGGATCGGTGACGTGGTGGTGATCTGCAACGACACCTACGCGGTCATGGCCAGCCGCACCGAGCGGCCGATGGCGTCGAAGCTGGTGGCGTACCACGGGTCGGACACCGCCGTCGAGCTGACCGTGCCGCTGCTGGTCGTGCGCGGCTGACCGGCGCACGGTCCGGCCCGCCGGCGGCTGGTGGTGTCGTACCTTCGGGTTAACCTGCCCGGATGGGCCGCAGTCAGTCGTTGCCCCGGGGCGGGGATCCGCGCTTCGGGCCGGATGCCGACGACTCCGGCAGCCCGATCCTGCACGTCGACATGGACGCCTTCTTCGCCGCCGTCGAGGTGCGCCGCCGACCGGAGCTGCGCGGCCGGCCGGTCGTCGTCGGCGGTGTGGGGCCGCGCGGCGTGGTCAGCTCGGCCAGCTACGAGGCCCGCCGTTACGGCGTCCGCAGCGCGATGCCGACCAGCCAGGCCCGGGCGCGCTGCCCGCACGCGGTCTACCTGCCACCGGAGTTCAGCGCCTACACGGCCGCCTCCCGGGCGGTGATGCAGATCTTCCGGGACGTCACCCCGCTGGTCGAGCCGCTCTCCCTCGACGAGGCGTTCCTCGACGTGAGCGGCGCCCGCCGGCTCTTCGGCTCCCCGGCCGCCATCGCCCGACTGATCCGCCAACGGGTCGCCGACGAGCAGGCGCTCACCTGTTCGGTAGGGGTGGCGCCGAGCAAGTTCGTGGCCAAACTCGGTTCCACCCGAGCCAAGCCGGACGGCCTGCTGGTGGTGCCCTCGGGGCAGGTGCTCGACTTCCTGCACCCGCTGCCGGTGGACGCGCTCTGGGGAGTGGGGGAGCGGGCCGCCGAGTCGCTGCGCAGGCTCGGCCTGGCCACCGTCGGCGACCTCGCCGAGGCCCCGTTGGGCATGCTCCGCAAGGCGGTCGGCGCGGCGTCGGCGGCCCACCTGCACGAGCTGGCCTGGGGACGGGACCCACGCCGGGTCAGCCCCGAGCACGTCGACAAGTCGATCGGCGCCGAGGTGACCTTCGACGTCGACGTGGCCGACCCGCTGGAGATCCGCCGCGCCTTGCTCGCGCTCAGCGCCAAGGTCGGCGTCCGGTTACGCGGCTCCGGGCAGGTCGGGCGCACCGTCGCACTCAAGGTGCGGCTGGCCGACTTCCGGACCGTCAGCCGTTCCCGCACCCTCGACGTGCCCACCGACACCGCCCGCGAGATGTTCGACACGGTCTGGGCGCTGTACACCGCACTGGACCCGGGCGAGCGGATCCGGCTCGTCGGTGTCCGGGTGGAGGGGCTCGCCCCGGCGCGGGGCGCGCCCCGACAGCTCACCCTCGGCGCGCCCGAGCGCGGTTGGCGGGAGGCGGAGGCTGCCGCCGACGCCGCCGCTGCCCGATTCGGGCGGTCCGTCATAGGTCCGGCCAGTCTGATGGGCGACCGCGACGCTCAACGAAAGGAAAATCCACCCCACCCGTAGGTCGTCCCGCTTTCCGACGCGCGACCCCCCTCGTAGACTTGCGGGTAAGCAGCCGGATGGCTGCCACGGTCTGTCGGCCCGAGTGGGCCCGACCAACGTGACCGGGGAGGAGTGCCGTGCCGCTCTCGGAGCACGAGCAGCGGCTGTTCGAGCAGATCGAGCGGTCGCTTGCCGAGGACCCCAAATTCGCCTCGGCCGTGCGCGCCAGCGATCCGCGCTTCCATGCGCGGCGTCGCCTGCTCGTCGCCGCCGGCGTCATCATCGCTGGCCTGGCTCTACTGGTCTACGGGGCGGTGATCAAGACTCCACCGCTCGCGGTGGCGGGCTTTGTCGTCATGCTGGCCTCGGCCGCGTTCGCGGTGCAGTCGCACCGGCGAGCACAGTCACCCGACCTGCACGTGGTGGGCGGCACGACAAGTCGTCGTCGTCCCCGCGGTGGCCGGTCCGGTCGCCGGTCGTCGCTCCTGGACCGCATGGAGGACAGGTGGCGGCAGCGCCCGGAGGGGCACCGCTGAGTCAGTCCCGCCTCTGAGGCGGGCCGAACGCCGCGACTGGCGGGTCGCCGGGCACAGCTCCCGGCGACCTCCGTCGTAGCCGCGCGCCCCTATCCCATTTCCGCTGCCCGCGGCACCCTGCTCATGCGCCGACCCCGCATGGCCTGATCATGCGCCTGGCCCTTGATCAAGCGAGTCGATGGCACCCGGAGTCGGCGGAGCACGCCTGATGTGGCGGGGCGGGCTGTCGGGCGGGGTGGCGGTCGGTGGACCACCACCCCGGCCCTGGACGGGCATCGCTCAGCTCGACGGGTCAGCGGGCCGCTCGGTCCGCCAACAGCCGTCGAGGGTTCCAGCGCAGCAGCCGGTACCGGGCTCGCCCGGTCAGCGCCACCATCCGGCCGGACGTGTCCGCCATGGTGGTCCGCCACCGCAGCAGCACCGACGGCGGCAACACGGCGGCGACCAGGCGGGTGCGTCGGTCGGCCCGTGCGGCGAGCGCCCCACGGACCGCGCGTAGCGCCGGCAGCAACCGCTCGCCGGTCAGCGGGTCCCGTGCGTACCGGGCCCGCTCCTCCGCCTGGCCGAGCAGCCGCGCCGACCCGGTCGCGGCGGTGTCGTCGCCGAGGGTGTCTCGGACCAGGCGGTCCGCGGTGGCCCGGGGCGTCTCGGTCAGGTCGACCGGGACCCGGAAGTCCACCATCGTGTCGAGCAGTTCCGCCCAGGCGGCGTGCGCGTCCGCGCGGGCACGGTCGGCGTCCACGCCGACCACCACCACCCGGGACCCCGGCTCGACACCGTCGCCGACGGCTGCCGTGGCGGCCATCGCGGCGCTCGCCGGCTGGCCACCCCGTCGACGGCGCAGCATCAGCCGGCGCAGCGCGGGAATGGCGAGCAGCGCCAGCAGGGCCAGCAGGCCCGCCGTCCACCACGGCCAGACCGGTGGCTGCTCGGCCGGCGTGGTGCCGCCCAGGGACAGCCCGTCGTCGACGTCCCGGTCGGCGTTGTCCGGCCCGGCCGGACCGGCCGACTCCTCGGGGCCCGTCGGGGCGTCCGTGACGCCGGTGCCCGGGGTGGACGGCTCCGGCGCGTCAGTGTCCGGCGCCCAGGCCGAGCGGGTGGACCCCGGCACCCCGTACGTCGGGGTGGCGTCGAACGGCACCCAGCCGACCCCGTTGAAGAAGACCTCGGTCCAGGCGTGCAGGTTGAGGTTGGTCAACGTGAACGTGTCACCGTCGCGCTTGCTGCCGTTGGTGAACCCGAACGCCACCCGGGCCGGGATGCCCGCCGATCGGACCAGCCAGGCCATCGCGGCGGCGTACTGCTGGCAGTAGCCGACCTTGTTGGTGAGGAAGTTGACGATGTCCTGCCCGCTGCTGCCGCTCTCGGTGCTCAGCCGGTAGCTGAACCCGTTGTCCGCCGAGAAGTGCTGGTAGATCGCCAACACCTTGTCGTAGTCGGTGCGCTTGCCCTGGGTCAGGCCCGTGACCAGTTCCTCCACCTCGGGCACCGGCCCGGGGGTGGCGGTCATCTGCCGGCGTACCGGGTGGTCGGTCGGCAGCGACTGGGCGGCCCGCAGCGCCGCCGGCGTGAACGTCGAGCGCACGTAGTCGAAGGAGTACTTCCGCCCGCGGGAGTTCTCCCGGTTGGAGAAGACGACCTGCTGGGTGGGGTCGTAGAGCCAGTTGCCGCTGAGGTCGTCGGTGCGCACCGGCTCGGCGTACACCGGCATGAGCGACATGCTCAGGCTCTTGGTGACCTCGACGGTGGCCCGGTAGCTGGTCTGCTGCACGCCGGGGCGGGCCCGCTCGGCCGGGTTGGGCAGGTCCCGGTTGGCCGGCCGGCCGCTCGGGCTGCGCGCCTGGAAACCGTTCGGACGCAGCTCGTCCGCCACCGCGTAGCGCAGGTAGAACGGGTCGCGCTCCGAGGTGGTGACCTTGACCAGGTCGGCCACCTGGGACTGGTTGAGCTGACCGGCGAGCGAGGCGAAGAGGTCGATCCGACCCGATGTGCCGCCCGAGCCGGACCCGTTGCCGGTGCCGTTGCCCGGACCTCGACTGAGGGAGTCGAGGAGCCCGCCGCTCATGCCGGGCACCGCCAACGGCAGCGCCACCGCCAGCACCACCCCGACCACCGCGAGCCGACGGCCAGCCGACGCCAGCGGCGAGGCCTCCCACACGTTGACGTCGCGGCCGTCGCCGGTGAACCGACGCCCGAACCGGCGCACCCGGTCGACGTTGTCGGTGACCAGCAGCCAGAGGTAACCGGCGGCGCCCACCACGAACGGCGTCGCGGGGACGCTGTCCACGTAGACGGCGACCGGTACCGAGTAGATGGCGAGCATCGGCAGCCCCGCCAGCGCGGGCCGGCGCAGCCCCACCGCCAGGACATCCACCAGTACGGCGACCGCGCCGACGCCGAGCACGGCGATGAACAGCAGCGGGTCAGTGTCCGGGACCTCGACTCCGTACGTGCGCATGTCCTGCATGGAGGCGTTGAGCAGGTCGGCGAAGTGCGCGAACGTGCTCGGCGTGGGCACGACGGCGAGCAGTTCCTGGTTGCTGGGGAACATCCAGGTCAGCGCGAGGGCCAACCCGGCCAGCATGCCGAGCACCTGACCCCACAGTGGTGCCCGGACCAGCCTGGTCAGCGCGGCGGCCCCGGCCACCACGGCGACCGCGATGATCGACTCGACGAGCCACGTCCAGCTCTGGAAGATGGCCGACAGCGGCGCGGCGGCCAGCAGCGTGGCCGTGGCCGCCACCGGGCCGATGTGGCGACTGGCGATCATGAGGGGACCCTTCCGTTCATCGCACGCCGCCGGCGACCGTCTCCGCCAGCGCGGCGCGCAGGGCGAAGCCCTGGGAGCCCCGACCGGTCTGCGGCCACAG
The DNA here is from genome assembly GCF_040649915.1 of Micromonospora sp. NPDC048839. Classification (NCBI taxonomy): domain Bacteria; kingdom Bacillati; phylum Actinomycetota; class Actinomycetes; order Micromonosporales; family Micromonosporaceae; genus Micromonospora; species Micromonospora sp. NPDC048839. Next base: position 186,358 of record NZ_JBEZGL010000008.1, read on the forward strand.
CGTCGGCAGTCGGGCACCGTGGTCGACGCCCACGACCCGCCAGCCACTCTGCAACATGGCGAGGACGGCGGCGGCGTGCGCGTGCTCCGCCTCCGCCCGGGCCTTTTCCGGCAGGCTGAGCCAGGTGGAGCTGTTGAGCAGGAAGCCGATGCAGGTGGCGCCGTTGCCCCGCAGCCCGGCCAGCAGCTCGGCCTCGGCCACGCTCACCGTGCCGAACAACCCGATGATCAACCCGCCGTCGGCGCGCTGACGGACCCGCTGCACGAGCCCTGTCACCTCGGCGCGCTGATCGAGGCGCACCTCCGCGAGGTGGTCGAGCAGCGCCCCGTCACCGCCGGCCTCCGACGCGTCCACGTCGACGCCCGAGCCGGTGACCAGGCGCAGCTTGTAGCCGGCCTGGCGCAGGTGGACGGCGATGCTCGCGGCGGCGGAGACGGACCACTCGAAACTGGCCGTCGGCCCCTCGCCGCGGTGGCCGTACGCCCGGGTGTCCAGGACGACGGTGGCTCGGCTCTCCCACGGCTGTTCCTCGCGGCGCACCATCAGCTCGCCGGTACGCGCGGTGGACTTCCAGTGCACCCGACGCAGGTCGTCGCCGCGCCGGTACTCCCGGGTCGCCGCGTCGTCCTCGCCGTGCACCGCCACCGACCGGGCGCGGCTGTCGCCGCTGCCCGCGTACTCCCCGGGGAGCCGGACCGACGGCAGGGGAGTGACCTGCGGGATGACCGTCAGGTGGTCGGTGCTGGGGAAGGACCGGGTGAGTTCGCAGAGGCCGAACGGGTCGGTAATCCGGACCACCAGCGGACCCACGTCGTACCGGCCCCGCACATCGGCCCGCACGGTGTACGCCACCGAGCTCGCCTGGTGCGCGCCGAGCCGCTCCAACACCACCCGGGGCCGGCTGCCCAGGGCGTAGGGCAACCGGTCCTCCAGCAGGAGGGTGCCGGTCGGTAGCCGGGAGAGGTTCTGCAGACGCAGCACCACGCGGGAGTTGGCACCGACCGGAACCCGGTGCGGGTCGAGCGAACGGTTGCAGGCCAGCTTGTAACGGCTGCGCCCGACGTAGGCCGCGGCCAGCAACGGCAGGACGGCCAGCAGCACCGCCACCCGCAGCAGGTCCTTCTCGCCGAGGATGCCGGACGAGATCGCCGCCGCGGCCGCGGCGGCGAGGAAGGAGCGCCCGCGGGTGGTCAGCCCGCGCAGCCCGGCACGCACGTCATGGCCTCCGCGGCTCGTAGGGCGCGCGGCCGTTGCCGGAAGCGGGCCGGGTGTCGTACGGGTTGCGTTGCCGGTCGTGCGGCAGCGGCAGGCGGTGCACCAGCTCGGAGACGATCGCGTCGGTGGTGCGCCGGGCGAGCTGCGCGTCGGCGGTCGGGATGATCCGGTGGGCGAGCACCGGCACCGCCAGAGCCTGCAGGTCGTCGGGGAGCACGTAGTCGCGGCCCTCCAGGGCGGCGACCGCCCGGGCGGTGCGCAGCAGCTGCAGGGTGGCCCGGGGGGAGGCGCCGAGCCGCAGGTCGGGGGCCTCGCGGGTGGCGGTGACCAGGTCGATCGCGTACTGCTTGACCGCGTCCGCGACGTGCACCTGCCGGACGGTGGCGATGAGCTGCCGGACGATTGCCGCGTCGGAGACCGCGCGCAGCTCGTTCAGCGGGTCGGTGGCACCGTGGCCGTCGAGCATGGCCAGCTCGGCGTTGGAGTCCGGGTAACCCATCGCGATGCGGGCGGTGAACCGGTCGCGCTGCGCCTCGGGCAGCGGATAGGTCCCCTCCATCTCGATCGGGTTCTGGGTGGCGATGACCATGAACGGGGTCTGGAGCTGGTACGTCACCCCGTCGACGGTGACCTGCCGCTCCTCCATGCACTCCAGCAGCGCCGACTGGGTCTTCGGCGAGGCCCGGTTGATCTCGTCGCCGACCACCAGGTTGGCGAAGACGGCACCCGGGCGGAACTCGAAGTCGTGCGTCTCCTGGTTGTAGACACTGACCCCGGTGACGTCACTGGGCAGCAGGTCGGGGGTGAACTGGATCCGTCGTACCGTGCAGTCGATGGACCGCGCGAGGGCCTTGGCCAGCTTGGTCTTGCCGACACCGGGAACGTCTTCGATCAGGAGGTGACCCTCGGCGAGCAGGACGGCCAGGGCGAGCCGCACGGTGGCGGTCTTACCCTCGATGACCTGCTCGATGTTGGCCACGATGGCCTCGCTGGCGGCGCGGAACTCGTCGTGCGGCAGTAGGCCGCCCACCTCGTCCCAGGTCTGTTGTGTCACGGGCCTCCTCCTCGTCGCCGTCACGGCAGCTCTGTTGAGAGCACCTGGACCCGCCGTTGGGTTCGCGACGTCGAGCCTCGTTTGCCGCAGGAATCTCACTAGCCTCTCAGGCTAACCATGTTTGTCGTTATCGCCGACCCCCGCAGGTAGTCCGTCGGTTACGCCCCGATATTCGCCGCCTCGGGGGACCCGGCCCGGCGTACCCCTGCGGCCGGCGGGGCGGGCGGCCGGCGCGGTACACTGCGGAACATGGCCGGAGTCTTCCTGCTTCTTACCGGGCCGTGCTGATGCGCTGAACGCAGCGACAGCACGGCGGCCCCTCCTGTGCGAGGGGCATTTTTGTGCCCGCCGCCGGCCCGGCCCGGCGACGCCGAGACGAAGCGAAGCGAAGCGAGGAGAGACGATGAGTGAGGCAGCCGCACCGGCGGGCGACATTCCCCCGTTCCGGTACACCGCGGCCCTGGCCGACGAGATCGAGATCCGTTGGCAGGACACCTGGGCGCGCGAGGGCACCTTCCACGCACCGAACCCGACCGGCCCGCTGGCCGACCCGACCCACCCCCGCGCCGGCGCGGAGAAGCTGTACGTGCTGGACATGTTCCCGTACCCCTCCGGAGCAGGCCTGCACGTCGGCCACCCGCTGGGCTACATCGGCACCGACTGCTACGCCCGCTACCAGCGGATGGCCGGTCGCAACGTGCTGCACGCGATGGGCTTCGACGCGTTCGGCCTGCCCGCCGAGCAGTACGCGGTGCAGACCGGCACCCACCCCCGGACCACCACCGTCGCGAACATCGAGCGGTACAAGGCGCAGCTGCGCCGGCTGGGGCTGGCGCACGACGAGCGCCGCTCGGTGGCCACCATCGACACCGACTTCTACCGCTGGACCCAGTGGATCTTCCTGCAGATCTTCAACTCCTGGTACGACCGCGACGCCGGCAGGGCCCGTCCGATCGCCGAGCTGATCGCCGAGTTCGAGGGCGGTAACCGGCCCACCCCGGACGGCCGCGCGTGGGCCGAGCTGAGCGTCGCCGAGCGCCGCCAGGTCGTCGACGACCATCGCCTGGCGTACGTCTCGCACGCCCCGGTCAACTGGTGCCCCGGACTGGGCACCGTGCTGGCCAACGAGGAGGTCACCGCCGACGGCCGCTCCGACCGGGGCAACTTCCCGGTCTTCAAGCGCAACCTGAAGCAGTGGAAGATGCGGATCACCGCGTACGGTGACCGGCTGCTGGACGACCTGGACGCCCTGGACTGGCCCGAGCCGATCAAGCTGATGCAGCGCAACTGGATCGGCCGCTCCACCGGCGCCCACATCGACTTCCCCACCGAGCAGGCGCCGGTGCGGGTGTTCACGACCCGGCCGGACACCGTCTTCGGTGCCACCTACATGGTGCTGGCGCCCGAGCACGAGCTGGTCGACCCGCTGGTCCCGGCCGCCTGGCCGGACGGCACGAGGGACGCCTGGACCGGCGGGCACGCCAGCCCCCGGGTGGCCGTCGAGGCGTACCGTAAGGCGGCGGCGGCCAAGACCGACGTCGAGCGGCAGTCCGACACCAAGGAGAAGACCGGCGTCTTCATCGGCGCGTACGCCACCAACCCGGTCACCGGCGGGCAGATCCCGATCTTCATCGCCGACTACGTGCTGGCCGGCTACGGCACCGGCGCGATCATGGCGGTGCCGGCCCAGGACGAGCGGGACTGGGCGTTCGCCGAGGTCTTCGAGCTGCCCATCGTGCGTACCGTGCAGCCGGCGGAGGGCTTCGACGGCAAGGCGTACACCGGGGACGGCCCGGCGATCAACAGCGCCGCTCCCGACCGCGGCCTGGACCTGAACGGCCTGGGGGTCGCCGACGCCAAGGCGGCGACCATCGCCTGGCTGGAGGCGAACGGGCACGGCACCGGCGCGGTGACCTACCGGCTGCGCGACTGGCTGTTCTCCCGCCAGCGGTACTGGGGTGAGCCGTTCCCGATCGTCTACGACGAGACCGGCGCGGCCATCGCCCTGCCGGAGGAGATGCTGCCGGTCGAGCTGCCGGAGGTGGACGACTTCTCCCCGAAGACGTTCGACGCCGACGACGCCAACAGCAACCCGGAGACCCCGCTGTCGCGGCGGCGCGACTGGGTCGAGGTCGAGTTGGACCTGGGTGACGGGCCGAAGCGCTACACCCGCGAGACCAACGTGATGCCGCAGTGGGCCGGCTCCTGCTGGTACGAGCTGCGCTACCTGGACCCGACGAACAGCGGGCGCTTCGTCGACGCGGAGAACGAGCGCTACTGGATGGGCCCGCAACGCGAGGGCGACTGCGGGGGCACCGACCTGTACGTCGGCGGCGCCGAGCACGCCGTGCTGCACCTGCTGTACGCGCGGTTCTGGCACAAGGTGCTGTTCGACCTGGGGCACGTGTCGTCGTTCGAGCCGTTCCGCAAGCTGTTCAACCAGGGCATGATCCAGGCGTACGCGTACACCGACTCGCGCGGCAGCTACGTGCAGGCCGAGGAGGTCTTCGAGCGCGACGGCGCCTACTACCTGGGTGACCTGGCGGTCAACCGCGAGTACGGCAAGATGGGCAAGTCGCTGAAGAACGTGGTGACCCCCGACGACATGTGCGCCGCCTACGGCGCGGACACCTTCCGGGTGTACGAGATGTCGATGGGCCCGCTGGAGGTGTCCCGTCCCTGGGAGACCCGGGCGGTGGTCGGCTCGTACCGGTTCCTGCAGCGGGTCTGGCGGGCCGTCGTCGACGAGGAGACCGGCGAGCCGCGGATCACCGAGGACCCGGCCGACGAGGCGACCCGCCGGCTGCTGCACACGGTGATCGACGGGGTCCGTGGCGACATGGACGGCATCCGGTTCAACACCGCGATCGCCAAGCTGATCCAGTTGACCAACGGGCTGACCGGCCTGTCGGCCACGCCGCGTGAGGTGGCCGAGCCGCTGGTGCTGATGGTGGCGCCGTTCGCCCCGCACGTGGCCGAGGAGCTGTGGCGCAAGCTGGGCCACGACACCTCGCTGACGTACGCGGACTTCCCGACCGCCGACCCGGCGCTGCTGGTGGCCGACACGGTGACCTATCCGGTGCAGGTCAACGGCAAGGTCCGTGGCCGCATCGAGGTCCCCGCCGACGCCGCGGAGGAGACCGTCCGCGCGGCGGCCCTGGACGCGGTGGCCGCGGCGCTGGCGGGCAAGGAGCCTCGCAAGGTCATCGTGGTCAAGGGCCGCATGGTCTCCGTCGTCGTCTGACCACGGACGGGCGCTACCGAGCGTGACCGCGTAGAGGGCGGAAACCGCGAGGAGCGCTATGACTCAGAGGTATAAATATGCCCCTGAGTCATAGCGCTCCCCGGACAGGTCGCCCCCGCGAGGCGCTGTCACGCGGTCAGCACCGCCACCACGACGTCGCGGTGGACGCGCAGCCACTCGTGCCAGCGGCGTACACCGTCGCCCGCGCCCGCGTCGCGCAGCCGACGCATGCCCGGCTCGTCGCGGGCGAACGCGACGTCCTCGATCCGCCGACCGGGCGCGGCCAGGTCCCAGTCGACGAAGACCACCGGGAGCGGCCCGGCGGGGAAGTGATCCGGATCACGTCGGCGACGAACCCGCCGGACAGGGGCGCCTCGGCCGGGCTGGCGGTCGGCTCGGGCACGGTCAGACCGGCATGCGTCGGCGTCGACGCTCGCCGCGCCACCACTGGTGGACGAGCACGAGGCTGGCGATCAGGCCGAGGCTGGCCGGGGCGGCGGCGTACCAGTTGATGTGGCCGGGTGTGCTGACCGACGCGCCGATCGCCGCGTAGCCGAAGGCGGTCGGCGCGGAGGCGATGACGCTTCCGGCCAGGAACGGCAGCACCCGGGCGCCGGTCGTGCCGTAGCCGTAGCTGACCAGCCCGAAGCCGGCGATGGGTAGCAGCCGGACGGTGACCACACCGACCACGCTCTGCCGGGCGAACCAGCCGTCGAGGCGGGCCAGGCGACCGCGGACCCGTTCGGCCACGAACTCCCGACCGAGCAGCCGGCCGACCGTGAACCCGATCGCGGCGGCCACCAGCGCGGCGCCCAGGGCGTACGCGGCGCCCTCCAGGGGGCCGAAGATCGCGCCCGCGGCGAGCGTGACGAAGGTCCGGGGGACCAGGGCGACCAGCAGCAGCGCGCCGCCGAGGATGGCCGCCACCGGGGCGAGGTCTCCCAGCCGGTCGGCCAGCAGGGGTAGCTGCGCCGGATCCGGCCGGGGCGCCAGGAGCAGCAGGAGCCCGCAACCGCCGATCAGCAGGACGAGCAGGGCGAACCGGGCGGCCGACGGCTGCCGGAGCAGCCGCCGGACGGCTCGGATCATGCCCGGGCGGGGGCCACTGCTGAGCGGCGCTCGTTGCGGAGCCGGTCCGACCAGGTGTCGTCCAGAGGGGGGAGCTGGTGTGCGCCGGTGGCCCAGCGCAGCAGCAGGTCGGCCAGGGCCGGGTTGCGGGCCAGTGCCGGGCCGTGCGAATACGTGCCCAGCAGCTTGCCGCGCCACGCGCCCTCGGTGGCGCCGTCGTTGCCGACCCCGGTGCTGACCCGGGCCAGCGGGGCGACCTCCGGACCGAGGTGGGTGCGACCGCCGTGGTTCTCGAAGCCGGTGAGCGGGGGCAGACCCAACCGGGGGTCGATCTCACCGGCCAGCTCGCCGACGGCCCGGCTCTCGCCCCGGTCGGACTGCAGGTCGAGCAGCTCCAGCCCCCGACACTGCACGCCCTTGGCGAAGAAGGAGGTGCCGAGCAGTTGGTAACCGGCGCAGACGCCGAACACCACCGACCCCTGGGCGACCGCCCGGTGCAGGCCGCCGTCGGCGATCAGCCGCTGGGCGCCCAACGCCTGCGGGCCGTCCTCGCCGCCGCCGACCAGGTAGATGTCGGCGGTCGCGGGCAGCCGCTGGTCGGAGCGGACCTCCAGCACCTCGACCGGCATGCCGCGTTGGCGGGCCCGGCGGGCGAGGATCAGGGCGTTGCCCCGGTCGCCGTAGGTGGACAGCAGGTCGGGATAGATCCAGACGATGCGCAGGCTCTCAGATGACACGGTCCAACTCCGCTCGGATGTCCTGGAACGCGGTGTAGTTCGCGATGACCTCCAGCCGCCCGGGCGGGACCGACCGGAGCGCGTCGTCGAACGTGCGGACGTGCTGGAACGGGACGTCGTTGACGTCCAGTCGAACCGCCAGGTCGTATGCCCGGTCGCCGGTGATCAACACCTGCCGGCCACGGAGCGGGGCGAAGTCGACGTCGTAGAGCCAGGAGGTGTCCAGACCGTCGGGGTCGCGCGCGTTGATGGAGAGCAGGGTCGGGGCGTCGTCGGCCATGTCGAACGCCTCCAGCCAGCTGGCCGGGTTCTTGGCCAGCAGCAGCCGGATGTTGCGCCCGTCCTTGTCGACCTGCGCGTAGCGGCCGGCCACCGAGGTGACGATGCCGAGGCGGGACACCGCGTCGACCGGGCGTACGCCGAACTCGGCGGCCACCGCCAGCGCGGTCGCCGCGTTGCCGAGGTTGACCTTGCCGGGCAACTGGAGGGAGACCTTGTGCCAGGCCCCGGTGGGGTCGAGCACGCCCTCGTCCTCGACGACCCAGTTCGGCTCCGGTCGGCGCAACGGGCAGCCGGTGCACCACCACTGCTCGCCGGAGCGCTGGATGGTGGAGCCGCACTCCGGGCAGACCCAGGAGTCGTCGTGCCAGCGCTGGCCGGCGCTGAACCAGGTCACCGGCGGCGGGTTGATGCCCCGGGCGGGGTCCCCCGGCGGGGTGGCCGCCCAGACCACGAGCGGGTCGTCGGCGTTGGCGACCACCCGGACGTTCGTGTGCCGGACCAGTGCCGCACGCCAGAGCTGCGCCATCATGGCGACCTCCTTGGCGCGGTCGAGCTGGTCGCGGGAGAGGTTGAGCAGCGCGACCACGTGCGGCTCGGTCGCCTCCAGCACCTGGGCGAGGTAGTGCTCGTCCACCTCCAGCACCGCGTACGGGGTGCTGCCGGCCTTGGCCAGTGCCGAGGTGTGCCCGCTGGGCATGTTGGCACCGAACGAGTTGGTGGCGACCCGGCCGAGCACGCCGACTGCTGCGGAGGTCAACCGGGTGGTGGTGGTCTTGCCGTTGGTGCCGGAGACGAGCGCGATCGCGCGCCCGGCCGACAGGTGGGCCAGCAGGTCCGGGTCGATCTTCAGGCCGATCCACCCGCCGATCACCGAACCGTCGCCACGGCCGGCCGCCCGGGAGAGCGCCGCGGCGGTCCGTGACACGGAGCTGGCCACCTTGGCCCGTAGGGGCATTTTCGCGTCCGTCACGCGAGCGAGGTTACCGGACCGTCCGCCCCGCCAGATCGCCGCCGACGGTGAACCGTTCGGCCGTGGTGGCGGCGCGGGCGGCCGGGAGGGCCTCCACCGGACGGAGTCGATCTATGTCGGAAAGCGGACCACGCCGGCCGGCCGCTGCGGCCCTCCACTCCGCTCCACCCCTCGTGACGTGCAGTTTTGCCACCGGATCGGACACGCCACGCGGGCGAATCTGGTTGCAGGTGGAGGGAAGTGGAGTAGAGTGGGGGCCAATGGTGAGGCCGGGAGGGCTCACCGGCCCGGGGGGTCAGCGGCGCCGCGAACGCCGCTCAGGGGCGAGGGGGTAGGGCCGGTGTTTCTCGGCACCCACACTCCACGCCTGGACGAAAAGGGCCGGTTGATCCTTCCGGCCAAGTTTCGGGATGAGCTGGCGGGGGGTGTCGTGGTAACCAAAGGGCAGGAGCGCTGCCTCTACGTCTTCCCGACCCCTGAGTTCCAGCGGATCGCGGACCAGTTGCGCGCGCAGCCGATGACGCACAAGGCGTCCCGGGCCTACAGCCGGGTCTTCTTCGCCAGCGCGCACGACGAGGTTCCGGACAAGCAGGGTCGGGTAACCATTCCGGCCCACCTGCGGGCGTACGCCGCGCTGGACCGCGACCTGGTCGTGATCGGCGCGAGTACGCGGGTGGAGATCTGGGACAGGGCAGCCTGGGAGACCTACCTCGCCGACAGCGAGGACGACTTCGCCGACATCTCGGAGGGGGTGCTGCCCGGCGGTCTGTAGGGCGGAACGGCGCCCGACGTACTGCGAGATCTCCAGCCGCTTTCGAGTTCCTGGCACCCCTTCCCCGGTGCCAGGCGCACGATCCAGTCATCGGGCGACGGTCCGGTGTCCGGCGGGAGCGGATGGGGATCTGGCGGTACGACGGCAGCGCCGTCCGACGACAGGCGCACGAGGAGAACGGACGTTTCAACCAGTGGGGGTCAACATGGGGGAGTTGCGCGGCACGCACGTGCCGGTGCTGCTCGAGCGGTGTCTTGAGCTGCTGGCCCCCGCGCTGGGTCGAGGCGGCCGGACGGTCCACGTCGACGCGACGCTCGGCCTGGCCGGGCACGCGGAGGCGGTGCTCGAGGCGCACCCGGAGACGGTCCTGATCGGGCTCGACCGGGACACCGAGGCGCTCGCCCACGCGCGGGTCCGGCTGGCCCGGTTCGCCGATCGGGTGCATCTGGAGCACGCCGTCTACGACGAGTTGCCCGAGGTACTGGACCGGCTGGGCTATCCGGGCATCGACGGCATCCTGTTCGACCTGGGTGTGTCGTCGTTGCAGTTGGACGCGCCCGACCGCGGGTTCGCGTACGCCCAGGACGCGCCACTGGACATGCGGATGGACCAGACCCGGGGGGTGACCGCCGAGGAGGTGGTCAACACCTACGCGCATCCGGACCTGGCCCGGGTGCTGCGGGTCTACGGCGAGGAGAAGTTCGCCGGCCGGATCGCCTCGGCGATCCTGCGGGAGCGGGAACGCGGCCGGATCACCTCGTCCGCGCGGTTGGCGGAGCTGGTCCGGGAGTCCATTCCGGCAGCAGCCCGACGAACGGGCGGTCATCCGGCAAAGAGAACGTTTCAGGCTTTACGGATCGAGGTAAACAGAGAGCTGGCGGCGCTGGAGTCAGCGCTGCCATCAGCACTCGACGCACTGACCGTGGGCGGTCGCATGGTGGTCCTGTCCTACCACTCCCTGGAGGACAGGCTCACCAAGGTGGCGCTCGCGGACCGGGTCCGCAGTAAGGGCCCGGTCGACCTCCCGGTCGAGCTTCCCGGGTCGGGTCCGACGTTCCGGCTGCTCAGCCGGGGCGCCGAACTGCCCGGGGAGGCGGAGGTCGCCGTGAACCCGCGGGCCGCCTCGGTGCGGCTGCGGGCAGCGGAACGACTCGATCCGAATGCGACAGAGCTTGGGCGGACCGACCGCGAACGGTCTCGCCGACGGGTGAAGGGAATGCACCAACCGGGCACGGGGTCCGCCTGATCCGTGGGGGGTCAGGGGCGCCGGGACGGCAGAGGGACGGACGTTGAGGGGGAGGGACATGAACATTGACAAGCGCGGCCGCCGGGACGTCACCGGCGACGGGCAGCGCGCACCGCGGTCGGGGGGCCGGACCGCGGCGGAGCGGGCTCCGCGCCTCGGAAACGGTACGCCACGCATCGATCGAGTGAACCAGCAGGGGGAGACTCGCGCCCGGGGGGCGCGCGAGTTCCCGACCCAGGGCACCGCCGCGCTGCGGCCGGTCGAGAAGGCCGCCGGCGCCTCCAGCGCCCGGCCGCCGCGGCTGCGGGTGGCACCGCCGTCGCCGATCTCGGTGCCGCGTGCGCCGTTCGCGGCGCTGATCGTGGTGCTGGTGGTCGGCGGGGTGCTGGGCATCCTGGCGGTCAACACCAAAATCAACGAGAACGCGTTCCGGCTGGAGCGGTTGCAGCAGCAGCAGGCTCGACTGGACCTGGAGAAGCAGCAGTTGGACAAGCGGATCGCCGAGTACGAGGCACCGGGCAACCTGACCGCCGAGGCGCGGCGGCTGGGCCTGGTGGACGCGGGCGAGCCGGGCTACATCCGGCTGCCGGACGGCAAGACCATCGGCGTGCCGCAGCCGGCGACCGGTAAGCCGTCGGTGACCAGCCAGGGTGCGGGAGGCTGACCCGTGCCACGAAGGTCGGACGAGCCGCGCCGGGACCCCACAGGGTCCCGGCGCGGTTCTTCGCGTGACGCCAGCCCCACCGACTCCGAGCCGCGCACCGGCGAGCCCGGCATCGGGGGCATCTCCGGCGCCCGCGCGTACACACCACGGGGTCGGACGGTCCGCGAGGAGCGCGGGACGCCGCCGCGCGCGGTGGGCGCCGAGCAACGGCGTACCCCGCGCAGCACCCGTTCCGGCGACCCGTTCCGACCCGCGTTGCAGGTGCTCGACGGTGGTCGGGCCGCCGCCCGGGCCGGTCGCCGCGACGCCCCGGCCGCCGGACGGGGCGGCGTGGTGCGCACCGTCGCGCCGCGTACCCCCCGAGGACCGGGCGTCGACGAGCCGCCGCCGCGCCGACGGACCACGCCGCGCGCGCCACGCCGCGCCGACCGCACGGCGGCCCGGCGGCCGTCCCGCAAGCCACCGCGCCCGCCGAAGCTGGCCGACTCGCGGCTGCGGCTGCGGCTGGGCACCGCCCTGGCCCTGACGTTGTTCGCGAGCATCGGGATCCGGCTGATCTTCCTCCAGGCCGTCGACGCCCCGGCGTACGCCGGGGGCGGCGTCATCGACCGCACCCGCACCGTGGAACTGCCGGCGGCGCGGGGCGCGATCTACGACCGCACCGGTGCCCCGCTGGTACGCAGCGTCGAGGCACGGTACGTGTTCGCCGACCCCACCGAGGTGGAGGACCAGGCCGGCACGGCCCAGGCGCTCTCGCCGCTGCTCGCCATCCCGGCGTCGAAGCTCACCGAGCTGCTCAAGCCCCGCAAGTTGGAGAACGGCAACGACTCCCGATTCGTGTACCTGGCCCGGGGGGTGGAGATCTCGACCGCCAAGCAGGTGCAGGCGCTGGAGCTGCCGGGGATCGGGGTGCACCGCGACGAGCGTCGCGAGGTGCCCGGGGGTGACCTGGCGGCCAACCTGATCGGCTTCACCAGTCAGGACATGGTCGGGTTGGAGGGGCTGGAGGCCCGCTACAACGACGTGCTCGCGGGTCAGGACGGCAAGCGGAGGTACGAGGCCGGCCGCCGTGATCTCGACGCGGCGATCCCGGGCGGCTACAGCCTGACCACGCCCGCCAAGCCGGGCAGCTCGCTGTGCCTCACCATCGATCGTGACCTGCAGTTCCGGACGCAGCAGATCCTCAGTGAGGGCATGGCCCAGGTGCGGGGCGGCACCGGCGCTGCGGTGATCATCGAGATTCCCTCCGGGGAGGTGCTGGCCCAGGCCAGCAACCCCACCTACAGCGCGGCGAAGCCGCTGCCGAGCGACCCGGTCGCCCGCGAGGACGCGGCGACCAGCTTCGTCGTCGATCCCGGCTCGGTGCACAAGGCGATCACCTACGGCGCGGCCCTGCAGGAGGGGGTGATCACCCCGGACACCACGCTGCCCATCCCCAACAACATCAAGATGGGTGACACCTGGTTCCACGACACGCACCCGGCCAACGGCAAACGGATGAGCATCCCCGGGATGCTCGCCTACTCGTCGAACGTCGGCACGATCACGATCGCCGAGAAGCTCGGCCGGGACCGGTTGATCGACTACCAGAAGCGGTTCGGGCTGGGCAAGCCGACCGGCGAAGGAATGCCGGGGGAGGCCGGCGGGCGACTGCTGCCGGCCGACGAGTGGAGCGAATCGTCGCACGGGTCGGTGCCGATCGGGCACAGCGTCGACGCCACGCCGCTGCAGATGGCCGCCGCGTACGCCGCCATCGCCAACAACGGCACGTACGTGCAGCCGCACCTCATCAAGGAGGTGATCAGCCCGGACGGCAAGCGCACCCCCGCGCCCGCCCCGGTGACCCGGTCGGTGCTCAGCCCGCAGAACGCGGCGGCCCTGCGCACCATGCTGGAGGCGGTCACCACTGTCGACCACGCCACCGGCGTCAACGCCGCGGTCCCCGACTACCGGGTCGCCGGCAAGACCGGCACCGGCTCGCGGGTGGTCAACGGCAAGATCGAGACCGACAAGGTGTCCTCCTTCATCGGCATGGCCCCCGCCGAGAACCCCCGCTACGTGATCGCCGTCTTCGTGTACTCGCCCGACGGTGGGGGCGCGGCGATCGCCAATCCGGCGTTCCGCGACATGATGCAGTTCACGCTGCGTCACTATCGGGTGCCGCCGTCCACCAGTGGTTCGGCACCCAAGTTCGTGGTCTATCCGCGCTGAGCAGCGATGGCGGGACATCATCGGTGAGTGCCGACGAACCACCGGGGCGGCTGTACGGCCGGAACCGGACGACCGGGTAGGGTCTGACGCCGTGCCTGGCAATCCACGTCCACGTACCGTGACCGGAGTCCGGCTCGGTGCTCTCGCCGTCCGGCTCGCCGTCGACCTTCCGGCGGATGCCGCCACGGTGAACGTCACCGGGGCCACCCACGCCAGCCAGGAGGTTCGCCCCGGCGACCTGTACGCGGCGTTGCCCGGTGCCCGTCGGCACGGCGCGGAGTTCGCCGTCGCCGCCGCCGAGGCTGGCGCGGTGGCCCTGTTGACCGACCCGGCCGGCGCCGAGCTGGCGGCGGGCAGCGGCCTGCCCGCCCTCGTGGTGCCCGACCCCCGTGCCGTCCTCGGTGAGCTGGCCTCGGCGGTCTACGGCGACCCGACCGCCGCGCTCACCGTGGTCGGCGTGACCGGCACCGCCGGCAAGACCTCCACCGCGTACCTGGTCGAGTCGGGGTTGCGGGCCGCCGGGCACACCACCGGGTTGATCGGCACCGTGGAGACCCGGCTCGGTGACCTGGTGATCGACAGTGTGCGCACCACCCCCGAGGCGACCGATCTGCACGCGATGCTGGCCACCGCCCGCGAGCGTGGGGTCACCGCCGTGGTCATGGAGGTCTCCAGCCACGCGCTCGCCATGGGCCGGGTGGGCGGTGTCCGGTTCGCCGTCGGGGGGTACACCAACTTCGGCTCCGACCACCTCGACTTCCACGCCGACACCGACGACTACTTCGCGGCTAAGGCCCAGCTCTTCGACGGGCGCTGCGCGGTCGAGGTGCTCAACCACGACGACCCGGCGTTGCAGCCGCTGCACAAGCCGGCGACCGTCACCTACTCGGCGGCCGGTGACCGGGGCGCGACCTGGTGGGCCGACGGCGTGGACGGCGAGGGCTACGCCCAGCGCTTCACCGCGCACGGCCCGGACGGGGTGGTCCTGTCCGCCGGGGTGGCGCTGCCCGGCCGGCACAACGTGGCGAACGCGCTGCTGGCCATCGCCGCGCTGGTCGGCGTCGGGGTGGACCCGGCGACCGCGGCGGCAGGCGTGGCCGCCTGCGGTGGCGTACCCGGCCGGTTGGAGCTGGTCGACAGCGCCGGGCCGGTGCGCGGGGTGGTCGACTACGCGCACAAGTCGGACGCGATCGTGGCCGCGCTCGCCGCGCTGCGCGAGCTGAGCGTCGGTCGGTTGATCTGTGTGATCGGCGCCGGCGGGGACCGGGACCGGGGTAAGCGGCCGGTGATGGGCGCGGCCGCCGCCGAGGGCGCCGACGTGGTGCTGGTGACCGACGACAACCCGCGTACCGAGGACCCGGCGGAGATCCGCGCCGAGGTGCTCGCCGGGGCGTACCGGGCCGGCACGGCAGCCCGGATCATCGAGGTGTCCGGTCGGCGTGCCGCGATCGACGAGGCGGTCCGGTTGGCCGAGCCGGGCGACGTGATCGCGCTGCTCGGCAAGGGGCACGAGCGGGGCCAGGAGGTGGCGGGCGAGGTGTATCCGTTCGACGACAGCGTCGAGCTGGCCGACGCGTTGCGGGCCCGCTTCGGAGACCTGGCGGGTCGGCGATGATCGCGCTGAGCCTGGCCGAGGTCGCCGCGGCGGTCGACGGGCGGCTGGTGGGCGCCGACCCGGCCGCCACCGTCACCGGTTCGGTGGAGTTCGACTCGCGCAAGGTGGGGCCGGGTTCGCTCTTCGTGGCCTTCCCGGGGGAGAAGGTCGACGGACACGACTACGCGGTGACGGCGGTCCAGGCCGGGGCGGTGGCGGTGCTGGGCAGCCGCGAGGTGCCCGGGGTGCCGATGGTGCTCGTCGACGACGCCCTGACCGCGATGGGCCGGCTGGCCCGCGCCGCGGTGGACCGGCTGCCCGGGTTGACCGTGATCGGCGTGACCGGCTCGTCGGGCAAGACCACCACGAAGGACCTGATCGGGCAGCTCACCACCCGGCTCGGGGCCACGGTGGCGCCGCCCGGGTCGTTCAACAACGAGCTGGGGCACCCGTACACCGCGTTGCAGGCCGGGCCGGACACCCGCTACCTGGTGATGGAGAAGGGCGCGCGCGGGATCGGGCACGTCCGTTACCTGTGTGAGCTGGTGCCGCCCCGGATCTCCGTGGTGCTCAACGTCGGCACGTCGCACATCGGCGAGTTCGGCTCGCAGGAGGCCATCGCGCAGGCCAAGGGCGAGCTGGTCGAGGCCCTGCCGCCGGACGGGCTGGCCGTGCTGAACGCCGACGACCCGCGGGTGGACGCGATGGCGAGCCGGACGCGGGCCCGGGTGGTCCGCTACGGCGAGGCGCCCGACGCCGACGTACGCGCCGAGGACGTCACGCTCGACGAGCGGGGGCACCCGTCGTACACCCTGGTCACCCCGGAGGGGCGCGTGCCGGTGCGGCTCGGGCTGGCCGGCCGGCACCAGGTCGGCAACACCCTCGCCGCGGCGGCGGTGGCCCGGGAGTTGGGCATGCCGCTGGACGAGCTGGCGCCGGCCCTCGCCGAGTTGGGGCTGGTGTCGACCCGCCGGATGGACGTCTTCGATCGCCCCGACGGGGTGACTGTCATCGACGACTCGTACAACGCCAACCCGGCCTCGATGGCGGTGGCGGTGCGGGCGCTCGCCAGCATCGGCCAGGGTCGGCGTACCGTCGCGGTGCTTGGTTACATGGCCGAGCTGGGTCCGTTCGAGTACGACGGCCACGCCGAGATCGGCCGCCTCGCGGCTGACCTGGGTGTCGACCGGCTGCTCGTGGTGGGCGAGCCGGCCGCGCCGATCCATGAGGGCGCGACAGCGGTAGCGAACTGGGGAGGAGAGTCGGTGTTGCTCACCGATCAGGCGGCGGCCGTCGAGGTGCTGCTGGGCGAACTACGGCCGGGTGACGTCGTCCTGGTCAAGGGCTCCCGGTACCGGACCTGGGAGGTGGCCGACGCCCTGCGCGCCGACGCCGGTGCGGAGTCCAGCCGATGAGGGCGGTCATCGTCGCCGTCGGGGTGGCCTTCATCGTGTCGCTGTTCGGCACCCCCCTCGCGATCAAGGTGTTCACCCGGCTCAAGGCCGGTCAGCCGATCCGGTCCGACGGCCCGGCCATGCACCAGGGCAAGAAGGGCACGCCCACGATGGGTGGCGTGGTCTTCATCCTGGCCACGGTCATCGCGTACGTGGCCGGGCACCTGGCGCTGACCACCCTGCCGGACAAGCAGATCGCGCAGGTGGAGCCGACCATCACCGCGCTGGTGCTGCTGGGGCTGATGGTCTTCTCCGGCGCGGTCGGTTTCCTCGACGACTTCCTCAAGGTGCGCAAGCGCAACAGCGCCGGTCTGAACAAGCGCGGCAAGCTGCTCGGTCAGATCCTGGTGGGCGCGCTCTTCGGCGTGGTCGCGTTGTGGTTCCCGAGCACGATGACCGACGGTTCGGGCAAGGCGACCAACACCGAGACGGTGGGCAGCACCACGCTGAGCTTCATCCGGGACATCGACGCCCTGGAGCTCAGCAAGGTCGGCGCGGTGATCATCTTCATCTTCGTGGTGATGGCCACGACGAACGGCGTGAACCTCACCGACGGTCTGGACGGTCTCGCCACCGGGGCCTCGGTCATGGTGCTGGCCGCGTACGCGTTGATCGCGTTCTGGCAGTACCGGCACTGGTGCGCCGACCCGAACTACACCCAGCCGTACTGCTACGAGGTCCGCGACCCGTTGGAGATCGCGCTGATAGCCGGGGCGGCAGCCGGGGCCTGTGTGGGCTTCCTCTGGTGGAACACGTCCCCGGCGCGGATCTTCATGGGCGACACCGGGGCGTTGGGGCTGGGCGGTCTGATCGCCGGCATGGCGATGTCGACCCGCACCATCCTGCTGCTGCCGATCATCGGTGGGCTCTTCGTGATCATCACGATGTCCGTGGTGATCCAGATCATCTCCTTCAAGACCACAGGTAAACGGGTGTTCCGGATGTCACCGCTACAGCACCACTTCGAGCTGGCCGGCTGGAGTGAGGTCAACATCGTGGTGCGCTTCTGGATCATCGCCGGCATCGGCGTGGCCATTGCCCTGGGCCTGTTCTACAGCGAGTTCCTCGCCAACATGACCTGATCTCCACCCCGTTCGAGCAGGTCACCGTCCGAGCAGTCGATCGTCCGTCGCCGGGGTGTTCGGCGTCTGCTTTGCTCTGCTTCAACGACCGCAACACCCCGTGTCCGGATATCGGACGCGGGGTGTTGCGCGGGTTGAAGCAGAGCAAAGGCGCCATGCGCGGGTGCCGCCCCCGGGTCCGACACGCCCGGTGCGTCGTTGTGGGCCGCTCGGGCGCGCCCAGCGGTGATGATGTCGGGGTGGGGGAGGATTCAGGCACCGACGACAGGACAGCCGGCCGCCCGCGACGGTCACCCGGCGCGGCGCGAACCGCGGCGGCCGTCGCGCAGCCGGACGACACGCGCGGCCCGGAACCGCCCGCGACACCGCGCACGACGGAGCCGACGCCGTCCGTGCCGCTGCGCGGGCTGGACGCGGCCGGCGGGCTCGCCGCGCTGCGCGGCCTGCTGGACCGGCCGCTGGCCTCCTACTACCTGCTGTTGTCCAGCGCCGGCCTGCTGCTGCTGATCGGGCTGACCATGGTCTTCTCGGCGACCAGCGTGAAGGACTACGCCCAGGACGGCAACGCCTCGGCCTCGGTGACCAAGCAGGCGATCTTCGCGGTGATCGGCATCGGGGTCTTCTGGGCCTGCCAGCGCCTGCCCGCCAGCACCTACCGCTCGCTGGGCCGGCCGCTGCTGTTCACCGCGATCGGGTTGCTGCTGGTGCTCAACCTGCTGCTCGCCTACGCCCGCCTGACCGACCAGGACTCCGCGCGGATCGGCCCGATCGAGGCGAAGCTGCTCTGGCTGTTCATCGGCGGGATCCAGGTGCAACCCTCCGAGCTGGCCAAGATCGCGCTGGTGCTCTGGGGCGCGCACGTGATCGCCCGCAAGGGCGCCGCGCTGGGCTGGTGGCGGGAGCTGGCCACCCCGCTCTTCCCGGTGATGGGCCTGCTCTTCGTGCTGGTCGGCTACAACGACGTGGGCACCATGCTCTGCCTGCTGGCCCTGGTGGTCGGACTGCTCTGGGCCGCCGGTGTACGGATGCGGGTCTTCGGCGCCCTGACCGTGGTCGGTCTGCTCGGTGTCGGCCTGCTCATCGCGGTGGCCTCACTGGGTGCCGGCTCGGGCGAGAAGGGCGCGGACAATTACCGCCTGGCGCGACTGACGCTCTTTCTCAACCCACCGCCGCCGGACAAGTGCGGAGATCCCTGTTACCAGGTCTACCAGGGTCGGCTGGCCATCGAGCACGGCGGCTGGTTCGGTGTCGGGCTGGGCAAGGGCAGCCTGAAGTGGGACTGGCTGCCCGAAGCGCACAACGACTTCATCTTCGCGATCATCGCCGAGGAACTGGGCGTGATCGGGTGCGTCGTCATCCTCAGCCTGTTCGCGGTCCTCGCGTACACCGGGTTGCGGATCGCCCGGCGGGTCGACGATCCGTTCCGCCGGCTCGCCGCCGCCGCCGTGACCACCTGGCTGGTCAGCCAGGCGGTGATCAACATCGGTGGGGTGGTCGGGCTGCTGCCGATCACCGGCCTGCCGCTGCCGTTCATCTCCGACGGCGGAAGTGCCCTGGTCGTGACGTTGGCCGGCATCGGCATGCTGGCCTCCTTCGCCCGCGCCGAACCCGATGCGGCCAGAGCCCTGCATGCCCGTCCGCCGGCCCGGTGGGTCCGACTACTCTGGGCCCCGTTGCCGCCGCTTCCCGGCCGGCGTCGCCGACCGGCGACGCCGCCCGCTGGCCGAGGGTCCGTGCCCCGGTCCCGCGAGCGGCGCCATGACGACCAGGCCGCACCGCGCGGGGTCCGACAGGACCGCAACCGCGGCGGTACGGCGAGCGAGAGGAGACGCTGATGGGTCCGCTGCGTTCGGTGGTGCTCGCGGGAGGTGGCACCGGGGGGCACATCTACCCGCTGCTCGCCTTCGCCGACTGCCTGCGCCGACACGACCCCGGCGTCCGGATCACCTGCCTCGGCACACCCAAGGGCATGGAGAACGACCTGATTCCGCCGCAGGGCTACGACCTGCGGCAGATCCCGGCGTACCAACTGCCCCGGTCGGTCAACATGAACCTGGTCCGTACCCCGGGCCGGATGTGGACCGCGGCCCGCGCCGCGGGCAAGGTGATCGACGAGGTCAAGGCCGACGTGGTCGTCGGCTTCGGCGGGTACGTCTCGGTGCCGGCCTACCTCGCCGCCTGGCGCAGGGAACTGCCCATGGTGATCCACGAGGTGAACGTGCCACCGGGTGTGGCCAACCGGCTGGGCATGAAGTTCACCAAGAACATCGCCGTCGGCTTCCCGCACCAGCCGAGCCAGGCCGAGTCGCTGCGTGACGCCACCATCGTCGGGGTGCCGCTGCGCCGCACCATCGCGGGGCTGGACCGGTACGCGCTGCGCAACGCCGCCCGCGCCCACTTCGGGCTCCGCCCGGACCTGCCGGTGCTCTTCGTCTCCGGCGGCTCGTCGGGCGCCCGCTCGATCAACCTGGCGGTCTCCGGTGCGGCCAAGGAGTTGGCCCGCAACGGCGTGCAGGTGCTGCATGTGATGGGCGCGCGCAACGAGCCGGTGCCGATCCCCACCGACCTGCCGGTGCCGTACGTGACGTTGCCCTACCTGTCCGAGATGGAGCTGGGCTACGCCGCCGCCGACCTGATGCTGGCCCGGGGCGGGGCGATGACCGTCGCCGAGGTGGCCGCGATCGGGCAGCCCACGATCTACGTGCCGTACCCGCACAGCAACCAGGAGCAGCGGCGCAACGCGCTGCCCGTGGTGGAGGCCGGCGGTGGGCTGCTCGTCGACGACGCGGAACTCACCCCGGACTGGCTGGAGCGCACCGTCATCCCCCTCATCCGGGACCCGCAGCGGCTGGCCGCGATGGGCGCCGCGGCGGCGGCGTACGGGCGGCGCGACGGTGACGAGGCGCTGCGCTCCTTCGTCATCGCGGCGGTGGCCCGATGACCGCGCAGTTCACCCCGGCCGGCACGCTCACCGCGGAGGACCTGGGGGCCGTCCACCTGATCGGGGTGGGCGGGGTGGGCATGCTCGGCGTGGCCCGGCTGCTGCTCACCCGGGGCATCCGGGTCTCCGGCAGCGACCTGCGGGAGTGGCCCTCGCTGGAGGGGCTGCGGGCGCTCGGCGGCACCATCCACCTCAGCCACGAGGCGAGCAACCTCGACGGGGTGGACACCGTCGTCTACTCGTCGGCCATTCCGCAGGACCACCTGGAGCTGGTCGAGGCGCGTCGGCGCGGCCTGCGGGTGCTGCACCGCTCGGAGGCCCTGGCCGCGGCGATGACCGGACGTCGGGCGGTGGCGGTGGCCGGCACCCACGGCAAGACCACCACCACCTCGATGGTGACCATGGTGCTCCAGCAGGCGGGTGTGGACCCGTCCTTCGTGATCGGCGGGGAGATCTCCGAGGTCGGCTCGGGCGCCCACCACGGCACCGGCGAGCACTTCGTGGTCGAGGCCGACGAGAGTGACCGCTCGTTCCTCATCTACCGCCCGTACGTCTCGATCATCACCAACGTCGAGGCCGACCACCTGAACACCTACGGCGACTACGCGACGCTGGAGGCGGCGTTCGTGGAGTTCGCCCGCCTCACCGACCCGGACGGGTTCATCATCACCTGCGCCGACGACCCGGGCGGCCGGCGGCTGGCCGAGAGCCTGCGCGCCGAGGGACGGCGGGTGTTCACCTACGGCGAGGCCGCCGACGCCGACCTGCGGTTGACCGAGATCGTCTCCTCCGCGCGCGGGGTGCGCTACCTGGCCGCGATCGACGGCCGGTCGCTCGGCGAGTTCCGGCTGCCGGTGCCGGGGCGGCACATGGGTCTGAACAGCGCCGCCGCGGTGCTGGCCGCGTACCTGCTGGAGCTGCCGCTGGAGGCGGCCGAGGCCGCGCTCGCGGTCTTCCCCGGGGTGCGGCGGCGCTTCGAGCGCAAGGGTCTCGCGGACGGCGTGCTGGTCTACGACGAGTACGCCTACCACCCGACCTCGATGACGCTCGCCATGCAGACGCTGCGCGAGGTGGCCGGGGACGGCCGGTTGATCGTCGTCTTCCAGCCGTACCGGCTGTACCGCACCCGCGACAACCAGGCGGAGATCGCCGACGCGCTGGCCATCGCCGACGAGGTGGTGCTGCTGGAGGTCTTCGGGCCGGGCGAGCTGCGGCAGCCCGGCGAGGGTTCGGCGGCGCTGATCGCGGCCGTGGACCTGCCCGCCGACCGCAAGGTCTTCGTGGAGTCGTGGGAGCAGGCCCCGGTCGAGGTGGCCCGCCGCGCGCGTACCGGGGACGTGGTGGTGACCATGGGCGCCCCGCCGATCTCGCTGATGGGTGACGAGTTGCTGGCGGCCCTGGGTGAGCGTACGGCCGGCCCGGCGCCGACCGCGACCGTCGACCCGGCCGCCACCTCCCCGGCGATCGCTGACGCGGTGCCGGGTGGGACCACTGCCGGCGGCGACGGAGCGGCTCTCGGTGGCACCGCCGCGCCCGGCGGCGCGGCGCCCCTGGCCGGATGAGTCCCGGCCCGGCCCGCGGGCGGACCAGCGCCGCCGACGGTGGCGCCCCGCGTCGTGGTCCGGCGCGGCGGTGGCAGTTGGTCCGGGCGGGGCGCGACGCGGTACCGCCCTCGACCCGCCGGTTCATGGCTCGTGCCCGGCAGCGTCGGATGCGCGCGGCGCTGCCGTGGGCGGTGACGGCCGGGGTGCTCGCGCTGGCCGGGCTGGTCGCCTGGACGGTGCTCGGGACCGGGCTGTTCGGGGTTCGGGAGGTGCGGGTGGAGGGCGCCGGCCTGGTCACCCCGGTGCAGGTGCACGAGGCGGTCGGCGTGCCGGACGGGGTGCCGCTGGCCCGGGTGGACCTGGCCGCCGCCGCCCGCCGGGTCGGTGCGCTGCCGGCGGTGGAGCGGGCCACGGTCTCCCGGGACTGGCCCGGCGCGCTCGTGGTGCGGGTGACCGAGCGGACTCCGGCGGCGGCGGTGCCGCAGGGGACGGCGTTCGCCCTGATCGACCGGAGTGGGGTGGCGTTCCGGACGGTGGACCGGCGTCCCGCCGATCTGCCGCAGGTGACGGTGGGCCGTCCGGCCGCCGACGACCCGGGCACCCGGGCCGCGCTGGAGGTCCTCTCCGCCCTGACCCCGCAGCTCCGCGCGGAGTTGGTGGACCTGCGGGTGGAGGGGTTGGCGCGGATCAGCCTGCGGTTGCGGGGGGACCGGACGGTGGTCTGGGGCGACGCGACCCGGGGCACGGACAAGGCGAAGGTGGCCACCGCCCTGCTGGACGAGGACGCCGCCCGGATCGACGTGAGCGCTCCCGATGTGGTGACCTTTCGCTGACCGGTGAGCGCCCGGGGAGGTGACCCGTCGCGCTCGGCTCGGCGACACGCCGGTCGGGTCCTTGGCTCATGGCGCGGTGGCGCTTACGTTGCCCGGAAGAGGAACAGTGGTTGACATAACTGTAAGCCTCTAGTAGAGGGTGAGGGTTCACCTCTGAGCCTCGCTGGTGACAGCTGTCGTCGGCCGCTGGTCTGGCCACGCCGTAACCGGTCGGCCGAAGCCAATCTCGAAGGAAAGGACCGGAGATGACACCTCCGCACAACTACCTGGCGGTCATCAAGGTCGTCGGCATCGGGGGCGGCGGCGTCAACGCCGTCAACCGGATGATCGAGGTTGGGCTCAAGGGCGTCGAGTTCATCGCGATCAACACGGATGCCCAGGCGCTGCTGATGAGTGACGCCGACGTCAAGCTCGACGTGGGCCGGGAGTTGACCCGCGGCCTGGGCGCCGGCGCCAACCCCGACGTCGGCAAGAACGCCGCCGAGGACCACCGCGACGAGATCGAGGAGGTGCTCAAGGGCGCCGACATGGTCTTCGTGACCTGCGGTGAGGGCGGCGGCACCGGCACCGGCGGCGCGCCCGTGGTGGCCAACATCGCCCGCAAGCTCGGCGCGCTGACCATCGGCGTGGTGACCCGGCCGTTCTCCTTCGAGGGCAAGCGCCGCCAGGTGCAGGCCGAGACGGGAATAGACGAGCTGCGTAACCAGTGCGACACGCTGATCGTGATCCCGAACGACCGGCTGCTGGCCCTGGGTGACCGCAACATCAGCATGATGGACGCGTTCCGTACGGCGGACCAGGTGCTGCTCTCCGGTGTGCAGGGCATCACCGACCTGATCACCACCCCGGGTCTGATCAACCTGGACTTCGCCGACGTCAAGAGCGTGATGAGCGGCGCCGGCAGCGCGTTGATGGGTATCGGCAGCGCCCGCGGGGAGAACCGCGCGGTCGAGGCGGCCGAGGCGGCCATCTCCAGCCCACTGCTGGAGCAGAGCATGGACGGTGCGCGGGGCGTGCTGCTCTCCATCGCCGGTGGTTCCGACCTGGGCCTGTTCGAGATCAACGACGCGGCCCAACTGGTCACCGACGCGGCCCACCCGGACGCCAACATCATCTTCGGCGCGGTCATCGACGACGCGCTTGGCGACGAGGTCCGGGTGACTGTCATCGCGGCGGGCTTCGACGGCGGTACTCCCGCGTACAAGGCGGCCGAGCCGACCCGCAAGACCAACACCAACCAGCCGGCGCCGCAGAGCACCCCGGTGCCGGCGCCGGTCAGCAATCCGACACCGGCCCAGTCGCCGCGGCGCGTGCTCTTCGACGACGTCGACGTCCCCGACTTCCTCAAGAACGGGTCCTGAGCACCGCCGATGACCGACAGCTCAGCCACGGTACGACCGGACCGGCACGCCGAACTGGCGGCCGGTCTGGCCCACATCAGGTCCCGCATCGCCGACGCCTGCGCGCAGGTCGGTCGGGACCGTGCCGAGGTCACGATGATCGCGGTGACCAAGACCTACCCGGCCAGCGACGTGGTGGCGCTGGCCGGGCTCGGGGTCACCGACGTGGGGGAGAACCGCGACCAGGAGGCGGCTGCCAAGGCCGCCGAGGTGGCCACCGCCGGGGTACGTCCCCGCTGGCACTTCATCGGTCAACTGCAACGCAACAAGGCCCGCTCGGTGGTCCGCTACGCCGACGCGGTGCACTCCGTCGACAGTGTCCGGCTGGCCCGGGCGTTGGCCACCGCGACCGCCGACCGGCAGACGCCGCTCGACGCCCTGATCCAGGTGAGCATCGACGGCGACGCGGCCCGGGGCGGGGCCCTGCCCGACTCGGCGGATCCGGGCTCCGGACTGGAGCCGGTGGCCGAGGCGATCGCCGACGCGTCAGGGCTGCGTCTGGTCGGGCTGATGGCGGTCGCTCCGCTGGGGTGGGAGCCGGAACGGGCGTTCGCCCGGCTCGCGGAGGTTACCGACGCGTTTCGGGCTGTCCATCCGGGAGCCACCGCACTGTCCGCGGGAATGAGTGGAGATTTCGACATCGCGATCCGATACGGCGCGACACATGTCCGCGTCGGTAGCGCGTTGCTCGGAATGCGTCCCACGCTGCGGTAGCCTGACCGCGAGACAAGCAAATTACATCAGTGTTGTTTCAGGGGCGGCGTCTCCTGTCGGGGGTCGTGCGTGCGACGCGAATCGCGCGCTGGGGGGATTGCGGTTCCGGTCCGATGGGCATGGTTGTCCACTCGCGACGGGCGACATGGCACGGGGGCGCGTGCCGCACGGCGGACGGAAGGGCGCGGGATGGGTGCACTGCGCAAGGCGGGGGTCTGGCTCGGTCTGGTCGAAGAAGACGACGAGCGGGCCTACGACGACGGTGGCTACGACAAGGGTGGCTACCGTGACTCGCGGTACCGGCAGAGCCGGTACGCCGAGGAGTTCGCCGACGAGGACGAGGACGACACCGAGGAGCCCCCGGCTCCCCGGCCGCGCGCCACTGAGCGGGGTCGACTCTCCGAGCGGACGAGCGGGCGGCTGAGTGAGTCCGAGCGTGGTGACGGCGAGCGCGCGGAACGGGCCGAGCGGTCCAGCGTACGGTCGATCACCCGGTCGTCGGCGGGCGAGACGTCCGGCGCGCTGACGTACCACACTCGGGACAATCTGGCCCTCGCGCCGCAGGTCACGTCGCGGGAGCGGGCGCTGCCCGAGGAGGAGCAGCGGTACCAGATCACCACGCTGCACCCGACCACCTACCGGGAGGCGCGCACGATCGGTGAGCACTTCCGCGACGGCGTTCCGGTGATCATCAATCTCACCGAAATGGATGAGGCGGATGCCCGCCGTCTGGTTGACTTTGCGGCCGGGCTGGCGTTCGGCCTGCGCGGTACGATCGAGCGCGTGACCAATCGGGTGTTCCTGCTCTCACCGGCTAACGTCCAGGTCACCGCTGAGGACAAGGCCAAGATCGCTGAGGGCGGCTTTTTCAGTTTGAGTTGACCCCCGCCCGACCCGAGGGACGTCGCTGACCGTGTTGTCGATCTTACTGCAAGTGCTGTACCTGATCCTTTATGTCTTCCTGCTTCTTCTTCTGTCCCGGTTCGTGTTGAGCGCCGTCCTGCAGTACGGCCGGCGCTGGCAACCGGGCCGTGGCGCATCGGCAGGATTGGAATCCGTGTGGAGCGTCACTGATCCCCCTCTCAACGCGTTGAGGCGTGTGATCCCTCCGCTGCGAATTGGTACCGTGAGCATCGACCTGGCCTCCCTTGTGCTCCTGGTTATCCTGTTCGTGCTGATGGAGTTCGTGTTAGGGCCGTCGATCAGGGCATCTGCCTGATGACCGACGCGCTTTCGCGGCCGCAACTGACCCGAGGAGTTTCGATGCCGCTGACCCCGGCCGACGTCCACAACGTCGCCTTCAAAAAGCCGCCGATCGGCAAGCGGGGGTATGACGAGGAGGAGGTCGACGCCTTCCTGGACGAGGTCGAGCGCGAGCTCGCCCGTCTCATCGAGGAAAACAACGAGCTGCGCGCCCAGGTGGAGCGCGGCGGCCGTGGCGGTGCCCCCGCAGGCCCCGGCGGCGACGCCCGACTGGCGGCGGAGCTCAACGACGTCAAGGCCCAACTGGACCGGGTGCAGCGCGACAAGTCGGCGGCCGAGCAGGCTGCCCGCGCCATGCAGGCCGAGCTGGAGCAGGTCCGCGCGACCGGCGGCCCGGCCGGCGGCGTCACCGGTGACGGTGAGCAGCAGGCCCTGCGCGTGCTGATGATGGCCCAGCGCACCGCCGACGACCACGTGTCCGACGCGCGTCGCGAAGCCGACCAGCTGCTGTCCGAGGCCCGCGGCAAGGCCGAGGAGGTGACCCGCGAGGCTCGCGCGAAGGCCGACGCCCTGGAGCGGGACGCCCGCCAGCGGCACCAGGAGGCCATGGGCGGCCTGGACGCCAAGCGCACGGCTCTGCAGAAGCACATCGAGGAGCTCAAGCAGTTCGAGCGTGAGTACCGCACCCGGCTCAAGGCGTACCTGGAGAGCCAGCTGCGTGACCTCGATGGTCGTGGCCAGGGCCTGGAGGCCGAGATGACCCGCTCCGAGGCTGGCCGGGTCGCCGGCGGCAACGGGCTGGCCGCTGCGGGTCTCGCCGGTTCGTACGGCAGCGGGCGTTCCGGCGCCCTCGAAGCCGGACGCTGAGCGCCGGCCGGCGATCGTTCTCCGCCAATGGTGACGGTCGCCGGCCCTGTCTGGACGGTACGACGCGGCGGGGGTGAGCCGTGATAGTCGCAAGTCTCCTGCTCATCCTCGTCGCGGTGGTGCTCCTGGTGCTCGGCCTGGCCGGTGGCTCCAGCTTCATGTTGATCATCTCCATCGCGGCCAGTCTGCTGGCCGCCGTGGCGTTGGTGGTGGGTGCCCGTCAGGCAGCCGCCAACCGCGCCACGGCGGATCCCGGTCGGACCGGCCGGCGGCAACCCGACGCACCCCGCACGGCCAGCCAGGCCACGCCGGGTGTCGCGTACGGGCCGCCGCTGGCCGGCCCGGAAGTGCCGGTCCAGCACGTGCCCACGACGGTTGGTACCGGCGGCACCGGGTGGCGGCAACCACCCGCGCCGCCGGTCGACCACGAGGCACCGGCACCCGCTGACGCGCCGCTCGACGACGCGCCCCCGTTCGACAGGCGCGTCGACGACGCGCCGGTCTTCGATGAGCGAGCCGACGACGCGCCCCCGTTCGGAGCGTGGCCACCGTTCGGGACGCCGGCCGACCACACGTCCTCGCCGGTCCGCCCGGTCAGCCCGGCGACGTCGACCGACGACGGTCTCAGCCACGGCGCCCCGGCCGCCGCCGAGCCCGGCGAGCAACTGGTCACCCCCGCCGAGGCGGCCCGGGTGGCGCGGCTCACCGACGACGTCGAGGTGGTGGACGGCCACCCCCGCTACCACCTCGCCAGTTGCCCGCATCTCGTCGGCCGGGTGCCCGAGACGCTGCCGGTCGCCGAGGCCGCCGAGATCGGTTTCACCCCGTGCGCCGACTGTGCGCCAGCCACCGCCCTGCTCGCCGACGCCCGGCCGATCTGAAGCGGCCCCGGTGCCCGCGCAGGACACGCTCACCGTGGCGGTACGCGTGAAACCCGGAGCCTCGTCCGCCCGGGTGGGCGGCCGCTTCGACGGCCCGCACGGTCCCGCCCTCGTGATCGCGGTGCACGAGCCGGCCGTCGACGGTCGGGCGACCGAGGCGGCTCGGCGGGCCCTGGCCGCGGCCCTGGGTGTCCGGCGGTCCGAGGTCGCCCTGCGCGCCGGCGCGGCCAGTCGGGACAAGCTCTTCCTCGTCGATCGGCCCAGCCCGGACCTGTCCGAGGTGCTGTGCCGACTGCGCGACGGATCCGCCGAGTGAGGAACGCCCAGGCCGGGCAGCCGTGACGCCCGGGTTTGATATCGCGCTGCTGCTGGGAGCGGCCGTGCTGCTGGTCGCCGTCGGTGCGGTGCGACTCTCCACCCGGCTGGGTGTGCCAAGTCTGCTGGTCTACCTGGCGCTGGGCGTGGCGATCGGTGAGAGTGGTCTGGGCATCAACTTCGACGACGTCGAGTTGACCCGTACCCTCGGCTTCTGCGCACTCATCGTGATCATCGCGGAGGGTGGTCTGACCGCCCGGTGGTCCACGCTGCGACCGGTGCTCGGGTTGGCGTCCGCGCTCTCCACGGTCGGCGTGGTCGTGAGCATCGTGGTGGTCGGTGTCGCCGTGCACCTGTTGCTGGGGCTGGACTGGCGCTTGGCGTTGCTCTACGGCGCGGTGCTCTCGTCCACCGACGCGGCGGCCGTCTTCGCCACCCTGCGCCGGCTGCGGTTGCCGCCCCGCCTGGTGGCGACGCTGGAGGCCGAGTCGGGCATGAACGACGCCCCGGTGGTGCTGCTGGTGGTGCTGCTGTCGCACCAGGGCTGGTCGCACCCGTGGTGGTACGAGGTCCTGCTGGTCTGTTACGAGTTGGGCGTCGGCGTGGCGGTGGGCGTGGGCGCGGGCATCGCCGGCACCTGGGCGCTGCGCCGGGCCGCGCTGCCCTCGGCCGGGCTCTACCCGATCGCCGCGGTGGGCATCACCGTGCTAGCGTACGCGGCGGGGGCGGTGCTGCACGCCTCGGGGTTCCTCGCCGTCTACGTGGCCGGGGTGCTGCTGGGCAATGCCCGGCTGTCCCACCGGCAGGCGATCCTCGGCTTCGCGGACGGGCTGGCGTGGCTCGCCCAGATCGGGTTGTTCGTGCTGCTCGGGTTGCTGGCCTCGCCGGGCCGGCTGGACGCGGCGGTGTTGCCGGCGGTGGTCGCGGGGCTGGCCCTGGTGCTGCTGGCCCGCCCGCTGTCGGTGGCCGTCTCGGCGCTGCCGTTCCGGGTCGGCCTCCGCGAACAGGCGTTCCTGTCCTGGGCCGGGCTGCGCGGGGCGGTGCCGATCGTGCTGGCGACCATTCCGCTCTCCGAGCGGGTGCCCGGGGCGGAGCGCCTCTTCGACGTGGTCTTCGTGCTGGTGGTGATCTTCACGCTGGTGCAGACCGGCACGCTGGGACCGTTCGCCCGCCGATTGCGGGTGACCGCGCCGGCGGAGGCCACCGAGATCCACCTGGAGACCGCGCCGCTGGAGCGGATGCGGGCGGATCTGCTCCAGTTGGAGGTGCCGCCGGGCTCGCGGTTGGCGGGCGTGCACGTCGACGAGTTGCGGCTTCCGTTGGGCGCGTCGGTCACGCTGGTGCTGCGCGACGGGGTGGGTTTCGTGCCCACCCCGGGCACCCGGCTGAAGACCGGCGACAGTTTGCTGATCGTGGCGACGGCCGGGGTGCGCGACGCCGCCGAACGGCGGCTGCGGGCGGTCAGTCGGCGGGGTCGGCTGGCCCGATGGTTTGGCGAGTACGGGGATGAGGCGGTCGGTTGACCTGCTAGCGTTCCCTTTGCCCCAGTTAGGCAGGGCTAGGGGTAGTTAAGCGGGGCGACGGTGCGGCACATTGTCGGACGCCTGTACGCACCGTATTCTTGCCAACCTCCGGAGTGCGCGGCGATCGTCGCCGTGCGCCCCTTTTCGTACATCTAGGGGACGTCGTCATGATTGGCGCCCCCTGACCAGGTGCCGCGGACAACGCGGCTCCCCGGCCGAGGGAGCGACCCATGGCGAAGCCAGCCGACACCAGGACCGCCGGGCGCAAGCCGGTGGCCAAGGCCACCCGCAGCACCGCGGAGACCGAGAAGATCCGGGCGGCGCTGGCGGCGCGGCGGGACGAGCTTCGCGCCGAGTACGATCAGACGCTGAGTGAGATCACCGAGCTGCAGCGCGATCGGCTGACCGACTCGGCCGGGGACGACCAGGCCGACACGGGCACCAAGACGCTCGAGCGGGAGCAGGAGATCTCTCTCGCCAACAGCATTCTGGAACGGATCACACAGGTCGAGCGCGCTCTGGAGCGTCTCGACGAGGGTGGTTACGGCTGGTGCGAGCGGTGCGGCAACCCGATCCCGGTCGAGCGCCTCGCCGCCTTCCCATCGGCCACCCAGTGTGTGACGTGCAAGCAGCTGGAGGAGCGGCGCTGAGGTCCGCTCCCCGGCGGCGATGAGACGGTGAGCGATCACCGCCGAGACACCTCGATGGGGAGCGCATGACCGCAGCACCGTCCGCCGAACCCGGCCGTACCGACCCGGGTGCGGGCATTCGCCGGCCCCGGGCCGTCACGATTCTTGCCGGAGTCGCCCTGGTGGCCCTGCTGGCCGACCTGGTCACCAAGCACCTCGCGCTGGCCGCGTTGACCGACCGGGAGCCGGTTCGGCTGCTCGGCGGGGCCGTCTACCTGAGTCTGACCCGCAACAGCGGTGCCGCCTGGAGCATCGGCGCGGACCACACCTGGATCTTCCCGCTGATCACCATCGGTGTGGTGGGCTGGATCGTCTGGATGGCACTGCGCCTGCGCTCGCTGCCGTGGGCGATCTGCCTCGGCCTGGTGCTGGGCGGCGCGCTGGGCAACCTCGTCGATCGGATCTTCCGGGCACCCGCGCCCTTCCACGGGCACGTGGTCGACATGATCAGCCTGTTCGACCCGTACGGTCAGGTCTGGCCGGTGTTCAACCTGGCCGACAGTTCGCTGGTCTGCGGTGTGCTGCTGGCCATGGTTCTGGAGTTGACCGGCCGCCAGCGGGACGGCCGGCGGGCCGGGCGCGACGGCGCGCCGGTCGAGACGGACGCCACCCAGGGCGCGGACCAGCGGGAGCGGGCATGACCTCCGCGTTCGCCGCGGGCGGCGACCACCGTTCCCTCCCGGTCCCGGACGGCCTCGACGGCATGCGCCTGGACCAGGCGGTGTCCCGGCTGTTCGGGCTCTCCCGCACCGCCGCCGCGGCCCTGGTCGATGCCGGGGACGCGCTCGTCGACGGCACCTCCCGCGCCAACTCGCACAAGGTCAAGGCCGGCTCCTGGCTGGACGTCACGCTGCCCGCCCCGGTCGCCCCGCCGACCGTGGTGCCGCAGGCGGTGCCCGGCCTGCGGGTGGTCTACGCCGACGACGACATCGTGGTGGTCGACAAGCCGGTGGGGGTGGCCGCGCACCCCAGCCCCGGGTGGACCGGCCCGACCGTGATCGGCGCCCTCGCCGCGATCGGGCACCGCATCTCCACGAGCGGTGCCGCCGAGCGACAGGGCGTGGTGCACCGGCTCGACGTGGGCACCACCGGGATCATGGTGGTGGCCAAGAGCGAACAGGCGTACACGGCGTTGAAGCGGGCCTTCAAGTACCGCGAGGTGGACAAGGGCTACCACGCGGTGGTGCAGGGTCACCTGGACCCGCTGCGCGGCACGGTCGACGCGCCGATCGACAGGCACCCCAGCCACGACTACCGCTGGGCGGTGGTCTCCGGCGGTAAGCCGAGCATCACCCACTACGACACCCTGGAGGCGTTCCCGGCGGCAAGCCTGGTCGACGTCCGCCTGGAGACGGGTCGGACCCACCAGATCCGGGTGCACTTCTCCACCATGCGGCACCCGTGCGTGGGTGACCTGACCTACGGTGCCGACCCCACCCTCTCGGCCCGTCTCGGCCTGGCCCGACAGTGGCTGCACGCCCGCGAACTGAGCTTCCTGCACCCCCGAACGGGGGACGAGGTCCGGTTCGTCAGCGACTACCCTGACGACCTGGACCGCGCGCTCCAGATCCTGCGTGACTGAGCGGCGACCGCCCGACACCGATCCGACGAGGGGATCCCGCCCGTGCGCGCCGGCAACCTGCTGCGGCAGCTGGACCAACGGTTGCTGCCGCAGCTGACCCGGGCCGTGGCCCGGCTGGGCGACCGGCCGAGCCGATCCGGGGTGCTCACCTGGGCGGCCGCGCTGTCCGCGGCGGCGGTGCTGGGCACCGCGCTCTGGGCCGCCGACGAGACTCCGCTCGGCGACCGGACGGTGGGCGAGGTGACCCGGGTCGGAGTCTCCGACGGCGACTCCGTGCCCGGCTACCTGCGGTCCGCCGCCGCCGACCTGGCCGCGCTCACCCAGTCCGCCCCGGCTGCCGAGGACGGGACCTACGCTCTTGTCACACTCGTCGCGTATCTGCCGCCGCAGCGTCTGGCGACGGTGCTCGGCGATGTCGGAGTCTCGACGGTCTTCGGGCGGGTCCCGCTGCCGGGGCGGCAGACCGAGATCGTCAGGATCCCCGCGATGCGGGTGCCGGACGACGTGGTCGCCGGAATGGACCAGGTGGCGGCCCGCAAGGAGACCGAAGCCGCCGACTACCGGGCCCGGGCCACCGCGGTCGACGGCGACGGTGCCAGCGAGCGGGAGTTGCGGGCGCGCTACGCCAGCGGCGCCGAGGTGGCGACCGCCGAGGCGGCCGCGTACCGCTCCGGCTGCTCCTGCGTCTACGCGGCGGTGGTACGAGCGGCGCCGGGGGTGTTGCGCGGCATGGCGACCCGGCCGGACGTGCGGGCGGTCGACCCCGCCCCGGAGGTGTACCGGCTGGACCGCACGGTCTTCACGCCGCCCCTGCCGGAGCAGCGTGACGTGGTGCGCCCGCCGGCCGACACCGGGCCGAGCCCCGAGCCGACGCCGGCGCAACTGTCGGAGCCGGCACCTGGCACCCCCGAGCCCGTGGCGTCGGTGGGCGAATCGTCGGAACCCGCACCCGTCGTGACGATTCCGTTACCAGCGCCGTCCTCGGCGGAACCCACCGAGCCGCCCCCGCCGAGCCTCACCACCTCGCCGGACATCACCACCGCCGACGAACCGCCGACGCCCACGTCGTCGTGATCTGCGTCGGCTGGTGTGCGTTCTGAGGTGTGGTCCGAATAGGGTTTGCTTCGTAGCCTGTCAGACGGAGATCGATGGTGCTGGGAGGGCGGGCCGTGGAGGGCAGTGAGACCGGCTGGGGCCGGCCGGCCGAACCAGCGCCGCGGTGGCGCGCGTTGTTGGACCGCGCCCGGCTGGGCGGCCGTGGCGCGGAGCAGACCGAGCCGGAGCGGCGGGCCGACGAGGCGCCGCCGGACCCGCTGCCACGGCGTGCGGCCCCGAACGGGTACGCCGGGCGGGCACCGGCCGTCGGGCAACCGACGGACTCGCCGTACGGCGCGGACCCCGCCTACCGGGCCGAGGCGACCTACCGCGTCGACCCCGCCTATCGGGCCGAGCCGGCGTACCGGGCGGATCCCGCCTACGGGGCCGAGCCGGACTACCGCTCGGAGCCGGCGTACCGGAGCGAGCCGACCTATCGCGCGGAGCCGGACTACCGCGCCGAGCCTGGCTACCGCGCGGAGCCTGGCTACCGTGCCGAGCCTGGCTACCGTGCCGAGCCTGACTACCGCGCGGAGCCTGAATTCCGCGCCGAGCCGACCTATCGGGCCGAGCCGGATTACCGTGCCGAGCCGGGCTACCGCGCCGAGCCGGGTTATCGCCCCGAGCCGGGTTATCGCCCCGAGCCGGATTACCGTGCCGAGCCGGGCTACCGCGCGGAGCCGGGCTACCGCCCCGAGCCGGCGTACCGGGCCGAGCCGGCGTACCGGGCCGAGCCGGGCTACCAGGCGGAACCGGGCTACCAGGCGGAACCGGCGTACCGGGCCGAGCCCGAGGCACCGCCTCCCGCACCCGACCCCGCCCAGTCCCGCTACGCGCTGCTGGACAACGGCTATCGGCAGGGTGACCCGCCGGCGGAGTCGCGGTATGCGCTGTTGGAGACCGGCTACCAGCCGGAGACCGGTTACCCGGTGGCCGCGCCGCCAGCCGCACCTGTCGCACCCCCGCCTGCCCCGCCAGTCGTGCCGCCGCCCAGCCCGTCGGTCGGCTCGGCGGTGGCCGAACGCGCCTACCCGGCCCGGGTCGAGTGGCGTCCGCAGGGCGCCGACCCGGAGCAGGAGCGGGCCAACGGGGTGCTCCGCCGCGACCTGGGCACGCCCCGCGTGTTCGCCTTCGCCAACCCCAAGGGCGGCGTGCACAAGACCACCGCCACCGTGCTCGCCGCCGCCACCGTCGGCAGCGTGCGCGGGCAGGGCGTACTGGCCTGGGACGACAACGAGCTGCGCGGCACCCTCGGACTGCGCGCCGGCAGCGCCCGGCACGCCCGGACGATCCGACACCTGGTTGCCGACCTGGCCCAGATCGAGATCCTGGAGGGCTCGACCCTGCTGGGTCGGCTCGACGACTACCTGCGGCACGCCTCCGACAGCTCGTACGACGTGCTGGCCGGCGAGGAGAGCCCGCGCTTCGCCCAGCGACTCGACCAGTTCACCGTCCGGCGGGTGTTGGAGCTGCTGCGGCGTACCCACGACGTGGTGTGCGTGGACACCGGCAACAACGTGGAGAGCCCCAACTGGCGCACGGTGATGCAGGCCGCGGATCAACTGGTGGTGACCACGGTGCCCCGCGAGGACGCGGCGTTCAGCGCGGACTGGATGCTCGACCTGCTGCACGAGGAGGGCATGGGCGAGCTGGCGGACAACGCGATCACGCTCATCTCCTGCCCGACCCCGGGTCGCTCGCCCCTGCAGGACGACCTGGAGCGGCACTTCGCCACCCGTACCCGGGGGGTGGCGGTGGTGCCGTACGACCCGGCGTTGGAGACCGGGTCGTCGATCGAGTACCACCAGCTCCAGCCGGAGACCCGGCAGGCATGGCTGCGCGCCGCGGCGATGATGGTGGAGCCGTTCGCCCGGTGAGCTGGTCTGCCGCCACCGGGGCTCCGGCCCGACACCGGGCCTGAGAGGATCATCGGGTGAGCCCGGACAACCCCGACCGTGAGCGGCCCGCCGACGAGCCCGACCGATCCACGCCGCCCCGAGCGTCGGGCACGACACCGTCGGTCGGTGAGCCGCCGTCAGCGGGCGAGCCGCCGCTGGTGGGTGAGCAGTCGGCCGGCGCTGGCCCTGGGGGGGCGTACCAGAGTTCTCTGGAGCTGACCTTCGATGAGCCGCGCCGCCCGCTGCGCGCCGCCGTGACGGTGCTGGGCACCGTGCTCGCGCTGGCCGTGCTGGGTGTGCCGTTCGGGCTGCTCTGGGCCGCGCTCGCGCCGGACACGCCGGTGGTCAAGACCGTCGAGGGGGCGATCTACGCCGACCCGCAACCGGAGCAGCCGATCGCCGCGGACGGGTGGTTCAGCCTGCTCGGGCTCGGCTTCGGGCTGCTGGTCGCGCTCGCCCTGTGGTTCGTGCTGCGGCGTCGGCGCGGTCCGGTGGGGTTGCTCGCCGCGGTGCTCGGCGCGTTGGTCGCCGCACCGGTGGCCTGGCAGGTGGGTCGGCGCATCGGCCTGGCCACCTTCGACCGGCTGCTGGCCACCGCCCCGGCCGGGCAGGCCTTCACCAAGCCCGCGGACCTGCGGGCCGGTGGGGTCGACTGGCTGCTCGGCGTGCTGCCGGTGCCGCACGGCAACCTGCTGCTGCCGGCGTTCGGTGCCGCGATCATGTACACGCTGCTGGCGGGCTGGTCGCGGTGGCCGGGGCTGCGCCCGGAACCCGAGCCGGCCGATCTCAGTTGGGTGTCGGCGGGGACGCCAGCTCCGACAGCGGCACCGGCACCGCCCGCACCTGACGAAGCAGAGCCGCCTCGCGGTTGAGCAGCCGCAGCTCGGCGCGGAGCCGGGCGGCGGTGTCGTCGATGGCCAGCAGTCGCTGGCGGTCGTCGACGGTGAGCGCCGCGGTCGCCGCCACCAGGTGGGAGAGCACCGTCGGGTCCTCCGGCAGTTGCTCGGAGATCTCCTCCGGGTCGGAGCGGATCAGGCCGAGGTACTGCCGGAACACCGCGATCACCCGGGCGGCCAGCAACTCGGCCACCTCGTCCGGCCCGGCCGGGTCGGGCAACCACTCCACGTCGGCGGTCAGGTAGGGCGCGGCGCTGTCGTCGACCTCGGCGATCCGGAAGCGACGCCGACCGACCGTGACGATGTCGAAGCCACCATCGGCCAGCTCGGTCACCTGGCGCAGTTCGGCGGTGCAGCCCACCTCGTGCAGGGTGACGGCGCCGGCGCTCGGCGTGGCGTGGGCGCCGGGACCGGCGGGCGCGACCTCCCACCCGGCCTGGATGGCCACCACGCCGAACTCACGTGGCGCACCCTCGGGCAGGTCGACCAGGTGTCGCACCAGCGCCCGGTAGCGCTCCTCGAAGATGTGCAGCGGCAGCACCAAGCCGGGAAAGAGCACTGTTGCGAGCGGAAACACCGGCAGCCGTGCGGTCACATCGTCGAGCCTAACCAATCTCGCCCCCGGAGGCGTGGCCCGGCTCACCGTCCCGGCGGACGGGCGGCTCGGGTGCGCTCCGCGCCGGCCGCCTAGACTCGCAAGGGTGCTGAATCGGATCGACCTGCGCAACGGTCTCGGTGACCCGCGCCGCCTGCTGCCCCGTGCCCAGCTCGACGTCTCGGTTGCCGTCGAGCGGATCCGCCCTCTGGTGGAGGCGGTCCGCGAGCATGGATACCCGGCGATCCGGGAGGCCAGTGAGCGGTTCGACGGCATCTCCCCGGAGGTGCTGCGGGTGCCGGTCGAGGCGATCACCGAGGCCGAGGGGGTGCTCGACCCGGCCGTGCGCGCCGCGCTGCTGGAGTCGATCACCCGAGCCCGCCGGGTGCACGACGACCAGCGGCGCGCCGACCACGTCACGCAGGTGGTGCCCGGCGGCACGGTCACCGAGCGCTGGCTGCCGGTCGACCGGGTCGGCCTCTACGTGCCCGGCGGCCTGGCGATGTACCCGTCGACGGTGGTGATGAACGTGGTGCCCGCCCAGGCGGCCGGGGTGCGGTCGCTGGTGGTGGTCAGCCCGCCGCAGAAGGACAACGGCGGCCTGCCCGACGCCCGGGTGCTCGCCGCGTGCGCGCTGCTCGGCGTCCACGAGGTGTACGCCGTGGGCGGTGCCCAGGCGGTGGCGATGCTGGCGTACGGCGCGGCGGTCGACCCGTTGGGTGAGCTGCGGTGCGACCCGGTCGACCTGATCACCGGCCCCGGCAACATCTGGGTGACCGCCGCCAAGCGGCTGCTGCGCGGCGTGGTCGGCATCGACGCCGAGGCCGGGCCGACCGAGATCGCCATCCTGGCCGACGACACGGCCGATCCGGCGCACGTCGCCGCCGACCTGATCAGTCAGGCCGAGCACGACCCGCTCGCCGCGAGTGTGCTGGTCACCCCGTCGCTGACGCTCGTCGAGTCGGTCGAGCGGGAGTTGGCCCGGCAGGTGCCGGCGACCAAGCACGCCGACCGGGTCACCACCGCGTTGACAGGTGAGCAGAGCGGCGTGGTCCTGGTCGACGACCTGGAGGCGGGGCTGCGGGTGGTCGACGCGTACGCGGCCGAGCACCTGGAGATCCAGACGGTCGACGCCCGGGAGTGGGCGCTGCGGGTCCGCAACGCCGGAGCGATCTTCGTGGGCGCCTGGTCGCCGGTGTCGCTCGGTGACTACTGCGCCGGGTCCAACCACGTGCTGCCCACCGGCGGCTGCGCCCGGCACTCCTCCGGGTTGTCGGTGCAGTCGTTCCTGCGCGGGGTGCACCTGATCGAGTACACCGAGACCGCTCTGCGGGAGGTGGCCCCGCACGTGGTCACCCTGGCCAACGTGGAGGACCTGCCGGCGCACGGCCAGGCGGTCCAGGCGCGTTTTCCGGGTGAGTCGGCGTGAGTGGCCTGGCGGACCTGCCGATCCGCGACGACCTGCGGGGGCTGTCGCCGTACGGGGCGCCGCAGCTGGACGTGCCGGTGCGGCTGAACACCAACGAGAACTCCCACCCGGTGCCGGAGCCGGTGGTCGAGGCGATCGGCAAGGCGCTCGCGGCCGAGCTGCGCGAGTTGAACCGCTATCCGGACCGGGACGCGGTGGCGCTCCGCACCGACCTGGCCGCATATCTCGGGCACGGGCTCACCGTCGAGCAGGTGTGGGCGGCCAACGGCTCCAACGAGATCCAGCAGCAGCTGTTGCAGGCGTTCGGTGGGCCGGGGCGCAGCGCGCTCGGTTTCGTTCCGGCGTACTCGATGCACCCGCTGCTGGCCCTCGGCACCGGCACCCGGTGGGTGCCCGCGCGGCGCGGCGTCGACTTCGGTCTGACCGTCGGGGAGGCGGTCGCCCAGGTCCGGGAGCACCGCCCCGACGTGGTGTTCCTCTGCTCGCCGAACAACCCCACCGGCACGGCGCTGGACCCGGCGGTGATCGCCGGGGTGCTCGACGTCGCGCCGGGGATGGTGGTCGTCGACGAGGCGTACGCCGAGTTCGCCCGGCCCGGGACGGTCAGCGCCCTCGCGGTGCTGCCCGGCCACCCCCGGTTGGTGGTCACCCGGACGATGAGCAAGGCCTTCGGCTTCGCCGGCGGGCGGCTGGGTTACCTGGCCGCCGACCCCGCGGTGGTGCAAGCGGTGCAGCTCGTTCGACTGCCGTATCATCTGTCCACGCTGACCCAGGCCGCCGCCCGCGCTGCGGTGACCCACCGCGACGCCCTCCTCGGTACGGTGAGCGCGATCATGGTGCAGCGGGATCGGATCGTGGCGACGCTGCGCGAGCGTGGGTTGCGGGTCGCCGACAGCGACGCCAACTTCGTGCTCTTCGAGGTGGGCGGCGACCAGACCACCGTCTGGCACGCCCTGCTGGCGCAGGGGGTGCTGGTCCGCGACGTGGGCCTGCCCGGCTGGCTGCGGGTGACCGCGGGCACCTCGGCCGAGACCGACGCCTTCCTTTCTGCAATGGAGACTTCGCAATGAGTCGGACCGCCCGGGTGGAGCGGATCACCAAGGAGACCAAGGTCCTCGTCGAGATCGACCTCGACGGCAACGGTGCCGCCGAGATCAGCACCGGGGTCGGCTTCTACGACCACATGCTGCACCAGATCGCCCGGCACGGCGGCTTCGACCTGACCGTACGCACCGTGGGTGACCTGGAGATCGACGCGCACCACACGATCGAGGACACCGCCCTGGCCCTGGGTGCCGCGTTCGACCAGGCGCTGGGCGACAAGGCCGGCATCCGGCGGTACGGTTCGGCGACCGTGCCGATGGACGAGGTGCTGGTCCGGGCCGCGGTGGACCTGTCCGGTCGGCCGTACGTGGTGCACGACGAGCCGGCGCTGGCCCCGTACATCGGGCCGGTCTACGCGACGAGCATGACCCGGCACATCTGGGAGTCCTTCGGCCAGGCGGCCCGGGTCACGTTGCACGTCGACGTGCTGCGGGCGGCCCGGCCGGGCGGTCACCCGGACGCGCACCACGTGGTGGAGGCACAGTTCAAGGCGGTCTCCCGCGCGCTGCGCGAGGCCACCTCCATCGACCCCCGTTCGGCCGGGGCGATTCCCAGCACGAAGGGCGCGCTCTGATGAGCGCGAGGAGTGCAGCGAAGCGGAGCCCCGCAGTCGCGATTCGGGGGTGGCTCTGATGGGTGCCGCGTTGCCGACGTTGCTGCTGATCCTGGCCGGGGTGCTGGTCGGTGGCACCTGGTCGCTGTACCGCCAGGGCGCGCCGAAGGTGGCTGTGCTGATCACCGCGGTGCTCGCGGTGCTCGCCACGGTCGCCGGGGTGCTGCGGCTGCTGCCGGGGGGCGACGCGTGAGCGCCGTGGTGGTGCTCGACTACGGCTCGGGCAACCTGCGCTCGGCGGAGCGGGCGTTGGCCGCCGCCGGCGCGGACGTCCGGGTGACCGACGATCTGGCCGCCGCGGCTGCCGCCGACGGTCTGGTGGTGCCGGGGGTGGGGGCGTACGCCGCGTGCATGGCCGGGATCGAGGCGCTAGGCGCCGGTCCGGTGATTGCCGAGCGGGTCGCCGCCGGCCGGCCGGTGCTCGGCATCTGTGTGGGTATGCAGGTGCTCTTCGAGCACGGCGAGGAGCACGGCGTGGTGACCAAGGGGCTGGGGTTGCTGCCCGGCGGGGTGACCCGACTGGCCGCCACCAGGTTGCCGCACATGGGCTGGAACACGGTCCGGCCGCCTGCGGAGTCGGTGCTCTTCGCCGGGCTGACCGAGCAGAGCAGGTTCTACTTCGTCCACTCGTACGCGATGGGCGACCCGGCGGCGCTGGCCGCTGCCGGCGCCGTGGTGACCACCGCCCACCACGACACGGATTTCGTCGCCGCGGTGGAGCGGGGTCCCCTCTCGGCGGCCCAGTTCCATCCGGAGAAGTCCGCCGACACCGGTGCCGCGCTGCTGCGCAACTGGCTCGCCACGCTGCCCACCGGTGGCTGAGCGTCGGTGTCCGACGCCCGTCTCGGGGGCGTCGCGGTGAGCCGGGAACGGGCCCGCCGGCGGGCCGAGCGGGAGGCGGAGCAGGCCCGGGAGCGGGCGGTCCGGCAGCGTCGGGTGGCACGCCGGCAGCGTCGTCGCGCGGTGGTCCGCCGGTTGACCCCTCGGCTGCGCCGGGGCCGCTCCGGGCGACTGGCCCGGCACACCCGGGGTGAGCGGGCCGCCATCGTGCTGCTCACCGGTGCGGCGCTGATTCTGATCTGGTCGTTCGTCGACAACCTGGCGTTGCGTATCGCGCTGATCGTGTTGTTGCTGCTCGTACTGCCGGCGATCGTCGTGATCGCCCTGGACCGTCGTACCTGATCGAGGAGAAGACGTTGAGCCTCACCCTGTTACCCGCTGTGGACGTCGCCGACGGCCGGGCCGTCCGGCTCGTGCAGGGCGCCGTCGGAAGCGAGAGCATCTATGGCGAGCCGTTGGACGCGGCGCTGGCCTGGCAGCAGGACGGCGCGGAGTGGATCCACCTGGTCGACCTGGACGCGGCCTTCGGCCGGGGCACGAACGCGCACCTGCTCGCCGAGGTGGTGCGGCAGTTGGACGTGAAGGTGGAGCTGTCCGGCGGTATCCGGGACGACGAGTCGCTGCGGGCGGCGCTGGGCACCGGGGCGGCCCGGGTGAACATCGGCACCGCGGCGCTGGAGGACCCGGTGTGGTGTGACCGGGTGGTGGGGGAGTACGGCGACCGGGTCGCCATCGGCTTGGACGTGCGGGGTCACACCCTCTCCGCGCGGGGCTGGACGCGTGACGGCGGTGACCTGTACGAGGTGCTGGAGCGGCTGGACAAGGCCGGCGCGAGCCGGTACGTGGTCACCGACATCACCAAGGACGGCACGATGCGCGGTCCGAACCTGGACCTGTTGCGCGAGGTGTGTGCCCGCACCGACCGGCCGGTGATCGCCTCCGGTGGGGTGTCCACGCTTGACGACCTGCGGGCGTTGGCGACCCTGGAGCCGATCGGGGTGGAGGGCGTGATCGCCGGTAAGGCGCTCTACGCGGGTGCCTTCACGGTGGCCGAGGCGCTGCGGACCCTGGCCGAGGTGTGACGGTCACCCGGCTCTCCTCGGGTGGCCCGTGGGAGCAGCACTACGGCTACTCGCGGGTGGTCCGGGCCGGCGATCGGGCCTTCACGGCCGGCTGCACGGCGACGGTGGACGGTCGGGTGGTGCACGTCGGTGACGCCGCCGCGCAGACCGCGCAGGCGCTGCGGATCGGGCTGGACGCGCTCGCCGAGGTGGGTGCGGGGCCGGGCGACGTGGTCCGGACCAGGATGTACGTGACGGACCGGTTGCACGCCGACGAGGTGGGCCGGGCGCACAACGCGGTCTTCGGCGCGGTGCGGCCGGCGGCGACGCTTGTGGTGGTGGCCGGTCTGCTGGATCCGGAGCACCTGGTCGAGGTGGAGTTGGAGGCGTACCTCGGCGATCGCTGAGGTACGCGCCCGACCGGCCTGCTGGCTGGCCCGCAGCCCGATAAGTTGTGCACAACTTAATTGTGGGCTACGGTTCACCGGTGACCGATGACCTGGTGTTGCGCCGGCAGGTGTGCTTCGCGCTCTACGCCGCGTCGCGCGCCCTGACCGACGTCTACCGGCCGATCCTCGACGAGGTCGGGCTGACCTACCCGCAGTACCTGGTGCTGCTGGTGCTCTGGGAGCGCCCCGACGACGCCCCCGCGGTGTCCGAGCTGGGCGCCGAGCTGCGACTGGACTCCGGCACGCTCTCCCCGCTGCTCAAGCGACTGGAGGGGGCCGGGCTGGTGGTGCGGCGGCGGTCGGCCCGCGACGAGCGGCGGGTCGAGGTCGTCCTCACCGAGCAGGGTCAGGCGCTGCGCGAGCAGCTCTGCGAGGTCCCGCTGCGCATCGCACAGGCCACCGGGCTGGGCCTCGGCGAGCTGGTCGCGTTGCGCGACACGCTCACCCGGGTCACCGAGACCATCCACCGACAGAAGGAGCAGTGACTCTCATGCAGGTTCTCTACACCGCGTCCGCGACCGCCAGCGGCGATGGCCGCGACGGCCACGTCGAGACCTCCGACGGCACTCTCGCGCTCGACCTGGCCGTGCCGAAGGAGATGGGTGGCGCCGGTGGGGCCGCCAACCCCGAGCAGCTCTTCGCCGCCGGCTACGCGGCCTGCTTCCACAGCGCCCTGCGACTGGTGGGCCGCCGCGCCAAGGCCGACGTGAGCGACTCCGTCGTCGCCGCCGAGGTCGGCATCGGCCCGAACGGCAGTGGCGGGTTCGGGCTCACCGTACGGCTCGTCGTCGACCTGCCCGCCGTCTCCCGCGAGACCGCCGAGCAGATCGTCGAGCAGGCCCACCAGGTCTGCCCGTACTCCAACGCCACCCGCGGCAACATCGACGTCGCGCTGACCGTCCGCGAGACCTCGGCCGCGTGACGTCGCGGACCCAGGCCCCCATCCGCGGACGAGAGGACGACCACCCCGTGACCGGCAATCGTGAGATCCACCTGGCCAGCCGCCCGCAGGGCTGGCCCACCGAGGACACCTTCCGGCTCGTCGAGACCGACGTCCCGACGCCCGGACCGGGCCAGATCGTGGTCCGCAACCAGTACCTGTCCGTCGACCCGTACATGCGGGGACGGATGAACGACGTCAAGTCGTACGTGCCGCCGTTCGCCCTCGACGCCCCGCTCGACGGCGCGGCGATCGGCGAGGTGGTGGCCAGCGAGTCGGCCGACGTCGCCGTCGGCACCACGGTCCTGCACGGGCTGGGCTGGCGGGAGTACGCGCTGCTCGACGCCAGCGCCGCCCGGCCGGTCGACCCGAGCCTGGCACCGGTCAGCGCGTACCTCAGCGTGCTCGGCATGCCCGGGCTGACCGCGTACGCCGGTCTGCTGGAGGTCGCCGCGATGAAGCCCGGCGAGACGGTCTTCGTCTCCGCCGCGGCCGGCTCGGTCGGCAGCCTGGTGGGCCAGATCGCCAAGCTCAAGGGCGCGGGCCGGGTCATCGGCAGCGCCGGCTCGGCCGCCAAGGTCGAGCGGCTGCGGGCGCTGGGCTTCGACGCCGCCTTCGACTACCACGACGGGCCGGTCCGTGAGTCGTTGCGGGCGGCCGCCCCGGACGGTGTCGACGTCTACTTCGACAACGTCGGCGGCGACCACCTGGAGGCGGCGATCTCGGCCATGAACCTGCACGGCCGGGCCGCGATCTGCGGCATGATCTCGCAGTACAACGCCACCGAGCCGCCCGCCGCGCCGCGCAACCTGGCGCTGGTCATCGGCAAGCGGCTCACCCTGCGCGGCTTCCTGGTCAACGACCACAACAACGTGCGGGCGGAGTTCGTCAGTGACGTCGCCGGCTGGCTGCGCGAGGGCACGCTGTCCTACGACGAGACGGTCGTCGACGGC
This sequence comes from Micromonospora sp. NPDC048839, assembly GCF_040649915.1. Lineage (NCBI taxonomy): Bacteria > Bacillati > Actinomycetota > Actinomycetes > Micromonosporales > Micromonosporaceae > Micromonospora > Micromonospora sp. NPDC048839. The sequence goes on from NZ_JBEZGL010000008.1 coordinate 230,316, forward strand.
ATCGAGAACGCCCCGGCGGCGTTCCTCGGCCTGCTGCGCGGCGAGAACCTGGGCAAGATGCTCGTTCGTGTCTGAACGGCACGTGGTGCGCGGCGGTCGGCCCGGTCGGGTCGGCCGTCGCGCCTCGCGCGGAGGATAGGGTGGCGGCATGACGGTGGCGGTACGGGTGATCCCCTGTCTCGACGTGGACGCCGGGCGGGTGGTCAAGGGGGTCAACTTCCTCGACCTGCGCGACGCCGGTGACCCGGTGGAGTTGGCCGCCGCGTACGACCGGGCCGGGGCGGACGAGCTGACCTTCCTCGATGTCACCGCGTCCTCCAGCGATCGGGGCACCATGCTCGACGTGGTGCGCCGCACCGCCGAGTCGGTCTTCATCCCGCTGACCGTCGGGGGCGGGGTCCGGCAGGTCGCCGACGTCGACACGCTGCTGCGCGCGGGCGCGGACAAGGTCGGCGTGAACACCGCCGCCATCGCCCGGCCGGAGTTGATCGCCGAGATAGCCGACCGGTTCGGCCGGCAGGTGCTGGTGCTCTCCCTCGACGTGCGCCGGGCGCCGACCGACATCACCCCCAGCGGGTTCGAGGTCACCACGCACGGCGGCCGGCGGGGAACGGGCATCGACGCGGTGTGGTGGGCGCAGCGGGGGGCCGAGCTGGGTGCGGGGGAGATCCTGCTCAACTCGATGGACGCCGACGGCACCAAGGCCGGGTTCGACCTGGAGCTGATCGCCGCGGTACGGGCGGTCGTGGACGTGCCGGTGGTGGCCAGCGGGGGTGCCGGCGAGGTGGCCCACTTTCCGCCCGCGATCGGTGCGGGCGCGGACGCGGTGCTCGCCGCCAGTGTCTTCCACTTCGGCGAGCTGACCGTGGCCGAGGTCAAGGACGCACTGCGGGACAGCGGCCACCCGGTGCGCTGAGCCGGTCAGTGCCCGCCGGAGTGCCCCTCGGGTGACCGGCGGGGCGTGGGGATCGACCGGACGGCGTACTCCTGGACGGCCGCGGCGTGGTCGGCCTCGTCCAGGCTCCAGTCGGCGCTGCCGGGCGCGTGTCGGCGGGTCAGCACGCCCTGCACGGTGTCCACCATGGTCGCCACGCCGGCGCGCGGGCGGGTGCGCCAGAGCTGCTCACCCTCGGCGGTGATCAGGAACCAACCGTCGACGACACTCACCAACCCGGCCCCGACCAGCCGCTGGACCGCGGCCTCCACCTCGTGCCGCTGCGGAATCGCGTGGTTGAGGTGGTCTGCGGTGGAGAGCACATCGGTCAGGCGGACCCCCTCCGGCCGGCGACTCGTCGCCGACCGACGGTGCCGGCCGGCTCCGCTCGCGATGACCAGCGACACGAAGATCCAGGCGTCCGTCCAGCGCCAACCGTTCTCCCCCATGCAGAGATGATGACGGCGCGCGTCGCGGAAGGGAACACCCACCCTCCCATCCGGTACGCGGCACCACCACCACGTACCGGTTCGCGGACGGTCGGTGAGGATTCAGGCGGCGGGGGTGGCCGGCGCGGCGTTACCGGGCGGCGGCGCGGCGCTGTCCGGCGCGGTGCCCTCCGGCACGGCGAACAGCGGGATGAAGAACTGGGCCAACGGCCCGATGGCCAGCGCGTACGCGACGGTGCCCACACCGACGGTGCCGTCGAGGAGCCAGCCGAGCGCCAGCACGGTGACCTCGATGACGGTGCGCACCAGCCGGACCGAGCGGCCGGGCCGGCGGGCCACGTACCCGGTCATCAGGCCGTCGCGGGGGCCGGGCCCCAGCCGGGCGCCGAGGTAGAGGGCGGTGGCGGCGCCGTTGGCGACGATCCCGGTGACCAGCATCGCGATCCGGACGCCGAGCGGGCCACCCGCGGGCAGCAGGGCCAGGGTGGCGTCGACGACCAGACCGATCACCACGACGTTGCTGACCGTGCCGAGGCCGGGCCGCTGCCGCAGGGGGATCCAGAGCAGCAGCACCAGCGCGCCGACGGCGATGGTGACGGTGCCGAAGGAGAGGCCGGTCAGCTTGGACAGCCCCTGGTGGAACACGTCCCAGGGGTCGAGGCCCAGGTGGGAGCGGATCATCAGGGCCATGCTGACGCCGTAGAGGGCGAGCCCGAGGTAGAGCTGGACCAGCCGCCGGACCGGCCGCTCCCGCAGATTGCCAATCAGTGCCATGCATGCCACTGTAGGTGCCAATCCTCGTCGAGGAAGAAGCCAATATTCGAGGAGTGGTCATGGCTGGGCAGGTGCGCGGCGTCCAATTGGCCCGTCTGCTCGGTCAGTGGCACGCCCTGCCAGGCCGACGGCGCAGCCCCGACTACGCGGCGCTGGCCGGCGCGGTGCGCGGTCTGCTCGCCGACGCCCGGTTGCCGCTGGGCGTCCGGCTCCCGGCCGAACGGGAGCTGGCCGAGGCGCTGCGGATCAGCCGGACCACGGTCACCGCCGCGTACCGGCAACTGCGGGAGACCGGGCACCTGGCCAGCCGCCGGGGGGCCGGCAGTTGGACGATGCTGCCCGGCAACCACCGGGTCGCCAGCACCGGCCTGTGGACCCCGCTCGACGACCGGGACATGCTCGACCTCGGCGTCGCCGCGCTGGCCGCCCCGCCGCAACTCCTCACGGCCGCCCGTGCGGCAGCCGAGGACCTGCCCCGATACCTGGGCGGGGCCGGTTACCACCCGACCGGCATCATCGAGCTGCGTGAGGCGGTGGCCGGCGTGTACACGGCTCGGGGTCTGCCGACGTCGGCCGACCAGATCATGGTCACCAGCGGCACGCAGCACGCCCTGGACCTGGTGTTGCGACTCGCGCTGGCCCCCGGCGGCAACGTCCTGGTCGAGTCCCCGACCTATCCCAACGCCCTCGCCGCGCTGGCCGGCCGACGGGCCCGGATCACCACCCACGGCCTGGCCACCGACGGCGGTGGTTGGGAGCCCGACCTGCTGCTGGGCAGTCTCCGGCAGACCCGGCCCATGCTGGCCTACCTGATCCCGGAGTTCCAGAATCCGACGGGGCACCTGATGCCCGCCGCGCTTCGTGAGCGTGTGGTGGCCGCCGTCCACGCGGTCGGCACCGACCTGATCGTCGACGAGTCGTTCGTGGATCTCGCGCTGGACGGCACCGAGGTGCCGCCCCCGGTCGCCGTCTACGACCGGCACAGTCGGGTGATCAGCATCGGGGGGATGAGCAAGTCCTACTGGGGTGGCCTGCGGATCGGCTGGGTGCGCGCCTCCGCGCCCCAGGTACAGCGGCTGGCCGCCGTCCGGGTCGGGGTGGACATGGCCAGCCCGGTGCTGGACCAACTGGTCGCGGTGCACCTGCTCGCCGACGCCGACGCCATCGTCGCCGACCGCCGCGTCCAGTTGACCGGCCAGCGCGACGCCCTGCTCGGCGCGCTGGCGCACCGGCTGCCGGACTGGCGGGTCACCGTGCCGACCGGTGGCGTGACCCTCTGGGCCGAGTTGGACGGCCCGGTCTCCAGCGCGCTGGCGCGGGCCGCCGAGGAGGTTGGCGTACGGCTGGCGCCCGGCCCCCGGTTCGGCCTGGACGGCACCCTGGAGCGCTTCCTGCGGCTGCCGTTCACCCTGCCCGCCGCAGACCTGGTGGAGGCCGTCGGGCGGATCGCGGCGGTCCGCTACGACCTGGACCGGACCGGGCCGCAGCGGTGGCGGGAGCCGGCCGTCATCGCCTGAGCGCCCCGCCGCCACGAACGCCGGTGGCCCCGCACCCGAGCGTGGGTGCGGGGCCACCGGCGACCCGTCACAGCTCGGCGAGGGTGCCGGCGTACATCTTGTCGATCTCGCCCGCGAAGTTGCTCTCCACACCACGCCGCTTGATCTTCAACGACGGGGTGATCTCGCCGTCCTCGATCGTCAGGTCACGCGGCAGGATGGCGACCTTCTTGATCGTCTCCCAGCGGTTGAGCTTGGCGTTGAGCTGGGCGACGTACTCCTCGACCATCGTCTGGGCCTCCGCCGACGCGACGATCTCGGTGTAGCTGCGTCCTTCGAGCGGTCCGCCGGCGACCCAACCCCGGATCGCGTCCGGGTCCAGGGTGACAAGCATCGTGCAGAAGTTGCGGGCCTGACCGACGACGACCGCCTGCGAGGTGTACGGGCAGATGGCCTTGAACATCCCCTCGATGTGCGAGGGCGCGATGTACTTGCCGCCCGAGGTCTTGACCAGGTCCTTCTTGCGGTCGGTGATCCGCAGGTAGCCCTGCTCATCGAGGGTGCCGATGTCGCCGGTACGGAAGAAGCCGTCCTCGGTGAACGAGGCGGCGGTCTCCTCCGGCAGGTTGTGGTAGCCACGCATCACCGGCCGACCCCGCACCAGGATCTCCCCGTCGGTGTCGATCTTGCACTCCAGGTCGCCCATCGCCCGGCCCACGGTGCCGATCCGCAGACCGGCCGGGGGGTTGACGAAGTTGCCGGCGCTGGTCTCGGTCAGGCCGTAGCCCTCGGAGATCGGCAGGTTCGCGGCGGCGAAGAAGGTGGCGATCTCCGGGCTGAGCGGCGCGGCGCCGGACACCAGTACCCGCATCCGGCCGCCCAGCCGGGCCTGGAGCTTGCTGAACACCAGCTTCTCGGCCAGCCCGTAGCGCAGCTTCAACCCGCCCGGCACCGGCTTGCCGGCCTGCTCCAGGGTGACCTTCTCCTTGCCGACGCCGACGGCCCAGGCGAAGATCTTCGCCTTCGCGCCGCCGGCGCCCTGCGCGGTGGTCACGGCCTTGTTGTAGACCTTCTCGAACACCCGGGGAGCGCCGCACATCAGCGTCGGGCGGATGACCGAGAGGAGGTCGACCAGCCTGTCCACCCGCCCGTCGACGTAGGTGGGCAGGCCGACGTGGATGGCGCCGCAGAGCAGGGTCTTGCCGAACGAGTGGGCCAGCGGCAGCCACAGGTACTGCAGGTCGTCGTCGCGCAGCAGCCCGACCTCCGCCTGCGCCACGGCCTCCCAGCACCAGCCGCCGTGCAGCAGCTCGACGCCCTTGGGTTGACCGGTGGTGCCGGAGGTGTAGATCAGCGTGGCCAGGTGGTCCGGGCCGATGCCGGCCACCAGCATGTCGATCAGCTCCGGCTCGGCGGCCAGCGCCTGGGTGCCGCGCTCCTCCAGGTCGGCGAGCGTCAACTGCGCGACCGGGGCGTTCGGATCGACGGCGCCGTCGAGGAGCACCACGTGGGTGAGCGCGGGCAGCGTCGCCCCGGCGATCTTCGCCGCCTGGGTCGGGTTCTCCGCGAACAGCACCCTCGATCCGGAGTCGGCGATGATGTACGTCGCGTCGGCCGGCTCGGTGGTCGGGTAGACGGTGGTGGTCGCGCCGCCGGCGCACATGATGCCGAGGTCGGCGATCACCCATTCCAGCCGGGTGTTGGCGAGGATCGCGACCGGGTCCTCCTGGCCGACGCCCAGGCCGTGCAGGCCGGCGGCGACCGCCTTGGCGCGCTGGCCGACCTGCGCCCAGGTCAACCAGACCGGCCCCGAGTCGTCGGCGTTCGGGGACGCGAACGCGGGCCGGTCGGGGGTGGCCGCCACGCGCTTGAGAAACATGTCCGGGATGGAACGGTACGGTACATCGAGAGCCATCGCTGTAGCCGCCTTCGGGGGTGGTGGCGTGACGGTCGTCACGTCATGATGGTTACCGAAGAGTATTGCCTGGCGCGGTGCGTCGGCTAGCCCCGGTGATCGTCCGGCCGTTCCAGCCGCCGAACCGGTACGGTCGAATCAGGCGTACCGGTCGGCAACGACTGACCAGTCGTAGGTGGCACGGACCCAGTTCCGCCGTGCCGCGAGCGCGTGGCGCATGCCGTCGCCCCCGTCGGCCAGCAGCGCCTTCTCGACATCGAGGTACGCGGCCAGCCCCTGGTTGAACTGGTCCGCCGCGGCCCGCAGCGCGCTCGCCTCGTCCGCGCCGCTGGCGCGAGCGAGGACCGTCACCAGGTTGTGCGCGTCCGAGTCCACCTGGCTCTCCTTGCCGTAGGAGAAGAGGTCGTTGCACCAGCACACCAGGTCCACCGCCAGCAGCTCCAGGGTGACCAGCGCCGGATGGGCGTGCTGGGTCGACCCAAGTGGCTGGGCCGCCGCCAGGTCGGTGAGTGTGAGGCACGGGCGTACGCCACCGATGTGTCGCCGCAGCTGGACGTACTCCGCCACCTCGGGTACCCGCCGACGCTCCCGGTTGGCCGCCTCCCAGAGCAACGCCAGCAGGTACTCCCGCATCTGGCTGACGAACCGCAACAGCAGGGCCGGATTGTCGTGCAGCCGGGTGCGGCGGCACAGGTCGTGCAGCGCGTCACCGAGCGGCCCGACGGCGGGCGGTACGACGTCCGGGTCGCCGCAGCGGTCCAGCACGTCGATCAGGGTGCTGATCGCCGGCCCCAGCCGGGCCGGATCGGCGCCGAGGCCGTCCTCGTCGCAGGCGTCGTCCATGACGAAGAGCCAACTGATCAGGTCGGTGAGCAGGCGCAGCCCGTCCAGCGACCCGTCCGGGCAGGCACGGCCGGACAGGCCGGCGGCGTCGGCCCGTTGCAGTCGACGCACACGCTGGCCGGAATCGACCAGCCCGAACGCCCGCGCCCACTCGACGCTCTCGCTCCCCACCTGCTCGGCAGCCGCGTGGCGCCCCGCACGAAAAGGGGGCTCCCGCAGCGCCGAAATCGCGAAATTCCGCACAGTGCGCCCCCACTTCGTACCGCCCAGCGCGGAGCGGCGCGGTGAAGCGTACGGGAGGGGACATCGGCGTTTTTCGCTGGGTGTGGGGAACGCCACACTTGACTTGTGACCGCTTCAGCTCAGGGAGTCACATGCCCAGCTTGGCGGCGCGTAGCCGACGCGCGGCGTCCGTCGGCCCGTCCAGTTGGACCTTCGCCACCCGCTGCCGGCCGGACAGGAACAGGACCAGTTCGGCGGGGGCGCCGACCAACCGCAGCGGCTCCCCACCCCGACCGACGGAGATCTCGCCGTGGCCGGGCGCCTGCACGTACAGGTCCGCCGGAAAGCGGCGCAGGGTCAGCCGGGCCAGCGGGGCGGCACGCTTCCACAGGGCGCTCTGCAGACCGGCGGGCAGGTCGCGCCGTTGCCATCCGGAGCTGGCCCGCCGCACGTCCTCGTGATGGATGAAGAACTCCATCATGTTGGCCAACTCGTCGGTCAGGGGGTTGCTGACCGGGCTCCACAGCGGCGGCCGTCGTACCTGCGCCACCAACTCCGGGTAGGGCCGCGCGGCGAGTCGGCGACGCACCCGTTCGGCGTAGCCGCGCAGCGGCGGCAGCATGATCCCGCCGGCGGCGTCCGGGCGGCGTTCCCGCAGCACCAGGTGCGCGGCGAGGTCACGGGTCGCCCACCCCTCGTTGATCGTCGGGGCGTCCGGCCCGAGGGCCAGCAGGAGATCGGCCAGCGCCTCGCGCTCGGCTCGGGCGTACCGCGGCATGCGCCGATCGTAGGCCCGCTGGCTCGTCGGCGCGCGACACCAGTCGCCGGCTCGTCGCCGACCGCTCGTCACCACCCGGTACGTGACGGTCGACATATCCGGTCCGGGTCGGCAGCGCTGGCCCGGACCGGTAAGGATGAGGGAGATAATTGCGGCTTACGGCGGGGGAAAGCGTGGCGAGCAAGACAAGTCGGGACGTGCTCAGCCGAGGGCTGGGCGTCCTGCGGCAGGCGATCCGCGAGCAACCCCGGATCTTCACGGTCGCGGTCGTCGGCAGCGTGCTGTTCGGCGGGATGATCATCGTCAGCGCGCGGGTGGTCGGGACGGTCATCGGCGAGGTGGCGCTACCGGCCATCGCCCGCGGCGAGGTGGGTGCCGGCACCCTGGCGTTGGCCGCGGCCGCGCTGTTCGGGATCAGCGTGCTGCGGGTGGCGGGCATCTTCGGGCGTCGGCTCGGTGCCGGCTACATGCAGTACCGCCTCCAGGCCTCCTACCGTCGCCGGGTCACCCGTCGCTACCTGGAGCTGCCGCTGTCCTGGCACCACCGCAACTCCACCGGCACCCTGCTGTCCAACGCCAACTCGGACGTGGAGGCGGCCTGGTACCCGATCGCGCCGCTGCCGTTCGCCGTCGGCACGGTGGTGATGCTCGTCGGCGCGATCGTGTCGCTCTTCGCCACCGACTGGGCGCTGGCCCTGGTCGGGCTCGCGGTCTTCCCCGCGCTGTTCGCGCTCAACGTCGTCTACTCCCGCCGGATGGCGCCCCGCCAGGCCCGGGCGCAGCGGCTGCGCGCCGAGGTCAGCGGTATCGCCCACGAGAGCTTCGACGGCGCCCTGGTGGTCAAGACGATGGGCCGCGAGGCCCAGGAGACCGCCCGGTTCGCGGGCCGCGCCGGTGAGCTGCGCGACTCGCTGATCGCGGTCGGCCGGCTGCGCGGCATCTTCGACCCGCTGCTGGAGACGCTGCCCAGCATCGGCACCCTCGCCGTCCTGGTGGTCGGGGCGTTCCGGCTGCGCCAGGGCGCCATCAGCGTCACCGAGCTGGTCAGCGTCGCCTTCCTCTTCACCGTGCTGGCCTTTCCGGTCCGGGCCATCGGGTGGGTCCTGGCCGAGCTGCCGCGCAGCGTCGCCGGCTGGGACCGGGTGCGCCGGGTGCTCGACGCCACCGGCGAGATGCCGTACGGGCAGCGTGTGCTGGACCCGGCCAGCTCCGGCCCGGCCACCCTCACCTTCAGTGACGTGCACTTCTCCTACCCGCCGGCCGAGGCGCACGAGGTCGGCGCACAGGTCCTCGGTGAGGTCGGCTTCACGGTGCCAGCCGGTCGGACGGTGGCACTGGTCGGGCCCACCGGCGCCGGCAAGTCCACAATCGCCTCGCTGGCGGTACGCCTCGTCGACCCGGACTCCGGCACCGTCGCCCTGGACGGGGTGGACGTGCGCGAGCTGACCGCCGCCTCGCTGGCCGGCACGGTGGCGCTGGTCGCCCAGGTGCCGTTCGTCTTCGACGACTCGGTACGCGCCAACATCGCCCTCGACCGGGCGGGCATCGACGACGAGGCCGTCTGGGCGGCGCTGCGGCTGGCCGAGGCGGACGGGTTCGTCGCCGCGCTGCCCGACGGTCTGGACACCATGGTCGGCGAGCGGGGCACGTCGCTCTCCGGCGGGCAGCGGCAGCGGCTCACCCTGGCCCGCGCGCTGGCCGGCCGGCCGCGCCTGCTGGTGCTCGACGACGCGACGAGCGCGGTGGATCCGCGGGTGGAGGCGGCCATCCTGGCCGGGCTGCGGTCGTCGACGGCCGAGCCGGGGGTGCCGGTCGCGTCGATCCTCGTGGTGGCGTACCGCCGGGCCACCATCGCGCTCGCCGACGAGGTCGTCTACGTGGAGCAGGGACGGGTGCTCGCCCGGGGCACGCACAGCGAGTTGCTGGCCACCGTGCCCGGCTACGTCGACCTGGTCACCGCCTACGAGCAGGCGGAGGTCGAGCGCGCGCAGGAGAGTGCGTACAGCGACGAGGTTGTGCCGTTGCCCTCGGGCCTGGAGATCGAGGTGGACCGGTGAGTGCGAGGAGTGCAGCGCAGCGGAGCCCCGCAGTCGCGAACGAAAGGCGGGTCCGGTGAGCGCGAGGAGTGCAGCCCAGCGGAGCCCCGCAGTCGCGAACGAAAGGCGGGTCCGGTGAGCGTCAAGATCGAAGAACGGGTTGATCGGGACGAGACGACTTGGCAGACCCTGCGCCGGGGTCTGGCGCTCTCTCCGGAGCTGCGGACCGGTCTGGCCGGCACCCTGGCGCTGGCGTTGGTCTACATGGTCGGTCGGGTGGCCGTGCCGGTGGCCGTGCAGCAGGGCATCGACCGCGGCCTCGTCGGTGGTCTGGACCTCGACGTGGTGTGGACGGTGGTGGGTGTCACCGCGGCGATCCTGGCGGTCACGACGGTCTGCGGTTATCTGATGATGCGCCGGCTGTTCACGGTCAGCGAGACGGCGCTGGCCAACGTCCGGACGCGGGCGTTCCGGCACGTGCACGACCTGTCGATGTTGCACCAGCAGTCGGAGCGGCGGGGCTCGCTGGTCTCGCGGGTCACCAGCGACGTCGACCAGATCACCCAGTTCCTCCAGTGGGGCGGGGTGATCCTGCTGGTCAACCTCGGTCAGCTGGTGGTCACCACCGCCGTGATGCTCGCGTACTCCTGGCAGTTGACCCTCGTGGTGCTGGCCGCGTTCCTGCCGGCGGTGTTCGTCATCCGGCAGTTGCAGCAGCGGTTGGGCTCGGCGTACGCGACGGTGCGTCAGCGCACCGGCACGCTGCTCGGCACGATCGGCGAGAGCGTGGTGGGTGCGCCGGTGATCCGGGCGTACGGGATCGCGGGCCGCACCGAGCGGCGGTTGGACGAGGCGATCGACGCGCAGCGTCTGGCGCAGCAGCGGGCGATCCGGATCAGCATCGTGGGTAGCTCGGTCGGCGAGCTGGCGGCGGGGCTCGCGCTGGCGGGTGTGGTGGTGCTCGGGGTGACGCTGGGGGTGGACGGCACGCTGTCGATCGGCCAGTTGACCGCGTTCCTGTTCCTGGTGACGCTCTTCATCCAGCCGGTGCAGATCGCCACGGAGGTGCTCAACGAGGCGCAGAACGCGATCGCCGGCTGGCGTCGGGTGCTGGATGTGCTGGACGTCGCCCCCGACGTGGCCGACCCGGGGGAGCAGGGGCGCAAGCTGCCGGCCGGACCGCTGGACATCCGGTTCGCCGGTGTGCGGTTCGCCTATCCGGGTGGCCCGCCGGTGCTGCACGACATCGACCTGGAGATCCCGGCGAAGAGCCGGGTGGCGGTGGTCGGCGAGACCGGCAGCGGCAAGACCACCTTCGCCAAGTTGCTGACCCGTCTGATGGACCCGTCGGCCGGGGCGGTGCTGCTGTCCGGGGTGCCGTTGGCGGAGGTGCGGTTCGACTCGCTGCGCTCCCGGGTGGTGATGGTGCCGCAGGACGGGTTCCTCTTCGACGCGACGGTGGGGGACAACGTCCGGTTCGCCCGGCCGGAGCTGACCGACGAGGAGCTGAACACGGCCTTCACCGAGCTGGGTCTGTCGGACTGGCTGGAGGGTCTCCCGGCGGGTCTGGACACGCCGGTCGGGGAGCGCGGCGAGGCGCTCAGCGTCGGTGAGCGGCAGTTGGTCGCGTTGGCCCGCGCGTACGTGGCCGATCCGGACCTGTTGGTGCTGGACGAGGCGACGAGCGCGGTGGACCCGGCGACCGAGGTGCGTCTGCAACGCACCCTGGACGCGGTCACCCGGGGCCGGACGACCCTCGCGATCGCGCACCGGCTCTCCACGGCGCAGGCCGCCGACGAGGTGATCGTGGTGGACCGGGGGCGGGTGGTGCAGCGCGGCCCGCACGACGAGTTGGTCCGCGACGCCGACTCGGTATATGGCCTGCTCTATGCCTCGTGGTTGGAGCAGACCCGGTGAGCTGTCCCGGCTGCGCGAGGGTGGTGGACGCCGACGGTCGGGTGCTCTAGGCTCCGGGTTAGGTAAGCCTAACCTTAGAAGGAGGTCGCGCCATGCGGCCCAAACCCGCCGAGATCGTCCGTACCCTCGTCGCCGGCCGCCTACCCGGTCTCGTCCATCTCGCGCACCGGCCGGGCCCGCACCACGCCCGGCACGTGACCGACCCGGACGGGCGGGTGCTGCTGCTGGTGCCGGTGGCCAGCCACCTGGCCGCCGCACTGCAGCCGGTCGCCGGCACCAGCGACGTCGCGGTGGTGCTCGACGTGCTCGACCTGCCGCCCGCCGCCGGTGCGCCAGGTCTGGGTCGCGCCTGGGTCTCCGGCTGGGCGGGCGAGTTGCACGGCGACGAGGCCCGCCGGGCGGCGCTCGACTTCGCCGCGGTGGAGCCGACCGGCGACCTGCTCGACCTGGGCACCCGGTTCCGGCTGTTCCGCTTCGAGGTGGTCGAGGTCCGCTGGGAGCGCGCCGGCGCCGTGCGCCGGATCGACCCGGGAGAGTACGCCGAGGCCGAGCCGGACCCGGTGCACCCGGTCGAGGCGCGACTGCTCGCCGACCTGGCCGAGCGCCACGGTGCCCAGGTGACCGCGTACCTGCGCCGGCAGCTCGGGTTGACCGAGCAGACCCTCGACGGGCCGCCCCGGGTGGTGCGCATCGACCGCTACGGGCTGGTGGTCGCCCTCGGCCGCCCCGGCGCCCGACGCCGGATCCGGTTGGCCTTCCCCGGCCCGGTGGCCGACCCGGCCGACCTGCCGCGACTACTGCCACCGCTGCGCCTCCCCGCCAGCACCCACCCGCCGCGCTGACGGTCAGGTCGGGAGGGGACCGGTGAGGTAGCGCTGGATCGTCGGGCCGATCGCTGCGACGAGCGTCTCCGGGTCCGCCGAGGCGACCGGCTCCAGCCGCACCACGTGCCGCATCATGGCCAGGCCGATCATCTGGGTGGCCACCAGGGAGCCGCGCAGCGGTAGCTCGGCCGGATCCACGTCGAGGTTCTCCAGCACCCGGCGCAGCACCTGGGTGGTGACGAACTCACGCAGCAGTCGAGCGGTCCACTCGTTGCTCACCGCGGAGCGCAGCAGGGCCTGCGCGGCGCCGCCGGTCGGGGAGTCCCAGACGCCGAGGAAGATGCGCACCATCCGCTCACCGGCGCCATCCCGGTCACCGGCGAGCACCTTCGGCACCAGCTGACCGGGATCGACCGGAAAGTCCATCGCGGTCAGGAAGAGCTGGTCCTTGCTGCCGAAGTAGTGGTGCACGAGCGCCGGGTCGACCTCCGCCGCGCCGGCGATGGCCCGGATCGAGGCGGCGTCGAAGCCACGTTCGGCGAACGCCGTCCGCGCCGCGTCGAGAATCGCCTCCCGGGTGCCCGGTTTGCCGGGTCGCCGGCCGGTTCGCCGCGTCATCGCCGCCCTTCGTTCGTCCGCCTGGCCCGTCGTGAGCCGGCCCTGCCCGTGCCGGGGTCGGCCGCCGCGCTGGCCGCCGCCCCCGGCGCGGGCGGTCAGCCGCTGCGTCGGCGCAGGGTGGCCGCCGCGAGCACCAGCGCCAGCACCACCGCACCGAGCACCACCGCCACGTCCCGCCACATCGTGCCGGTCGGCTCGGCGTGGGCGCCGACCTCCTGCAACGCCTCGATGGCGTACGAGAGGGGGAAGGCGTCACTGAGTGCCTGGAGCCAGCCGGCCATCTGGTCACGGGCCACGAACAGCCCGCAGAGCAGCAGTTGGGGGACCACCACGACTGGCAGGAACTGTACTGCCTGGAACTCGGTACGCGCGAAGGCGCTGCACAGCAGCCCGAGGGCGACACCGAGCACGGCGTCGACGACGGCGATCCCGATCACGAGGCCGATGCTGCCGGCGGTCTCCAGATCGAAGACCCAGTACGCCACGGCGGCGGCGACGGCCGCCTGCACGGCGGCGGCCAGCCCGAACGCGATGCCGTACCCGAAGAGCAGGTCGAGCTTGCCCAGCGGTGTGGTGAGCAGACGTTCCAGGGTGCCGGAGGTGCGTTCACGGAGCATGGCGATGCTGGTCACCAGGAACATGATCACGAAGGGGAAGATGCCCAGCATCACCAGCGCGACCCGGTCGAACGTCGTCGGCTGGCCGGGTGGGGTCGGCTGGTCGGCGTACATGAAGTAGACCAGGGTGAGCAGGACGGCCGGCACCACCACGAGCAGTGCGATCGTCCGCCGGTCGTGCCGGAGCTGACGCAGGATGCGGCCGGTGGTGGCCGCCAGGATCCGGGGGTTCATGACTGCTCCTGTGCGGCTTTCGAAACGGTGGTGGCCGGACCCGCCTCGCCGGCCCGGATCAGGCGCAGGAACGCCTCGTCGAGGTCGTCCACACCGGCGGCGGCGCGGATGGCGGCCGGGCTGTCGTCGGCGATCAACCGTCCCTGGCGGATCAGCAGCAACCGGTCGCAGCGGGCCGCCTCGTCCATCACGTGGCTGGACACCAGCAGGGTGGTGCCCGCGGCGGCCATCGCGTGGAACCGGGCCCACAGGTCGGCCCGCAGCACCGGATCCTGACCGACTGTCGGCTCGTCGAGAATCACCAGCTCCGGCTCCCCGACCAGGGCGCAGGCCAGCGAGGCCCGGCTGCGTTGACCGCCGGAGAGGGTGGCGACCAGTTGACCGGCGGCCTCGGCCAGGCCGACATCGCTGATCGCCCGGTCGGCCTCGACCCGCCCGCGCCCGTAGAGGGCCGCGAAGTAGCGGGCGTTCTCCCGGACGGTCAGGTCGGCGTAGACGCTCGGCGCCTGGGTCAGGTAGCCCACCCGGTGCCGCAGCGCCGGGGTGCCCGCCGGTTGGCCCAGCACGGTGACCGTGCCACTGCTGACCACCTGCACCCCGACCACGGCGCGCATGAACGTGGTCTTGCCACTGCCGCTGGGGCCGAGCAGCCCGGTGACGGCCCCGCGGGGGACCTGGCAGCTGATGCGGTCCAGCACCCGCCGCCCGCCCCGGTCGACGACCAGGTCGCGGACGCCTATCGCGTCGTCCATCATGTGCCTCCCAAGAAACTCATCATCTGTTGAACTCAACGCTAGATGAAATCCTGCCTCCGGTGCAACGGCCACGACCGACCATCGGCCAGCTACCGTGCGCCGAGCATGAGAACGGGCAGTAGGCTTCGGACCGGACAGCGAGTCCGCCAACGGGCATTGCGCGCCGATCGGGCGTACGGCACGATGGCGCCGTGGGTCACGCTCCGTTACCGAATAGCGGTTTTCTTGAGGACTGGGCCGCGCGGTTGCGGCAGACCGTCGAGCGGCCGGTCGTCGGCATCCTGCTGCGCGGCAGCCACGCCCGCCGAGCCGCCACCGCGCACAGCGACGTCGACCTCGACGTGCTGGTCGGCGGCGCACCGTACGCGGCGCGGCAGGCGTACCTGGCCGAATCCGCAGGTCGGGTCACCCACGTATCGGTCGCCGCCCGCGACGTCCGCTCCTGGGTGCACCGGCTCGGCGAACCGGCCGACTGGGCGTTCGGGCTGCCGGTCACCGCGCCGGCGCGGCTGCTCTGGGCCGACCCGCACTGGCGCCCCCGGATCGACCTGCCGGTGCTCTGCCAACCCGCCGAACCGCCCCGACTCGAGGAACTGATCGCCACGCTCGGTAAGGCAGCGGCCGCCCGGTCCGCCCACGACCGCCTCGGGGTCCGGCTCGCCGTCGCCGACCTGGCCCGACTCTGCCCATCGGTGCTGCGCCCGGCGAACCCGTCGGTGCGGGTCCACTCCCGCCGGGCGGCCTTCGCGGCGGCCCTGGACCTGCCGGTGGCCCCGGCGGGCTACCGGGCGGACATGCTGCTCTGCCTCGGGCTCCGACCGGGCGCGACCGGCCAGCTGTGGGCCGCCGCCGTACGGCTCGTCGCCGGCACCCTGCCGTTGATCCGGCCGTACGCCGAGGAGATCGCCGAGGCAGCCGGCGCGGACCTGGCCGCCGCCCTGGTCGACGGCCGGCTGGACCGTTACGTGGCCCAGTTGGCCCGGCCCGACGGACCCGCGCCGCAGCCCTGCCGGGAGCGGTCACCGGTGCCCGCGCCACGTGCGGGACACTTGGACACTGTGTCCGTACCTGACTCGCCGGCGACCGGCGTCCCCAGCGCTCCGAGCGACCCGGTGGCCTCCGGGTCGGCCCGCCCGTCCCGACTCGACGCGGCCATCGCGTCCCGACTGCGCCGCACCGCCGACGGTCTGGTCGCCGCGGTGGTCCGCGCGCACGACTCCGGCGAGGTACTGATGGTCGCCTGGATGGACGACGAGGCGCTGCACCGCACCCTCACCACCGGTCGGGCCACCTACTGGTCGCGCAGCCGACGCGAATACTGGGTCAAGGGGGCCACCTCCGGGCACCACCAGTACGTGCGTTCGGTCGCGCTGGACTGCGACGGTGACGCGCTGCTGGTCAGCGTGGACCAGGTCGGCGCGGCCTGCCACACCGGACATCGGACCTGCTTCTTCACCGAGTTGCCCGTCACCGCCCCGGAGGCACGGTGAGCGCGCGCGGCGCAGCCCGGCGCAGTCCCGCAGCCGCGAACGAAAGGCAGACCCAGCCATGACCGACGGCACCGTCAGCCCCGACCTGGGCACATTCACCGAGCTGGCCGCCGACTGGCGGGTGGTGCCGGTGACCCGGCGGCTCCTGGCCGACGCGGAGACGCCGGTCGGGGTCTACCGGAAGCTGGCCGGTGGACCGGGCACATTCCTGCTGGAATCGGCCGAGCAGGGCGTCGGCTCGGCCGGCCTGGCCTGGTCGCGGTACTCGTTCATCGGCGTACGCAGCAGCGCCACCCTCGTCGAGCGCGACGGTGTGGCGACCTGGCTCGGCACGCCGCCGGCGGGGTTGCCCACCGGGGGTGACCCGGTGCGGGTGCTGCGGGAGACGGTGGCGGCGCTCGCCGGCCCGGTCGGGGACCCGTCCGACGGTCTGCCGCCGCTGACCGGGGGCATGGTCGGCTACCTCGGGTACGACCTGGTCCGCCGCTTCGAGCGGCTGCCCGAGCTGACCGAGGACGACCTCGGCGTGCCGGAGTTGGGCATGATGCTCGCCACCGACCTGGTGGTGCTCGACCACTACGACGGCTCGGCGATCCTGGTCGCCAACGCGGTGCTGCCGCCGCTGGACGCCCCGGACCGCGCCCCGCAGGTCGCCGCCGCGTACCACCACGCGGTGGGCCGGCTGGACGCGATGACCACGGCGCTGTCCCGGCCCATCCCGCCGATGATCTCCACCGTCGAGCGTCCGCCGGCCGGGGAGGTGCTCTGCCGTACGCCCGACGGCGGCTACCCGAAGGCGGTGGAGGCCGCCAAGGAGGCGATCCGGGCCGGTGAGTGCTTCCAGATCGTGCTCTCCCAGCGCTTCGAGCGCTCGACGCACGCCGACCCGCTGGACGTCTAC
Organism: Micromonospora sp. NPDC048839; assembly: GCF_040649915.1. Classification (NCBI taxonomy): domain Bacteria; kingdom Bacillati; phylum Actinomycetota; class Actinomycetes; order Micromonosporales; family Micromonosporaceae; genus Micromonospora; species Micromonospora sp. NPDC048839. The sequence goes on from NZ_JBEZGL010000008.1 coordinate 247,119, forward strand.
CGGGTGCTGCGCACCAGCAACCCCAGCCCGTACATGTACCTGCTGCGCTTCGACGGGTTCGACATCGTCGGCTCGTCCCCGGAGGCGCACCTGAAGGTCACCGGCGGCGTGAGCGGGGGGCGTCGGGCGTTGCTGCACCCGATCGCCGGCACCCGGCCGCGCGGCGGCACCCCGGCCGCCGACGCCGTGCTCGCCGCGGAGCTGCTCGCCGACCCCAAGGAACGGGCCGAGCACGTGATGCTCGTCGACCTCGGCCGCAACGACCTGGGCCGGGTGTGTCAGCCCGGCAGCGTGGAGGTGCCCGAGTTCGCCACCATCGAGCGGTACAGCCACGTCATGCACATCGTCTCCACCGTCACCGGCACGCTGCGTGACGACCAGAGCGCGTTCGACGCGCTCGCCGCGACCTTCCCGGCCGGGACCCTCTCCGGTGCGCCGAAGGTGCGGGCCATGGAGATCATCGAGGAGTTGGAGCCGGTCCGTCGCGGCCTCTACGGCGGTACGGTGGGCTACTTCGGCTTCGGTGGCGACCTGGACATGGCGATCGCCATCCGGACCGCGCTCATCCGTGACGGTCGCGCCTACGTGCAGGCCGGGGCCGGGGTGGTGGCCGACTCGGACCCGGCCGCCGAGGACCAGGAGACGCGGAACAAGGCCGCCGCCGTGCTGGCGGCGATCGCGGCTGCCGAGACGTTGCGGCCAGCCCGGTGAGCGCGAGGAGTGCAGCGCAGCGGAGCCCCGCAGTCGCGAACGAAAGGCCGGCACCGGTGAGCGCGAGGAGTGCAGCGCAGCGGAGCCCCGCAGTCGCGAACGAAAGGCCAGCCCGATGAGGGATGGCGAGCGGTCCGTCGGGGGCCGGCGTGAGTTGACGTACGCCGTACTCCTCTGTCTGGTCGGCGCGGCCCTGGCGCTGTGGGCCGCGACGCGGACCTGGTCGGTCGAGCTGACCGTGCGCCCGGCGCCGCTGCCGCCGGTCCGCGACACGCGTAGTGGTGCCGGGCTGCTGCCCTGGTTGCCGGCGTTGGCCCTGGTGACGTTGGCCGGCGGTGGTGCGGTGCTGGCTACCCGGGGTCGGCTGCGGCAGGTGCTCGGGGCTCTGCTGGGTGTGCTCGCTCTGGCCGTGGCGGCCGGCGGTGGGTACGGGCTGGGTGTGGACGTCGACGGCTCGGTGAGCCGGCAGTGGCCGGTGCTCTGCCTGCTCGGCGGCCTGCTGGCCGCCGCGGGCGGTTTCTGGACGGCGGTGCGTGGGGGAGGCTGGCCCGCGATGGGTGCCCGGTACGAGCGGCCGGCCCGCACCGCCCCGCCGGCCGCGCCCGCGTCGACCGGCGCATCGGATTCGCCCGCGCCGATGGCCGGGCGACGGACCACCGAGGCGTGGGACGCGCTGGATCGGGGTGAGGATCCGACGGCCGAGTGACGGCGAGGGCCGCTACGACGGGTGGGTGTCAGCCGACTGGTTGACGGTCCCGCCGCGGTCGCTGGCTGGCGGCGCGGGCGGCGGTCAGTTCGGCCACCAGGCGGTTCAGTTCGGCGCGCTGGTCGGCGCGGGCCCGGTCGGCGCAGACCGCCTCCCAGGCGTTGCCCCGGGCCGTGCGCATCCGCCCCTCGCCCACCACGGCCCGTTCCACGGTGTGCACCACCCCGACGGCGAGCGACGCCACCGTCCGCGAGATGGTCGTCAGGCCGATGGTCGCTTGCGGCTCGGACATGCTCATGGTCACCTCGCACGAGGAGTTGCGACGGTCGGGGCAGGCGCGTCATCGAGTCTGCCCGAGGACGATGCTGGCCGACTGACGTTTCGCCGTCGTGACCGCCCGGTCAACTGTCCCGCCCCGGCCGTGACCAGGGGCCGTCCGTTCGGCCTTGAGATTGCTCACAACATCGACCGACACCGTTGTCGTCGGGCGCGGGCCGGGAACTGGTGGCATGATCGATGCGTCGGCACGGTCTGACCGCGGCCGCCAGGCTCCATACCGCGTTGCGATTGTCGATACGGGAGGTGGCGCTGCGTGACACACCGTTCACGGCAAGTCGGCCATTATGCCGCAGCCCTTTTCGTGAGCAGCGCCATACCCCCGGCATTCGGCGTCGGTCGGCTGCCCCTAGCATCGGCCCATGACGCCCGGAGAGGGGAGTCCGTTGGTGACTGCTGAGCATGCGCACGCCGAGGGGGACGAGGCCGGTCAGGCAGCGTCCGTAAGCGTGCTCGACGAGATTCTGGCTGGCGTGCGTGAGGACGTCGCCCGACGCCAGGAGCAGGTTCCGCTGGAGCGGATCCGTGAACTGGCAGCGGCGGCGCCGCCGCCGCTGGACGCGTACGCGGCGCTGCGTAAGCCCGGCGTGGCCGTGATCGCCGAGGTGAAGCGCTCGTCGCCGTCCAAGGGGCGGCTGGCCGAGATCGCCGATCCGGCCGACCTGGCGGTCGACTACGCCGCCGGTGGGGCGCGGGCGATCAGTGTGCTGACCGAGGGGCGCTGGTTCGGTGGCTCACTCGACGACCTGGCGGCCGTTCGGGCCGCGGTCAGCGTGCCGGTGCTGCGCAAGGACTTCGTGGTCTCCAGCTACCAGATCCACGAGGCGCGCGCGCACGGCGCCGACCTGGTGCTGCTGATCGTCGCCGCGCTCGAGCAGAACGTGCTGATGGGCCTGCTGGAGCGGATCGAGTCGCTGGGCATGACCGCGCTCGTCGAGGTGCACGACGAGGAAGAGGCCGACCGCGCGCTGGAGGCGGGCGCTCAGGTGATCGGGGTCAACGCCCGTGACCTGCGTACCCTGGAGGTCGACAGGTCGGTGTTCGAGCGGATCGCACCCGGCCTGCCCAGCAGCGTCGTCAAGATCGCCGAGTCCGGCGTTCGTGGTCCGCACGACCTGATCCGGTACGCCTCCGCGGGTGCTGACGCGGTCCTCGTGGGCGAGGGCCTGGTCACGCAGAAGAGCCCTCGCGAGGCGGTCGCCGAGCTGGTCAACGCGGGTAATCACCCGGCAACGCCCCGGCCGGTGCGCTGACCTCGCACCGGACGCCCCACCGAGAGGATTTCCGATGAGCGCCGACGCGCTGGCCCCGGTGGCCGGCCCGCAGCCCGACTCCGCCGGCCACTTCGGCCGCTTCGGCGGTCGGTTCGTTCCCGAGGCCCTGGTGGCCGCGCTCGACGAGCTCGACGGGGCGTGGCGCACGGCCATGGCGGACGAGTCCTTCCGGGCCGAGTTCGGCGCGCTGCTGCGTGACTACGCGGGCACGCCGTCGCTGCTCTACGAGGCCCGGCGGTTCTCCGCGAAGGTCGGGGCGCGGGTGTTGCTCAAGCGCGAGGACCTCAACCACACGGGCGCGCACAAGGTGCGCAACGTGCTCGGCCAGGCCCTGCTCACCAAGCGGATGGGCAAGACCCGGGTGATCGCCGAGACCGGCGCCGGCCAGCACGGTGTGGCCACGGCGACGGCCGCCGCCCTGTTCGACCTGGAGTGCGTGGTCTACATGGGCCAGGTCGACACCGAGCGGCAGGCGCTCAACGTGGCCCGGATGCGGATGCTCGGCGCCACCGTCGTTCCGGTCACCAACGGCTCGCGCACCCTCAAGGACGCGATGAACGAGGCGATGCGCGACTGGGTGGCGAACGTCGACGAGACGCACTACCTGATCGGCACCGCCGCCGGTCCGCACCCGTTCCCGGCGATGGTCCGCGACTTCGTCCGGGGCATCGGTGACGAGGCCCGTCAGCAGTGCCTGGACCTGACCGGCGCGCTGCCGGACGCGGTCACCGCCTGCGTCGGCGGCGGCTCCAACGCGCTGGGCATCTTCCACGCGTTCGTCGGCGACGACGACGTGCGGCTGTACGGCTTCGAAGCCGGCGGCGAGGGGGTTGCCACCGGCCGGCACGCGGCCAGCATCACGGGTGGGTCGGCCGGTGTCCTGCACGGCACCCGCACCTACGTGTTGCAGGACGCCGACGGGCAGACGCTGGAGTCGCACTCGATCTCCGCCGGTCTGGACTACCCGGGCGTGGGGCCCGAGCACGCCTGGCTGCACGACACCGGCCGGGCGAGTTACCTCCCGGTCACCGACGTCGAGGCGATGGCCGCCTTCGAGCTGCTGTGCCGTACGGAGGGGATCATCCCGGCGATCGAGAGCGCCCACGCGCTCGCCGGCACCGTCGCGCTGGGTCCGAAACTCGCCGCCGAGCTGGGTCGGGAGCCCACCATCGTGGTCAACCTCTCCGGTCGGGGCGACAAGGACGTGCACACCGCCGGCGACTACTTCGGCATCCTCGACAAGGAGCGGTGACATGAGCCGGATCGGGGTGGCCTTCGACAAGGCCCGCGCCGACGGACGGGCCCTGCTGATCGGCTGCATGCCGGCCGGGTTCCCGAGCGTCGACGGCAGCATCGCCGCGATGACCGCCATGGTCGAGGCCGGTGTCGACGTCATCGAGGTGGAGATCCCCTACTCCGACCCGGTGATGGACGGTCCGGTGATCCAGAAGGCCAGCGACATCGCGCTGGCCGGCGGCGTCCGCACCAGGGACACCCTGCGCATCATCGAGGCGGTGGCGGCCACCGGCGCTCCGGTGGTCACCATGACCTACTGGAATCCGGTCGAGCGGTACGGCGTGGACGTGTTCGCCCGTGACCTCGCCGCCGCCGGTGGCACCGGCCTGATCACCCCCGACCTCATTCCCGACGAGGCGGCCGAGTGGCTCGCCGCCTCGGACGCACACGGACTGGACCGGACGTTCCTGGTCTCCCCGTCGTCCACCGACGCGCGGCTGGCGATGACCGTGCAGCACTGCCGCGGTTTCGTCTACGCGACGGCGGTCATGGGTGTCACCGGCGCCCGGGCGCGTACCTCGGACGCCGCGCCGACGCTTGTCTCCCGGGTCCGGGAGGTCACCGACCTACCCGTGGGTGTCGGTCTCGGCGTGGGCACCGGTGCGCAGGCCGGCACCGTCGCCGGTTACGCCGACGGGGTGATCGTCGGCAGTGCGCTGATCAGGTGTCTGCTCGACGCGCCCACCGAGGCGGAGGGGCTGGCTGCCCTGCGTACCCTCAGCGCCGAACTCGCCGAGGGCGTCCGCAACCCCACCCGCTGACCCCGTCCGCTGGCGCCGCTGCTGAGGCGCCCGTTCGACGAACCATCCGGCGAGCCGGGGGCAGGTCTCGCTGTTGAGCGGTATACCTCTGCGTCATATTTACGACCCACAGGTATACCGCTCACGCGCATGCGGCCGGTCGGCGAGGCTCCGCGACCACCCGCCGGGCCTCGTGTCGCTTACGGATTCGTCAGTGGCGCCGGGAGGGGTCCGCGGCCTCGCCGCGTTGCTCGGGTGGCTGCCCCGCTCCCGACCGGCCGTCGTGGCTGGTCGTCTGGCCCTGCTCGGCTGGGCGAGCCGCTGGCGGCGAGGTCTCGGTGGCGCCGGGCAGCGGCGGGACGTCGCGGAGCATGCCGGAGCGGCCGGCGGTCGCGTCGGCGACGGCGGCCCGGGTGAGCGGGGTGACCGCCTCGGGCAGCGTGTCGGGGGAGTGCCAGGACAACCGACAACCCGGCAGTGGGTCGGCCGGCGGCCGGCCGTCGGTCGCGGACGCCCGAAAGACGTGCACGAGTACGTCGGGCAGCGGCCCGACGCGCCCGGGCGACGTCTGCCCGGTGGGGCCGCTCAGGTGGTAGACGCCGACCAGGTCGACCAGCTCGATCTCCCAGCCGGTCTCCGCGCGGATGTCCCGTAGGGCCGCCCGCACCGGGCTCTCGGCCGGACGCAGCCGCCCACCGGGCAGCGCGTAGCGGCGTTCCCCCCGGCCCTGCTGGCAGAGCAGCACCCGGCCGGTGTCGTCGGTGACGACCGCGGCGACCGCCCAGGTGAGCGCGCTCATGGACAAAGAGCGTACGGGGGCGCAAACCAGAAGTCACCGAGATGCCCGCTCCCGTGCCCGGGGTGCCGCTACGGGGGTGTGCAGCGGTAGCGTGTGCACCCGTGACCCTCGCCTCGCTGTCCCCCCAGGCGGCCCTGCCCAGTCCCAGCACCGCGGTCTGGCAACTCGGGCCGGTGCCGATCCGGGCGTACGCGCTCTGCATCATCGCCGGCATCGTGCTGGCCTGCTGGGTGACGGAGCGCCGGCTGCGGCAGCGCGGCGTCGCGCCCGGCGCGGTGCTCGACATCGCCGTCTGGGCGGTGCCGGCCGGCATCATCGGCGCCCGGATCTACCACGTCGTCACCTCCCCGGAGAAATACTTCGGCGCCGGTGGGGACCCGATGAAGGCCTTCGCCATCTGGGAGGGCGGTCTCGGTATCTGGGGCGCCGTCGCCGGTGGTGCGGTCGGCGCGTACATCGCCGCCCGGCAGCTCGGCATCCCGCTCGGGGTGGTGGCCGACGCGCTGGCACCCGGGCTGGCGCTGGCCCAGGCGGTCGGCCGGGTCGGCAACTGGTTCAACAACGAGCTGTTCGGTGGCCGCACCACCCTGCCGTGGGGCCTGCAGATCCACCGGATGGATCCGGACAACCCCGGGCACGCGCTGCGGGACGACGCCGGGCAGCCGATCCTCGAACCGGGCCTCTACCAGCCGACGTTCCTCTACGAGGCGCTGTGGAACCTCGGCGTCGTCGCCCTGGTCCTCGTCCTGGACCGCCGCCTGAAGCTGGGCCGTGGTCGGGCGTTCGCCCTCTACGTGATGGGCTACACCGTCGGCCGGTTCTGGATCGAGATGATGCGCACCGACGAGGCCAACCAGATTCTGGGCGTACGACTCAACGTCTGGACCGCCGGCCTGGTCTTCCTCGGCGCGTTGATCTACTTCGTCCGGGTGCGTGGCCCGCGGGACTACCTGATCCCGCTCGGCGCGGTGGCGACGCCGACCCCGCCTCCCACCTCCGACCTGTCCCAGATCGACCTCTCGGAGCGGGAGACCCCCGCGCGGGCCACCGCCCCGGAGGGCTACCGGGTGGTCAGCGAGGAACAGTACGCCGCCTGGCAGGACACCGGCGTCATCCCAGCGGAGCCGGCCACCGACCAGGGCGCCGAGCCGCTCGATGACGCGGCGCCCGTCGACGGCCCGTCGACCGACGACGAGCCGGTGGACGACCCGTCGACTGCGCGTACCGACCGGGCCGACGCCGCAGGCGTGCGGCCCGCCGACCGGGACAGCTGAGCGGGGGCGGCACCGATGCGAAGCGCGGTGGTGGTCGGCGCGGGGGTCGGTGGCCTCGCGGTGGCCGGTGCGCTGGCCCGCTCGGGCTGGCAGGTCACCGTGCTGGAACGCGCCGAGCGGATCCGCCCCGAGCCGACCGCCGTGGTGCTCTGGCCCAACGGCGTCCGTGCGTTGCAGGCCCTCGGTCTCGGTGCGGGTCTGACCGCCATCGCCACTCCGCTGTCCGACGGCGGGGTCCGTCGCCCGGACGGGCACTGGCTGGTGCAGCCTCGGCCCATCCCGGCCGACCGGATGCCGGTGGTGGTGCACCGCGAAGACCTGCACGACGCGCTGATCGCGGGCCTCGGTGAGCGGGTCGAGCTGCGTACCGGCGTGACCGTGCGCCACGTCCGCGTCGAGCCGGGCGAGCGACCGGGAGTCAGCGACGGGCGGCAGACCATCGAGGCCGACCTGGTGGTCGCCGCCGACGGCACGGACAGCGGCATCCGCCGCCAACTCGCACCCGAGTCCCGGGTGGTCAGCTCCGGCTGCGCCGCCTGGCGGGCTGTCATTCCCTGGTACCAGGCACCTCGACTGCCCGACGACCAGCCGCTGGTCGGTGAGATCCTCGGTGCCGGTTACCGGTTCGTGGCCGCGTCGTTGGGTGACCGCGGCTCCTCGGGTGGGTCCACCCGCGGCGGGATCTACTGGGTGGCCACTGCCGCCGGCGCCCCTCGCCCGGAACCCCCGGAGACCCAGCTCGCCCTGCTGCGCCGCTGGTACGCGGGCTGGCCCGCCCCGATCGGCGCGCTGCTCGACGCCACCGACCCGGCCGACCTGGTCCAGCAGGAGGTCCGCGAGCTGCGTCCGCTGCCCCGTGCGTACGGTTTCCCTGTCGGGCCGGGCGGGGTGGTGCTGCTCGGCGACGCGGCGCACGCGATGCCGCCGCACCTTGGTCAGGGCGCCTGCCTCGCGTTCGAGGACGCCGCCACGCTCGCCTCGCTGCTGCGCGAGGCTCGACTGCCCGACGCGGTGCAGGCGTACGACCGGATTCGTCGCCCTCGGGCCACGACGGTGGTCCGGCAGACCCGGCGGATGTCGGCGGTGCTCCAGGCCCGGGGCCGGTTGGCGTTGCGCGCCCGCGACGCCGCGCTCGGCACGATCAACACCCGGCTGCTCTCCAGCGCCGCCGCCTCCGCCGCCCAGTGGCGTCCCCCGGCCTGACCCGCGCGGCGGGAGCGGTCAGGCGATGAGCGCGGCGGGTTCGGCGATGCAGGCGGTGCCGATGCGGCGGAAGCCCACCCGCAGGTAGACCCGGGCGATGTCGTCGCTGCCCGCGGAGAGGAAGATCAGGTCGGTGCCGGCCGCGTGCAGCTCCCGGGCGAGGGTGGCGGTGAGTGCGGCGCCCAGCCCGCGGCGCCGGGCCGCCGGCAACGTGGCCACGCCGGCGATCTCCGCGACGTCGCCCACGCGCATGGCCATGCCGCTGGCCAGCGCGCCGTCGGTCGCCGTCCCGGCGAGCGCGGAGATCCGTCGGCCGTCGGCGATCCGGGTCCGCTCCTCGTCGAGCGCGGCCAACTCCAGTTCGGTGACCGCGGCGTCCCGCTCGGCCGGACCGGCCGCACCGGGCGCGGTGCCGGCGGCGGCGAACGACACCGCTGCCACCGCGCGTCGGGCCGCGACGTCGGCAGCGAAGCCGGGAGAGTCGGCCGCCAGCACCCGCACCGCCGCGTCGGACAGGGTCGCCGGGTCGGGCAGCGCGGCCGGGTCGAGCACCATCAGCGGCGCCTCCAGCACGTGCAGCCCCGCCGAGCGGGCCACCGCCAGCAGCTCGGGAGTCGTCTCGTGCACCCACTCGAAGGCTTCCGGCAGACCCAGCTCGCGCTGCCGCCCGCGGACCGAGGTCACGTCGGCGAGTGACGGCGGCTCGGCGGCCCCGATCCGGGGGCGGGCGTAGAACGGCCACCCGGCACCTTCGCGCACGAACAGCACCAGCCCGCCATGGTCCTCCGCAGCGGCGACGTCGCGGGGCACCGCGTCGTAGAAGCGTTCCAACCGGTCGAAGACGTCCTTGTGTAGCGGATCCACCGCGCGAGACTACACGTCCCAGCCTGTGGACGGTGTGATCAATCTCAGGTGGCCGTGCGAGCCGGGCCCTAACGTAGACTCAATAGACCCACGGGCCGACGTCGTCCCCATCATGATCCACCTGAGTGACGACAGGAGGCCCGGTGGCTCAGCCGTACGCGGAAATGACACAGCCGCACCCGCACAGCCCGCAGGCGTCCCCGATGCCCGGTGCCCGCCCGTCCGCCCAGGGCCTCTACGACCCGGTGCAGGAGCACGACGCCTGCGGGGTGGCCTTCGTGGCGGATCTGCACGGTCGCCGTTCCCACGCGGTCGTCGCCAACGGGCTCGGCGCGCTCTGCCGCCTGGACCACAGAGGTGCCCGGGGCGCGGAGCCCAACACCGGCGACGGCGCGGGCATCATGATCCAGGTGCCGGACGCGTTCCTGCGCGCGGCGGCCGACGTGGCGCTACCCCCGGCGGGCGAGTACGCCACCGGGCTGGTCTTCCTCCCCGACGACGACGCCGGCGAGGCGCGTGCCCGGCAGGTGGTCGAGAAGTACGCGCTTGTCGAGGGTGCCGAGGTGCTCGGCTGGCGGGAGGTGCCGATCGCCCCGGAAGGGCTCGGTGAGACCGCCCTGGCGGCGATGCCCCGGGTCCGGCAGGTCTTCGTGGCCGCGCGTCGGCTCACCGGCTCACCGGCCGGCCCGGCCGGTGACGCGCTGAGCGGCATCGAGCTGGACCGGGTGGCGTTCTGCCTGCGCAAGCAGGCCGAACGGGAGACCGCCGAGCGGGGCGTGCCGGCATACTTCCCGTCGCTGTCCAGCCGGACGATGGTCTACAAGGGAATGCTCACCCCCGACCAGTTGCCGGCGTTCTACCCCGACCTGCGCGACGAGCGGGTGGACAGCGCCATCGCGCTCGTGCACTCCCGCTTCTCCACCAACACGTTCCCGTCCTGGCCGCTGGCGCACCCGTACCGGTTCATCGCCCACAACGGTGAGATCAACACCATCCGGGGCAACCGCAACTGGATGCAGGCCCGCGAGGCGCTCCTGCGCTCGCCGAACGTGCCGGGCAACATCCGGCGGGTCTTCCCGGTCTGCACCCCCGCCGCCTCCGACTCGGCGAACTTCGACGAGGTCCTGGAGCTGCTGCACCTGGCCGGGCGGAGCCTGCCGCACGCGGTGCTCATGATGATCCCCGAGGCCTGGGAGAACGACCCGGGCATGGAGCCGGCCAAGCGTGCCTTCTACCGCTTCCACGCCAGCCTCATGGAGCCGTGGGACGGGCCGGCCTCGGTGGCCTTCACCGACGGTGAGATCGTCGGCGCGGTGCTGGACCGCAACGGGTTGCGCCCGGGGCGCTGGTGGCAGACCGACGACGGGCTCGTGGTGCTCGGCTCCGAGGCGGGCGTGCTCGACCTCGACCCGGCGCACGTGGTCGCGAAGGGGCGGCTCCAGCCGGGCCGGATGTTCCTGGTCGACACCGTGGCCGGCCGGATCGTGCACGACGAGGAGATCAAGTCCGAGTTGGCCGCCGCCCAGCCGTACGGCGAGTGGCTGCACGCCGGGCTGATCGAGTTGGGTGACCTGCCTCCCCGCGCGCACACCGTCTACACCCACGACTCGGTGCGCCGCCGGCAGCAGACCTTCGGCTACACCGAGGAGGAGCTGAAGATCCTGCTCGCGCCGATGGCCCGTACCGGCGCCGAGCCGCTCGGCTCGATGGGCACGGACACCCCGATCTCGCCGTTGTCGACCCGGCCGCGGCTGCTCTACGACTACTTCCATCAGCTCTTCGCCCAGGTCACCAACCCGCCGCTGGACGCCATCCGCGAGGAGTTGGTGACCAGCCTGGCGTCGACGATCGGGCCGGAGGGCAACCTGCTCGACCCGGGCGCGGCGAGCTGTCGGCAGATCGTGCTGCCGCATCCGGTGATCGACAACGACGAGTTGGCCAAGATCCTCTCCATCGACGAGGACGGCGACCTGCCCGGCTTCAAGGCGGTCCGGGTGTCCGGCCTGTACCGCATCCGGGAGGGCGCCGCCGGGATCAGGGCACGGCTGACCGAGATCTGCCGGCACGTCTCCGAGGCCATCGAGGACGGCGTCCGCATCCTGGTGCTCTCCGACCGGGACTCCAACGCCGACCTGGCGCCGATCCCGTCGCTGCTGCTCACCGCCGCCGTGCACCAGCACCTGGTGCGGGAGCAGACCCGCACCCAGGCGGCGCTGGTCGTGGAGTCCGGCGACTGCCGGGAGGTGCACCACGCGGCAGTCCTGATCGGCTACGGCGCGGCGGCGGTCAACCCGTACCTGGCGTTCGAGTCCGTCGAGGACATGATCTCCACCGGCACGCTCGTCGGGGTGGAACCGGCCGCCGCGGTGCGCAACTACGCCAAGGCGCTCGGCAAGGGCGTTTTGAAGATCATGTCGAAGATGGGCATCTCGACGGTCTCGTCCTACTGCGGTGCGCAGGTCTTCGAGGCCGTCGGCCTGGAAACCCGGCTGGTCGAGCGCTATTTCCGGGGCACCCCCAGCCGGATCGGCGGGGTCGGCCTGGCGGGCGTACACACCGAGGTCGCGGCACGGCACGCGCTGGCCTGGCCCCCGGCCGGCACCGCGGCGTCCGCCCGACTGGAGGTCGGCGGCGAGTACCAGTGGCGCCGCGAGGGTGAGCTGCACCTGTTCAACCCGGAGACGGTCTTCCTGTTGCAGCACGCCACCCGCAGCCGGCAGTACGACGTCTTCCGGCAGTACACCGCGAAGGTCGACGCGCTCGCCGCGCAGGCCGGTTCGCTGCGGGGGTTGTTCACCCTGCGTACCGGGTTGCGCCCGGCGGTGCCGATCGAGGAGGTCGAGCCGGCCACCGAGATCGTCAAGCGCTTCGCCACCGGCGCCATGTCGTACGGGTCGATCTCGGCGGAGGCGCACGAGACGCTCGCCATCGCGATGAACCGCCTCGGCGGCAAGTCCAACACCGGTGAGGGCGGCGAGGACGTCGACCGACTGCACGACCCGAGGCGCCGCTCCGCGGTCAAGCAGATCGCCAGCGGCCGGTTCGGGGTGACCAGCGAATACCTGGTCAACGCGGACGACCTCCAGATCAAGATGGCCCAGGGCGCCAAGCCCGGTGAGGGTGGTCAGCTGCCCGGCAACAAGGTCTGGCCGTGGATCGCCCGCACCCGGCACGCCACGCCCGGCGTGGGTCTGATCTCCCCGCCGCCGCACCACGACATCTACTCCATCGAGGACCTCGCCCAGCTGGTGCACGACCTCAAGTGCGTCAATCCGGCGGCTCGGGTGCACGTCAAGCTGGTCAGCGAGTTCGGCGTCGGCACCGTCGCGGCCGGCGTGGCGAAGCTCAAGGCGGACGTCATCCTGATCTCCGGCCACGACGGCGGCACGGGCGCCTCCCCGATGAACTCGCTCAAGCACGCCGGCACCCCCTGGGAGCTGGGGTTGGCCGAGGCGCAGCAGACGTTGCTGCTCAACAAGCTGCGGGACCGGGTCACCGTGCAGGTCGACGGTCAGCTCAAGACCGGCCGGGACGTGCTGATCGCGGCGCTGCTCGGCGCGGAGGAGTTCGGCTTCGCGACCGCGCCGCTGATCGTCGAGGGCTGCGTGATGATGCGGGTGTGTCACCTGGACACCTGCCCGGTCGGCATCGCCACCCAGAACCCGGTGCTGCGGGAGCGGTTCACCGGCAAGCCGGAGTTCGTGGAGAACTTCTTCCTCTTCCTCGCCGAGGAGGTCCGGGGTTACCTGGCCGAGCTGGGCTTCCGGTCGATCGAGGAGGCGATCGGGCAGTCCGAGGTGCTCGACGTGGCCCCGGCGCTGACGCACTGGAAGGCGCACGGGTTGGACCTGACGCCCGTCCTGCACCTGCCGGAGCTGCCCGCCGGTGCGGCCCGACGCGGGGTCCGCGCGCAGGACCACGGCCTGGATCAGGCGCTCGACAACGAGCTGATCGCGCTGGCCCGTCCGGCTCTGACGGACGGGGCGCCGGTGCGGGTCGAGGTGGCGGTGCGCAACGAGCACCGCAGCGTCGGCGCGATGCTCGGCGGCGAGGTGACCCGTCGTTTCGGCGGCGCCGGCCTTCCCGAGGACACCATCGAGTTCGTGCTGCACGGCACGGCTGGGCAGTCGTTCGGCGCGTTCCTGCCGCGCGGGGTGACCCTGCGCCTGCACGGCGACGCCAACGACTACGTGGGCAAGGGCCTCTCCGGGGGCCGGCTGATCGTCCGTCCGGACGCCGCCGCGCCGTTCCTCGACCCGGACGCCGAGCCGGGGCAGCGGGCCGAGGATCAGATCATCGCCGGCAACACCATCCTGTACGGGGCCACGGCGGGCGAGGTCTTCCTTCGTGGCCGGGTGGGGGAGCGGTTCGCGGTCCGTAACTCCGGCGCGATCGCCGTGGTCGAGGGTGTCGGCGACCACGGCTGCGAGTACATGACCGGCGGCACGGTGGTGGTGCTCGGCGCGACCGGCCGGAACTTCGCGGCCGGCATGTCCGGCGGCACGGCGTACGTGCTCCACCTGGATCGTTCGCGGGTCAACGGGGAGATGGTCGACCTGGCACCGCTGGGCGAGCAGGAGCAGTCACTGCTGCACGAGCTGGTCCAGCGGCATGTGGCCGAGACCGGCTCGGCGGTCGCCGAGGAGCTGCTCAAGCGCTGGCCGGAGGCGGTGGCCGAGTTCACCGCGGTGGTACCCCGCGACTACCGCCGGGTGCTGGAGATCATGAAGGCCGCCGAAGCCGCCGGCCGCGACGTCGATGACGCGGTGATGAGCGCGCTCAGCGTGCCGTCCGCCGCGCCGGTGCCGCCCGCCCCGCGGGTGGCGGCCCAGGAGGTGGCACGTGCCTGACCCGAACGGTTTCCTGCGCTACGACCGGCGGCTGCCGGCCCGCCGCCCGGTGCCGGTGCGGATCAGCGACTGGCGCGAGGTGTACCCGCCGGCCGGCGAGGAACTGGTCCGTGAGCAGGCCACGCGCTGCATGGACTGCGGCATCCCGTTCTGCCACGACGGGTGCCCGCTGGGCAACCGCATCCCGGACTGGAACGACCTGGTCCGCACCGGCAACTGGGACGCCGCGGTGGAGTCGCTGCACGCCACCAACAACTTCCCGGAGTTCACCGGCCGGCTCTGCCCGGCGCCCTGCGAGGCGGCCTGCGTGCTCGGCATCTCCGGCGGCCAGCCGGTGACCATCAAACAGGTCGAGGTGGAGATCGCCGACGCCACCGCGGCGCGCGGGTTCACCCCTGTGCCGGTGCCGGCACCGTCCGGCCGGTCGGTCGCCGTCGTCGGCTCGGGGCCGGCCGGCCTCGCCGCCGCCCAGCAGTTGGCCCGCGCGGGTCACGCGGTGACCGTGTACGAGCGGGACGACGCGATCGGGGGCCTGCTGCGGTACGGCATCCCCGACTTCAAGTTGGAGAAGCGGCACATCGACGCCCGGCTGGCCCAGCTCGCCGCCGAGGGGGTGCGCTTCCGCACCGGGGTGAACGTCGGGGTGGACGTCACCGCCGAGCAACTGCGCGCCGAGCATGACGCGGTGCTGCTGGCCGCTGGGGCGTTGCAGGGGCGGGACACGCCGGAGACGCCGGGGCGGGCGCTGCGGGGCGTACACCAGGCGATGGCGCATCTCGTCGCGGCGAATCGCGCGGTCGCCACCGCGGCCACCGATCAGGCCGGCGTCGTGGCCACCGGCGAGCGCCGGCTGGCGCGGGCGGTGTTGCCGGACGGCACCCCGATCGACGCGGCGGGCAAGCACGTGGTGATCATCGGCGGTGGTGACACGGCGGCCGACTGCCTCGGCGTCTCGCACCGGCAGGGCGCCGCTGGCGTGCACCAGCTCGACCTGTACCCGCAGCCGCCGCAGGAGCGCGACGAGGCACGGGACCCGTGGCCGACCTGGCCGTGGGTGCTGCGCAGCTACCCGGCGCACGAGGAGGGCGGCGAGCGGGTCTTCGCCGTCGCGGTGCAGGAGTTCGTGGACGACGGCACCGGCCAGGTGCGGGCGGTGCGGATCGCCGAGGTGACCGTGGAGAAGCGCGACGGCCGACGGGTCGTCACCGTGGTGCCGGGCTCCGAGCGGGAGTTGCCGGCCGATCTGGTGCTGTTGGCGATCGGCTTCGAGGGCACCGAGCAGCAACCGTTGCTGGACCAGTTCGGCGTGACCCGCAACTCCCGGGGCGCGGTCGACGCCCGGGACGACTGGCAGACCGACGCCGACGGGGTGTTCGTGGCCGGTGACATGCACCGGGGCGCCTCGCTGATCGTCTGGGCCATCGCCGAGGGGCGGGCGGCGGCTGCCGCCATCCACGGCTACCTGGGCGGCGTCGGTGCGTTGCCGGCCCCGGTGCGCGCCGACGCCCGGCCCCTGGCCGTGTCCTGATCCGGCCGCTGGTGGTCAGGCGAAACGCCGTGAGATCTTTCGCCTGACCACCGAATGCGGGACGGCGGGCATGATGTGCCAGTTGCCCCGAGAGCGGTTCGGCCACGCGGCGCACGCCGCCTGGTGAGCTGACCGGCGTCGCCGACGGCCCCGAACCCCGATCGATCATGGCGTCCGCCGGACGATCGGCCACCCCCTCCGGCTGGCGCCTACTGCTTTCAAGTAATCGTCAAGCTTTTCTCCCTGGGCCGTCTGGCACCGTCTCCACTGGCCGAACTGAGTTCGGTGGGCGGTTTATCAGTCGTCAGCGGCAGGCAGCTGCCCTACCCGGCACCGTGTTCGGCGAGGCGTTGGCTGGATCAACGTGGACGAATGGTCCGCGGCTACCGAATGGATCCGGGCCTCGTCGTTCGCCAATCTCACGAGGGAGAAATGTTGTTAGCGAATCTCGTACGAGGCTTCACCGCGCGCGCCTCTGCGGCGGCGGCCATCGGTCTTGTGGCGCTGACCGGCGCGAGCCTCGGTGCCGTCGGCGCTCAGGCGGCCGGTCCCCGACCGTTCTTCCAACTACCCGTCACCTGCGGTGAGACGTGGAACCTCAGCACGTACGTGGGCCATGACGACTATGACATCGACCTGACGTCGACCGCCGGAAACGACTGGGGTCGTCCGATCCTGGCCGCCTACGGGGGCCGGGTGGAACGGTCGGGCATCAGCGGCACCCTGGGCGACCGCACCCCGTCCAACCCGAACGGGCCGAGGGGGACCGGTGGCGGCTACTACGTCAAGATTGACCACGGTGACGGCTGGCAGACGCTCTACCTGCACATGCTGGAGCCACCTATGGTGTCCGTCGGGCAGCGTGTGACGATCGGGCAGCAGCTCGGCAAGGTCGGCAGCACCGGCGATTCCAGCGGACCCCACCTGCATTTCGAGCAGGTGCGCGATGGCGCGAAGATCGAGTCGTGGTTCAACGGAGTGCCCTCCGGCATCACCCATGACAACGCCGTCTACACAGTCAAACGGCAGAGCGCGAACTGCGGCCCGACCCAGGTGCGGCCGGTGGACCGGCTTGCCGTGGCGCCCAACGCTGACGGCCGGCTGCAAGCCTTCGCGGTCCGTGACGGCGGCGCGGTGAAGAGCACCTGGCAGACCAGCGTGAACGGTCCGTTCTCCCCGTGGATCAGTCTCGGGGGCACCAAGCTGAGAGCCCCCGTGGTCGCACCGTCCAGCGACGGTCGGCTGGAGATGTTCGCCATCGGCAGCGACGGCAAGCTCTATCACAAGTGGCAGACCACGCCCAACGGATCCTGGTCGGCTTGGCTCAGCCGGGGCGGCACGGACCTGACCAGCGAAATGTCTATCGGGCGCAATGCGGACGGTCGTCTGCAGGTCTTCGTGGTCGGCGGAAACGGTGCGATCTACTCGATGTGGCAGACCAGCCTGAACGGCCCGTGGTCGGACTGGCTGAGCATGGGTGGCAGCGAGCTGCAGGCGCCGGTGGTGGGTTCGTCGGCGGACAGTCGGCTGGAGTTGTTCGCTATCGGCGGCGACGGCAAGCTCTATCACAAGTGGCAGACCAGCCCGAACGGTCCGTGGTCGGACTGGCTCAGCCGCGGCGGGACCAACCTGACAAACGAGCTGACGATCGGGCGCAACGCGGATGGCCGCTCGCAGGTCTTCGTGATCGGTGGTGACGGCGCGCTCTACTCGATGTGGCAGAACAGCGCTAACGGCCCGTGGTCGGACTGGCTGAAGATGGGTGGCCGCGAGCTGAAGACGCCGGTGGTGGGTTCGTCGGCGGACGGCCGGATGGAGCTGTTCGCGGTGGGTGGTGACGGCAAGCTCTATCACAGGTGGCAGACCAGTCCGAACGGCCCGTGGTCGGACTGGCTCAGCCGCGGCGGCACCGACCTCAGCGGAGACCTGGTTCTCGGTTCCAATCGCGACGGTCGTCTGCAGGCCTTCGTCATCGGTGGCAATGACGCCCTCTACTCAATCTGGCAGACGTCAGTCAACGGCCCCTGGGGTGACTGGGCCAGCCTCAGCTAGCTGGTGTCGCCCTGTTCCAACCCGGCCGGTCGTCGTAGCCCTGACTCGACGGCCGGCCGGCCCTGGCCGGCGACCCGGCCCCGGGCCGCCTGGCTCTCCGTGGGCCGGCCGGGCATTCCCGTTGGTGAAGCCGCTCACAGATGTGGGCAAAGAGGTTTAGATCGGCAAGACTTGCCGGCTGCCGAACCGCGCCGCGATCGGCATGAATGATCATGCTGCCGATCGCTGGAGGTTCGTCGTGGCCAGAGGTGCCACCTTCGCCGCGCTGCGCCACCGCAACTACCGGATCTGGGCGCTCGCCGGTTTCGTCTCGGTCATCGGCACGTGGATGCAGGTCCTCGGGGTCAACTGGTACGTCCTGAAGGAAACCGGCTCCGCGACGTCCATGGGCTTCGCCGTGCTGCTCCAGGCGGCGCCCACGCTGCTGCTCAGCGTCTGGGGCGGTGTGCTGGCCGACCGCCTGCCCGCCCGTCCGCTGCTGATCGCCGCCCAGGTGGCCCACGCGACGCTCGCCGCCGGACTGGCCGCGGTCGCCCTGACCGGGGTCGGCGGCCTTCCGCTGATCTTCGCGATCTCCCTGGGCACCGGTGCCGTGTCAGCGATCGAGGGCCCGGTGATGGGTCGCTGGGCCGCCACCCTCGTCGACCGGGAGACGCTCGGCAACGCCTTGGCGCTCGGGTCGCTCACCAACTCCGCCGGGCGCATCCTCGGCATGAGCCTCGGTGCCGTCGTGGTGGCCGCCGTCGGACCCGCCCTGCTGTTCGGCATCAACGCGGCGAGCTTCGCCGCCGTGGTGGTGGCGCTGTTCGCGGTGCGTCCGGGAACACCGCCGACAGCGCCGGCACGCACCGGCGGCCGGGCCCACGACGGCGTCCGTGCCGGCTTCGCGTACCTGCGCGGGCAGAGGGTGCTGCTGCTCGCGCTCGCCCTGTCGTTCGTGCTGGGCAGCCTGGGCCGCAACTACCAGGTGACGATGGCCGCGATGAGCGACGGGCCACTGCACGCCGGCGCGTCCGGCTACGGCGTCCTGTCGACCGTGTTCGCGGTCGGGACCGTGCTGGGCGCGCTCGTCGCGGCCCGCCGAGGTTCCCTGGGCTACCGGACCCTGGTCGCCGCGGGTCTGTTCGCCAGCGGGCTGCAGATCGTCGCCGGCCTGGCACCGGGGACCTGGAGCTTCGCCGCGATGATCCTGCCGATCGCCGCCGCCGCGGTGGTCATCGACACCACCGTCGGCACCCGCGCCCAACTCGACACCGACGGCGCGATGCGCGGCCGGGTGCTCGCCGCGCTCGCGGTCACCGGCTCGGTCTCGGCCGCGGTCGGTGCTCCGCTGCTCGGCTGGCTCGCCGAACACGCCGGGCCGCGCCAGACGCTCGTGCTCGCCGGATCCACAGCCGCGATCGCAACGGTGGCGGCGGCCGTCGCCCTGGACCGCCAGCATGCCCGCGCGGCCCTCGCGCTTGTCGCGCCACGGCCCCGTCATCCGGTACGGCGAGTGGCGTTCCGGGCCGCCCGCATCGTCCGGCCCGCCGGGGCGGTGTGTGTCATCGCGCCCGCCGGGGTGGGGTTGGGCACGTCCCGGCTCGGGGAGTTGGCCACGGCCGGACCGGCGGCGCGTCGCTGAGACAGCGGTCACCCCCGGTGGTCCGCTCGCGGGACAGGACGACACGAAGATCATCGTTACGCTGCGATCATGGACATCGAGGAGCGGCTACGACGGACCCGCCGGTGGCTGTGGATCGTGCTGATCGGGCTCTTCCTGAGCGGTGCCACCGCATTTCCGCTGGAGATCGAGGTGCGCTGGTTGCTGCGCGTACTGGACCCGATCTCCGACCAGCTGCCCGCCCTGGTCGACTGGATCGAGCGGGTGCACACCGGGCTGGTGACGGCCGACGAGGACTACCCGTTCCTGCTCTACGGCACCGACTGGCTGGCGTTCGCCCACCTGGTGCTGGCGGTGGCGTTCTGGGGGCCGCTGCGCGACCCGGTGCGCAACGTCTGGGTCGTGCAGGTCGGCATGATCGCCTGCGCGGGCATCGTCCCGCTCGCGCTGATCTGCGGCCCGATCCGGGACATCCCCTGGTTCTGGACGCTCATCGACCTGTCCTTCGCGGTCGGGGCGTTCCCGCCGCTCTGGTTCGCCTACCGGCACATCCGCGCCATCGAGGCGAACACCGCCGATGCTGTGACGCCGACGTCCTGTGCTGTGACGCCGACGTCCTGAGCCGCGGGCTCCCCGCCCGTCGTCTCGCGCCGACGTCATCCCTGCCGCTGCCTGCGCCGGCTCGGCGGGGAAGGCCGGCGACCCGTCAGGTCCTCGCGTCCTTTGCTCTGCTTCACCCCACGCAACGACCGACGTCCGGTATTCGGACAACCGCTGTTGCGCCCGTTGAAGCAGAGCAAAGGACGCGCATGGGGGACGGGGCACGGGGCGCGGTAATGGTGGCGGCCGCCTCTGCCCGGCAGGGCCACCGTGGACCGGCGGAAGGGCCGCCGCGTCAGCGACGGCCCTTCCGTGGGCGCCTGTTCTGCCTCTAGTGCGACAGCAGGTCGTGGGACTCGCTGATCTTGGCCCAGGACTTCGGTGCGGTCGGCGCGGCGGTGGCCTTGCGTGCGGTGGTGGCCACGTCGGGTCGGCCGGCGGTGAACAGCCAGGTGGTGAACAGGTCGTCCAGGTCCAGCCCGGAGATCTGTTCGGCGAGCGCCTGGAACTGCTCGATGGTGCCGTTGCCGTACCGGTGCTCGGCGGTCCAGGCCGGCAGGATCTCGAAGAACGCGTCGTCACCCACGGCCAGCCGAAGCTGGTGCAGGGTCATCGCGCCCCGGTCGTAGACGGCGCCGTCGAAGATCCGGGCCGCGCCCGGGTCACCGGGCAGCACCTGCCAGAACTCGTCGTCGGCCGGGTAGCTGGCGTAGGCGAAGTCGAACACCTCCTGCGCCGTGCCCTCGCCCTGCTCCTCGGACCAGAGCCACTCGGCGTACGAGGCGAAGCCCTCGTTGAGCCAGATGTTGCGCCAGTCGGCCACCGAGACCGAGTCACCGAACCACTGGTGGGCGAGCTCGTGCGCCACCACGTACGTGTTGGCGCCGCGCCGCCAGAAGCCCGGCCCGTACACCGGTCGGGTCTGGGTCTCCAGCGCGAAGCCGATTCCGTCCACCGGACCGGCCACGCCGCCCTGCGCCTCGAACGGGTACGGGCCGAAGATCCCGCTCTCCCAGTCGATGATCTCGGCGGTCCGCTCGATGCTGGCCCGTGCGGCCGGACCGAGCGCACCCAGCGAGGTGCTGTACGCGTTGACCACCGGCTGACCGCCGGGGGTGGTGTCGGTGACGATGTCGTACTGCCCGATGGCCAGGAAGGCCAGGTAGGGGGCGGTGGGGGAGGTGGTCCGCCAGATCCACCGGGTGCGGTTGCCGGCCTCGGCCGCCGGCGGTCGCGGCTGCACGCCGTTGCTGATCACCTCGACGCCGGTGGGCACCGACACGGAGATGTCGAAGGTGGCCTTGTCCAGGGGGTGGTCGTTGCTCGGGAACCACCACCACGCCGCTTCGGGCTCGTTGACCACCATCGCCCCGTCGTCGGTCCGGGTCCAGCCGGTGTAGCCGCCGACCAGGGTCTCCGACGGGATGCCGGCGTAGCGCACCACGATGGTGAGTTGCTGACCCCGGGTCACCGTGCGGGCCGGGGTGACCACCAGCTCGTGCGTGCCAGCGGTGCTGGTGCTCGCCGCCCACCCGTTGACCCGCACCGACTCGACGTCGAGCAGGAAGTCCAGGTTGAACGCCGAGAGGTCCTGCGTCGCCGTGGCGAGGATGGTGGTGGTGCCGCTGAGCTGGTCGGACGCCGGGTCGTAGCGCAGCCGGACGTCGTAGTGCCCGACGTCGTAGCCACCGTTGCCGTAGTCGGGAAAGTAGCTGTCGCCCAGGCCGGGTGCGCCGGGTTGCGGCGCGGCGGTGACGACGGGTCGGCCCCAACCGCTCGGGGCGGCCTGGCCGGGGGTGCCGGCGAGCATGGTGCCGGCGGTGGTGAGGGTCAGGGCGGCGGTGGCCGCCGTGAACATTCGTCGCACGGGGTGGACTCCCTCCATCGGGTGTTCGCCACGCCAACCTAATAGACAACCGTGAGCGTCGCCGGCCTGCCGCGCCCGACCTGTCGTCGGCGTCCCCGGTGGACGGTCGGCCACCGGTCACTGGCGTGCCTTGCGCCGCAAGGTCACACTGTGTGGATCGGAGGTGACGCGTGCCGCGATCCGAGGTGCCCAAGCGGGAGTTGATCGGCCAGCGACAGTCGCCCGGAGGTCGGGACCGGCTGCCGGCCGGTGGGCTGGAATTCTTCGCGTTGCTCGCACGGCTGCTGCGGCGACCCCGCCGCGGTGACCGGAGACTGCCGCTGCTCTGGCTGGTCCGTTCCGACACCTCGGATTTAATGGTGCCGCTGCGCCGATTTCTCGGCCAGGGGCCCCGGCGGCGGGTGCCGCACGCCGTGCTGGACGCCGACGCGCCGCCGGGTGCCGGGGACGTGCCCGCGTTGCTGCGCGAGCTGCACCGGCAGCTCTCCCTGGAGGCGTTCGGCGCCGCCCGGCTGCGTTTCCGGCACTACCCGCTCGCCGACTGGCTGATGCACCAGAGCCTCAGCTTCGGCGTCGACGCCGACGACAGCCGGGCGGCCCTGGTCCGCCGGCTGCGGGATCGCCGGGGCACGCGTACCCCCGAGGCGCTGCCCTCCGGTGGTGACGCGGTCAGCATCGTCTCGCAGGTGCTGCTCTGGCTGGTCCGCCGCGCCGTGCCGAGCGTGGTCTTCCGGGCCGCCGTCTCCGGCCGGGTGCCGGTGCTCGGGCGGCACTACAACTGGTTCATGCGCCAGCAGTATCTGGCGCCCCGGCAGTCGGTCACGTTCCTCGGCTTCGCCGAGCGCCTCACCGCCGGGTGGCGCGACGGCGAGCAACCCGACCAGGTCAACAAACTGCTGCTGCACGCGTTCCTGGAGGACCTGCGGCAGGCGTACCGGCGTCGGCCGTGGCGTCCGTCGGACTGGCGGCGCACCGCGTACCCGGCGCTGCTGCTCGACCACGTCGCCCCCGGCAACGTCGGCGGGGAGCTGGTCCGCCTGATCGGCGACGTCCGCACCGAGACCGGCCGCAACGACCCGCTGCTCATCGTCGCCTCCGGCGGGCGACCCCCACCGGAGCTGCCCGAACCGCACCCACTGACCGAGGCCGACGAGGCGTACGACGAGTGGGCCGAGGCGCTGCCGGAGATGCGGCGGCTGCGCCGCCCGGCCGCCTGGTTGGTGGCGTTGCGGCCCGACGACACCGACATCGGCCCACCGTCGCGGGGCGGAATGCGACCGTTCTCCGCGCCCGACCCGCCCTGGTGGTCGCGGCGCTTCCTGCCGGCCGCGCTCTGCCTGGTGCTGCTGGCCGCCGGCGGTGCGTGGGTGGGCAGCCGGTGGGGGCCGGGCTGCCACCCCTCGCTCACCGGCGGCCGGGTCTCGGTCGAGGTGGTCGCCAGCGGCGAGTGTGTCGGCTACAGCGACAGCGCCGCGCAGGTGTTCAACGACGACCCCGGTCAGGAGGGTCTGCGAAAGATCCAGCAGCGCATCTTCGCGCAGAACCGCGCCGCCGAGGAGGTGTGGCAGCGCAGCGAGCGACGCCGGCCCTTCCTCACACTGGTCTACCTGGGCACGCTCACCGGCAACCGGACCCGAGCCGACGAGGAGTCGTACGTCTCCGAGCGGGAGGAACTGGAGGGGATGGCGACCGCCCAGTACGCGTTGCTGAAGGAGTCGGCCGGCGCCGACGGTGCCGCGCTGCTGCGGATCGTGGTGGCCAACGGCGGCCGGCAGATGGTCTACGCCGACCGGGCGGTGGCGATGCTGGCCGAGCTCGCCCGGGACGACCCCACGGTGCTCGGGGTGGTCGGGCTGGTGGAGAGCCGGACCAGCACCGCGCGGGCGTTGCGGGAGCTGAACCAGATCGGGCTGCCGGTGCTGGCGCCCACGCTGTCGGCCGACGGGATGGACGCGAACTCCCGGCTCTACCTGCAGATCTCCGCGCCGAACAAGGATCAGGTGAAGCTTGTCGACGCGTACGCCCAACAGGTGCTGAAGGTCAACGAGGCGCACGTCTTCTACACGACCCTGGAGGGCAGTTCACTCACCGAGGACCTCTACGTGGGCACCCTCGTCGACGGGCTCCGACAACAGTTCGGTGCCCGGGTCACCCGCCTCGACGAGTGGCGCAACGGACAGCGGCTGGTCGACGAGTGCGGGTACCCCGGGCTGCTCTTCTACGCTGGTCGATGGTCGGAGTTCGACGGTTTCCTGCGGGCGCTGCGCGAGTGCGGCGGCAACCCGCCCCGACACCTCGTCACCGACGACTCGGTCAACCGGTACATGGCCAACCCGGGTCTGCGCGCCGCCGCGCCCGGCAACCTGCCCGTCACGTACGTCTCCAAGGCGTCCCTGGCCACCTGCGCGGCGCTGCGGGCCGCCCAGGACCGGCGCGATGACGACGCACGGGCCAGCTTCCTGTCCTGGATCCAGGCCGACGACCTGCTCGAACCGGCGCGCTGCCGGCCGGGCTCCGAGGAGCAGGTCGGCGAGCGGGTCAGCCTCGCCTACGACGCGTCGATGATGCTGGTCCGGGCGGTGGAAGGCCTCGCCGCCCGGCTGCACCACGCCGACCCTCGGCAACGCTGGGAGCCGACCTCGGTCAACCCGGTGGGCGTGCACGCGGAGGTGCTCCGGCAGAACGCCGGGCAGGGCTACCCGGGGGTGGCCGGGCTGATCCGCTTCACCCCCGATTCGGGCGAGCCGGTCGACAAGCGGCTGGCCCTGATGCGGGTGGAGCAGGTGCCCGACGTGGCGACGGCACCGGTGGAGGTGTTCCGCTGCGGTGCGGCCGACGCGTCCGGCCCGGCGGCGTGCGGCCCCGCCTGACCGGTCCGGCGGAACACGTCCTCGCAGGACTGTCCGGGTGCCACCGGTGTCCGTTAGGGTTCCTGGGACCAGGCGGCCGTGGCGTTGGGGGCAGAGGGTGGGCAGGCTCGCGTCGGCGTACGGGCAGGCGGTCAGATCCCACCGGGCGGCTCGGGCGCATCTGGACACTGCCCGCGGCGTCCTGGGGACGACGCCCACCGCCGTCGCGCCGATCGGCGCCGACGACCTGGTGGCCCGCCTCGCCCGCCTCGGCGGCGCCCTGGCCACCCCCGCACCGGGCGTCACCCCGCTGACGGACGAACCGACCGCGGTACGGATCGGCGAGGCGTCCACCTCGGACGGCGGGTTTCCGGTGCTGGTCCCGCTGGGCGGCGGCCACCACCTCGCCCTGGACACCGACGCCCGGGACCCGCGGGTCGCCGGGCTGCTGCGGGCGCTGGTGCTGCGGCTGGTCGCCACCGCGCCGCCCGGTCAGGTCCGCGTCGTCGGGATCGACACCGCTGCGCTCGGCGCGACCTTCGGCCCGCTTCGACCACTACTCGACGCCGGGGTGCTCGACCCGCCGGCCACCGCTGAGGGCGAGGTGGCCGCGCTGCTGGACGCCGCCGAGCGGCACGCCCGCGCCGCGCAGCACGCCCAGTCCGCCGCCCGGCACCTGCTGGTGGTGGTCGCCACCGCCGCGCCGCCGCCGCGCGAGCTGGCCCGGCTCGCCGCGCTCACCCACGCCGGCCCGGCCGCCGCCGTGTGCGTGCTGCTCGCCGGCCACCCGTCCCGGCTGCCCGGTGAGACCCCGACGCCGCTGGGCGGCACCACCGCGGTCCGGCTCGACCAGGGGTACGCCTACGTCGGCGACCCGCCCGGCACCCCGTTCAGCGCCGACGGCACCGGTCTCGCCGCTCCCGTACTGCTCGATGGTGACCCGCCCTCCGCGTCGGTACGCGCGCTCGCCGAGCACCTGGCCGCCGCCGCCCGCCGTTCCGACGCGCTGCCCTTCACCGACCTGCTGCCCGAGCGGCGCTGGGTCGAGTCCGCCGGCAACGGCCTGCGTACGGTGATCGGCCGGGCCGGCGGTGCCGCGCTGACGCTCGCCTTCGACGACGCCACCCCGCACTGGCTGGTCGGTGGGCGCACCGGCGCCGGCAAGACCGTCTTCCTGCTCGACGTCCTCTACGGGCTGGCAGCCCGGTACTCCCCGGCCGAGTTGCAGCTCTACCTGCTCGACTTCAAGGAGGGCGTGAGCTTCACCGAGTTCGTGCCCACCAGTCGGGACCCGACCTGGCTGCCCCACGCCCGTGCCGTCGGCATCGAATCCGACCGCGAGTACGGTCTCGCCGTCCTGCGCGAGCTGCGGCGGGAGGCGCAACGGCGGGCGACCGCGCTGAAGCGGCACGGCGTCACCAAACTCGCGGACCTGCCCCGGGACAATCCGCTGCCGCGCATCGTGGCGGTCATCGACGAGTTCCACGTGTTGCTCGCCGGCAACGACACGCTGGCCCGGGACTCCGTGGACCTGCTGGAGGAGTTGGCCCGCAAGGGCCGCTCGTACGGCATCCACCTGGTGCTGGCCAGCCAGAGCATGACCGGCATCGAGGCCCTCTACGGGCGGGCCGAGGCGATCTTCGGGCAGTTCGCGTTGCGGGTGGCGCTACCCGGCGGTGGCGGGGTGCTCGACCAGCTCAACACCGCCGCCGCGGCCCTGCCGGTCGGTTCCGCCGTCATCAACACCGCCGCCGGCGCGGTCGGCGCCGACACGGTGCTGCGCTTCCCCGACGCGCACGCCGCCGCGGCGGACCTGGCCGCGTTGCGCCACGACCTGTGGCAGGCCCGGCCGGCGGGCTCGCGGGCACCTGCGGTCTTCCGGGGGTACGAGGCCGCGCGGGTCGAGGACGACCCCACGTTCGCCGGGTTGCGGCCCGGTGGCCGGCGTCCGATGGCCCTGGTCGGCCGGACCGTCGACGTGCACGGCACCACCGCGCTGTTCCTGATGGACGCCACCCCCGGCCGGCACCTCGCCGTGGTGGGCACCGCACCGGCCGGCGCGGACGTGCTGCGCGCCGCGACACTCAGCCTGGCCCGCCAGCACAACCCCGGTGACGTCCGGTTCCAGCTGGCCTCCCTGGTCAGCTCCGCCGCCGGTGTCGCCGACGACACCGAAACGCTGCTGCGGGCCGCCGGGCACCCGGTGCAGCGCCTCGACGCGGCCGGGCTGCGCGACCGGATCGCCGCGCTGGCCGCCGAGCCCGCCGGCCGGGAGTACCTGGTGGTGTTCGGGATGGACGCCGCCGCGCCGGTCCTCGGGGCCACCGACCCGGGCACGTTCCGCTCCGGCCTGGACGACCTGCGTACCCTCCTTCGCCAGGGTCCCGGGCAGGGGGTGCACCTGCTCGGTTGGTGGCGGGGGCTGCGCCGGCTCGCCGACGACCTCGGCGGCACCCAGAACCGCGACGACGTCGCCTGTCTGGTGGCGCTCAACGTGCCCGGGAGCGAGTTGGCTCTGCACCTCGGGACGCACGACCTGGCCTACACACCCCGCGCCGACCGGGCGCTGCTGATCGACCGGCACGACCAGCGCACCCGGCTGATCGTCCCGTTCGCCGGCGAGGCGGACGAGCCGGACTTCGCCGGCCAGGCGGACGAGCCGGACTTCGCCGGCCAGGCGGACGAGCCGGACGGGGAGCGGTGACAGTGTCCTTCGAGGAGTACGCGGCGCTGGCCCGACAGCTCGCCGAGCAGCACCGAGCCGGGGAGCAGCACGCCGCCGCCGAGTCCGCGCGCCGCCGTGACCTGCACGCCGCCGTCGACTACCTGCACCAGCGGCTGACCGCCCAGGGGCAGCGTCTCGACCAGCTCGGCCAGGCGATCGGCGTCGACCAGCCGGCCGCCGGTCCCGCCCCGGGTCCGGGTCGTCCGAGCGAGACCGCCGCCTGGCCCGGCTCGCCGTCCAGCTCCGGCCCCGCCGGGTCCAGCCCTTCCACCGGGTCCGGCCCACCGTCCGGCTCCGGCGCTGGGTTCGGTCCTGGCTCGGCTGCCGGGTCCGGCCGGACGACCGGCTCCGGCGGCGGCTCGGCCGTCGGGTCCGACCCGTTCACCGCGGCCGGAACCGGGGACGGGGCATCCGACGGCGCAGCCGGCGCGCCGGGGCGGGCGGGTGTCGGGGCGTACCCCGAGGTGCCGGCGGGGGAGGCGCGGCTGGCGCTGCCGACGGCGGCGAGCCCGGCGGGCGCCGGGGTGTCGGCGCAGCGGGCGGCGGCGGTCGACCCGGTGGTGGAGCTGGAGCTGGCCCGGCGGATGGCCGACGAGGCCGACCGGCACGGGCAGCAGGCGGAGTTGCTGGCCCAGCGGCCGGCGCTCCTGCCGACGTGGTCGCCGCTGGCGCGGGCGGTCGCCGTCTACGCGGGCTGCGGGGCTGCCGCCGGGGTGGCCATGCTGGCCCTGGTGCTCGCCTCCGGGGTGGGCCTGGTGGACGGGTTCACCCTCGGCGCGTGGATCTGCGCGGGGTTGCCGGCGGTGGCGTTCTTCGGCGGGTACCTGGTGCTGGGCCGGTGGGGGCGGCCGGCCATGGTCGCCGGCACCCCGCCGCGCTATCTGCCGCTCGGGTTCCTGATCTGTTTCCTGCTGGTGCCGATGGCCTACTGCGCCTACCTGCTGCTGGTCCGCGGTCTGCGCTGATGACCGCCGACCTGGCCTCCGGACTGCGCTTCGCCGCGCAGCCGGTGGTCAGCGTGTTCGTGCCGGGCGTCCCGGCCGAGGTGCCGGAGTTCGCCGACGGCGGTGTCGTGCCGCTCGAGGTGCAGACGTACTCCCTCGAGTACGACGATCCGTACGCCTGTGTCACCGAGTACGACCTGGTCTTCGACGAGCTACCACCGCTCCTGCACCGCTACCTGGCCCACTGCCTGCGGGTCGCCTGTGCCGCCGGCGACACCGTGGTCTGGCTCGGCTTCGAGGGCTCGTTCCACTTCGACCACATTCTCAGCGCGGCCATCGCGCCGCAGGTGTACGGCGTGTGTGCGCCCGGTGGTGAGCCCGTCGTGGCCCAGGATCTGACCACTCTCAGGACGCCGGAGTGGCGTGTGGTCATCACGTCGCACGGGAGCCTGCTGTAGGGGCGCGAT
This sequence comes from Micromonospora sp. NPDC048839, assembly GCF_040649915.1. Lineage (NCBI taxonomy): Bacteria > Bacillati > Actinomycetota > Actinomycetes > Micromonosporales > Micromonosporaceae > Micromonospora > Micromonospora sp. NPDC048839. The sequence continues at coordinate 275,807 of NZ_JBEZGL010000008.1, forward strand.
CCCGGTCACCTCTGCCGCGCCTGCGCTGACCCCGGCCTGGGGCGCCGCCGAGCGTGATCCACTCGGTTTCACTGAAGTCGGGGTGTCCGTGCCAGCCGGATGCCCCGACTTCAGCTATCTCGTGTCGATCTTGGGCTGGCACGCTGGTCAGACGTCTGCCGCGCCTGCCCGTCGCCGATCCGCGCCCTGCGCGGAGTCGTCCGCTGCGTGTGCGGCGGCCACCAGGACGTCGTCGAGGTCGCGGTCGGTGAGGCCCTCGTCTTCGAGCAGTCCGAGCAGCAGCACCGTCCGCGCGACGATCGCCGCGGCGTCGTGCGGCACCGGCGGACGCTCACCGAGCGCCGCCCACACCAGCGCCTCGGCCAGCACCGGGTCGACGTCGCGCCCGGTCGCGTCGTAGCGTTCCCGGGCGGACGCCACGAACCGGATCACCGGCGCGCGATCCTGCCCCGCGACGAACCGCCGCCGTACCGCCACCAACAGCGCACCGGCGAGCAGGTCCGCGTACCGTCGCCAGTCCGACTCGGCAAACCGGCCCAGCCGGCGTTCGTGGCCGCGCAGCCGCCCACTCAGCAGGCCGCGTAGCGCCGCGTGCGGATCGGTCACCATCGCCGCTCCCTGATCATCGTGAGTGCTCTCCGGTGCGAGCGTGACCCGGTCAGTCGATGCCGCCTGGTCACCAGTGCGCTCGCCGCCCGGCAGCCGCAGGCGATCACGGCGGCGCTATCGGCGTCGCCGGCCCGGTCGTGGTCGGCGGCGGTGGCCTGGTCGGTGTCGTCGTGGCTGGCCCTGTCGTGGTCGGCGGCGGTGGCGTGGCCGGTGTCGTGGCTGGTTGGCTGGGGCGGCGCGGGCGGTGCCGCCGGCTCTTCGGTCGGTGGCGCCACCGGGTGCTCGGGAGGTACCGCCACCGCACATTCGGTCAGTGCCGCCACCGAACGCTCGATCCGGCAAGTGCCGACCGCGAGCCGGGCAACGACAAGGTCCAACCGGGTGATCGCCGCCGCGAGGTGCCGGGCCGCGACCACGTCCGCCACGTCCCGGGTACGCCGCAGCCGGTCCTCGGTCGCGCCCAACCGCCAGCGGACAGGGGCGGCCAGCACGGCGGCCCGGTCCGCGTCGATCCGAGCAGCGTGCAGACCGGCGAGCAGGTCCCCGACCGAGCCTCCCGGTGACTCCCGATCGGCGGCCAAGCCGGCGTAGACCAGGCTCAGCGCCCGCCAGCACTCCGTCACCGCGTCCTGCCAGGGCAGCCGCCGGCCGGGCGGCCCCGCCCCGTGCAACTGCGCGCCGGCCCGGTCGGCAGCGGAGATGGTGGCCAGCCAGGCGGCACGTAGGTCGTCCAGAGCGTCCGCGCTCATTCGCCCGCCTCGGCACTGGACTTGACCAGCAGGGCGAAGCGCACATCGGTACAGGGGTAGTCGACACCGCACTCGCAGAGCCAGCGACGCACCACCCGGGGCGGGTGGGCGAAGAGGACGTCGTCGGCGTCCTCGACGTCCTGATCGGACACGAGGCGTTGGGGTTTCTCGGGCGGGGCTGGGGCTGGTCGGTCGGTGGGGGATTCGTCGGGTCGATCGGGCATCGGGCCTCCCGTCGGGTTGTCTCCTAGGCTGCTCACGGCTTCTGCGTCGGGGCGGCGTGCGGGCACGCCCCGGGACGCCCGGCCGAACGGGGGGACCGACCGACCGGGCGCTTCCTGCGCGGTGGGAACGACCAGCTCCGGGTTTGCAGACCTGGGAGCCAGCCGAGGGCAAGCTTATATAACAGGTCATGTACGCGCAAGCATCGACCACACATTGCTTGCTATACAAAGTTCCTCGTGATCAAATGGCAGGGCAGACCTGGGAGATACCAATGCCCGCCAAAGCGAAGTGGGCGCTGATCGCCGACGGCATCCGCGCTCAGATCAAGTCCGGCGAACTTGCGCCGGGAGACAAGCTGCCCTCGACCTCCGAGCTGTGCCGTCAGCACGACGTCTCGGCCATCGTCGTTCGCCAGGCCATCAACGCGCTCAAGATCGAGGGCTTGGTGGAGGGTGTTGGTGGCGTCGGGGTGTTCGTCGCCGAACGCTGAACCTGTGGATGCCATGCGATCTTAGAAGGAAAGTGCCCCTGGAAGGGCCGAATTCTTCCAAGATCTACCGCAGTGGGGTCGCTGATGCGCGATCAGGCGGTCGCGCTGGGTGCCTGGATCTCGTACGCTCCCATGTGGTCTCCGCCGGTGCGGTGGTGGAGGCGATGGTCGATCATGGGGAGGTGCGCGTGAGCGCAGCACAGATCATCGCGAGGTTGGCGGCGGCGTCGCAGAAGCTGGACGAGGCAAAGGCCAAGACCGCAGCGGCAGCACAGGACGCCGCAGAGGCGCGAGCGCTCGTCGCCGGTGCGCTGGAGGGTGTAGCCGCCGGTCCGCTGGTCGGCATGATCGATTCGTATCGTCAGGCGCTGGCGCAGGCGTCCCAGGGTGGCGACCCCGCCAAGCAACACGTGCAGGAGACGATCGCCAAGGTCCGAGCACTGGGAAACTGACCACGGGTGGTGGCAGTGCCCGCCGGAAGTGATCGCTCAGGAGATCGTCGAGGACCTGGAGGCGGCGCTGCGCGAATTCGCCGCCATCGCGGACGCCCTGTCATCGCGCGCCGCCCAACCCACGGACACCTGAGCAGGCGCAGGCGGCGTCAGCACTGGTGACCGGTGTGTCGCTATGGGTAACCGGTGCGATTCGATAGGCTCCCTGGTATGACCGGATCGGTGAGCAAGAGGTCGTTCTTGCTTCCGCAGGACGTGGCGGAGCGCTTGGAGCGTGAGCCCAACGCCAGCGCGTACGTGGTCGACACGATCCGGGCACGGATGCGTGCCGAGGATCTCGATGCCGAACTGGCTCGCCGGGGCATGACCGTGACGGCGGAGGGGCAGGCCCGTGCCAGGGCCCAACGCGCTCAGGTCGAGCAGGAATGGTCGCCGGGGCGACGCGCCGCGCTGCGTGACCGTTCCCGTCGCGCGGCAGCGGAGATGCTCGACGGCTCCGGCAGCCAGGCTCCGGCGGCATGACGAGTCCCGACGCGCCCTCGGTCCGGCTGATACTGGATCGGTCCGCGCTGCTCGCCTACGTGGCCGGATCCAAGGATGTTGCCGAGCCGATCCACGAGGTCGCTCAGGACGGCGTTCGATTCGGTGTGCCGGCGGTAGTCGCGGCCGAGGTCCTGGCCGTGGTGGACGATCCGGGCGATCGAGTGGCGCTGCACCGACTGCTCGAACGTCCCGCCTGCGCGGTGCTGCCCACCTGGGGTGAGGATTGGCAGGAGTTGGCGTACTGGCGCGTGGTCACCGGTCGAGTTGACCTAGCCGCTGCCGTGATGGCTGTCCTGGAGCACGACGCCTCGGTGCTGACCAGCGAGGTCAAGGCGTACGGCGACGGCGGTGACCTTCCGGTCATCCGCTTCCCTGGCTAGGGCGCCCGGCTAGAGCGCCCGCTCGATCACGACGACGGGGATCTCGCGGTCGGTGCCCTTCTGGTAGCGGGCGTACGTCGGGAAGACCTTCGTCATGACGGGCCACAGCCGCGCCCGCTCCTCGCCCGTCGCCGTCCGGGCCCGCCCGCTGAACCGTTCCGCGCCGACCTGCACCTCGACCGTCGGGTCGGCGCTCAGGTTCAGATACCAGGCCGGGTGCGTGCTGGCGCCTCCGTTGGACGCCACCAGCAGGTGGTTGTCGCCGTCGCGGCCGTACATCAGTGCGGTGCGGCGTAGTTTGCCCGTGCGGCGTCCGCGCGTGGTGAGCAGCAGCGACGGTACGCCGTAGAAGGTGTCGCCGTCGGCGCCGTCGGTCTGCACGTAGCGCCGGATGTGCTCGGCGACCCACCCGACCGGGCTGTCCTCGATCGTCTCGTGCTGCTCCTGTGCCGTCACGGCATCGTCTCCTTCGTGGGGCCGGTTCGGAAGTGGGGCCGGTTCGGAGGTGGGGCCGGTTCGGAGATGGGCCGGCTCGGAGGTACGCCGGTCAGGATGTCGCGGTGGACTGTCCACTGCGGTCGGCCGACTGGGTGCCCTGCCCGGGGCGGGTGGTCAGCACCTGGGGGCCGGCCTCGGTGATCGCGACGGTGTGCTCGGAGTGGGCCGTCCGTGAGCCGTCCGCGGACCGGATCGTCCACCCGTCCTCGTCAAACTTGATCTTGTCGGTGCTGCGGCAGAACCACGGCTCGATCGCGATCGTCAGACCGGGCTTGAGCGTCATGCCCCGGCCGGGGCGGCCCTTGTTGGCGACGTGCGGGGCCTCGTGCATGGTACGGCCGATGCCGTGGCCGCCGAACTCGTTGTTGACCTGGTAGCCGTAGCGGTGGGCGACCTCGCCGATGGCGGCGGAGACGTCACCGAGCTGGTTGCCCGGCTGTGCGGCGTCGATCGCGGCGGCAAGCGCGACCTCGGTGGCCTCGATCAGCTTGAGGTCTTCCGGGGTGGGGGTGCCGACGATGACGGACAGCGCGGAGTCGGCGACCCAGCCGTTGATCCCGACCGCCATGTCGATGCTCAGCAGGTCACCGTCGCGCAGCACGTAGTCGTGCGGCAGGCCGTGCAGTACGGCGTCGTTGACCGAGAGGCACAGGACGTTGCGGAACGGGCCGCGGCCGAACGACGGCGCGTAGTCCCAGTAGCACGACTCGGCGCCCCGCTCCTTGATCCGACGGCGGGCGTGGCGCTCGAGGTCCATCAGGTTGACCCCGACGGCGGCGGCCTCCCGCAGCTCCGCCAGCAACTCGCCGACGAACTGGCCGGTCACGGCCATCCGTTGGATTTCCTCGGGGGACTTAAGCTCGATCACGACCAACCCTCCCTGTCCGTAGCGGTATATTTATACCACGTCTCGGCGCGTCCGCCCGGATGGCGTTGCTGGTCCGCTGCGGCAGATCTATCCTGCTCACATGGTTCGCCCACCGCTCACCCCCGCGCAGATCGCCGCGGGTCAACGTCTCGGTGCGGCGCTTCGGGTCGCGCGAGGTGGCCGTCCCCTCGTCGAGGTGGCCCTGGCGGCCGGCATCTCGCCGGAGACGCTCCGCAAGATCGAGGTGGGTCGGCTCCCGGCACCCGCTTTCGGCACGGTGGTCTGCCTCAGTGAGGTCCTCGGCGTCCAGCTCAGCGACCTGGCCGAGGTGTGGCTGGCCGACCTGCGCGTCCGCGAAGCGTCCTGACCGAACGGCCGCGCGAGCACGACACCCACCGGCCAACCAGGCGAGCGGCACCCGGGCGGGCAGCCGCCCGCGCGAGCAGCACCCGCACGAGCAGCACCCGCACGAGCAGCACCCGCACGAGCACGACACGCACCGGCCGACCACGCGAGCGGCAAGCACACCATCAGCCGCGCGAGCGCGGCAGGCAGCACTTCTTGTACTTGGTGCCCGATCCGCACCAGCACGCGTCGTTGCGGCCGGGCGGCCAGGCCCGCAGGTCGGGGCCGGTGAGCGAGTCGGCGTACTCGTCCTGGGTCTCCTCGTCGGTGGGGTCGCTGCCCTCGCTGTCGGCGAAGGCCGCCAGGTCCGCGACCGTGCCGACGGCCACACCCAGGTCCGCGCCGCCCATCCCGGACGCGTCGACGAGGGCGCGTTCGATCTGGGCGCGGTGCTCGTCCCACGTGGCGGGGTAGCTGTCGACGAGGGTGGGCCAGCGCAGCAGCAGGGCGTTGAACTCCGTCTGCGGCCAGAACAGCAGCGTCGCCGGGCCGTCGTCGAGGGCGTCGAGCGCGTGGTCGCTCGCGGCGCGCAGGCGGTCGGCGAGGTTGTCGTACTCGTCGTGCGGTAGGCCCATCTCCTCGCGCAGGTCGTGTCGCTGCTGGGCCAGGCCGTAGATCATGGCGGCGGCCTCGTCCTGGGCGTCCTCGGACTCGTGCTGCTGGGTCCGGGTCCGTTCCAGGATGGCGTCCAGCGCCCCGGTGAGCCATTCCAGCGCCGTGTCGCTCTGACCGGACTCGGCCAGCTCGTCGATCAGGTACATGGAGTCGGGGTCGGTTTCCAGCAGCGGACGCAGGGCGGTCAGTTCGGCCATGCCCTCGTCGGTACGCCCGAGGCGCAGCAGCAGGCCGCCGCGCACCCCTCGCGCGTACGCGTTGTCGTCCGGCTGTTCGGCGATGGCGCGGGTGGCCAGCGTGAGCGCGTCGGCCAGGTCGCCGGCCTGCTCCAGGATGTCCACGGCGACCAGCAGGGCGTACCCGGTGTCGTCCGGGTCGGCGACGCGCCCCTCGTCGACGGCGCCCACCAACTCGGCGACGAGCGCGGCCGGGTTCGGGCTCTCGAAGCCCAGTGAGCCGATCTCTTCGATGCGGTCGGCGGTCAGCAACTCGGACATGGGCGCATCCTGAAAGACGACGGACGGTGGGTGGGGGAGCGGCCAGCGTACTCCGGAACATGGCGCGGCCCGGGCGGCGAACCGCCCGGGCCGCGCCACGAACCGTCAGCGGGTCGCGGGCATGGTGGCGAACTCGCCGGCTAGCTCCGACTCGACGATCGTCGTGGTGGACGGCCGGCGACCGGCCGACGCCCGCCGGGCGGACGGGACGGCGAGGGCCGCGAGCGCGGCGGCCAGGGCGATGGCCGTGAGGACGAGAAACCCGGTCGTGAAGCCGGCCTCCCGGGGCAGGCCGTTGGCCTGCGGGTGCGCGGTGATCACGCCGCTGACCACGGCGGCGCCGATCGCGCCTCCGATGGTGCGGATGTTGGCGTTCATGCCGGTCGCCACGCCGGTCTGGCTGGCCGGCACACTTCCGACGATCAGGTTGGCCATCGACGCGAAGGCCAGACCGATGCCGAGGCCGACCAGGCCGCCGGCGATGGCGACCTCCCAGCGGGTGTCGTGCGCGGCGGCGAGCATCGCCGAGGCGGCCACGTTGAACGCGGCGCCGGTGGCGAGCTGCGCCTTGGCGCTGAAGACGGCCTGGAGTCGGCCGGCGACGAGGCCGGCGACGAACATCGCGACGAGCATCGGCAGCATGAGCAGACCGGCCTGGCTGATGCTCGCCCCGAAGCCGTAACCGGCGGCGGTGGGGGTCTGCACGAACTGCGGCAGGAACGCATAGACGGAGAACATCGACGCGCCGTAGAGCAGGGCGACCAGGTTGGTGGTCCAGACTCCGGGCAGGCGCATCATCCGCATGTCGATCAGCGGGTTCTTCGAGCGCAGTTCGGCGACCAGCCAGCCGACCAGCAGCACCACGGCGAGCGCCAGCAGGCCGAGCACCCGGGCCGACGTCCAGCCCCAGGCCGCGCCCTGGCTGATCGGCAGCAGCAACGCCACCAGCCAGCCGGAGAGCAGCAGGGTGGCACGCCAGTCGATGCGCCCGGGGGTCCGGACCGGCGACTCGGGGACGAACAGGTGGGCGGCCACGGCCGTCAGCCCGACCACGACCATCGGGATCCAGAACAGCCAACGGTAGTCCAGCGTGGTGACGATCGGGCCGGCCAGCACGATGCCCAGGCCACCGCCGACGGCGACGATCGCCGAGATGGAGGCCACAGCCGTGGAGACCCGCGCGGCCGGGAACTCGTCGCGGATGATGCCGAACGACAGCGGGAAGACCGCTCCGCCGATGCCCTGCACGACCCGGGCGAGGATGAGCACGCCGATGTTCGGCGCGATGGCGGCCAGGAGGCAGCCGAGCGCGAGCGCGGCGAGCGAGACGACGAGCATCCGCTCCTTGCCGACCATGTCGCCGACCCGTCCGAGGATCGGCGTGAAGATCGACGCGGAGAGCAGGTAGGCGGTCAGGACCCAGGTCACGGTGTTCTGGGAGGTGTGCAGATCCTGCTGGATGGTCGGTAGTACCGGGGTGATCAGCGACTGGAGCATCGCGAAGAACCCGGCACCGGCCGCGAGCACGGTGAAGGTGAGCCGGCGCGAGCTGCGCCGGGAGATTGCTGCCACGAGAGAAAACTCCCTGAGTACGTACTGAGCCCGTCGTCTGCGACGGGCAGGGCTGTCGGGTCCGGGCGATCGGGTGGCCAGGCGGCGATCGGGCGGACCCCGAGGTAAGCTAAGCGGAGGCAGGCCTCCGGGGTTTCCGGAGGGGTGCCTCCACTAAGTTAGCGGAGGGTTGCCTCCGGATGCAACCAGGTTGAGGTGACGCACGTCATGACCAGCGCGGGGCAGGCGCCCGAGGTCTTCGCCCAGCGGCCCAAGCGGGCCGATGCGCGGCGTAACTACGACGCGCTGATCGCGGCGGCGCGCGAGGCGTTCGCCGAGAACGGCGCGGCCGCCTCCCTGGAGGACGTGGCCCGGCGGGCCGGGGTGGGCATCGGCACGCTCTACCGCAACTTCCCCAGCCGACGGCACCTCTTCGAGGCCGTCTACGTCGAGGAGGTCCGGGCGCTGAGCCGCTCGGCCGAGGACCTCGGCGAGCTGCCCCCGTGGGACGCGCTGGTCGCCTGGCTGCACCGGTTCGTCGCGTACGTCGCCACCAAGCGGGCGCTCGCCGAGCAGCTGCTGCACGACTCGGAGATCTTCACCAGCTGCCGGACGGAGATCTACGCCGCCGGTGAGCCGCTGATGCGCCGCGCCCAGGATGCCGGCGTGGTCCGTGCCGACGTCGGCTTCGATGACGTGGTGCGCCTGATCAGCGGCCTCACCATGGCGCAGTTCCCGTCGCCCGAGCAACGCGACCGGGTGCTCGGCGTGGCCCTGGACGGGCTGCGCGCCACCGTGCGCTGACCCGACGTCAGCGGTCGACCAGCAGCAGCCACTCGTCGTCGAGCCGTTCCACCACCGTGCCCGTCGGCCAGCGGTGACCCAGGTCGACAACCGCCCTGGCCTGATCGACCTGCGGTGGCCGGCTGAACTCCGCGTCACGGAAGCTGGTCATGCGGTGGAACCGGGACCGGCCGAAGTTCGCGGCGTCGGTGAAGCGCGCCCGGTCGAACAGCGCCTCCGCGCCGAACACCGTCCAGCGGAACAACGCCATGCCCCGGAAGCGGACGGAGTGGAAGGTGGCCGACCGGCCGAACTCGGTGTGCTCCATCGACAGGGCAGCGTCGAAGACGGCCTCCTGAAACGTGGTGGCGTCCTCGAAGCAGGTCGCGTCGAAGCTGGTCGGCTGGCCGAAGGTCGTCCGGCGGAATGAGGTCAGGTCGGCGAAGGTGGACCGCCGACAGGACAGGCCCCCGGTGAACGCGGCCCCGTCGAAGCTGGCCACACCGCCGATGCGAGCGCCGTCCAGCAGGACCTCACCATCCGCCGCTAGCCCGTCGAAGGCCACGTCGCCGAAGGTCGCCGCCCCGAGCAGGAGACGCCCCTGGGCCGTCGCGCCCGCGAAGGTGGTCGTGCCGGTGAACGTCGCCGCCGTGAAGTTCGCGTCGACGAGCGTGCAGCCCGTGGCGTCGAAGTCGACGAGCGCGGCACCGGTCAGGTCCAGCACCACCTCCGGCCAGTGGGCCGCGTCGTCCGCGCGCAGGTGCCGGGTGAGCACGCTCTGCGCGGTGCGCCGGACCTCCGTCTCGCGCGACTCGCCGTCCGGCGCCGGCATCCGCAGGTACGCGCAGAGCACCGCCGTGATCGTCGGGCGCTGCCCCGGATTGTCCTGGCCGAGGCGCTCCAGCGCGTGCAGGCCGCCAAGGCGTACCGCCGCGCTGTCGTTGCCGAGCAGCTCGACGGCCCGGGTGTAGAGCTCGGTCAGCCGGCGCTCGGCCGCGTCGTGCTCGGCCGCTCCGGACTGCCGGTCCTGCTGGCGTTGCGCCGCCTCGGCCACCGACTCGACGTGCGCCTGCACCCGGTCCCGGTGTGCCTGGTCGCGGGCGGCGACGCTCTCCTGGTGCCGTTGCGCGCGTTCGGCGATCCACTGGCGACGGGCGGCCAGCAGCAGGGCCAACCCTCCGCCGGTGCCGGCGACCACGGTCAGGCCGGTGCGGATCGCGTCGATGCGCAGCGTGGCGCGGGTGTCCGGCTGGCTGGCCCGGTCGGCCTCGGCGAGCAGCAGGTCGAGCACCAGCCAGCCCAGGGCGGCGGCGACCAGCAGACCGACCAGCACGAGCCACCACGGCATCACCCGTAACTGGCGCTCGGGAGGTTCCTCGGCGACCACGGCCACAGCATGCCATTCGCGCTCACCACCCGGGGGTGCGCGGCGGTGAATGTCGGGTGGGCGACGTTCCTGGGAAAGGATGTGCCGGACATCAGACGTGCTCGATAACCTGCCGCCGCGCTGCGGGCCGCCCGGGAGCCCGGTGCGGACGCCGCCGACTGACGGCGGCGTCCGCACCGGGAATCAGCTCGCCTTGGCCAACGACTCGAACTCGTCGTCGGTGAGCCGCACGTCGGCCGCGCCCACGTTCTCCTCCAGGTGCGCCACCGAGGACGTACCGGGGATCGGCAGCATCACCGGCGAGCGGCGCAGCAGCCAGGCCAGCGCGAGCTGCGCGGGCGACGCGCCGTGCGCGGTGGAGATGGCGTCCAGCGGGCCGCCGGGGCGGGCCAGCTCACCGGTGGCGATCGGGAACCACGGGATGAACGCGAGGTCGTTGCGCTCGCAGTACTCCAGGACGTCCTCGGCGCTGCGGTTGGCGAGGTTGTACAGGTTCTGCACAGAGGCGATCGTGGTGATCGCGCGTGCTTGCTCGATCTGCGCCACGCTCACCTCGGACAGCCCGATGTGTCGGATCTTGCCCTCCTGCTGCAACAGCGCCAACTCGCCCAGCTGGTCGGCGAGCGGCACCTTCGGGTCGATCCGGTGCAACTGGTAGAGCGGGATCGAGTCCAGGCCGAGGTGGCGCAGGCTCAACTCACACTGCTGGCGCAGATACTCCGGGCGGCCCACCGGACGCCAGTCGCCCGGGCCGGAGCGCGTCAGCCCGGCCTTGGTCGCGATGACCAGGTCCTCGGCGTACGGGTGCAGAGCCTCACGGATCAGCAGCTCCGAGACGAACGGCCCGTACGAGTCGGCGGTGTCGATGAACGTCACGCCCAGCTCGACGGCCCGGCGCAGGACCCGGACCGCCTCCGCCGGGTCCTTCGGGTCACCCCAGACACCCGGGCCGGTGATCTGCATCGCCCCGTAACCGAGCCGGTTGACGGTGACGTCTCCGCCGATCCGGTACGTGCCGGACGCCTTCGCGGGCTGCTCACTGATGTTTGTCGCCATGGGTAGATCATCCCCCGCACGTCGACAGGCATGCCGCCCGTTGGCCGACTGTGTGCGTGGACACGCCGTGTTCGGGTCGAGGCGGATTGCCGGCAAGCGCCCGGTACGACCGGGGTGTCCGTGCGACGCTGGCGGGGCCCGTGCCGTTCGGCGCGGCGGCGAAGGGAGCACCCATGGCGGGAGTGCCGCAGGTCAACTTCGCGCTCGACACGTACGAGTGCATCGTGATCTATCCCGGCGCGGCCGGACGCGTCCTGCCCGCCGAGACCGTGCAGCGGTTGCAGGCCGAGCACGCCGAGCACATGCAGGCGCTACAGCGAAGCGGCATCATCCTGGTCGCCGGTTCGGTGGACGGGCCGGCCCGCGAGCCGGAGCCACCGATCGGCTTCGGTCTGGCCCGCACCGGCAGCGTCGACGACGTCCGCAGCGTGCTGGAGGCCAACCCGGCAGTGCAGGCCGGGCTCTACCGGGTAGACGTGCTGACCTTCCTCTGTCCGGCCGGTTCACTGGAGTTTCCGCTGGTCAAGACAGAAAGCTGACTGCTCGGTCAATCGGTGGCTGTCGTGATGGCGACGGCGCTCGGCGGTCTGCCGGTGTTACGGTCGCGCCCAGCGAGGGCCGCCGCCGGGGCGCACCCGGAAGCCATGGGTCGGCCCCGGTCGAGGAGTCGCCATGATCTCCGCCGCCACCCCCGATGTCGCGAGGGCCACCACCCGGCTGCGCGCCCTGCTCGGCGACCGGCTGTACGAGCCGGGTGATCCCGCGTACGCCACCACCACGACGCTCTGGAACGGCGCGGTCCAGCGCACACCCGTCCTGGTGGCGCACTGCCAGAACGGCGACGAGGTGGCCCACGCGGTCCGTATCGCCGCCCGCTGTCACCTGCCCCTGTCGGTCCGCTCCGGCGGGCACGACTGGGCCGGCCGGGCGCTGCGCGACGGCGGCCTGGTGCTCGACCTGACCGGTCTGCGCGCCGTTCAGGTCGACCCGGACGCCGCGACGGTGACCGTTGGTGGCGGCGTCACGGCCACCGGGCTGCTCGCCGCCACCCGTCCGTACGACCTGGTGGTGCCCACCGGCACGGTCGGCGACGTGGGAATGGCCGGGCTCAGCCTCGCCGGCGGGTACGGCCCGCTGTGCGGCCGGTTCGGGCTGACCCTGGACAGCCTGCTCGGCGCGGAGGTGGTCCTCGCCGACGGCCGCCGGGTCACCGCCGACCCCCGACACGACGCCGAGCTGTACTGGGCGCTGCGCGGCGGCGGTGGGAACGTCGGCGTGGTCACCGAGCTGCGGTTCCGCGCGCACCGGCTGCCCGGCGTGCTGGCCGGCATGATCATGTTCCCGCTGGCCGAGGCGACGGCCGTGCTGCGCGGTTACGGCGCGCTCGTCGCCGAGGCCCCGGACGAGCTGACCGTGATGACCGGCTTCCTGCCCGGCCCGGCCGGCGAGCCGGTGATCTTCGTCTGCCCGTTCTACAGCGGCCCGGACCTGGACGCCGGGCTGCCGTGGATGGCCCGGCTGCGCGCCCTGGGCACCCCACTCGTCGACCAGATCGCCCCGATGGCGTACGCGGACGCGCTGCGGATGTTCGACGGCGGCATGGTCGACGGCAACCACTACCTGCTGCGGACCCGCTGGCTGCCGGCACTCACCGACCGCGCGGTGGACGTGCTCGCCGACGCGGCCCGGCAGGTCAGCTCGCCGTTCTCGGCGCTGGCCGTGCACCACTTCCACGGCGCGGCCACCCGGGTCCGGCTCGCCGACACGGCGTTCGGCCTGCGCGGCGCGCACCTGCTGGCCGAGATCATCGCGGTCTGGCCGCCCGGCGAGCAGGCCGGGCCGCACCGCGAGTGGGCCGAGCGCACCTCGGCGGCGCTCGCCCCGCACGCCCTGCCCGGTGGATACCCCAACCTGCTCGCCCCGGAGCAGACCGACCGGGTCCGGCTCGCCTACGGCGCGAACTGGGCGCGGCTGCGTCGGGCCAAGCGCCGCTACGACCCGCGTGAGCTGCTCACCGCGGTGCCCACCCTGCCCCCGTCGGGGCACTGATGACGGGCCGTCGCCGGGAGCACCCCGACAGCGCGCGGCACCGGAGGCGTACGATTCCCGGCGCGCGGTCGCCGTTGCCCGTCGCCACAACGTTCCCGGTGCGGTTCCGCCCGCCGGCCCGACGCGCGCCGCGCGTCGTTGGACACCTGTTCCGCTGCCTGCAATGGGTCGGCCCCGCGTCCGACCTGAAGGAGAGACTAGCCTGATGGGCGTGACACGCCGTGTGAAGATCGTCTGCACCCTTGGTCCCGCCACCTCGTCCCCGGAGCGCATCCGGGGTCTGGTGGAGGCCGGCATGAACGTGGCGAGGCTCAACTTCAGCCACGGCAGCCACGCCGACCACGAGGCGGTCTATCGACTGGTCCGGGAGGCGTCCGAGGCGGCAGGCAAGCCGGTTGCCGTCCTCGCCGACCTCCAGGGCCCCAAGATCCGGCTCGGTCGGTTCGCCGACGGCCCGCACGAGTGGCGTACCGGCGACTCGGTCGTGATCACCGGTGACGACATCCTCGGCACCAAGGAGCGGGTCTCCTGCACCTACACCAAGCTGCCGCACGAGGTGAAGCCCGGTGACCGCCTGCTGATCGACGACGGCCGCGTCGCCGTCGAGGTCACCGACGTCACCGGCAACGACATCCGTTGCCTGGTCACCGAGGGCGGCCCGGTCTCCAACAACAAGGGCGTCTCGCTGCCGAACGTGGCGGTCAGCGTGCCCGCCATGTCGGAGAAGGACGCCGAGGACCTGCGCTTCTCCCTGGGCCTGGGCGTCGACCTGGTCGCGCTGTCCTTCGTCCGCTCGGCCGAGGACATCAAGCTCGTCCACAACATCATGGCCGAGGAGGGCGTCTACCGCCCGGTGCTGGCCAAGGTCGAGAAGCCGGAGGCGGTGGAGCACCTCGAGGCCATCGTGCTGGCCTTCGACGGCGTGATGGTCGCCCGCGGTGACCTCGGCGTCGAGATGCCGTTGGACCAGGTCCCCCTGGTGCAGAAGCGTGCCGTGCAGCTGTGCCGGGAGAACGCCAAGCCGGTCATCGTGGCCACCCAGATGCTCGACTCCATGATCGAGAATTCCCGCCCCACCCGGGCGGAGGCCTCCGACGTCGCCAACGCGGTGCTCGACGGCGCGGACGCGGTCATGCTCTCCGGCGAGACCAGCGTCGGCAAGTACCCGGTGCTGACCGTCAGCACCATGGCCAAGATCGTGACGACCACCGAGGCCGGCTCGATCGGCGTGCCCCGGCTCCAGCACGACCCGCGTACCCACGGTGGCGCGCTCACCGTCGCCGCCTCGTCGATCGCCCGCGCCATCAACGCCAAGGCCCTGGTCGCCTTCTCGCAGACCGGTGACACCGTCCGACGGCTGTCCCGCCTGCACTGCGACCTGCCCCTGCTGGCGTTCACGCCGGTCCCCGAGGTGCGTGACCAGCTCGCCCTCACCTGGGGCGTGGAGACGTTCCTGATGCCGTTCGTGCAGCACACCGACGACATGTTCCGCCAGGTCGACCAGGCGCTGCTCGGCCTCGACCGGGCCAACCCCGGCGACTACGTGGTGATCGTGGCGGGCAGCCCGCCCGGCACCCCCGGCTCGACCAACACGCTGCGCGTACACCAGCTCGGCTCGCTTGTCGACGCGGCGTCGGCGCGGGCGCTGCAGTGAGCGACGGTCGGGTCGCGGTCGGCCAGGCGGCGGTCGACCAGCTGCTGGAAGTGCTGGACCTCGACCCGACCGGCGACATGGCCTTCCGGGGGATGAGCCCCCCGGTCGGCCCACAGCGGGTGTACGGCGGTCAGGTCGCCGGTCAGGCCCTGGTCGCCGCCGGCCGCACCGTCGACCCGGAGCGGTTCGTGCACTCGCTGCACGGCTACTTCGTCCGCCCCGGCGACCCGGCCGAGCCGATCGCGTACCAGGTGGAGAACATCCGCGACGGCCGGTCCTTCTCGGTCCGCCGCGCGGTCGCCCTGCAGCACGACAAGCCGATCTTCTTCATGTCGGCGTCCTTCCAGCGGGCCGAGGAGGGCCTGGATCACCAGGTCACCGCCCCCCTGGACGTGCCGCCGCCGCAGGACGTGCCGACGATGTCCGACCGGCTCTCCCGCTACCCGGAGCGGCTGGGCATGTGGGGTCAGATCCCGCGCCCGATCGACGTGCGTTACGTCGGCGAGCCCGGTTGGGTCCGTCCCGGCGACCGGCCGGCCGACCCGCACCAGCGCGTCTGGATGCGCATCGACGGCAAACTGCCCGACGACCCGCTGCTGCACGCCTGCGCGCTCACCTACGCTTCGGACCTCACCCTCCTGGACTCGGTGCTCTCCGCCCACGGTGAGGTGTGGGGGCCGGGCGGGCTGGTCGGCGCGAGCCTGGACCACGCGCTCTGGTTCCACCGGCCCTTCCGCGCCGACGAGTGGTTCCTCTACGACTGCCTGAGCCCGTCCGCGTCCGGCGCTCGTGGGCTGGCCACCGGGCGGATGTTCACCACGGACGGCCAGCAGATCGCCAGCGCCGTCCAGGAGGGCCTGCTGCGCCGCGTGGGTGCCTGACACCGTCGATGGCGTCCCCGGCAGACCCGGGCGGCGCTGACGCCGGTCAGGCCTGGTGAATGGCCTCGCCGGCGATCTCGATCTGCACCGTCTTGCCGACCAGGACCCCGCCGCTCTCCAGCAGGACGTTCCAGAGCAGGCCGTAGTCCTCGCGGTTGATCTCGGCCGTCGCGCTGAACCCGAAGATGTTCTGCCCGTACGGATCCTGACGGGCACCGCCGAAATTCACCTCCAGGTCGACAGCCCGGGTGATTCCTTTCACGGTCAACTCACCGGTCAGCACGAATCGCCCGGGTGTGCCCTCGGACTGCGGCGGGACAATCGGACTCCGCCCCCGTCCACCGAGCCGGTGGCTGCGCAGGCGTGCCCATTGGAAGATGGGATCCTCCTGGCCCTGCCATTTGATACCGGTGCTTCGATATTCGAGGGTGGGATAGCGCTCCACGTCGAGGAAGTCGGCACTCTTCAGATGTGTGTCCCGGTCGACACTTCCGGTGGTGATGCTGGCCGACATGATGGTCGCCGTCACCGAGGAGAGCAGCGGGTCCTCCGCCACGAAGATCTGTGCGGTGGCCTCGGCGAACTCGCCGCGCACCGGGCTCACCATCATGTGCCGGGACAGGAAACCGATCCGCTTGTGCGCCTGATCGAGAAGATAGGTGCCAGCGACCGGGATGGTCATGCCATCCCAGGTGCGTGTGGCGATATCGGTCATCGTGTTGCCTTCCCCCCGATGTTTATCAATGTGCTGCCCGGCGCCGCTGCAACGGTCTGGCGGTCGCGCCCCCGCCCAGCATAAGGACGCCCCAGACCGGCATTCCGGCCCCCACCTCACGGTGGATCATGGCGCACTTCGACTGGTCCTCGTCGAACGCCGGAACCGGCGTGAATTGCACGGGTCCCATCGATGCCTGTCCGTTCGGCCGAGGGTCGCCCGCCCGCCCGGTTGACCGGGGGCTAACCTTGCCGACATGCGCCTCTCCGCCCGGGTCGACTACGCCCTCCGCGCGGCCGCCGAGCTTGCCGCGACGGCCAGTGGTCCTGGGCGCGGCCGGCCCGTCACGGCCGACCAGATCGCCCGTGCCCAGGAGATCCCGCCAAAGTTCCTGGAGAGCATCCTGCTGCAACTGCGCCGGGGCGGCATCGTGCACGCCCAGCGCGGCCCGGAGGGCGGCTACTGGCTGGCCCGCCCGGCCGAGGAGATCTCGCTCGCCGAGGTGATCCGGGTGATCGACGGCCCGCTCGCCCACGTCCGCGGGCAGCGCCCCGAGCAACTCGGCTACCACGGCCCGGCCCGCGCGCTCCAGGAGGTCTGGATCGCCCTACGGGCCAGCGAACGGGAGATCCTGGAGTTGGTCAGCGTCGCCGACGTGGCCGCAGGCACCCTGCCCCCGCGGATCACCGAGCTGGTCGCCGACCCGCGCGCCTGGATCTGAGCACCGCCCCACCCCACCGGGCCGGCTCGCCGCCCCATCCCACCGGGCCGGCTCGCTGGCCTACCGCGCTGGCCGACCGCGCTTCGCCGGCCCACCGCGCTGGTCCGGTTCGCCGGCCGACCGCGCTGGCCCACTGCACCGGCCAGGTCCGCCGGTGTCGCACTGGTCACCCGCGCTGCGCCGCCGCGTCTCCGGCCGTGACCGTGTCACGCTGCCGTGTGGCGCGGCGGCGTCTGCCGCGGCGCGGCTCGTATCGACCGTGGTGCGTCGCGTGGTGGCGTCCCATCCACCGATCAGAGGCTTGACCGCGGCCGCCCCGTGCCGCATTGTCGACCAAGTCGATAGGAGATACCGAAAAGTCAGGGGGCGCTCGTGCGCAAGCTGCTGGTTCTCGCTCTGGTCGGGCTCGTCGCGCAGCTGATCGACGGCTCGCTCGGCATGGCGTACGGGCTGACCTCGTCCACTCTGCTGCTGGTCGCCGGGGTCGCCCCGGCCGCCGCCTCGGCCTCGGTGCACCTGGCCGAGATCGGCACCACGCTCGCCGCCGGGTTCGCGCACTGGCGCTTCGGCAACGTCGACTGGCGGGTGGTCACCCGCATCGCCCTGCCCGGTGCCATCGGTGCCTTCGCCGGTGCCACCGTCCTCAGTTCGATCTCGACCGAGGCGGCCGCGCCGTGGATGGCAGGCATCCTCTTCACGCTCGGCGCGTACCTGCTGGTCCGCTTCGCCCGACCGCTACGCACCGACCGCGTCGGCAGCCGGCTTCGCGGACGTTTCCTCGGCCCCCTGGGCCTGGTCGCCGGCTTCGTCGACGCGACCGGCGGCGGTGGCTGGGGTCCGGTGGCCACCCCGGCGCTGCTCGTCTCCGGACGTATGGAGCCCCGCAAGGTGATCGGCTCGGTGGACACCGCCGAGTTCGTCGTGGCCGGTGCGGCAAGCGTCGGCTTCCTGATCGGGCTGGGCACCGAAGGATTCCTGCTCCCGACCGTCGCCGCGTTGCTGATCGGCGGACTCATCGCCGCCCCGCTGGCCGCCTGGCTGGTGCGCATCGTGCCCGCCCAACTTCTCGGCGCGGCGGTCGGCGGCGTGATCGTGCTGACCAACGCCCGCACGCTGATCCGCTCCGCCGAACTCGACGGCCCGGTCCGCCCTGTCACGTACGCCCTGTTGGCCGCCGGCTGGCTGGCCGCACTGGTGCTGGCCGTGCGTGCCCTCCGCCGCACCCGCCGGGCTCGCGCCGAAGCCGCCGAGGCCGCAGGCGCTTCCCCCGCCGCGACCGTGTCCGCCGCGACCGTGTCCGCCGAATTGCCCGTCGTTGCTTCCGCCGGCGCGGTCGCGGCCGATCTCGCCGCCACGGGTACGCCCATCCCTCGCTGAACCCATCTGGGGGGAGCGGGGTGAAGCGAAGCCCGGTCAGACGTCGTGATTGCGACGGTTGAGTCACCAAGATCGTGCTCGATCGTGGATGTAGTGGCTTCCCCGCGCTTCGTGGCCACTACATCCATGATCGAGCATGACCTTGACGGCCGAGGATGTCTCGACACCCGCTCCCGGCCCTTCAGGCGGGCGCTCGCCCGCAAGATCCGCGCAAAAACAGGGATGTTGCTGCCTCGCGCGCGTCGGAGGCAGCAACATCAGGGAAGTTGCGTAGATCTTGGTGCGAGGCGCGAGGCGCGAGGCGCGAGGCGCGAGGCGCGAGGCGCGGGGTGCGGGGTGCGAGGCGCGGGGCGCGAGGCGCGAGGCGCGGGGCGCGGGGCGCGAGGCGCGAGGCGCGGGGGTACGGGCACCCCTCGCTGAACCCACCTGGGGGCGCGGATGTAGCGAAGCCCGGTCAGACATCGCGAACGCCACGGTCGAATCACCATGATCGTGCTCGATCATGGACGTAGTGGCTTACCGACGCATCGAGGCCACTACATCCACGATCGAGCATGACCTTGACGGTCGATACCGTCTCGACACCCGCTCCAGGCCCCACGAACAGGTGCTCGCCAGCAAGGGTGCGAGGGGTCACACGACGACGGAGGTTAGGAGGTGGGTAGCTTGTCGGCCGCCTCGGCGAGAAGTCTCCAGGCCTCGTCGACGTGTGCCTCGGTGCTCTGCGGCGAGCCGACGGCCAGTCGCAGCGTGTAGCGGCCGGCGATGCGGGTGTGCGTCAGGTACACGCGTCCGGTGGCGTTCACCGCGGCCAGTAGCGCGGTGTTGACGTCGTCGTCGGCGCGCAGCCGGAAGCAGACGAGCGCGAAGGGGTGCGCTGCCGTCAGTTCGAACCGGTCGTCGGCACGCACCCGTTGGGCGAACCGCTCGGCCAGCGCCACCCCGGAGCGGATGTGCGCCCGCAGCCCCTCGGCGCCGTACCAGCGCACCACGAACCACAGCTTCAGGGCGCGGAACCGTCGGCCCAGCGGCACCTGCCAGTCCCGGTAGTCGATCACCGCGCCGGATTCGGTTGCCGCGTTGCGCAGATACTCCGGCAGCACGGTCAGCGCGTCGATCAACTCGGCGCGGTCGGCCACCCAGAACGCGTTGCAGTCGAAACCGGTGAGCAGCCACTTGTGCGGGTCGAAGCAGTACGAATCGGCATATTCCACGCCGGCGTGGGTCCACCGCAGTTCGGGGCAGACGGCGGCCGAGCCGGCGTACGCGGCGTCCACGTGCAGCCAGATCCCGTACTCGGCGCAGATGGCCCCGATCTCGGGCAGCGGGTCGATGGCGGTGGTGGAGGTGGTGCCGATGGTCGCCACCACGATGGCGGGTACGTCCCCGGCGGCCAGGTCGGCCTCGATCGCCGCGCGGAGCGCGTCCGGCAGCAGTGCCTGGCTGTCCGGGTCCACCGCGATCGGGCGAACGCCGTCGGTGCCCAGCCCGGCGATCCGTGCGGCCTTCTCGATGGAGGAGTGACCGTGCACGGAGGTGTAGGCGCGGTAGCGCCGGTCGAGGCCGGTGTCGCGCCAGCGACCTGCGCTGGCCCGGTGCAGCGCGGCCAGGGTGGCCACCAGGGTCGCCGAGGACGCCGAGTCCTGGATGACCCCACCGCCGGTGTCGGTGGAGCGGAACCGTTGCGGCAGGTCCAGCAGTTGGGCCAGCCAGTCCATCAGCACCGTCTCCAGTTCGGTGCAGGCGGGGCTGGTGGCCCAGAGCATGCCCTGGACGCCGAGCCCGGAGCTGACCAGGTCACCGAGCACGCTCGGGCCGGAGGTGTTGGCGGGGAAGTAGCCGAAGAAGCCGGGGTGCTGCCAGTGGGTCAGTCCGGGTAGGACGATCGAGTCCAGGTCGGCGAGGACCGCCTCGACCGGTTCGCCGCCGACGGTGGGTGGTGCGGTGGGCAGAGCGGCGGCCACCGTGCCGGGCGGATCGCCGGGGGTGACCGGTCGTTGCGCGAGCGTCGTCCAGTAGTCGGCGATCCAGTCGACGACGGCGTGGCCGGCGCGACGGAACTCGGCGGGGTCCATGTGGGGAGCACTCATCCGAAGGAGTTGATCAGGCATCGGTCGTCGGGGCAAGGGGGGGCCGTTGGGGCATCGAGCAACGGTCGTCGATGTTGCGGGACGGAAAGCGCTTGCCCTACGATGCGCGGTGAGTCGGATCCGCGAGTTCCAGGGCGTTTCACCCCCGATCAGATCGCCGTTCGTCGCCGTAGCGGCGAGACGGGTCCACTGTGCGTTCCGGGCAGGGCCGGTGGGCCGCCGCGATCACCCGCGGATCCTCGGAGGCAGCTCATGCACCCGTCCAGACATCGGCTGATCCTGCTCGCCGGCACGACGGCCGCCGCCGTCGTGGCCGGCACCCTCGGCACGGTGGTGGCCTCGGCCGCCGCTGTCGGCTGCCGGGTCGATTACCAGATCACCAACCAGTGGCAGGGCGGCTTCGGCGCCAACGTCACCGTCACCAACCTCGGCGACCCGGTCGACGGGTGGGCTCTCACCTGGTCGTACGCCGCCGGGCAACAGGTCGGCCAGGCGTGGAGCGCCGCCGTCACCCAGTCCGGCGCTCAGGTCACCGCCCGTAACGTCGACTACAACGCCGCCATCGCCACCAATGGCAGCGCCGGGTTCGGCTTCAACGGTTCGTGGACCGGCAGCAATCCGGTGCCGACCACCTTCGCGCTCAACGGCGCCACCTGCACCGGCACCCCGGCCACCGACGGACCGACCACCCCACCGCCAACGACCGCACCGCCGACCACGCCACCGCCGACCACGCCACCGCCGACGACTCCGCCCCCGACCACCCCGCCCCCGACCACCCCACCGCCGACCACACCTCCGGCCGGGGCGAAGCAGATGGAGGACCTGGACCGAGGGTTGATCAGCGTCCGCTCCGGCAGCGGCAACCTGGTGTCCTGGCGTCTGCTCGGCACCGAGACCTCCGGGGTGGCGTTCCACCTCTACCGGGGGTCGACCAGGGTCAACACCAGCCCGATCACCGGCGCCACCACCTACCTGGACAGCGGCGCGGCGGCCGGCTCGGCGTACACCGTGCGGGCCGTGGTGGGCGGCGCCGAGCAGGCGGCGTCGGCACCGGCGCTGCAGTTCGGCAACGGCTACCTGGACGTGCCGTTGCAGGTCCCGGCCGGTGGCACCACCCCCAGCGGGGAGAACTACACCTACAGCGCCAACGACGCCTCCGTGGGTGACCTCAACGGCGACGGCAGCTACGAGATCGTGCTCAAGTGGGATCCGTCGAACGCCAAGGACAACTCGCAGTCCGGCTACACCGGAAACGTCTACGTCGACGCGTACACCCTGACCGGCACCCGGCTGTGGCGGATCGACCTGGGCCGCAACATCCGGGCCGGCGCCCACTACACCCAATTCCAGGTGTACGACTACGACGGCGACGGCCGCGCCGAGGTGGCCATGAAGACCGCCGACGGCACCCGCTCCGGTACCGGCCAGCTCATCGGTTCGTCGTCGGCGGACCACCGCAACTCCGGCGGCTACGTGCTGGCCGGCCCGGAGTACCTGACCATGTTCAACGGTCAGACCGGCGCGGTGCTCTCCACCGTCAGCTACGACCCGCCGCGCGGCACGGTGTCGTCCTGGGGTGACTCGTACGGCAACCGGGTGGACCGGTTCCTCGCCGGCACCGCGTACCTGGACGGGCAGCGCCCCTCGCTGATCATGGCTCGGGGCTACTACACCCGCGCGGTGATCGCGGCGTGGGACTTCCGCAACGGCACGCTGACCAGGCGCTGGACGTTCGACTCGAACTCCTCCGGCAACGGTGCCGCCGCCGGCCAGGGCAACCACCAGCTCTCGGTGGCCGACGTCGACGCCGACGGCCGCCAGGAGATCGTCTACGGCGCCGCCACCATCGACGACAACGGGCGGCTGCTCTACTCGACGGGCAACGGGCACGGCGACGCGATGCACGTCGGTGACCTCGACCCGGGCCGCGCCGGCCTGGAGGTGTTCAAGGTCGACGAGGACGCCAGCAAGCCCAGCTCCTGGTTCGCCGACGCCCGTACCGGTCAGATCCTGTGGTCCACGCCGGCTTCCGGCGACAACGGCCGGGGTGTCTCGGCGGACATCTGGGCCGGCAGCCCCGGCGCGGAGTCGTGGTCGTCGGCGGTCGGCGGGCTGGCCAACACCAGAGGTCAGAACATCGGGCGCAAGCCGTCGTCGACGAACTTCCTGGCCTGGTGGGACGGCGACCCGGTCCGCGAGCTGCTGGACGGCACGAAGATCGACAAGTACGGCACCGGCGGCGAGACCCGGCTGCTCACCGGCGACCAGGTGGCGTCCAACAACGGCACCAAGTCCACCCCGGCGCTCTCCGGCGACATCCTGGGTGACTGGCGGGAGGAGGTGATCTGGCGAACCAGCGACAGTCGGGCCCTGCGCATCTACAGCACGCCCACGCCGACCAGCACCCGGATCCACACCCTGATGCACGACCCGCAGTACCGGGTGGCGATCGCGTGGCAGAACACCGCCTACAACCAGCCGCCACACCCGGGGTTCTTCATCGGCGACGGAATGGCCAGCCCACCCACCCCGAATATCTACCTACGTTGATCTGACCCCTGGCGGACCCGAGCGGGGTCGCCTAGGGTGGCAGGCACCGGGCCGCAGCCGCGGAATCCGCTCAGCTCCGGCCCGGTGCGCCACACCGCGGCATTCCCGACCCGTCCCGACCGGGTATGCCGTACCACCACCGGCACCAACATTAGGCAGCATCGGGGTCGGCAGGGTGACGCTGACGTGAAGATCGTGTTTCATGCCCCCCGGTGCAGACCGCCCGCCACCTGCTCGGCAATCAACTCGTACGACCGCACCCGGTCGGCGACGTCGTACACCAGCGTGGTCAGCATCAGCTCGTCCGCGCCGGTGCGTTCCACCAGCTCGGTGAGCTGCCGGCGCACCGTCTCCGGCGAGCCCATCGCCTGACCGTCGCGGCGCGCCAGGACGAACTCCCGCTCGATCTCGGAGTACGGGTACGCCGCCGCCTCGTCGGGCGTCGACAGCGGTTCCGGCCGGCCGGAGCGCAACTTCAGGAACGACAATGCGCTCGGCCCGGCCAGCCACTCGGCCCGCTCGTCGGTCTCCGCGCACACCGCGTTGACCGCCACCATCGCGTACGGCTTGTCCAGCCACTGCGACGGTCGGAAGTTCTGCCGGTACAGGGCCAGCGCCGGCAGGGTGTTCGCCGAGCTGAAGTGGTGCGCGAAGGAGAACGGCAGACCGAGCAGGCCGGCGAGCTGGGCGCTGAAACCGCTGGAACCCAACAGCCACACGGCCGGCTGCTCACCGTGGCCCGGGGTGGCGATGATCTGCCCCGGCTTCTCCCCGCTGAAGTAGTTCATCAGGTCGGCCAGCTCGCGCGGGAAACCCTCCGCGGACAGGCCCTCCATGGTGCGCCGCAACGCCAGCGCGGTCACCTGGTCGGTGCCCGGCGCTCGCCCGATGCCCAGGTCGATCCGACCGGGGTGCAGCGCCTCCAGGGTGCCGAACTGCTCGGCCACCACCAGCGGCGCGTGGTTGGGCAGCATCACCCCACCCGAGCCGAGGCGGATCGTCGACGTGTTCGCCGCCAGGTGCGCCAGCAGCACGGCGGGGGCGGAGCTGGCGATCGCTGGCATGTTGTGGTGCTCGGCCACCCAGAACCGGTGGTAGCCCAACTCCTCGGTGCGGCGGGCCAACTCGGTGGTGGCCTCCAGGGCCGCGCCGACGGTGGTGCTCTTGGCGACCGGGGCAAGATCAAGAACAGACAACGGTACGGTGATCACACGGTCAGCCAACCCGTCTCCGGCCGGCTTTGTTCCGGCAACCGGGTTTTCGTCGGCCAGCTCACCCGCTGCTCAGCCCATCCCGCGCGCCTGCTCGAAGATCAGACTGGTCTGGGTGTGCTGCACCACCGGGTCGACCGCGAGGTGGTCCAGCACGAAGTCGCGCAACGCGTCACCGGACGCCGCCCGCACGTGCAGCACGTAGTCCTCCGCACCGGCCACGTGGAACACCGAGACCACCCCGGGCAGCCGCACCGACCGGGCCCGGAAGGCATCCACCGCCGCCCGCTCGTGCGCGGTCAGCCGTACCGACACCAGCGCCTGCAACGGCAGCCCGAGCGCGGCCGGGTCCACCTCGGCGTGGAAGCCGCGGATCGCGCCCCGCTCGCGTAGCGCCCGGGTACGGGTCAGACACGTGGACGGCGCGACCCCCACCCGCTCGGCGAGGGCGTTGTTCGGCAACCGGCCATCCGCGGCCAGTTCGGTCAGGATCGCCCGGTCCACCTCGTCCAGGGCCGGATACGGCCGCACATCGTTCGGCTCAGGAGACATTCGGCCATCCTCGCCCGAATCCTCCGCCGAAACCAATGCCCTGGACAGAATCATCTGCCGAACCATTGCTTCCCGGGTGGGAGATGTTCGACGCTACCCGGCATGACAGCGATGGACACCCGGGCCGTACACGCCGGTCGTGACGACCTCCGCGCCCTCGGCGTGCACGTACCACCCATCGACCTGTCCACCACCAACCCACTGCCCTCGGTCGACGACGGCGGCGACGCGTACGAACAACTCGCCACCGGCGGCACCCTCCCCAGCGCCGGCGGCGCCGTCTACCAGCGGCTCTGGAACCCCACCGTCGCCCGCTTCGAAACCGCCCTCGCCGAGCTGGAAGGCACCGCGCAGGCCGTTGCCTTCGCCAGCGGCATGGCGGCCCTCACCGCCACCCTGCTCGCCGCCGCCCGCGACGAATGCCGACACGTCGTCGCCGTCCGGCCCCTCTACGGCGGCACCGACCACGTCCTCGCCACCGGCCTGCTCGGCACCACCGTCACCTGGGCCCGCCCCGACGAGGTCGCCGCCGCCATCCGCCCCGACACCGCGCTGGTCATCGCCGAGACGCCCGCCAACCCCACCCTCGACCTGGTCGACATCGCCGCCCTCGCCGCCGCGGCCGGCGACGTCCCGCTGCTCGTCGACAACACCGTCGCCACCCCCGTCCTGCAACAACCCGCCCGGCACGGCGCCACCCTCGTCCTGCACAGCGCCACCAAGAGCATCGGTGGACACGGCGACGTCCTCGCCGGCGTCGTCGCCTGCGACGCCGCCTGGGCCGCGCGACTCCGTCAGGTCCGCG
The DNA here is from genome assembly GCF_040649915.1 of Micromonospora sp. NPDC048839. NCBI lineage: Bacteria > Bacillati > Actinomycetota > Actinomycetes > Micromonosporales > Micromonosporaceae > Micromonospora > Micromonospora sp. NPDC048839. Next base: position 301,523 of record NZ_JBEZGL010000008.1, read on the forward strand.
CGGTCACCGGCGCGATCCTGCACCCCCTCGGCGGCTACCTGCTGCATCGCGGCCTGCAGACCCTGCCGCTGCGGGTCCGCGCCCAGCAGGCGAGCGCCGAGAAACTCGCCGGCTGGCTCGCCGGTCACCCCGCCGTACACCGGGTGCACCACCCCTCGGTGCACGACCCGGCGGCGCTGGTCGGGCGGCAGATGTCCGGACCCGGCAGCCTGCTCGCCTTCGAGGTACGCGGCGGCGCACCCGCCGCGGCCGCCGTCGCCGGCGCCTGCCACCTCATCACGCACGCGGTGTCCCTCGGCGGCGTCGACACCCTCATCCAGCACCCCGCCTCGCTCACCCACCGCCCGGTCGAAGGCGACGCGAAACCCGCAGCCGGCCTCCTGCGTCTCTCGGTCGGCCTGGAAGACGCCGAAGACCTCCGCACCGACCTCGCCCAGGCCCTCGCCGGGATCGCCTGACCGGCGCCCGGTCACCTCAGCTCGCGGTTGCCCAACACCCGGGTCGGCGAGCCCTGCCGGGCCACCCGCAACATGGCGCGGCCGATCCCGTCGGTGGTGGTGACCTGGTTCGGCAGCAACCGCCGCAGCACCGGGAAGAGCGGTCGCGTGACCGCGTACCCGAGCCGGTACCACCGCGTCTTCGACACCGCCCCGTACGTCGGCTGGATGAAACCCGGTCGCGCCGCGTAGCCGTTGGGCAGCAGGTCGATGATCGCGTTCTCGGCGCGACCCTTGACCCGCGCCCACATCACCCGGCCCCGACCCGACGAATCGGTCCCCTGTCCCGAGACGTAGACGAACGTGGACTGCGGGCTCACCTCCGCCAACAGCCGCGCCGCCGCGAGCGGATAGTCGTAGCTGACCCGCGTGTACGCGGCCTCGTCGAGGCCCAGCGAGGACACCCCCAGGCAGTAGAAACAGGCGTCCACGCCGGTCAACTCGGCGCGCACCGGGTCCAACTCGCCCACGTCCGCGACCGTCAGCTCCCGTAGCTTCGGATCCTGCCGACCGGTCGGCCGCCGGCCGACCGTCACCACCTCCCGCACGTCGTCGGCGAGCAGGCACTCCCGCAGCACGCCCTGGCCGACCATGCCGGTCGCGCCGAACACCACAACCCGCATCCGTCCCACCCCTGTCGTCGACCCGGCAACCGGCCATCCGCCCGCGCGTCAGTCAGGCTCCCACGATCGGTACGATCCGTGCGGGGCGGCGGTCAGTACTTCGGGCCGACGTGTCGGTCCAGGGCGGCGACCGCGCCTCGCCGCGCCACCGACAGCGAGTTGCGTCGGTTCATCCGCCAGGCGATGCCCAGCAGGTCGAGGCTCCACTGGCAGAGCGCCATGATGTCGGCCGACTCGTTGACGAACAGGTAGCGCGGGTAGACGTACGCCCTGCCGCGCACGGTCACCCGGTTGGCGACGCGGCAGCCGTCGGAGTGGAACAGGCCACGCAGAAAGTCGCCGGGGTGCTGTTCGATGATCGGTCTTTGCCAGTCGGCGAGGACGATCGGTCGCTCGTGCTTCTTGGCGGGACCGTGCTGCGGGAGCAGGCAGGGCCAGTGGAGGCCGTAACTCTGCACGCCCACGCAACCCTGCTTCTGGACCCGTTGCACCTTCGAGGCCAACACGGCTCGCATGGCCACATCGCACGCCTCGATCAGCCCGGGCCAGGCATTGGAACAGTAGATGCGCAACACCGGAACACGCGCCGTCGTCACCAGGTGGCCGTCGCCCAGGTAGAGACCGAGCAGGTAGGCGTAGGCCGCGGGGTCGGTCGGATTGTCGACATCCGGCCGACATCGGAAGCAGCGCAGCTCCGTGCCGCGCCGCACCGGTTCGGGTCGATCGACCCACCAGTGCCAGACGGTTGCGTACGGCAACGAGAGCTTCCGAGCTACGGATTGAATGCTGTGTCCGCGAACGCGGAGTGCGCGGGCCTGTGCCCGCATCTGCGGTGGATGCACGCCCACATCGTCGAACAGGTGTATGACATGAGTGCCGGGAGCGGGATTCGAACCCGCAAGCCCTTTCGGGCAGAAGTGTTTGAGACTTCCGTGTATGCCGTTCCACCATCCCGGCGGGTGGCGCCTACTGTACCCGACTACTCTCATGCGGGAGCATGGGTGGTAGCCGTGCAGTGATCGATGGTGGGGGTAGGGCTGGTGGCTGAGATGCCGACGGATGCCGAGCGCAGGCGCGTGTTGATCGCCGAGGACGAGGCGCTGATCCGGCTGGACCTCGCCGAGATGCTCGTCGAAGAGGGTTACGAGGTGGTGGGGGAGGCCGGGGACGGTGAGACAGCCGTCCGCCTCGCCGAGGAGCTGAAGCCGGATCTGGTCATCCTCGACATCAAGATGCCGATCATGGATGGGCTGGCCGCCGCCGAGCGGATCGCCGGCGCCCGGATCGCCCCGGTGATCATCCTGACCGCGTTCAGCCAGCGTGACCTGGTGGAGCGGGCGCGGGCGGCGGGCGCGATGGCGTACCTCGTGAAGCCCTTCCAGAAGAGCGACCTGGTCCCGGCGGTGGAGATCGCGCTGTCGCGCTACTCCGAGGTCGCGGCCCTGGAGGCGGAGGTCGCGAGCCTGACCGACCGCCTGGAGATCCGCAAGGCGGTGGAGCGCGCCAAGGGCGCGTTGATGACCACGTACGGGATGACCGAGCCGCAGGCGTTCAAGTGGATCCAGCGCACGGCGATGGACCACCGGATGACCATGAAAGAGGTCGCCGAGCGGATCCTCGCGGAGACCGCCGGCGGCGAGGTGTCGCAGCAGCCGACCGTCTGATCGTTGTCAGGGGCTCGGCGGCGGGCGATCGGATCGATAGCATCACCTGCGTGTCGGTCCGGCGTGCGATCGCGATGTTCGTGGTTGCCGTCGCGCTGCTCGCCGGGTGCCGGGCCACTGAGGACGATCGCCCACCCGAACCGGTCCGCCCACGGTGGGAGATGGCGGATCTGCCGGTGCCCCCGGGCTCCCCGGGTCGGCTCATCGTGCGCGATGTGACCGCCTGCGCTGGTCAGTGGTACGCGGTCGGCGCGGTGGGTGCCGCGGACGGCGGAACCCGGCCGGCGGCCTGGCGCAGCGCGGACGGCCGAGGTTGGGTGCCGCTCCCGTCGCGACCGATCAGTTACTACGGCGAGCGCGCGATCCTCTATGCCGTCGGCTGCCACGAGGGCCGGATCGCCGTCGTCGGGGCCCGCTCGGGTGGCGCACACGGCAATCCACGGGTACGAACGTGGCGGCAGGACACCGACGGCGGTCTGACCGAGGTACCGGCGGAGTTCGAGCTGTACGGCGGACCGGACGCGGTCAGCGTGAGCCGCATCGCGGGTGGTGCCGGCGGATGGCTGATCGCGGGTGCCCGGACGGGCGGCGCGGCGGTGTGGCGTTCCCCGGACGCGGCCGGCTTCGCGTTGGTCGACGACGCTCCCGGGCTGACAAGTGATTCGAGACTGACGACGATCGCCACGGATGCGCTCGCGGTGCCCGACGGTTGGTTGGTCGGTGGCGCCGGCCGGCCGGCCGACCGGGCCGACCGTGATCCGTTCGTCTGGTCGTCGGGGGACGGCCGGACCTGGACGCGGCTGGCATTGCCGGCGACGAACGCGGACGAGATCGTGCAGCGCCTCGTCCGGGTCGGTCCCGTCGTGCACGCCCTGGGGGTGCGGGGGAGCGGGTTCCAGGCGTGGGCGTTCGTGCCCGGCGTCGGGTCACCGGGGACGGCGCCGGGTGCCGGCGAGTGGCGGGCGGTCGCCGGATTCGGGGCGACGGGAACCGGGGCGGTGGCGGGGGTGGAGGCGGCCGCCGGCGGTGGGGGCGTCCTGCTGGCGATGACGGTGGCGGCCGACGGACATCGGCTGTGGCGGTCGGCCGCGGATGGCGCGTCGTGGGTGCCGGTGGCGCTACCCGTGGAGGTTTCCGCTGGTGGAGACACGTCGGCGGCAGTTGCGGCGCAGGGCGGTCGGATGGTGGTCACCGTCGATGACGGGGCGGCGGCGAAGGTGTGGTTCGCGCCTTCCGGGCACGTCTGACGGGTTGTCGACATCCGCCGATGTGACATCTAAACGCGAGGTTCCCCCTCTCTGGTAACGGTTGAGTCAATGCCGCCTACGACACCTTACGGTGAGTAGTGCTTGTGGGATAACGTCCCGCCCCAGACCGGGTGAACGGTCCGGTCCGTTGTCGCCTTGGCGCTCTGCCAGGTGCCGGCGGGCTTCTGGACGGAGGAGGGGTTCCAGCCTTGAGGCAAAACTTCGTGCGCGTCCTCGGCAGCGTCGCCATCTTGGCGCTTGTTGCCGGCGGCGCCAGCGCATGTAAGAAGGACGAGGGCACGTCGGAAGGTTCCGCCAACAAGGCGTGCGACCTCAAGATCGGTTTCTTCGGCGCGCTCTCCGGCGCCGACGCCGGCCTGGTCACCCCGATGAAGCAGGGTGCCGACCTGGCCGTGGAGAAGTACAACGCGGCGAACGCGGACTGCAAGGTCACCGTTCAGGCGTTCGACTCGCAGGGCAAGGCCGACCTGGCCGGTGGCCTCGCGACCAGCGCGGCGGCCGACACGAAGATCGTGGCGATGGTCGGTCCGGCGTTCTCCGGTGAGAGCGAGGTCGCGCTGCCGATCTTCGACACCGCGAGTCTCGCCGTCATCAGCCCGTCGGCCACGCGGCCGAGCCTGTCGGAGAAGGGCTGGAAGGTCTTCCACCGCGGTGTGGGTAACGACTTCTCCCAGGGTCCGGCGATCGCCAGCTACATCAAGAACGTGCTGAAGGCCCAGAAGGCCTTCGTCATCGACGACCAGTCGGCGTACGGCGCGGGTCTGGCCGACGAGGCCAAGAAGGGCCTCGGCTCGCTGATCATCGGCACCGACAAGGTCGTCGACAACGCGCAGGAGTTCGGTGCGCAGATCTCCAAGGTGAAGACCAGCGGCGCGACGGTGCTGTTCTACGCGGGTTACACCGAGGAGGCGGCGCCGTTCCTGAAGCAGCTGCGGGCTGCGGGCTGGACCGGCACGTTCATCGGCGGCGACGGCATCAACGACGCCAACATGCTGTCGGTGACCGGGCAGAAGGACGTCGAGGGCACCATCGCGACCTGCCCGTGTGGCCCGGCCACCGCGGCCAAGGGCACCTTCGTGACCGACTTCAAGGCCAAGTACAACGTGGACCCGGGTGTGTACGCGGACGTGTCGTTCGACCTGGCCAACATCTACCTCGAGGCGATCAAGGCCGGCAAGACCACCCGCGCCGACATCCAGGCCTTCCTCTCCACCTACAACAAGGCTGGTTCCGCCTCGGGCGTGACCTACAAGTGGGAGCCCAGCGGCGAGCTGGACCCGGCCCAGGTCAAGGTGTGGGCCTTCAAGGCGACCGCCGGTGCGTGGGCTCCTGACGTGGAGATCCCGAAGGCCTGATCCCGTTGGGGGTCACAGGTTTGAGGGCGTGACGAACAGAGTTGTTTTCGAGGCGGCCGGGGTGCGTAACCCCGGCCGCGTCGACTCAGCGCAACACCCTTCGGAGCATCGGTGGACTTTGCAGAACTCGTCCGGGGCTTCCCGGAACTGACCACAACCGGGTTGGTGCAAGGAGCGATCTACGCGCTCATCGCCCTTGGCTACACCCTCGTCTACGGCGTACTTCGCCTGATCAACTTCGCGCACTCCGAGGTCTTCATGATCGGCACGTTCGGTGCCATCTGGACCTGGGCGGCCTTCGGGCTTGACAGCAACAGCGGCGCTCCGTCGGTGGGTAAGGCGCTGCTCCTCATCGCACTCGCGATCGTGGCGGCGGCGTTGCTGTCCGGCAGCGTCGCGCTACTGATCGAGGTTACCGCATACCGTCCGCTGCGGCGGCGCAACGCGCCGCCACTGGCCTTCCTGATCACGGCCATCGGCGCGTCGTACGCGCTGATGGAGCTGATGGGCACGCTGACCCAGCGCCGCCAGGTCGGCTCGCCGGCTCTGCTGCCCTCCGACACGCTGTTCAGCATCGGTGGCTGGAGCGTCACGCCGGTGCAGATGCTGACGCTGAGCGTGGCCGTCCTGATGATGGTCGGGCTGGACTGGTTCGTTAACCGCACCCGTTTCGGCAAGGGCATCCGCGCGGTCGCGCAGGACGCGAACACCGCCGCGCTGATGGGTGTCAACAAGAGCCGCGTGATCGCGCTGGTCTTCGTGCTGGGTGGTCTGATGGCCGGTGTGGCCGCTGTCTTCAGTGACATGAAGAGCGGAAACACCCGGTACAACATCGGCTTCCTGCTCGGCCTCAAGGCGTTCTCCGCCGCGGTGCTGGGCGGTATCGGCAACCTGCGGGGCGCGGCGATCGGCGGCATTCTGCTGGGTCTCGTCGAGAACTACGGGTCGGCGCTGTTCGGCTCGCAGTGGCGGGATCTCATCGCGTTCGTGGTGTTGATCGTCCTGCTCATGTTCCGGCCGACCGGTCTGCTGGGCGAGTCGTTGGGGAGGGCGCGGGCATGACCGCTCTGCGAGAGCGTTGGCACTCCGCATCGAGTGCCTTCGGTCGGCGGGTCGACGGCCTGCCGAAGTCCGCCCGGATCACCGGGTTGCTGGCCTTCGTCGCCTTCCTCTACGTCCTGCCGAACAAGTGGTTCTACGAGTACCTGAACATTCCGGGTCTGTGGATCCCGCTGTACACGACGCGCAACGACATGGCGGCGGTGCTGTTCTACTGCGCGTGGATCGTGCTGCTGTCGCTCGGTCTCAACGTGGTGGTCGGGTACGCGGGCCTGCTGGACCTGGGCTTCTTCGGATTCTTCGCCGTCGGCGCGTACACGGTGGCGTTGTTGACGTCGCCGGAGAGCAAGCTGATCACCGAGTACAACTGGCTGGAGAGCCCGTGGCCCTGGCTGGTCACGGTGCCGATCGCGGTCTCCCTGGCGTTCCTGTCCGGTGTGCTGCTGGGCGCTCCGACGCTGCGGCTGCGTGGTGACTACCTGGCGATCGTGACGCTCGGTTTCGCGGAGATGATCCGGATCATCGCCAAGAACCAGGACTGGATCTTCAACGGTGACCGGGGCATCCCGCAGGTGGCTCACCCGCCGGGCAAGAACCCGGACGGTACCGCCATCTTCCAGTTCGAGTTCAAGCCGTACTACTGGCTGCTGCTCACCGTGATCATCGGTGTCGTCTTCCTGATCCGTAACCTGGCCAACAGCCGGGTGGGTCGGGCATGGGTCGCGATCCGTGAGGACGAGGACGCGGCCGAGCTGATGGGCGTGCCGACCTTCCGGTTCAAGCTGTGGGCGTTCGCCATCGGCGCGGCGGTCGGCGGGTTGTCCGGCACGCTGTGGGCCGGTCAGGCCAACTTCGTCAACTCCTCGACGTTCTCGTTGGAGAACTCGATTCTGGTGTTGGCGGCGGTGCTGCTCGGCGGCGCGGGCAGCATCGGCGGTGCGATCCTCGGTGGCTTCCTGGTCATCTACATTCCGGAGTGGCTGCGGTCGGTGGGTGATGTCTTCGGCCTGCCGGAGACGGCTACCGTCTTCGGTAACGACTTCGACGTGAGCCCGACGTCGTTGCGCTACTTCATCTTCGGGATCCTGCTGATCATCGTGATGATCTTCCGACCGCAGGGTCTCTGGCCGAACCGGCGGCGCGCCGCCGAGCTCAAGGACCGGCAGAAGGAGGTGGCTGTCGTTGAGTGAGCCACGGATGGGTAGCGAGCGCGACGCCACCAGCGAGCGGGACATGGCGATCGACGCCCGGACGACGGTGGGTACCCCGCCGGAGACCTCGTCCACACCGGACGAGGTGGTCAGCGAGCCGGCCCCGACCAACGGTCGTAAGCCGCTGCTGGAGGTCGACCACGTCACGCTGCGGTTCGGCGGCGTGGTGGCCCTCAACGACGTCAACTTCACCCTCTACGAGGGGGAGATCCTCGGGCTGATCGGCCCGAACGGCGCGGGCAAGACCACCTGCTTCAACGCGATGACGGGCGTCTACACCCCGACGACCGGGCAGATCCGGTTCCGGGGCGAGAAGGTCAGCGGCCGTAAGCGGTTCCAGATCACCAAGATGGGCATCGCACGTACCTTCCAGAACATCCGGCTCTTCCCGGAGATGACGGCACTGGAAAATGTGCAGGTCGGCGCGGACGCCAACCACAAGACCAGCGTCCCGAGCGCCCTGCTGCGGTTGCCGCGGCACTGGCGGGAGGAGCGACAGGGCAAGGCGAAGGCCCGCGAGCTGCTGGAGTTCGTCGGCATCCAGGGCCGCGCCGGCGACCTGGCCCGCAACCTGTCGTACGGTGACCAGCGTCGACTGGAGATCGCTCGGGCCCTGGCCACCGATCCCACCCTGCTCTGCCTGGACGAGCCGGCCGCCGGCTTCAACCCCGCCGAGAAGGTGGCCCTGCTGCAGCTGATCCGCAAGATCCGCGACTCGGGGGTCACCGTCCTGCTGATCGAGCACGACATGCGCCTGGTCATGGGCGTGGTGGACCGGTTGGTGGTGCTGGAGTTCGGGCAGAAGATCGCCGAGGGGTCGCCGGCCGAGGTGCGCGACGATCCCAAGGTGATCGCGGCCTATCTGGGAGGTGTCGAGGATGCTGCTTGAGATCGACAACCTGAAGCTGCTCTACGGTCGGATCGAGGCGCTGCACGGCATCAGCCTGCACGTGGACCAGGGCGAGATCGTGGCGCTCATCGGCGCGAACGGCGCCGGCAAGACCACGACCATGAAGGCGATCTCGGGGCTGCACGCCATCTCCGGCGGCAGCATCAAGTTCGAGGGCAACGATGTCAGCCGGCTCCGCGCCGACCTCCGGGTGATCCGGGGCATCGGGCAGTCACCGGAGGGACGTGGTGTCTTCCCCGGCATGACAGTGCTGGAGAACCTGGAGATGGGTGCCTACACCCGTCGGGACAAGGCCGAGATCACCAAGGACCTGTCCATGGTCTTCGACCTGTTCCCCCGGCTGCACGAGCGCCGGAAGCAGGCCGGTGGCACGCTTTCCGGCGGTGAGCAGCAGATGCTGGCGGTGGGTCGGGCACTGATGACCCGTCCGAAGCTGCTGCTGCTGGACGAGCCATCGATGGGGCTGGCGCCCAAGTTGATCCAGCAGATCTTCGAGATCATCACGCGGATCAACGAGCAGGGCACCACCATCCTGCTGGTCGAGCAGAACGCCCAGCAGGCGCTCTCCCGGGCCCACCGGGGGTACGTGCTGGAGACTGGCCGGATCGTCAAGGAGGGCACCGGCGAGCAGCTCCTGACCGACCCGGCGGTCAAGGAGGCGTACCTCGGCGTCGCCTGACGACGTGACCGGCCGGGTGGATCCCACCACCCGGCCGGTCCTTCGGTCGCTCGCGCCGCATTGCTTCTCGTCAGGTGCCGCGCCGCATTGCTTCTCGTCAGGTGCGGAGCAGCGACGGTGACGATGTAGCCGCTCCGGCGTCAGCCGGCAGTGGTGCGAGGCAGCGTCGTGCAGCGTCCGAGACGGCGTGAGCAGCAATCAATCGTGGTTGTCGTCTAAGGGCTGGCCTCGATCGCGCCGACCAGGCGGCTCAGCTCCGCAGTGTCGCGATGACCCTTCTTCACGTAGACCGCGAGTGCGGATCGTAAGTTCGCGAGGCCGTCCGCGATTCCGCCACTGTCAACCTTGACGCGTCCCAGTGCTTCCTGCGCCTCTGCCGCAATCAGCACGTCGCCAGCGAGACGGGCCTGGGTGAGGGCGCGTTCGCCGTATCGGACCGCCTGCTCGGGCTCATCGAGACCTCGATGGACTCGACTGAGCCCGACCAATATCTCCGCGACGTCCCGCGGTCCACAGGCCGTCTCTGCCAGCAGCAACGCCTCGCGGTAGTGTCCGGCCGCCTGAGGGTGCCGCCCGGCCAGTTGGTGAGCTTCACCGAGGTTGCTCTGAATCAACGCGCGCAGGTGCAGGGCGTCCGGCAACCCGTGGACCTGCTCTTCAGCCAACCCGAGGTGACGGATAGCGGCAGCTGGCCGGCCAGCGGTGTTCTCGATCGCGGCGAGATTGAGCGAGGCGGTCGCGGCACCAAGCCGATCTCCCAGGGCGTCCCGCAGCGCGTATGCCCGGGCGCAGTGTCCGGCGGCCTCGTCGTGCCTACCGAGCAGGCTCAGCGGAATGGCCAGACGACTGGAGAGCAGTGCTTCGCCAGCCGGGTCACCCGATCGCCTGGCTGCTCGCACCGCTATCGAATACAGCTCGACCCACCGGTCACGTTCCTGCTGACGGAACAGCCATCCGTACATCGCCGCGGCGATCTGCCAGGCGAGCTCTGGGCGCGTCTCCTCGGCTCGTTCAACCGCGGCGCTCAGGTTTTCGGCTTCGGCGTCCAGCCAGGCCAGCGCGGATGTAGGTCCGGTGAAGTCGACGGGGGACTTCGGGGACTCGAAGTTGGGTCGTTCCTTCGGCCGCAGCATCCGGTCCGCCGCATTGGCCACGTCGCGGTACCAGGTGAGCAGCGAGTGAACGGCGCCGTCTGCTCCCGGGGCTGCCTGCTCCGCCGCGAAGAGGCGAACCAGGTCGTGCATCAGGTAGCGATCAGATCCGAGTGGCTGCACGAGGTGACAGGCGACCAGCTCGTCGAGCGAATCACGTGTTGCGCGCTCTGACCGCCTGGTCAATGCGACGCAGGCATTCAGTGATGGGCGATGACCTGGATGCCGGCCCAGGAGCCCGAAAAGCTGACGCGCCGGCTCGGAGAGGCCGGCGAGCGTAATTCCAAGCGCCGCCCGCACCGAAACGTCCTCGGCAGAAAGTAGACCAAGCCGGTTGCCCTCACTGGCCAACTCGTCAGCTAGCGCCCTTGCGTCGTTCGCGCCGTTGAGCAGCGTGGAGGCGATTCGCAACGCCAGTGGCAGGCGGTCGCAGAGATCCGCGATCCGAGTCAGGTGCGATCCGAGCACCGTCCTCCGGTCATCGACGGCATTTGCCAATAGCCGACGGGAATCCTGCTCGGTGAGCGGCTCCATCAACAACTGGGTTGCGCCGTTCGTGGCGACCAGGCCATCCAGCCGGTGCCGGCTCGTGACCAGAATCAGATGGTTGCCGGCGCCGGGAAGCAGGGGCCGCACCTGCGACGATGACGCGGCGTTGTCGAGCACGATCAGCGTGGCCCGGCTTGTCAACGCCGACCGGTAACGGGCTGCCCGTTCCTCAGGATCTGCGGGGATGTCGCCACCGTCAACCCCCAGCGCGCGCAGAAAGCGTTCCAACACGAGATGCGCCGGCAGGGACGCGGTTCCTCCATTACCTCGCAGGTCGGCATAGAGGTGGGCGGGGGCGGCGGCTTGACGTAACCGGGAGTGCGCCCACCGGAGGGCAAGCGCCGTCTTTCCCACGCCTGCGGGTCCGACCAGCACGACAGTTCTCGCGCCTTTTTGGGCGACTGCGACGTCGAGAAGCTCCTGCTCCTGCTGCCGACCCACAAAACCTTCCGGCTCGGCCGGAAGTTGAGCTGGACGAACCAAGTCCTCCTGACCTTGTTTTGTCGGCAGCCACTTCGGAGGGGTTCTGAGCAGTTCGAGGTACAGCTGCTGCAACTGCTCACATGGGTCGGTGCCCAACTCCTCAGCGAGCCAGCGTCGATGTTGCTCGTAGCGGTCGAGAGCGTCGACGCTACGTCCGTCGGCAACGAGTGCCCGCATCAGGTGCAGGGTGAAGGACTCCCGGCTCGGATGCCGACGGGCCAGGGGCGTCAGCTCCTCGATGAGGGTTGAAGGGTCTGTTCCAGCCCGCAGCTCCGCCTGGTAAAGATGCTCCAAGGCGGTCAAGCGAGACTCCTCGAGAGCCTGTACCTCCGGCGGTGCGAGCCTGTGCGGTGCCCAGCCTCCGAATGCCGACCCCCGCCAAAGCCCGACAGCCTCGCGCAGCAGGCGACGCCTATCCGGCCAGCTCAGGTCCGGCTGTGTGTCGCGGCTGCGGCGCACCAACAGGCGGAACCTGTGTGCGTCCACCACCATCGGGTCCAGCAGGGCGGCATACCCGTTTCCGTCGGAGGCGATCACTATCTGACCGTCGTCGAGGCCACCGTTGGCGAGTGCCGCGCGCAGCTCCGAGATGCGGGAATGAACCATTGAGCGGGCAGATCGTGGGACGCGCTCCTGCTGCCAGAGGAGGTCTACCAGGTCGTCTGTGGCGACGATTGAATTAGCGCGAAGGCCGAGTAGGCCCAGCAGGAGCCGATGCATCCGCCGACCAATAACGACCAGCTGGGAGGCTTGTCGCACCTCGATGGGACCGAGTAGCCGCAGCTCCATAGGCATCCTCCGAACCTCCCCTGAACTGGCACCGGCAGATCAGGGTACAACTCAAGGTCATCAGGTACCTGTGGAGGCGATCTGTCGTGTCAACCGTGGCCTTTCGGCCCCGGTGCAGCACGGATCGTAGCCATCACGTGTGCTGTCGTCGCATTGGCGGGATCAGTGATTCCGGCGGCTGGACCGCAGCCGGCCCCTCCACTGCCGGCCGGATCGAAGCCGTCCGAGCTGTGGAGGGGCCGAGGCGCACAGGTCGCGCGAGAGCTTGAAAGGAGGTGCAGAATCTGCGCCCCATTGTGCTCCGTCTGACCGGTGGTCGGTCAGGTTACGTCGGTCGGCGGCTGACTACTGCACACGCACCGTAGTGCCGCAGCCTTCGGCGTTCTCGCACACGTAGAAGCTGGCAATAGCGACGGAATAACTTCCGTAACCGGTGTTTCCAGTGCAGCCATCCGGATCGCTGACGCTGGTGCTCGTGCCATTGGTCAGGTTGACGATCGCATACACCCCGTGGTTGTCACATTCTTTGTCCTGCACCTCGATTGTCTTGTGGTTGCTAGAAATCCAGGCCTTGTCCAGGCCCTGGTAGGCGGTCATCGGGTGGGCCTGCGCGGGCGACCCCCAGAGCGCAGCCAGCACCATCGCGCCTGCCACAGCAGTGAACTTCGCGGCAATTCTCATCGAACAACGTCTCCTTCGTCGACCAAAGTGCGAGCCAGTAGCATCGACGGCCGTCCTTCCTGTTTCCTTCTAGTACTCCAGCAGGAGATCCGTTCTGACCTGCTGCGGCGGTGTGGTTTTGTCCGTGGGCAGGGAGCAGCCACCGCTGAGTCTCGTGGTTGTGTG
>NZ_JBEZGL010000009.1:0-295585 GCF_040649915.1 Micromonospora sp. NPDC048839
CGGCTGGAGCCGCGTCGCGCCACTCGCCGAGAGGCGACCTGCACACCGACACCAGCGCCGCCCCCGGTCCACAAGGCCGGGGGCGGCGCTGTCTGTGCCCACCTGTCGGTCCGGGAGCGGCATAATCGCTCGGGTGACTGGATCTCAGCCCTGGCCCGAGCAGTCTGGTTTGCTCGTACTCCCCAGCGGGGTGACGGTACGCGGGCGTCGCGTCGCCGCGGTGACGTCGCCCGCCGACTTCGCCCTGCTGTTGGCGCCCGGCCCGGCCCCGGCCTGGCCGTACCGGCGGATCCGGTGGCCCGATTTCTGGGTGCCGACCGATCGGGCGGATGCCCTCGACGCGCTGCGGGCGGCGTTGCGGCGCGCCCACGACGGCGCGCGCGTCGAGGTGGCCTGTCGGGGTGGGGTGGGGCGTACCGGTACCGCGTTGGCCGCGTTGGCGATTCTCGACGGCCTGCCGGCCGATCGGGCGGTGTCGTGGGTCCGGGAGGGTTACCACCCCAAGGCGGTGGAGACGCCCTGGCAGCGGCGCTGGCTGCGCCGCGTGGCCTGACCTGCGCCGCCCGCCGCTGGCCGCCTACCCCTGTCGGGTCACCGCCGGTTCGTTGACGTACTCGCGCAGGTGGGTGGCGGTCAGCGTGTCACCACGGGCGACCAGGTCGGCAGGCGTGCCGGTGAAGACGATCCGACCGCCGTCGTGGCCGGCGCCCGGCCCCAGGTCGATGAGCCAGTCCGCGTGGGCCATGACGGCCTGGTGGTGCTCGATGACGATCACCGTGTTGCCGGCGTCGACCATCCGATCGAGCAGGGCGAGCAGTTGGTCCACGTCGGCCAGGTGCAGGCCGGTGGTGGGTTCGTCCAGCACGTAGGTGGTGGTCTTCTCCGCCAGGTGGATGGCGAGCTTGAGTCGTTGCCGTTCCCCGCCGGACAGGGTGGTCAACGGTTGGCCGAGGCTGAGGTAGCCCAGCCCGACGTCGACCAGCCGGCCGAGGATGAGGTGCGCCGGACCACCGGGGAAGAACCCGTACGCCTCGGTGACCGACATGGCCAGCACCTCGCTGATGTTCTTGCCGCGCAGCGTGTACGTGAGCACCTCGTCGGTGAAGCGTCGACCCTCGCACCGTTCGCAGACGCTGGCGACACCGGCCATCATCGCCAGGTCCGTGTAGATCAGCCCGATTCCCTTGCAGGCCGGGCAGGCGCCCTCGGAGTTGGCGCTGAACAGGGCCGCCTTGACGCCGTTGGCCTTGGCGAAGGCGGTACGGATCGGGTCGAGCAGCCCGCTGTAGGTGGCCGGGTTGCTGCGTCGGGACCCGCGGATGGGGGACTGGTCCACGATCACCACCCCGGACCGGCCGCGCAGCGACCCGTGGATCAGCGAACTCTTGCCGGAGCCGGCCACGCCGGTGACCACGGTGAGCACGCCGAGCGGGAGGTCCACGTCCACGTCGCGCAGGTTGTGCAGGTCGGCCTGGCGGATGGCGAGCTGCCCGGCGGGTTGGCGTACCTGCTCGCGCAGGGTCACCCGGTGGTCCAGGTGCCGGCCGGTGAGGGTGTCGGAGCGGCGCAGCGCGGGCACGTCGCCGGTGAAGCAGATGCGGCCGCCGTCGGTGCCGGCCCCGGGCCCGAGGTCGACGACGTGGTCGGCGATGGCGATGGTCTCCGGCTTGTGCTCGACCACCAGCACCGTGTTGCCCTTGTCGCGCAGTCGTAGCAGCAGGTCGTTCATCCGGGCGATGTCGTGCGGGTGCAGGCCGACGGTGGGTTCGTCGAAGACGTACGTGACGTCGGAGAGGCTGGAGCCGAGGTGCCGGACCATCTTGACCCGCTGCGCCTCACCGCCGGAGAGGGTGGCCGACTCCCGGTCCAGGCTGAGGTAGCCCAGTCCGATCTCGACCAGGGACTCCAGCAGGTCGCGCAGGTTGGCGATCAGTGGTGCGACCCCCGGGTCGTCGATGCCGCGCACGACCGTCGCCAGGTCGCTGATCTGCATCGCCGAGCAGTCGGCGATGGTGCGTCCGGCGATTCGCGACGACAGGGCCGCCGCGTTGAGTCGGGTGCCGCCGCAGTCGCCGCAGGTGGTGAAGGTGACCGCCCGGTCGACGAAGGCGCGGATGTGCGGTTGCATCGACTCGCGGTCCTTGGCCAGGTAGAGCCGCTTGACCTTGACCACCAGGCCCTCGTACGTCCAGTTGTTGCTGCCCATCTTGATCTTCGTGGACGGCTTGTGGAGGAAGTCCTCCCACTGTTGCGGGGTGAAGTCCTGGAGTTTGACGTCCGGGTCGAACAGGCCGGAGCCGACCATCGTCTGCCAGTACCAGGAGTCGACGGCGAAGTTCGGCACGGTGATGGCGCCGTCGTTGAGGGAGCGCTCGACGTCCACCAACTCGTTGATGTCGAGGTCGGAGACGCGGCCCAGCCCCTCGCAGGTGGGGCACATGCCCTCGGGCAGGTTGAAGCTGAACGCCCCGGCGCCGCCGATGGATGGCTGGCCGAGCCTGCTGAAGAGGATCCGCAGCATGGCGTACGCGTCGGTGGCGGTGCCGACGGTGGAGCGGGAGTTGACGCCCATCCGCTCCTGGTCGACGACGATGGCCGCGCTGAGGTTGCGCAGCGAGTCGACGTCCGGCCGGTTGAGGTTCGGCATGAACGACTGGAGGAACGCGCTGTAGGTCTCGTTGATCATGCGCTGGGACTCGGCGGCGATGGTGCCGAAGACCAGCGACGACTTGCCCGAACCCGAGACGCCGGTGAAGACGGTCAGCCGGCGTTTGGGGATGTCGACCGAGACGTCGGCGAGATTGTTCTCCCGCGCCCCGCGTACCTCGATCATGTCGTGGCTGTCGGCGGCGGACCATGCTGGCTGCGACATGCGAACCCTTCACGGAGTCGTGGCGGGACTGTGCCCCACCGATGCTGGCGGATTCCATTGTCTCATTCATCATCATGTAGAGACTTTCGTCGACAACCGAGCGCGGAGGGCAACAGCACGTCCGGGAAAGTCTCAAATCATGTCGTAAGCGGTACGGTGGCTCGCGTGGACGTCTCCCCGAAGGATCGGCTCCGGGCCGTGGACCTGGCGGCCACCGTCGGGATCTCGGTGCAGCAGGTGCGCAACTACGTCGAGCAGGGTGTGCTGCCCCCGGCGCGGCGGACCCCGAGCGGCTACCGGATCTTCACGACCGCGCACGCCAGGGCGCTGAGCGTCGCGCGGCGGCTGGCCGAGGGGCACGGCTGGAGCCGCGCGCGGGAGATCATGGCGGCGGTGCATCGGGGTGACCTGCCGGCTGCCCTGGCCGCGCTCGACGGTGGTCACGCCGAGCTGGACCGGGAACGCGCCGAGATCCGCCGGGTGCTCGGCGCCTTCGTGACCGTGCTGGCCAGCCCACCGTTGGCGCGGCCCGCACCACGCCGCGCCGCCCGCATCGGCGAGGTCGCCGCCCTGGTCGGGGTCCGAACCTCCCAGCTTCGGCTCTGGGAGCAGCGTGAGCTGCTGCGGCCGGGCCGCGCCCCGGGCACCAACTACCGGGTGTACGACGAGGTGGAACTACGTGCCGCGCAGGTCATCGCGCTGCTGCGCCGGGGCGCGTACCCGTTCGAGATCATCGAGGCGGTGCTGGAGGAGCTGCGGACCACCGGCAGCCCCCAGCGCGTCCGCGCCGAGCTGGCCCGCCGCGAGCAGGACCTGCACATCCGCAGCCTGCGCCGGCTGCGGGGCACTGCCGCCCTGCACGACTACCTGCGCGGTGGCGGCGAGGCGGTTGACCGACCGGGTCATCCCGTCCCGCCGAGCGATCTTGTTGGCTAGGGTCGGGCACATGAGAGCTGCGCTGCTGGCGGCCACGGCGTCCGCCATCCTGCTCGCTCCCGCGCCGGTCGCCGCCGCGGGAGCGTCCGCCGGGGCAACCGTGCGGTGCCCGCGGGCGCCGGCCCCGGCGGTGTCCCGCCCGCCCCGACCCGCACCCCCGCCCACGGTTCCCGCGCAGCGGGTGGTCGGCGGGGCGGCCCTGGACACGACCGGCCTGGTCGTGCCGGCCGACGCCCCCGCGCCACCGGCGATCACCGCCACGTCGTGGCTGGTCGCCGACCTGGACAGCGGCCAGGTGCTCGGCGGGTGCGGACCACACGAGTACGGCACCCCGGCCAGCGTGCAGAAGCTCCTGTTGGCGGCCACGATGCTGCCTCGGTTGGACCCGAAGCAGACGGTCACCGTCACCGAGGACGACATGCGCATCGAGCCCGGCTCCTCCGCCGTGGGACTCGTCGCGGGCGGTCGGTACACCATCGAGACCATCTGGCTCGGGCTGCTGCTCAACTCCGGCAACGAGGCCGCCAACGCGCTGGCCCGGCTCGGCAGCGGGACGGACAGCGCCGCCGGCGTACGCGCCATGAACGAGCAGGCCCACCACCTGGGCGCGCTGCAGACACACGCGGTCACCCCGTCGGGGCTGGACGGCAAGGGGCAGTTCACCAGCGCGTACGACCTGGCGCTGATCGCCCGGGCCTGCTTCGCCGACCCGACCTTCCGCCGGTACGCGCTGACCGAGCAGGCGCAGATTCCCACCCAGCCGGCGCAGCGCACCAAGGGTTTCCAGATCCAGAACGAGAACCAGCTCATCTACCGGTATCCGGGCGCGCTCGGCGGCAAGACCGGCTTCACCGATCTGGCCCGGCACACCTACGTGGGCGCGGCGGAACGCGGCGGGCGGCGGCTGGTGGTGACCCTGTTGGGTGCCGAACCGGCGCCGCTGCGCGGCTGGGAGCAGGGCGCGGCACTGCTGGACTGGGGCTTCACGCTGCCCCGGGACGCCTCCGTGGGTCGGCTGGTCGAAGCGGGGGAGTTGACCGCCACCGCGTCGGCGACGCCGTCCGCGCTGGCCGCGCCCGGTGCGCCCCGGCCGGCGGCGGCCAGCGGACCCGCGCGTACCGGCTCGGGGTGGTTGTGGTCGGTGACCGCGCTGAGTGGCGCGGGGGTGCTGGCGCTGTTGGGCGGGCTGCTGTGGCGGCGTCGCCGTCGGCTGCCCTGAGCCGCTGACTTGCCGGACGGATCGACACCAGGCGCTGGCATCCATAGACTCCGGTCTTTCTGGCACCACGAGTCCAGGAGGATCACCGTGTCGAGTGAACTCGAACCGCACCGCGGCGTGGCGGCACCCCGCCGGCCGGTGCACGTCCTGTCCCGCCTCGCGGGGGTGACCGTGCTCGCCGGGGCGCTCGTCGTCGGGGCGTCCCCGAGCGCGGTCGCCGCGCCCGCCGCCCCCGAGGGTGCTTCCGCCGCTGCTGACGCCGCCACCCGACCGCCGCGCACCACCCACGGCCCGTGTGCGTACGCCGAGACACCCGACGAACCCGCGGCCCGGCCGGTGCCGCTGCCGCCCGACCCACGGCGCACCCCGGCCCGGGGCAGCGTCCGGGTGACCCTGACGACCAACCACGGACCGATCGGGTTGACGCTGGACCGGGCCGCCGCACCGTGCACCGTACAGAGCTTCCTGCACCTGGTCGGCAAGCGTTTCTACGACCGCACCCCGTGCCACCGGCTCACCGCGTACCCGACGCTGAGCGTGCTGCAGTGCGGTGACCCGTCGGGCACCGGCGAGGGCGGCCCGGGCTACCGGTACCGCGACGAACTGCCGACCGACCTGCCGCCGGCGCCCACCGACCCGACCGGGGAACGCCGGGTGTACGCCCGGGGCGTGCTGGCCATGGCCAACGCGGGGCCGGACACCAACGGCAGCCAGTTCTTCCTGGTCTACGCGAACTCGGCGCTGCGCCCCAACTACACGATCTTCGGTGAGGTCGATGCGGCCGGGCTGGCCACCCTGGACCGGATCGCCGCCGGGGGAGTGGCACCGACCGCCGAGGATCCGGCGCCGGTCGATGGCGCGCCCGCGCTGCCGGTGACCATTCGCAAGGCCGTCCGCGCGCACCACCACCACTGAGCACGCGGCGCGGTGGGCGGCTCTCGGCCGCTCACCGCGCCAGCGGAAGCGCCAGCCGGTCAGCCCGGCAACCGAAATTCTCGGGAGCGGATCGGAACTGGTCCAACCGGTTACCGTCCCAGGTCGGGCCTCACGACGGGCTGGGCGACCCGGACGGTGGGGCGGTGCTGTCGCGGACGACAAGTTCCGTGGCGAGTTCCACACGTGGCGAGTCGATGCCCTCGCCCTGGGCCAGGCGCAGCACGGTCCGAGCCGCCAACCGTCCCATCTCGACCAACGGCTGCCGCACCGTGGTCAGCGGTGGCGATGCCCAGCGCGCCTCCGGCAGGTCGTCGAAGCCGACGACGCTCACGTCGTCCGGCACCCGCAGCCCACGGCGCCGGATGGCCTCGTAGACGCCGAAGGCCATCTGGTCACTCGCGGCGAAGATGCCGGTCGGCGGGTCGGCGAGGTCGAGCAGCGCGGTCGCGCCGGCGAACCCGGAGGCGTGGTAGAAGTCGCCCGGATAGACGAGCGCGTCGTCCACCGGCACCCCGGCGCCCTCCAACCCGGCCCGGTAACCGTCGAGGCGCGCCCGGCTGCACAGCAGGTGCGTCGGCCCCGCCACCAGGCCGATGCGCCGGTGCCCGATCGCGAGCAGGTGTTCGGTAGCGGCGAGCCCGCCGGCCCAGTTGGTGGCGCCGATCGTCGGGACGTCCATGGCCGGCACGCCGGACGGGTCGACGACCACCACCGGCACGTTGAGGCGGCGCAGTTGCGCGTGCAGCGGCGGGCTCAGGTGCGAGGTCACGAAGATGACGCCGTCGGTGGCCCGGGTGCGCAGGTTCTGCAGCCACTGCCGGGCCGCGGTGGGCTGCCGGTGGATCGCGGAGACCACCGTGCCGACACCCGCGCCGTGCCCGACATCCTCCACGCCCCGGATGATCTCCACGGCCCAGGGGCTGTCCAGGTCGTTGAAGACCAGGTCGACGAGGCCGGCGCGGCGAACGCTGCGGCTGGTGCGTCGCCGGTAACCGTGGTGGCGCAGCAACTCCTCGACCCGCTCCCGGGTGTCCGGGGCGACATCGGAGCGACCGTTGAGCACCCGTGACACGGTCGGCACCGACACCCCGGCCTCCCGTGCGATCGCGGTGATGGTCACCCTGCGTCCGTCGTCCGCGCCCACCCGCGTCTCCTTCACCGAGCCGGAAGAACGACCACGAGACGTCGTCAACCGAGGATCCCGGAACGGTGTGCCCGTTCCACGCGCCATCTTGCCTCACCGACGGGGGTTGACGACATGCCAGGTCGGTTCTAGCGTTCGGCGAAGTTACGGAATCTTTCCGGAACTTCGTCGACCGAGGACGGCATGTACACCGATCTACCTGAGGAACAGCTGCGCGACTACCGCGGCGTCGTCCAGGACCCCGCGGACTTCGACGATTTCTGGGCCGACACCCTGACCGAGGCCCGGCGTGCCGGCTGGCCGGTGCGGGCCGAGCCGGTCGCGACCGGGTTGGACAGCATCGACGTGTTCGACGTGACCTTCGCGGGTTTCGCCGGCCAGTCCGTGCGGGCCTGGCTGCGGGTGCCGCGCGGCGCCGACACGGCGTTGCCGACGGTGGTCCAGTTCGCCGGCTACGGCGGCGGGCGCGGGCACCCGCTGGAGAACCTGCTCTGGGCCGCCGCCGGGTTCGCGCACCTGCAGATGGACACCCGGGGGCAGGGCTCGGGCTGGAGCCGAGGCGACACCCCGGACCTCGGCGCGGCCGGGCCGGAGGCGCCCGGCGTCGCCACCCGGGGCATCGCCGACCCGAAGACCTACTACTACCGGCGGCTGATCACCGACGCCGTCCGGGCGGTGGACGCCGTCCGGACCCTGCCGATCGTCGACCCGACCCGGGTGGCGGTGCTCGGGCACAGTCAGGGCGGAGGACTGGCGCTCGCGGCCGGCGCGTTGGCACCCGGGGTGCGGGCGGTGGTCGCGTTCGTACCGTTCCTCTGCGACATCCCGCGCGCGGTGGTGACCACCGCCGCCCGCCCCTACCGGGAGATCCGCGACTACCTGGCGATCCACCGGAACGCCGAGGAGCAGGTGCTGACCACCCTCGCGTACGTCGACGGGGTCAACTTCGCCCGCCGCTGCCGCCGCCCGGCGCGGTACTCGGTGGCGTTGATGGACGAGATCGTCCCGCCGTCGACGGTCTACGCGGCGGTCAACGCCCACGCCGGGCCGAGCGAGTTGGCGGTGTGGCGCTACAACGGCCACGAGGCCGGCGGGATCGACGACGACGAGTCGGCGCTGGTCTTCCTGCGCGCACACCTGACCGAGGGTTGACCGGGTCACGTGCCGAGCGGGGCCGACCCGGAACGGGTGCATCCGGCCCGCGCCGCCGGTCCGGCTGATAGACAGGAGAGGTGGGTCACCGGATCGCCGTCGCGCTCGTGTTCGCCGCGCTGCTCGCCGGTTGCTCGGGGCCGGAGTTCCGCCCCACGCCGGCCGCGCCCCCGTCGACACCGGTGAGTCCCACCCCGCGGCCGACCCCCGCGACACCCACCCCGGCGACGTCCAGCTCCGCCGTGGGCCGGCTGCCCGGATTCGTGGACCTGAGCGACGTCGACCCGCGCATCCACGCCGACATCCGCTACGCCACGGCGCACAACT
This sequence comes from Micromonospora sp. NPDC048839, assembly GCF_040649915.1. Taxonomy (NCBI): domain Bacteria; kingdom Bacillati; phylum Actinomycetota; class Actinomycetes; order Micromonosporales; family Micromonosporaceae; genus Micromonospora; species Micromonospora sp. NPDC048839. The sequence continues at coordinate 8,587 of NZ_JBEZGL010000009.1, forward strand.
TCGTGGGCCGCCCGATCACCGGCTACCCGGAGCCGCTGTGCCTGCTCACCCGGCAGGCTGCCGAGGCGCTGCGCCAGGTGCAGGACGCCGCCCTGGCCAGCGGGCACAGCCTCAAGGTGTACGACTGCTACCGCCCGCAGCCGGCGGTGGACGACTTCGTCGCCTGGTCGAAGCGCCCCGGCGAGCAGCAGACCAAGGCCGAGTTCTACCCGGACCTGGCCAAGGACCGGCTCTTCGCCGAGGGCTACGTCGGGGCGCCCACCGCGCACAGCCGTGGCAGCACCATGGACCTGACGCTCGTGGACGATCCCGCCGCCGGCCAGCCCGCGTACCGGCGTGGGCAGCCGCTCGTCGCCTGCACCGCGCCCCCGGGGCGGCGCTTCGCGGACAACAGCATCGACATGGGTACGGGATTCGACTGTTTCGACTCCCGGGCGCACACCGCCGACCCCCGCGTCACCGGGACGGCGCGAGACAACCGGCGGTTGTTGCAGCGGCTGATGACCGACGCCGGCTTCGTCAACTACGACCGTGAGTGGTGGCACTACAGCCTGCGCGACGAGCCGTACCCGGACACCTTCTTCGCCGCGCCGGTCGCCCGTTCGTCGGTCGGCTGACGCGCTGCCCTCCAGCAGGCGCGTTGGCTGACCCGGCCGGTCGATACCGCGTCCGCCCCGACGGAGGCGGCCGGTGGGGCGTGTGGGTGCGGATGCGCGATCCAACACCCACACGCCCGCCTGGGCGGCGCGGCCCTCAGAGGGTGAACACGAGCGTGGAGATGCTGCGGGCGGCCACGTTGATGGTGGCCTGACCGCCGTTGACGCTTGTCGGTTGGCTGGCCGCGTTGGCGTTCTGCGAGGTGAGATAGTGCTCGGCCCGGGTGACGTTCTGCGGCGCCTGGACCACGGCGTTGGTGACCGCGCTGTTCGAGCGGTTGAGGATCACCAGGGTGACCTTGCCGTCGCCCTGGTAGGCGGTCACCTCCAGCGGCGAGGCCTTGGAGCTCTTGGTCAGGGCGACCCGCTGGTAGCCGGGGCGGACGTACTTGGCGTACTGCGAGAACGCGTAGCCGCGCTTGAGCGGAGCGCCCGCGACGGTGCCGAACGCCGACTCACCGTCGCCGATGAAGGAGTAGTAGCGCTTGCCGTACCACCAGATGTAGGCGCTCCAGTTCGCCTCCATCGACCGGTGCACGGTGCGCATGATGTCGTCGAGCGTCTCGTTCCAGACCGTGCCGTTGGCGGGGTTGCCCCAGATGTTGGAGCCGCCACCGTCGGCGGCGTGCAGGTTCCACTCGGTCATCCACACCGGCTTGTTGTACTGCGCGGCCAGGGGATACGGCTTGAGTCGACCGGACTCCTCGGTGCCGTACAGGTGCCCGCCGAGGTAGCCGATGTTGTTGCGGGCGGTGGTGTCGTTCAGGGTGGGATCGGTGAAGTTGTAGTTGAGGTTGACCGCCTCGGCGACCATCAGCTTGGTGTTCTGCACCTTCGTGCCCTGGTCCCGGACGAAATTGCGCAGCTCGGTGCCGCTCCAGTCCATCGAGTCGTAATCGGGGTGCCAGTCCGGCTCGTTCTGCACCGAGGTGACGTCGATGTTCACACCCTGGCCACGCATGTACTGCACGTAGCTGTTCAGATGGTTCGCGTAGTCGTCGTAGTAGTCGGTCCTCAGCTTGCCGCCGTTGACCCGGCTGTTGTTCGTCTTCCAGGCCGCCGGCGCGGTCCACGGCGAGGCGAGGATCTTCACGTTCGACCCGTACGACTCCGCCGTCTTCAGCGAGTCCACGTGCGTCGCCCACTCGCTGGACACCGGCGACAGACCGGTCCGCACGATGGACAGCCCCAACTGGTTGGCGCCCAGCCCGACGAGCGTCTGGGTGTCCGTCGTCGACCAGGCGCTACCCCAGATCGACTGCGCGGCCCCGAACCCGTCGACCGTCTGGTATCTGGTCGCGCTGTTCACCGTGATGTCCGCCGGCCCGTTCGGGGGCGGAGTGGTTGGCGGTGGGGTGGTTGGTGGCGGAGTCGTCGGCGGTGGGCTGGTCGGCGGTGGCGTGGTCGGTGCCGGTTCGCCGGTGCAGGCCACTCCGTTGAGCGTGAAGCTGGCCGGAGCGGGATTGCTGCCGGTCCACGCGCCGTTGAAGCCGAACGAGACGGTGCCGTTGGTGGCGATCGCCCCGTTGTAACTGACGTTCCTGGCGGTGACCGCCGCACCGCTCTGGGTCAGTGTCGTGTTCCACGCCTGCGTGACGGTCTGACCGGCGCTGTAGGACCAGGCCAACGTCCAGCTGCTGACCGGATCACCGAGATTGGTGATGGCGACGTTGGCGCCGAACCCGCCCTGCCACTGCGACGACACGCTGTAATCCACCGAACAGCCAGCGGCCGCTGCCCCGGCCGGCATCGCCGCGGCGATCGCCGTCGATGCCACAAGCACCGCGCCGGCGGACACCGCGGCGGCCCGGATGACTCTGGGTCTTCTCATGGACCATTCTCCTGATGATCGGGGGCGTGAACACGCGAAGTGCCGCGTTGCATGACAGATCGCTGTCGGGCCACGCCGCCACCGTGGCCAGGACAGCGGTGCGGCACAGTGTGAGCGCTAACAGGTGCTGCCCATCGCACCCGACACCTCATCGCTCACTGCCCCGCTGGCGGCCGGGCTCCCGACGGCACGCCACATACACCCGCATCGACTTTGGTGGATGAGGCGGTCGCCGTCAAGCGACGACGGCGAGGTTCGCGAAAGTTTTCCGAAACATGCCGGGACCGGCTCAGGTCCAGTAGAGGATCCGGCAGGCCGGCACCCGCGAGGCGAGCTCGGCGGTGAACCAGCCGCGCAGCTCGGCCATGGTGTCGCGCGGGTAGACGTACTTCATCGCGCCGAACCTGCCGTGTTTGCGGCTGCGCGACTCCTCGTCCATCTCCAGCCGGGTGCGTGGGTACCAGCCCAGCAGCACCTCCTTGCTGCCCGGCGTGAACCGGTGGGTGATCAGCTCGGCGGTCAGGTCCAGCTCCGGCACCCCGTCGACCGCCGCGCGGACCTGGTCGAGCAACTCGCCGTAGCTCTCCCGCCAGTCGGGCAGCGCGATGATCGGGGCGATGGTCAGCCCGACCGGGTAGCCGTCGAGCGCGAGCCGGCGCAGCGCGGCCAGCCGCTCCGGCACCCGGGCGGTGCCGCCCTCGAACCGTTCGCTCACCGGCGCGCAGTTGACGCTGAACCGGACCCGGGTACGGCCGGCGTGCGGCAGCCCGACGAAGGTGTCCACGTCGGCGTACTTGGTGGTCCAGCGCAGTTGCACGGGCGCGTCCCAGGCGGCGAAGTGCTGCACCGCCCGCCGCCAACTGCCGGTCAGGTGCTCCAACGCGAGCGGGTCGGTGTAGCAGGACGCCTCGAAGGTGGTCCCCTCGTCGGCGCGTCGCGCGTTGCGGCTGGTCACCGTTCCCCGCCCGGCGTACGCGGCCAACCCGTCCAGGATGTCGTCGAGATCCGCGTACACCCGGGTCACCGGCGGGCCGGACAGCGAACCGGCGAGGTAGCAGTACTGGCAGTGCGCAGGGCAGCCCTCGGCCAGGTCGACCCGCCAGTCGGCGCTGGGCGCGATGGGTTGCAGGGTGCGCCGCGAGGGTGGGCTGACCACGATCGCCATGGTGGCCTTGGCCCGCGCGTACGTCTCCCGGTCGGTCTGTCCGCGTACCCCGGTGAGTCGGTTGGCTCGCAGGTGTTCCACCTCGATGCCCTGTGCCTGCACCAGCTCGACGATCCGCTGGCCGTGCGGGTGCTCCAGCGCGGCCGGGGTGGCCACCACCCGGCGCGGAGTCCAGCGGTGGGCCGGCCGGGCCGCGGGTGCGAGCCCGGCGAGGTCACGGGTCGGCACCCACTCGCCGCTGGCGTCGTGCGGCGCGGCGGGCCCGTCGACGGCGAGGGGCGTGTCGACGTCGACGGCGTCCGGGCTGGTCATCGGGCCGGAGTACCCGCTGGCAACGGAATCCCACCCGATCAGCCGACCCATGATTGACGCCGCCGGTGCCACCGCATAACCTTTCGTCTATCTGTAAACCTTGTGAACAAATGCAGGTCGACGCGGCGGCGCGCGTCCCCACCGAAGGGACGATCAGGTGATCGCAGAACTCTCCTCCCGTACCAGACGAATCTTGTCGCTGTTCGTCGCTCTGCTGGTCGCGCTGAGCGCCGGCCTCGCGGTCAACGCCTCGCGGTCCGCGCAGGCCGCGCCGACGTTCAAGGTCCTGGCCTTCTACAACGGCACCTGGGACGCGGCGCACATCGACTTCGTCAGGGACGCTCGGGCCTGGTTCCCGCAGGCCGCCGCCCAGCACGGCTTCTCCTGGGAGGCCACCAACAACTGGGGCCTGCTGAACACCGCGAACCTGGCCCAGTACAAGGTCGTCATGTTCCTGGACGACGCGCCGCCCACCGCGCAGCGGGCCGCGTTCCAGCAGTACATGCAGAACGGCGGGGCGTGGTTCGGCTTCCACGTCAGCGCGTTCACCACCAACCCGTCGAGCTGGAGCTGGTACTACAACACCTTCCTCGGCACCGGCTCGTTCCAGACGAACACCTGGGGACCCACCCGGGTCACCATGCGCGCCGACAACCGCACCCACCCGGCCACCCGGAACCTCCCGGCGACCTTCCCGTCGTCGATCAGCGAGTGGTACTCCTGGAGCAACGACCTGCGGCAGAACCCGAACATCGACATCCTCGCCTCGGTCGACGCGTCCAGCTTCCCGGTCGGCACCGACCCCAACCAGTCCTGGTACGGCGGGTACTACCCGCTGGTGTGGAGCAACCGGCAGTACAAGATGCTCTACGCCAACTTCGGGCACAACGCCATGAACTACAGCACCAACACCGGGCTGTCGTCGACGTTCGACAGCGCGCAGCAGAACCAGCTGCTCATCGATGGACTGCACTGGCTCGCCGGCGCCGGCACCACCACCCCGACCACGCCTGCGCCGACCGACGGCGCGATCTCACCGACCGCCTGGCACACGGTGGTCAACCGGGGCAACGGCAAGTGCGTGGACGCGCGCGCCGCCGCCAGCGCGAACGGCACGGCCATCCAGCAGTACGCCTGCAACAGCAGCGCGGCGCAGCAGTACCAGTTCGCGCCGACCAGCGGCGGCTACCTGCGGGTCAACAACCGCACCAACGCCGCCCAGGTGCTCGACGTGACCGACCGGTCGACCGCCGACTCGGCGCCGATCCAGCTCTGGTCCTACAGCGGCGGCAACAACCAGCAGTGGCGTGCCGAATCGGAGGGCGGCGGCTACTACCGTCTGGTCAACCGGCTCAGCGGCAAGTGCCTCGACGTGCCGGGAGCGTCCACGGCGGACAGCGTCCAACTCATCCAGTACGCCTGCAACGGCACCGCCGCGCAGTCGTTCCGGTTGGTGCCGCAGCCCTGACCCGGGGGAACGCACTCCCTCGCCGGAGGGAGGTGCCGCGCACGCTCGTTTCCTAGCGTGAGCGGCATGACGACAAGTGATCGGCTGGCCGGGGCGTGGCGCAAAGCCCACGCCCCGGTGGCGGGAGTGCCCCGCTGGGCGCGAGTCGCCGCCTACCTCATCCCGTTCACCGTGCTGCCGTCGGGCCTCTGGCGGCTTCCGACCGGGTTACGCGACGGCACCGGGTTCGGCGGGTGGGCGTACCTCATCTGCCTCTCGATCGGGGCGGAGTTGATCGCGTTCACCGCCGTCGGGCTCATCGCCGCCTGGGGAGAGCGGTTCCCGCGCTGGATTCCCTGGCTGGGTGGCCGGCGGGTGCCGACGCCGGCCGCCCTCATCCCCGCGACGCTCGGCGCGACGGTCCTGACCGTCCTGTGGACCAGCGCCTTCATCCGGATACCCGTCGGAGTGACCATGGGAGGTACGCCGCTCCCGCCGGACTTTCCCACCCAGGGCGGCGTGTGGGAAGCCCGGATCTTCTATGCCTGCTACCTCCCGCTGCTGCTGTGGGGACCACTGCTCGCCGCGGTCGCCTACGCCTACTACCGGCGACGGCAGGGCCGCTACGAATCCTGAGCGGCCCGACCGAACCGGGCGGCGACGGCACGCACCACGGCGCGCAACTCCGGCGGGTCGAGCACGTCGAAGTCGACCTCGATGGTGCTGAGGAAGGCGGCCAGGTTGCTCAGCGACTCCCCACCGGTGTGCAGCAGGCAGGTTTGCTCGTCAATCGCCTCCAGCAGGCCGGCCGTGGTGGGGATCCGCTGGGCCACCTGGTCGGCCGACGCGTGCAGGCGTACCCGGGCGGGGTGCGGCCAGGCGGTGGAGCCGACGCCGCGCAGCACGTGCGCGACCGCGTCGCCGCCGGGCGGCTCCCGGGGGGTGAAGCGCGGACCGGTCGGCACCCGGGGCCGGATCCGGTCGGCGCGGAAGGTGCGCCAGTCGGCCCGGTCGGTGTCCCAGCCCAGCAGGTACCAGCGCCGACCGGTGTAGACCAGTCGGTACGGCTCGACGTCGCGCACGGTGGCCGTACCGTCATGCCCGGCGTAGTCGAAGCGCAGGCGCTCCGCCCGGTGCACCGCCGTCGAGACGGCGGTGAGCGTGTCGGCGTCCACGGTCGGGCCGCCGCCCGCGGCGGAGACCGTCGCGGCCCGCAGGGCATCCACCCGGTGCCGCAACCGCGACGGCAGCGACTGCTCCAGCTTCGCCAGCGCCCGCAGCGACGTCTCCTCGATTCCGGTCACCGAACCGCCGGCGGCCGCCCGCAGCCCGACGGCCACCGCCACGGCCTCGTCGTCGTCGAGCAGCAGCGGCGGCAGGGCCGAGCCGGCGCCGAGCCGGTAGCCTCCGGCGACCCCCGGGTGGGACTCGATCTGGTAGCCCAGCACCCGCAGGCGTTCCACGTCGGTGCGTACGGTGCGGGTGCTGACCGCCAGCCGTTCGGCCAGCTCCGGGCCGGACCACTCCCGGCGAACCTGCAGGAGGGTCAGCAGCCGCAGCAGCCGCACCGAGGTCTCCACCATGCCCGCGAGTCTGCCAGGCATCGCGGAAGCTCTCCTTCCGCGATCGCCCCCGGTCGCCCACCGCTGCGGGGTCCTTCAGGCCGTGCGGACCAGGAGGGTGATGCTCAACAGCGGGTAGCGCCAGCGCTGTGCCTCCCGGTAGCCGGCGCTGATTCGATCCCGTTTGCCGGGTGCCATGTCCCCCAGCGGGTCGGCCGAGGGATCGGCCCCGACGACCCAGATGCGCGGTGGTGTGCCGAGGCAGGTGGCGGCCGGGCACTCCGTCGCCAGGAACCTGCCGTCGCTGCGCTGCGGGGCGACGCGCAGCACGTCCGGGGGGCGTGGGGCCGGCAGGCGTCCACCGAACCAGCGAGTTGCCACAGTTGCGACCAGCTCAACCGGACCGCCCCCCAGGTGGCCAACTCGTCGGCCCAGAGGGCCGGACCGGTCAGCCGCCACCAGCCCAGCACCAGCGCGACGAGCGCGGGAGGCACCCCACTCGCCACCGTCCAGCCGGACGGTGTGCCGCGCGGGTCCCGATCCGCAGCCGCCGACGGCAGGTCCGGTGCGGTGGCGACAGTGCCGCCGTGGGGCGACGGCCAGGTGGCGGTGATGGTGGTTCTCCCGGAACAGGGGCGGACAGTGCCGCGCGAACCTAGCCGCATCAGGTGAGCACGCGGCGTCGCGGAGCCGGACGGTACGTGAACGGGAGCGCCGGCTAAATCGGTTGTCCGAGCCGCGACGGCCTGCTGAACTACCCGAAACCGCCACCAACAGCCAGGGAGCCACCATGCGCGCTGCGTCGATGTCCGACCAGAGGGGATCTGTCGCCTACCTGAAGGACCTGACGCTGCGTGAAAACCCTGAACCTCGGCATCCTGGCTCACGTCGATGCCGGTAAGACCAGCCTGACCGAGCGGCTGTTGCACGACGTTGGCGTGACCGACCAGCTCGGCAGTGTCGACGCGGGCAGCACCCGTACGGACTCCCTGGCCCTCGAACGGCAACGCGGGATCACCATCCGCTCGGCCGTCGTCTCCTTCGTGCTGGACGACGTGACCGTCAACCTGATCGACACGCCCGGTCACCCGGACTTCATCGCCGAGGTCGAGCGGGTGCTCGGCGTGCTCGACGGCGCGGTGCTGGTGATCTCCGCGGTGGAGGGGATCCAACCGCAGACCCGGGTGCTGATGCGGACCCTGCGCCGGCTGCGCATCCCGACACTGATCTTTGTCAACAAGGTCGACCGGGCCGGGGCGGACCCCGAGCGGGTCGTGCGGGCCGTCGCGGAGAAGCTCACTCCGACAGTGGTGGCGATGGGCTCGGTGGCGGCGCCGGGCACTCGTGGCGCGCACTGCTCGCCGTATGGGCCGGCCGACCTGGCGTTCACCGACCAGCTGCTCGACGTGCTCGCGGGGCAGGACGACAGGCTGCTCGCCGACTGGGTCGCGGACCCCTCGGCGGTGCCCTACCCACGACTGCGCCGAGTGTTGGCGGCGCGGACCCGCCGGGCGCTGGTGCACCCCGTGTACGCCGGCTCGGCGATCACCGGCGCCGGCGTGGACGCGCTGATCGCCGGCATCACCGAACTGCTGCCGACCGGTCAGGGTGACCTGGACGCCCCGGTCTCCGGCACCGTGTTCGCCATCGAGCGGGGACCGGCGGGGGAGAGGATCGCCCTGGTCCGGCTCTTCGCCGGCACGATCCGGGTCCGTGACCGGCTCCGGGTCGGTACGGCCGACGCCGCGCTGGTCACGGCGATACGTATCGCCAGCCAGGGGGCCGACGTGGTGGCGTCGTCGGTCGGCGCCGGCCACATCGCCCGACTGTGGGGCGTGACCGAGGCGCGGATCGGCGACCCGGTCGGCGTACCCCCGGAACGTGCCGGCGCGGACCGCCACTTCGCGCCACCCACGCTGGAGACGGTGGTGGTGCCGGAGCGCCCCGCCGACCGGGTCGCGCTCCACGCGGCGCTGAGCCAACTCGCCGAACAGGACCCGCTGATCAACCTGCGGCAGGACGACCGGCGGCAGGAGATCAGTGTGTCGCTCTACGGCGAGGTGCAGAAGGAGGTCATCCAGGCCACCCTGGCCGACGACTTCGGCGTGCGGGTGACGTTCCGGGAGACCAGCGTGGTGCACGTGGAGCGAATGTGCGGCGTCGGCGAGGCGGTCGAGGTGATCGCGGTGGCGCCCAATCCCTTCCTGGCCACCGTCGGGCTGCGGATCGGCCCGGCGCCGACCGGGGCCGGTGTGAGGTTCCACCTCGGCGTCGAGCTGGGTTCGATGCCACCGGCCTTCTTCGCCGCCGTGGAGGAGTCCGTGCGCCGGACCCTGCGCCAGGGTCTGCACGGCTGGGAGGTCCCCGACTGCGAGGTGACGATGACCCACGCCGGCTACTGGGCGCGGCAGAGCCACTCCCACGGCAGCTTCGACAAGAGCATGTCCAGCACCGCCGGGGACTTCCGCAATCTCACCCCGTTGGTGCTGATGGCCGCGCTCACCCGTGCCCGTACGCGGGTCCACGAGCCGGTGCACCGTTTCCGGTTGGAGGTGCCCGGTGACGTCCTCGGCACGCTGCTGCCCGCGCTCACCCGACTGGACGCGGTGCCGACCGACACCATCGGGAGGGGCACGTCGTACCTGGTGCGGGGCGAGATCCCGGCGGGCCGGGTGCACGCGCTGGAGCGTCGTCTGCCCGCGCTGACCCGGGGCGAGGGCGTGTTGGAGACCGAGTTCGACAGCTACCGCCCGGTGCCCGGTCCCAGCCCCACCCGGCCCCGCTGGGACAACGATCCGCTGGATCGCAAGGGGTATCTGCTGGCGGTCGCCCGCCGGGTCGGCGGCCGGTAACGGCGATATCCATTGCGGACGCCCGGCAGCCCTCCTAGTCTCGTCGGTGCAAGGTCGACCGAGCACACCCCGAAGGGAGTACGCCGTGCCACGACGCATCCGCACCGATGCCGCCCGGCTGCTGCTCCCTGCCGACCTGACTCTGCTCGGCACCACCAGAACCTGTGCGTATCCGGCGCTGCGGCGCAACGAGTCGGGGTGGCGCGACTGACGCGACGCTGACGCGTCCGCCGGCCGCCCATCCCACCGGGATCGGGCGGCCGTTTCGTATCCGCACACCGCCGCCGCGCTCACACCTGATCGTTAACGGGCAGCGCACGACACGAGGAGACCACGATGGGATTCACCCCTCTCGCCGGTACCCGGGCACCCGTCCGGGTCTGGACCGACCCCTACGCGATCGAACCGCAGGCCGCCAGGCAGCTGCGCAACATCGGCGCGTTGCCCTGGGTGCAGGGTGTCGCCGTCATGCCCGACGTGCACTTCGGCAAGGGCGCCACGGTCGGCTCGGTGATCGCGATGCGGCAGGCCGTCTCGCCGGCCGCGGTCGGCGTCGACATCGGCTGCGGGATGTCGGCGGTGCGCACCTCGCTGACCGCCGCCGACCTGCCCGACGACCTGGCCGGGCTGCGCTCCGCGATCGAGGCCACCATCCCGGTCGGCTTCACCCAGCGCGAGGACTCGGTCGACACGCGTCGGATCCGGGGTCTGGAGCAGGCCGGCTGGGACGACTTCTGGGGCCGGTTCGCCGGCCTGGACCGGCGGGTGGCGCAGTTGGAGACGCGGGCACGGCGGCAGCTCGGCACCCTCGGCGGGGGCAACCACTTCATCGAGGTCTGCCTGGAGCAGGGCGGCGCCGACGAGGGGCGGGTCTGGCTGATGTTGCACTCCGGGTCCCGCAACATCGGCAAGGAGTTGGCCGAGCGGCACATCGGGGTGGCCCGGGGGCTGCCGCACAACGCCGACCTGCCGGACCGGGATCTGGCCGTGTTCCTCACCGGGACGCCGGAGATGGACGCGTACCGGCGGGATCTGTGGTGGGCGCAGGAGTACGCGCGGCGCAACCGGGCGGTCATGCTGGCCCTGCTCTGCGGTGTGGTGCGGGAGCAGTTCCCGCAGGTCACCTACGACGAGTCGATCAGCTGCCACCACAACTACGTGTCCGAGGAGAGCTACGACGGGGTGGACGTGCTGGTGACCCGCAAGGGCGCCATCCGGGCCGGCCGGGGTGACCTGGGCATCATCCCCGGGTCGATGGGCACCGGGTCGTACATCGTGCGGGGCCGGGGTAACCCGGACGCGTACTGCTCGGCGTCGCACGGGGCCGGGCGTCGGATGTCGCGGGCGCAGGCCAAGCGGACGTTCAGCACCGAGGACCTGGCCGCGCAGACCGCCGGGGTGGAGTGCCGCAAGGACGCCGGGGTGGTCGACGAGATCCCGGGCGCGTACAAGGACATCACCGAGGTGATGGCCCAGCAGGAGGACCTGGTCGAGGTGGTCGCGCACCTCAAGCAGGTGGTCTGCGTGAAGGGCTGACGTGCCGTGCGGGCCGGGTTGACCGGCCCGCACGGCCGCTGGTCAGAAGCCGACGAAGACCCGGCGCAGGTCGTCGAGGGTCACCGAGCCGGTCGCCCGCACCCCGTCCGGGGTGTGCTGGGTGCCCAGCCGTCCGGTGGCCAGCCGCAGCCACGCCTCGGCCGGGGCCTCCAGCTCGCCGTCGGGACGCTCCGGCGCGTCGACGACCTCGACCTTCTCGCCCAGCCGCAGCCCGAACGTCCGCTCGGGCGCGTGCACCCGGACCAGCAGCGTGGCCTCCCGCCCGGCCAGCTCCTGCGGTCGGCTGGTCCAGGCCAGCATGCCGCCGATCTGGTCCAGCAGCAGCGCCACCGCGCCCGGCGTCACCGCCGCGAACGGGTTGAACGCCACCTCGGTGTCCCACTGGTGCAGGGCGAACTCGCTGAGCCGGAACCGGGCCGCGGTGGCCACGTCGACCGGCTCCGGCAGGAAGCCGAGGTCGATCCGCATCGAGGAGCGGGTCTCGGCGTCCAGCGCCTCGTACGCCTCGACCAGCCGCTCGTTGGTGGCGAGGAACCCGGCGGCGTGCTCGGCCGGGGCCATCGCGTCCCAGCGTGCCCAGACGCCGCGGTTGAAGTCCCCGTCCGGGCCGGGTGCGCCGGTGCGGGCGGCGTCCAGTGTCGCCAGGTTGATCTCGGCGCCGCTGCCCAGGTGGCTCAGCACCTGGGAGACCTGCCACTCGCTGGCCCCCGACGGCCGGAGCAGGTCGTCCTCCTTGAGGTCCCGCACGAGCGTGGCGAGCTCCTCGTGGCCCGCGCGCAGAGCTGTGATGATCTGGTCAGCAGGGGTCGACATGGATCTCCTCAAACGGATTTTCGACGATGGTCGGGACGTTACCGGACGTGGCCGCCGGCCGGCCCACCCCACGCTCGGGGCGCTCCGGCCGGCGGCCACGTCGGTCGGCTCAGCCCATGTGAACGGTGGTGCCGGTGGGCACGTCCTCCTTGCGCACCTTCACCAGGACCAGGGTGGCCAGGCCCGCGAGCACGATCAGCGCCGCGCCCCAGGCGAAGGCCACCCGGTAGCCGTGCACCAGCGCCTCGACCTGGTTGACCGGGTTCGGCGCCCGGCCCACCAGGTAGGCGGCGACCGCGCTGGTGTAGAAGGTGTTCAGCAGGGCGGTGCCGAGCGAGCCACCGATCTGCTGGGTGGCGTTGAGCGTCGCGCTGGCCGCGCCGGCGTCGTGCTCCGGCACCCCGACCAGGGCGAGGCTGGACAGCGGGACGAAGGTGAAGCCCAGCCCCAGGCCCAGGATGACCTGCGCGGGCAGCAGGTGGGTGAGGAACGAGGTGTCCGCGTCGATCTGGGTCAGCACCAGCATGCCCAGTGCGGCGAGCACGGCACCGGCGACCATCAGCGGCTTGGCGCCCAGTCGCGGCATCAGCTGGCTGGCGCCACCCGCGGCGATCAGCACACCGGCGGTGACCGGCAGCGATGCGAGACCCGCCTCCAGGGGCTTGTACTGCAGCACCACCTGGAAGTAGAAGGTCAGGAAGAGGAACGCCCCGAACAGGCCGGCGCCGATCAGCGTCGAGGTGAGGAACGCCCCGCCCCGGTTGCGGTCCAGCACGATCCGCAGCGGCAGCAGCGGGTGGCTGGAGCGCAGCTCGATCACCACGAAGGCGGCGAGCAGCACCACGCCCGCGGCGATGAAGCCGAGCGTCGCGGTGGCGTCCCAGCCGTCCTCGGCGGCCTTGGTGAAGCCGTACACCAGGGAGACCAGGCCGGCGGTCACCACGACCGCGCCGGGTACGTCGTAGCGGGTGTTGCCCTTGGCCCGGCTCTCCGGCACCAGCGGGAGCGCGAAGGCGATGGCGATCGCGGCGACCGGGATGTTGACCAGCAGGCACCAGCGCCAGTTGGCGTACTCGGTGAGCACCCCGCCGAGCAGCAGGCCGACCGCAGATCCACCGCCGGCGATCGCGCCGTACACCGCGAAGGCCTTGGCCCGCTCGGTGGCCTCGGTGAACAGCACGGTGAGCAGCGCCAACGCGGCCGGGGCGAGCAGCGCACCGAAGGCGCCCTGCAACGCGCGGGCGGCGAAGAGCATCCCGCCGGTGGTGGCCAGACCGCCCAGGGCGGAGGCGAGGGCGAAACCGGTCATGCCGACCAGGAAGGTGCGCTTGCGCCCCCAGTAGTCGGCGATGCGACCGCCGAGCAGCAGCAGTCCACCGAAGGCCAGCGTGTAGGCGGTGACCACCCACTGCCGGTTCGCGTCGGTGATCCCCAGGTCGGACTGGGCCTTCGGCAGCGCGATGTTCACGATGGTGGCGTCCAGGACGACCATCAGCTGCGAGACCGCGATGACCGCCAGCGCGATCCAGCGCCGCGGGTGCGGCGCGCTTGTCGACGCCCCGGCGCCGGGTGCGCCAGGTGCGGTCGAGGTGGTTCCGGACATGGTGAAGCCTTCCGTGTTGCGGATGTCGGTGGGTCAGGCCGGTGACGGGCGGTCGGGCTGGTAGCGGAGGACCGGGATCAGCACCTGGTCGACGACCTGGATGAGGAACGCGTCGTCGGCCGGCAGGCCGTGCGCGACGATGCGGGACAGGGTGAGCGCGGGCGCGAGATCGTGGAACAGCTCCCGTTCGCCGGCCTCGGGCGGGATCTCCCCCCGGGCGGCGGCCCGGACCAGGATGGCGGTGCTGGCCACCCGCCCGGCCGGCAGAACCTGGTGGCGCACCAGGCGTTCCAGCTCGGGGTTGGTCCGCATGGCGAAGGTCAGCGCCTGCATCAGGTCGCAGTCGGCCACGCAGATCGCTGCCGTGGCCCGCAGCAGCTCGATCAGGTCACCGCGCAGGCTGCCGGTGTCGGGCGGGTTGTGCACACCGACGTGCCGGTCGCGCAGGGCGGCGACGACCAGCTCGGCCTTGCCGTCCCACCGCCGGTAGATGGTGGCCTTGCTGACGTGGGCGCGGGCGGCGACGGCGTCGATGGTCATCCGGTCGAAGCCGACCTCGCGCAGCAGGTCGATGACCACACCGAACAGGTCGCTGTCGGTGCACCGGGGAACCCGGGCGGCCGGCACCCCGGCGCCCGCGCCCACCTGCTGACCACCCAGCATCCCAACCTCCTGCGAAACGATGTCGTACTCACACTAGTTCCGGATCGGTGAAGGTGCAGGGTTTCGTGAGTTGCGTCGCACCGAGTTCACGAAACGATTGCGTTTCCGGCGGGCGTCCGGCAGGTGAACCCGGTGGTCGGTAGCCCTGCGGGAGGACCACCGGTCGACATCGCCGGCGGCCGGCCCCTGCCCGGCACCCCGCAACCGCTACGGTCAGGTGCTTTCGGCACCCCTGAACCAGCTCACACGAAAGGGCACGACGTGAAACGTCATGGCTGCGTGATCCGACTCCGCCCCGAGCAGCGGGAAACCTACCTGCGGTTGCACGCCGAGGTCTGGCCGAGCGTCGAGAAGACGCTGCGCGAGGCGAACTTCCGCAACTACACCATCTTCCTGCACGACGACCTGCTCTTCGGCTACTACGAGTACGTCGGTGACGACTACGAGGCCGACCTGCGGTTCATCGCCGCGGACCCGCAGACGCAGGAGTGGTGGAAGCTGACCGACCCGTGCCAGGAGTCGATCGCCGAGCCCGGCTCGGGAGACTGGTGGGCGCCGATGCGCGAGATCTGGCACCTGGCCGACGAGGCGGTCGCGCAGGCACCCGACCCCACCCAGCGGGGCTCTGGCAACTAGACGAGTAAGTCCGCGCTTCAGGCCGGGGCTGGGGTCGTGGCGAAGGGCATTGGCCATCCGCTGCGGCTGCCCGCCCATGTCGATGTGCTGTTGAGCGGTATACCTCAGAGGTATGAATATGACTCTGAGGTATACCGCTCCCCACCGCATCCGCCCCCCACGGCGGTGACTGACGGTCACCGCCGGCCGCCCGCTGCGCCCATCGCCCCACCCACCGGCGGGCGGCAATCCCGTGGAGGTTCGTAGGCCCCAACGGGGTGTCTCGACGCGACAGGTCTGCCCGGCCCGTCGTCGCTGCGGTCGCTCGGCGAGGGACGGTACACCGTGGTCCGGGCGATCTCACCCGGCAGCGTGGTGACCCTGCGCGGTGTGCAGGTCAACACGCGCACCAGGTCGATGCTGATCGAGGCCGAACGCCTACTCGGCCGCCAGCTCGGCATCACGCAGGGCTCGTACAGCAGCGGTGTGGGCGCCTCCGCCGGCACGCACGACGGCGGCGGCGCGCTCGACCTCTCGGTCAGCGGTCTCTCCTCGTCGGTCCGGACCGACGTGCTGCGTCGCCTGCGCGCGGTGGGCTTTGCCGCGTGGCTACGGACCCCGGCCCAGGGGGACTGGGGCTACCACATCCACGCGATCGCGCTCTCCGACACCGACCAGTCGACGGGCGCGCAGAACCAGGCCGGCGACTACTACCTTGGTCGCAACGGCCTGGCCAACCGGGGCGTCGATGATGGCCCAGCGGTCAGCCCGAAGCGAACCTGGGAGGAATACCAGCGCACGCTCTGAGGTCCGCAAAAGTCGTCGACAAGAATGTGGGCGTGCCTGTCGATTGGGACCGGTGCGATTCGTAGCCCTGGTGAGAGCCCGCCACCGCGGCGGGCCATCCACCCACCGGAGGGCACGATGACCACCACAGCGACCACCACCCCTGCCGCCACCTCGACCGTGGGTGCGCTGATCCGGACCGGTGTCGCCGCCACGCTCGCCGCGAGCGCCGCCACCATGGCCGTCGCCGCCGTCGGCCGCGCGGCGGGGATCAGCCTCGACGTGGCCGACGCGCCGATTCCGGTGACGGGCTTCGGTGTGCTGACCGCCGTATTCTCGCTGGTCGGGGTGATCCTCGCCGCGGTGCTGTCCCGTTTCGCCAGGCGTCCCCGGCGCGCGTTCGTCCGTACCACTGTGGTGTTGACGGTCCTGTCGCTGGTGCCGGACGTGATCGTCGACGCGGGGGCGGCCACCAAGGCGTTGCTGATGGTCACACACCTGGTCGCGGCCGCGATCGTCATCCCCGCTGTCGCGCGCCGCCTCGCCGCCTGACCTGTCGCCATCTCACCATCGAACGGTTGGAGGATCGTCATGAAGCAGTACCTGCTGTCCGTGCACGCCGTCGAGGGGGAGCCGGACCCCTCCGACGAGGAGACGCAGACCATGTTCCGGGAGACCGGCCGGATCAACGACGAGATGCAGGCCGCGGGCGCCTGGGTCTTCGGCGGAGGGCTCCGGTCGCCGGACAGCGCCACCGTCGTACGGATCGAGAACGGCGCCACCACCATGAGCGACGGGCCGTTCGTCGAGACGAAGGAGCACATCGCCGGCTTCTGGGTCCTCAGGTGCGCGGACCTGGACCAGGCGCTGGCCTGGGCCGAGAAGTGCGCGGCGGCCTGCGGCCCGGTCGAGGTGCGCCCCTTCGACGACCTGTCCCAGGCCTGACCGGGAGCCGGCCGCCCGACATGGACCTGGGGAGCATCTACCGCGCGGAGTACGGCCGCTGCGTCGCCACCCTGGCCCGCATCCTCGGTGACCTCAACCTCGCCGAGGAGGCGGTCCAGGACGCCTTCACCACGGCGCTGCAGAAGTGGCAGACCCCGCCGCCGAACCCGGGTGCCTGGATCGTGACCACCGCCCGCAACCGGGCGGTGGACCGGCTCCGCCGGGAGTCGACGCGCGAGGCGCGGCACGCCCAGGCTCTGCTGCTGCACCACCAGGACGAGCCCCGAGAGGTGGGACCGGTGAGAGACGACCAGCTGCGCCTCATCTTCACCTGCTGCCACCCGGCGCTCGGTCCGGACGCGCGGACCGCCCTCACGCTGCGCCTGCTCGGCGGTCTCGACGTACCCGAGATCGCCCGCGCCTACCTGATCCAGGAGTCGACGGTCGCGCAGCGCATCGTGCGCGCGAAGAA
Source organism: Micromonospora sp. NPDC048839 (assembly GCF_040649915.1). Taxonomy (NCBI): domain Bacteria; kingdom Bacillati; phylum Actinomycetota; class Actinomycetes; order Micromonosporales; family Micromonosporaceae; genus Micromonospora; species Micromonospora sp. NPDC048839. Next base: position 25,866 of record NZ_JBEZGL010000009.1, read on the forward strand.
GAAGATCCGGGACGCCGGCATCCCCTACCGGGTGCCCGCCGAACACGAGCTGCCGGACCGACTGCCGTACGTGCTCACCGTGCTCTACCTGATGTTCAACGAGGGCTACGCGTCCACCGCCGGACCGTTGATCAGAACGGACCTGTGCGCCGAGGCGATCCGGCTCGCCCGCGAGCTTGCCGCCTTGATGCCCGACGAGCCCGAGGTGCTGGGCCTGCTCGCCCTGCTGCTGCTGACCGAGGCGCGCCGTCCGGCCCGGCTCGACCCGTCCGGCGAGCTGGTGCTGCTGGCCGACCAGGACCGGTCACTGTGGAACCGGGCGCTCATCACCGAGGGGCACGACCTGGTCCGGCGTTGCCTGCGGCGCAACCAGCCCGGCCCGTACCAGATCCAGGCCGCGATCGGCGCGGTGCACACCGACGGCGCCGCCACCGACTGGCCGCAGGTCCTGGCACTGTACGACCAGCTTCTCGCGCTCCGGCCGAGCCCGGTCGTCGCGCTCAACCGTGCGGTTGCCGTCGCCGAGGTGCACGGACCGGCGCAGGCCCTCGCCGGGCTGGCGGAACTCGACCTCCCGGGCTACCACCGGCTGCCGGCCACCCGCGCGGAGCTGCTGGTCCGGCTCGGCCGGCATGAGGAGGCCCGAGCCGCCTACGACCAGGCCATGGAACTGGCCACCAACGACACCGAGCGGTCCCACCTGTGGGTCCGTCGTACCGCGCTCACCCCTGAACGGAGCACATCATGAACGCCGGTCTGGTCGACCTCGTCCAAGGAGCTCGTCTACCGCCCACCCTGCACGTCTGACCGAACCGGCTCGCCGGGCCGGCGAACTCGAACGCCACCCGGTCGTGGCAGTCGTGTCGCCGGTATGACGCTTCCGCTATGCCCATCATCGATCGCCGTCACATTAACATCTACGTGTATCGATGAACCGGCGGCCGGTGGCCGCCGACGAGCGCAGGGGAGTGCCCGATGTTCCGAGGACAACTGAGACGCGCGGCGCTGGCCATGCTGGTGGCGATCCTGGCGGCGGCCGGGATGCAGCTCGCCACCGGCACGCCGGCCGCCGCCGTCCGGACCGTCTACTACGACGCGAGCCGGACCGGTGAGTTCCGCACCAACTTCGACCAGGCGGCGCAGATCTGGAACAGTCGGGTCAGTACCGTCCGACTCCTGGCCGGCACCCCGGCCAGTATCACCATCTACGTCGACGACGGCTGGCCCCGCGCGCAGTCGACCGGCCTCGGCTCGGGCCGGATCTGGATGGGCCGCACGGCCGTCAACCAAGGCTACGACCGCACCCGCATCGCCACCCACGAGGTCGGCCACATCCTGGGCCTGCCGGACCGGCGCACCGGCCTCTGCTCCGACCTGATGTCCGGCAGCAGCGCACCCGTCTCCTGCCGCAACGCCAACCCCAGCGCGGCCGAGGCGAGCCGGGTGAACTCGCTGTTCGCCGGCACGCTGGCCGCGCCGGCCAGTACGGCATACACCTGGAACGGCGCATCCGACGTCGAGCCGTTGGTGGTCGGCGGCCGACCGGCCACCGAGAACTACCCCTTCATGGTGTACGTCTCCGGCTGCACCGGCACCCTGATCAAGGGCAACTGGGCGGTCACCGCCAAGCACTGTTCGACCCCGTCCTCCGTGCGGGTGGGCAGCACCAACCGCACCAGCGGCGGGACCGTGGTGCGGGTGACCCGTGCGGTGAACCACCCGAGCGTCGACGTCAAGCTGCTGCAACTGGCCAGCTCGGTCACGTACGCGCCGGCCCCGATCCCGAGCACCTCCGGCGCGGTCGGCACCGCCACCCGGATCATCGGCTGGGGCCAGACCTGCGCCCCGCGGGGCTGCGGATCGGCTCCGACCGTGGCCAACGAACTCGACACGTCCATCGTGGCCGACAGCCGGTGCTCCGGCATCAACGGCGCGTACGAGATCTGCACCAACAACACCAACGGCAACTCCGGCGCCTGCTACGGCGACTCGGGTGGGCCGCAGGTGCGCCGGGTCGGCGGAGTGTGGAACCTGATCGGCGCGACGAGTCGGGCCGGCAACAACAACTCCACCTGCGCCACCGGCCCCTCCATCTACGTCGACCTGCCGTCGATCCGCTCGTGGATCTCCACCCAGGTCGGTGGCCTGCCCGTCTGACCATCAGCGACATCGCGGGCGGGGGCGAGCGCCAGACGCGCCCCCGCCCCCGTGTGCCGGTGCCACCCACGCCATCCCACGATGCGATACGGTGCCTGGCATATTCGGCACATCGGAGGTGGCGTCATGCCTACCGTCGTCGTCCTCGCGCTGACCCTCGCCCTCTCGCCCGCGCCGTCCCCGTCGGCGACCTCGGACCCGCTCGGCGACATCGTCGGTGGCGTCGGCCAGATCGTCGACGACCTGCTCGGCGGCAACACGCCGACGGCCCCTCCGCCGCCGGGCGTCACCCCCACCCGGGCGCCCACGCCGAGTCCGACACCGGTCGCCGGTCAGCCCAGCCCGGTGGAGTCCAGCGCGATCCCGGTGCCCACCCGCTCGGCGGGCGGTCGCCCCGCACCCGTCGCCCCCGATCGCCGCACCGCCGGCGAGGGCACCGCCACCCGCGGGGCCGCCGTGCCCCGGCGTGACGGCGACACCCCCGCACCGACCGACCCGCCGGCCCTCGCCAACCCCACCCGGAGTGCCTGGCCACCCATGTCGTACCTGCTGGTCGTGGTGGCCCTCGCGGTGCTGGCGGTGCTGTTCCTGCGCCGCCGGTCCCCGGTCCCCGCCGCCGCACCTGATCCCGGTCCGGTACCGGGTGCCGATCCGGCACCGGATCCCGGCTCGATGCCGGAGAACGTCAGCAGGTTGCCGACCAGCCTCACCGCCATCTACGAGATGGGCCGGCAGGATGAGCGACTCGAACAGGAGCGCCGCCCGCGAACCTGAGGGCGCGCCCCGCGCCCACCGTCGGTCTCAGGCTGCCGGGTACGCGCCCTCGCGCCGCGGGATGTCGTCGTCGTACGCCCCGACCGGCCCGTGGTAGCGGTCCGGGCCGGTCGGGTACGGCCAGGCGTTCGCGGTGCAGCCGTGCAGGCCCAACGTCTGCTGCTGCATGACCGGCGCCGGCCGGCCCCGCCGGGGGCACCGCTCGTGACCGAACCCGAGTTTGTGCCCCACCTCGTGGTTGACCATGTACTCCCGGTAGGTGGTCAGACTCGCACCGTAGCCGGGTACCCCCTTGACCCAGCGCGCCACGTTGAGCACCACCCGACCACCGTTGCGGCAGGAGGTGTAGGCGTCGGGCACGTCCTGGCAGAGCGTGTCGCGGGTGCCGGGGGTCGCCAGGTAGATGGTGAAGTCGGCCGTCCCGCCGGCACCCACCCGGCGCAGCCGCCACGTCCCGCCGGCCGTCCACCCGCGGGGGTCGTTCAGCGTCGTGGAGATGGCCGTCGCGACGTCGCCCACCGGCAGGCCCCGGATGTCGCGTTCCACGACGATCCGGTAGCGCAGCAACCGACCGCCGGTCGCTCCCGTGGGTGCCGCCTCGGCGGATGCCGTCGTCCAGCGGTTGCCGCCGGTGGCGGGGTAGGTGACGTCGACGGTCGGCGCGGAACTGGGCGAGACGCCGGCGACTCCGGTCGGCCGACCGGAGGCGGTGACCGTGGCCGGCCCGCTGGGCCGCGGCTCAGCGGCGACGGGACCGGTGCCGGCTTGCCCGGCGGCCGGCAGCCCGCACCCGGTGAGCAGCGCCACCACCAGCAGTAACGCCGCTGAGGCGGTACGCCATGGGCGGGTAACCTTCGTCGACATGTCTCTCCCCTCGCGCGCCGAGCGGCGGCGCGGAGGAGAAGACGGGCGACCACTGGGAAAAGTTGCTGTGACGTGGACTCAACCTTTTTCCGGCCTCGCCCGTCCCTAGCGGTGTGGCACGGGGGAGGGTTCGGGGTGGCGCGGGGTGACGCGGAGTTCGTCGAGTTCGCGAAAGCGGCGTCCGCACGACTGGTGCATGCGGCGTTCCTCATGACCGGCGACCACCACCAGGCCGAGGACGCCGCACAGACCGCCCTGGTCCGCACCTATGCGTCCTGGTCGCGGGTCCACGACGACGACGCCTACGGGTACGCCCGACGCACCCTGGTCAACCACCTGGTCGACGGGTGGCGACGACCGATGCGGGAGTATCCGACCGACGAGGTGCCGGAGCAGCGGCGCGACGACGTGGCCGACGACGTGGCCACCCGGCGCTGGTTGATCACCATCCTCGGCGCGCTCAGCCCTCGTGAGCGGGCCATCGTCGTGCTGCGCTACTACTTCGACCTTCCAGAGGCGCAGGTGGCTCGGGAACTCGCCGTATCCGTGGGCACGGTCAAGAGCACCAGCTCGCGAGCCCTGGAGAAGCTGCGTACCGCCGCGCCCCGCACAGCCGACGAGAGGGCGCGCCGATGAGCGAGCTGGAACGGCTCCGCCAGGCCATGCGGGCGACCGAGCGTCCCGACGCCGTGCTCGATCTGGACACCGTGCTGCGCCAGGGACGTCGGTTGCGCACCCGCCGGCGCGTCGCCGGAGCCGGGGCGGCGACGCTCGCGACCGGCCTGGCCGCCGTGGTCGTGGTGGCGGTCGGTACGTCCGGGCCGCGCGATCTGGCGCCGACCGAGCACCCGCCGCCGGTCGCTGTCGCTCCACCGTCGGTCGGTGCCTCGCCGTGGGCGGAGAAGTCGCCGGGCTCCACGCCACCGCCGACGGCGGGCCGCGACGAGCCGCCACCGAAGCCCCTCGGCCAGTTCGTGGACAGCGGGGTACGGCACGGCGCCGACCGGCGGATCTACTACTTCGTCCCGGTGTCCCTACCCGCTGCGCCCAAGGTGACCATCGGGCTGGCCGCCGGTCGCCAGTCCCCGGACGGCTCACTGACCACGGACCTCCTGGTCAACGACGTCGAGGGGGCCGACCGCAGGGCCGGGTTCCACCAGATCGGCTACGACGAGAGCTCGTCGACCGCGCCGGTGCCGACCTTCGGTTACTTCGTCGGCCCCGCCCAGCAGATCACCGGCACCGTGGACGGCCGGCAGGTCCACGCCCGACTGGCCCGCTGGAGTCTCGACAAGCAGGTGGTGATCTTCTGGTTCGAGCCGGCCGTGCTGACCCCGGGGGATCGGCTCGACGGCATCATCGCCCGGGACGCCACCGGCCGCCGACTCTGACGAGCCGGCCGGCCGGACCGGTAAACGAGACTGCTCAGGCCGGGTCGCCCAGCCGGCGCTCGATCGTCACCGTCGTCCCGTCGGCGGTGGAGACCAGCCGCACGTCGCCATAGGCGTTCATCAGCAACGCGCCGCGTCCCCGGTCCATCGCCGGGCGGCGGTCCCGCCAGGTGCCGAAGTCCCGCACCGAGATCCGGACCAGCCCGCCGCCCACCTGGAGTCGGACCCGCACCTCCGGACGGCTGGGCCGCTGCGCGTGCTCGACCGCGTTGTTCATCGCCTCGGACGCGGCGAGCAGGAGATCCTCCAACACGTCCGGGTCGACGTCGAGGTCGTCAAGCGCCAGCCGGACGTCGCGACGCATGGCCGCGGCCGAGGTGGGCGCGGACGGGTAGGTCCACCCGACATCCAGGGTGTCGCCCAGCCCGCTCGGGTCGGTCGGGCCCTGCGCCAGCCCTGGCGCGTCCGGCCCGGCGGCGACAGTACGGGGTGGCGCGACGGCGGTGACCGGGTCGGGCCGCGCCGGCGCCGCGTCGACGGTGGGTGCGGTGGCGTCGCCGGTCGGGTGGCTGCGGGCCCGCCGGATCCCGGCCCGGACCCGGGCGATCAGCTCAGCCGCGGCGAACGGCTTCACCAGGTAGTCGTCGGCGCCCAGGTTGAGGCCCTCCACGCTGGCCCGCCCGCCGGCCCGGGCGGAGAGCACCAGCACCGGCAGGGACCGGGTCGCCGGGTCCGCGCGGAGCCGCCGGACCAGGTCGAAGCCGTCCAGCACCGGCATCATCACGTCGGTGAGGACCAGGTCCGGCGGTTCGCGGTGGACCTCGTCGAGGGCCTGCCGGCCGTCGGTGACGGCCCGCACCCGCCAGCCCTGCCCGGTGAGCAGCCGGCTGAGGTACGCCCGCATGTCGGCGTTGTCGTCGGCGATGAGGATCCGTGCGCCGGCCAACTCGTCCACCGCCGGACCGGAGACGTTGCCGGGCTCGGTCGGATCGCCGCCCGACCCACTCAGCCAGCCCATCGCCTCCTCGACGGTGGCCCGGGCCGCGTCGCCCCGTCCGACCGGCGACGGCCCGGTCCCCGCCGTGCGGCCTGCCGTCGACCAGGGCAGCGCCACGGTGAACGTGCTGCCGACACCCACGCTGCTCGTCACCCGGACCGCGCCGCCCTCCAGCCGGGCCAGCTCGGACGCCAGCGCCAGGCCGATGCCGGTGCCCTCGTGGCTGCGGGCGCGGGCACCCCGGACCCGGTGGAAGCGTTCGAAGAGTTTCGGCAGGTCCGCTTCGGCGATGCCGATGCCGGTGTCCGCGACGGTGAGGCGGACCTCCTCGTCGTCGGCTTCCAGGGCCACCCGGATCCGGCCGATGAACGTGTACTTCAGGGCGTTGGACAGCAGGTTCGTGACGATGCGTTCCCAGTTGACCGGGTCGACGGTGACCGGCCGGGGCAGCGGCGGACAGACCACCTCGAGAGTGAGCCCGGCCCGCTCGACGGCGGCCCGGAACACGCCGGCCAGCTCGGCGGTGAGCGCCGACAGGTCGACCACGCGGGCGTCGCTGCGGGCCCGCCCGGCCTCCAGGCTGGAGAAGGTGAGCAGGCTGTTGACAAGCGTCAACAGTCGGGTGGCGTTACGCCAGGAGGTTTCCACCCGCTCCCGCTGCACCAGGGGCAACGGCGCGGCGGCGTCGGTGAGGGCGTCGGCGAGCGGGCCGAGGATCAGGGTCAGGGGAGTGCGGAACTCGTGGCTGACGTTGGCGAAGAAGTCGGTCTTGACCCGGTCCAGTTCGGCGAGCGCCTCGACCCGGCGTCGCTCCTGCTCGTACTCCTGGGCGTTGCGCAGCGCCACGGCGATCTGCTGGGCCAGGAGCTGGTAGAAGGACCGGTACGCCTCGTCCAGCCCCCGGCTGGGGCTGACCCCGGCCAGCAGGACGCCGAGTGGTTGATCCTCGCCGCCCGAGGGCAGTGGCAGTGCCAGCGCGGTCCGGACCGGGTCGCCCCACGGGCCGCCGGGCAGGGGCAGCCGGTCGGCGACGTCGGGCACCGCGGTCGGTCGGCCCTGCGCGGCGTCCGCCAGCCCCCAGGCGTTCGCGGCCGGGTCGGGGTCGGCCAGCTCGACGGTGTCCGGGAGTGCCCGCGCGTACCCCTGGTCGCCGCCGGTGCAGGCGACCCGCCGCAGGATCGTGCCGTCGCGCAGGTAGATGGCGGTGAACGGTACGTCCAGCGGGTGGCCCTGGATCGCGTCGGTCAGCCGGGCGCTGGTGGCGTGCGCGTCGACGGTGCGTCCGTCGCCGAGAACGGACAGGTCGCGCAGCAGCCGCAGCCGACGCTCGCCGACCACCTGCTCGGTGACTTCGCTGCACACGGTGAGGACGCCGACGGTGCGGCCGTCGTCGTCGCGGACCGGGGCGTGCGAGACGCTGAAGTACGCCTCCTCGCGGTAGCCGGCCCGCTCCAGCAGCAGCCGCAGGGCGGGGACCCAGCTGGCCACTCCGGTGGCCGTGGCCTGGTCGATGAGCGGGCCGAGGACGTCCCAGCCCTCGGCCAGGGTCACCCGGACGTCGTCGCCGAGCGCCGCGGGGTGTTTGTCGCCGATCAGCGCGGAGTACGCGTCGTTGTAGAGCTGGGAGAAGTCCTCTCCCCAGAGCAGCAGCATGGGGTACCGGGACGAGAGCACCGTCCGGACCGCGGCGCGCAGGCTCTGCGGCCAGCTGGTCACCGGGCCGAGTGGGGTGCGGGCCCAGTTCAGCTCCGCCATCAGCCGGCCGGTGTCACCACCGCCGGTGAACAGGTCGGTGTCGGGTCCTGTCACGCTTGATCCGGCCCCATCGCAAGCCCCCGTTCCGGGCCCGACGACCCCTGCTGGCGTTACCTACCCATCCTGGCACCTCTACTCACCTGTGCCGACGCCGGTACCTACCGTCGAAGCGGTGGCGGTTCGGCACGAACGACCGATGCCTGTTGCATCGACATCTGTAAGTGTCTCGGGTATCTCTCCAACCCCGAGGAGCCCCCATGAGAGGCAGAACGCTGAGCGCGGGTGTCGCGCTCGCCGTGTTCGCCGGGATGACGGTGACGCTGGCCACCCAGCCGGCGACCGCGTCACCTTCGACCGCGACAGTGACCCGGCCGATCGCCGCGGCCGCCGCCGCGTTGGCCGCACCGGACATCTCCATCACCAACGTCCAGGCGCACCTGACCCAGTTCAACACCATCGCCACCAGCAACGGTGGCAACCGGCGGGCCGGCTCGGCCGGTTACACCGCCTCGCTCACCTACGTCAAGACCAGGCTCCAGTCGGCCGGCTACACCGTCACCGAGCAGTACTGCTCCAGCTGCCGGTACCCCTCGAACAACCTGATCGCGGAGTGGCCCGGCGGCCCGGCCGACCAGGTGGTCATGTTCGGCGCGCACCTGGACGGCGTCTCGGCCGGTCCGGGCATCAACGACAACGCGACCGGCTCGGCGACCCTGTTGGAGAACGCGCTGGTCCTGGCCGCGCAGAACCCGACCATGACCAAGCGGGTCCGGTTCGCCTGGTGGACCGACGAGGAGCAGGGGCTCAACGGCTCCCGGTTCTACGTCAACTCGCTCAGCGCCACCCAGCGCGGCTACCTCAAGGGCTACTACAACTTCGACATGGTCGGCTCGGTCAACGGCGGCTACTTCATCAACCGGGTCAGCTCGACCACGGCGGCGCCGCTGAAGGCGTACTGGGACTCGTTGGGTCTTCAGCCGGAGGAGAACGTCGAGGGTCAGGGCCGCTCCGACGACTACTACTTCCAGCAGGCCGGCATCCCCACCTCGGGCTATGCCGCCGGCGCCAGCGCGCGCAAGACCAGCGCGCAGGCGGCCAAGTGGGGCGGCACCGCCAACTCCGCGTACGACCCGTGCTACCACCGGTCCTGCGACACCACCGCCAACGTCAGCGCCACCGTGCTGAACCGGGCGGCCGACGGCGTCGCGTACGCGCTGTGGCAGCTCGCCGTGAGCGGCGGCACCCCGACCTGCACCGGCGGTCAGGTGGTCGGCAACGGCGGCTTCGAGAGCGGCAGCTCGCCGTGGACCGCGTCCTCCGGCGTGATCACCAACGCCAGCGGTCAGCCGGCCCGGACCGGGTCGTACAAGGCGTGGCTCAACGGGTACGGCAGCACCCGCACCGAGAGCCTGTACCAGTCGGTGACCCTGCCGGCCGGCTGCGCCACGTACACGCTGTCGTTCTGGCTGCACATCGACACCGCCGAGACCACCGGCTCCACGGCGTACGACCGGCTCACCGTGCAGGTGGGTTCGACCACGCTGGCGACGTACTCGAATCTCAACGCCGCGACCGGTTACGTACAGCGCAGCCTCAACGTGGCCGGGTTCGCCGGGCAGACGGTGACGCTGCGGTTCACCGGCACCGAGGACTCGTCGTTGCAGACCACCTTCGTCATCGACGACGTGACGTTGCAGGCGAGCTGACCGCGTACCCGAAAAGGGGCCGCCACCGGTTGTCTCCGGTGGCGGCCCGTCGCGTCGTGGGTCAGGGGAGCTGCGGGTAGAGCGCGGCGACGCCGCCGGCCAGCCCGGCCTGCACCTGGCGGCTCGTCTCGTCGGTGACGATCTCGTACGCGTCGGCCTCGATGCCGTCCACCCCGATCCGGGCGATCACGGCCGGGTCGGACTTCGGGGCGTCAACCCCGGCGGCCATGTCGGTGTCCATGTAGCCGACGTGCAGGCCGGCGACCCGCACACCCCGCTCGGCGAGCTGGACGCGCAGCGCGTTCGTCATCGCCCACTCGGCCGCCTTCGCGGCGCCGTACGCCCCGACGCCGGGAAAGTTCACCCAGGACAGCGCGGAGAGCACGTTGAGAATCGTCCCACCGCCGTTGCCCGCGATGATCGGAGCGAACGCCCGGATCATCGACAGGTTGCCGAAGTAGTGGGTCTCAAGCTCCAGCCGGACGATGTCCAGGTCGCCGTCGAGCAGGTCGGTGCCGGTCTCGATGCCGGCGTTGTTGATCAGGAGCTGCACGTCGCCGGCCAGCTTGGCGGCGGCGGCGACCGAGGTGGGGTCGGTGATGTCGAGGCGCACCGGCGTCACGCCGGGGAGGTCGACGGTGTCCGGGTTGCGGGCGCCGGCGTAGACGGTGGCGCCCCGGGCGAGCAGTTCGGCGGCCAGGTGCCGGCCGAAGCCACGGTTGGCGCCGGTGACGAGGGCGGTGCTTCCTGCGATCTTCATGGTGGTGACGCTATCCCGCCTGACTTCTGTTTACCAAAGTCAGCTATCTCACGACGGTGGCCCGTCCGGATCGGGAATACGACCGGGATGCGGTCACCACCCGACCGGTGACGGCTCGTATCCTTTCCGCGAACCTGGACACGAGCCGAGAAGGGAGACGGTGTGAGCAATCAGGCCGAGACGTTGGAGTTCCAAGCCGAGGCGCGTCAGCTGCTTCAGTTGGTGGTCCACTCGATCTACTCGAACAAGGACGTCTTCCTGCGGGAACTCATCTCGAACGCGTCCGACGCGCTGGACAAGCTGAGGCTGGCCACGCTCGTCGACAAGGACCTCGTCGCCGACACCGACGACCTGCACGTCGCCCTGGAGATCGACCGGGACGCCCGTACCCTCACCGTGCGGGACAACGGCATCGGGATGACCCGCGACGAGGTGGTCGCGCTGATCGGCACCATCGCCAAGTCCGGCACCGCCGAGCTGCTGCGCCAGCTGCGCGAGTCCGCCGACGCCCACGCCAAGCAGGACCTCATCGGCCAGTTCGGCGTCGGCTTCTACGCCGCGTTCATGGTCGCCGACCGGGTCACCCTGCTGACCCGCAAGGCCGGCGAGACCGGCGGCACCCGGTGGGAGTCCACCGGCGAGGGCACCTACTCGATCGAGGGAGTCGACGAGGCGCCGCAGGGCACCACGGTGACCCTGCACCTCAAGCCCGTCGACACCGAGGACAACCTGCACGACTACACCGCCGAGTGGACCATCCGGGACATCGTCAAGCGCTACTCCGACTTCATCGCCTGGCCCATCCGGATGCGCGTCGAGCGCCCCGGCGCCGACGGTGAGGCCGCGACCAGCGAGGAGCAGACGCTCAACTCGATGAAGGCGCTCTGGGCGCGACCCCGCGACGAGGTCGACGCCGCCGAGTACAACGAGTTCTACAAGCACGTCAGCCACGACTGGGCCGACCCGCTCGAGGTCGTGCACATGAAGGGCGAGGGCACCTTCGAGTACGAGGCGCTGCTGTTCCTGCCCAGCCACGCCCCGCTCGACCTGTTCTCCCCGCAGGGCCGCCGGGGCGTCCAGCTCTACGTCAAGCGCGTGTTCATCATGGACGACTGCGAGGCGTTGATCCCCACCTACCTGCGCTTCGTCAAGGGTGTGGTCGACGCGCACGACCTGTCGCTGAACATCTCCCGGGAGATCCTGCAGCAGGACCGGCAGATCCAGATCGTCCGTCGCCGCCTGGTCAAGAAGATCCTCGCCACCGTCAAGGACCTGAAGGCCAACCACGCCGAGCGCTACCGCACCTTCTGGACCGAGTTCGGCGCGGTGGTCAAGGAAGGACTGATCGACGACACCGACAACCGGGACACGCTGCTGGACATCCTGTCGGTGGCCTCCACCCACGACCCGGCCGAGCCCACCGACCTGGCCGGCTACGTGTCGCGGATGAAGGACGGCCAGAACGACATCTGGTACGCCACCGGCGAGTCGCGGGCCGCCATCGAGAACTCCCCGCACCTGGAGGCGTTCCGGGCCAAGGGCCACGAGGTGCTGCTGCTCACCGACCAGGTCGACGAGGTGTGGGTCGAGCGGGTCGGCACGTACGACGGCCGAACGCTGCGCTCGATCGCCAAGGGCGAGATCGACCTGGACACCGACGAGGAGAAGCAGCAGGCCGAGGCCGAGCGCGAGCAGCAGCGACAGGAGTTCGCCGCGCTGCTCGACTGGCTGGGCACCACCCTGACCGACAGTGTCCGGGAGGTCCGCCTGTCGTCCCGGCTGACCACCTCACCGGCCTGCGTCGTCGGCGACGCCCACGACCTCACCCCGACCCTGGAGAAGATGTACCGGGCGATGGGGCACGAGATCCCCGCGACCAAGCGGATCCTGGAGATCAACCCCGGCCACCCGCTCGTCTCCGGGCTGCGCAAGGCCCACGAGCAGGGCACCGATCCCACCGCCCTGGCCGAGACCGCCGAACTCCTCTACGGCCTGGCGGTGCTCGCGGAGGGCGGTGAGCTGACCGACCCGGCCCGCTTCACCCGGACGCTCGCCGACCGGCTGGCGCGCACGCTGTAAGACTTCTACCAGGTTGGCTCGCCTCGTCGATCATGGAGTTGTGGTGGGTGACAGAGCGCCTGTCACAGTGCCGAACAGGTACCTCAACTTCATGATCGGCGAGGCTGGCGCCCGAGGCTGGTAACGTCGGCGACCTCAAGGTCCGCACCCTCCCGGCCAACGGGAGGCGCAAGATCTCCGCTTTCGTGCTGGGGAGACTTGCCATGCTCGCAGACAATCGACCGACGACTCCATCGCACGCTCGTCTGCGCCTGTTGACTGCGGTCAACGCCCGCAAGGATGCGGGCAGCAGCCCCACCGGGATCGTCGGCCGGAGCCTGGCTCGGCAACTGCTGGGCGTCGGCGACCGGGTGCGGGTTCTCGCCGAGCCCGGTCAGGTCGGTGACTGGCCCGACGGGGTCGAGGTCGTCGAGGGATCCATCACCCGCCCGCTTGAGTACGCCGAGGTCTTCGACGGCGTCGACGGTGTCTTTCTCGCCGGAGCCGTCCCGGCGACGGCGCGGGATGCCCTGGAGGTTGCCCGGGATGCCGGTGTACGACGCGTCGTCGTGCTGTCCTCGCACGGGCCGGAGTACGAAGAGATCCATCCGCCGGAGACGTGGTTCTGGTTGGCCATCGAGCGGGCCGCCGAGTGCTCGGGGATGGAGTGGACGCACATCCGCCCGTCGGCGGTGCTGGGGGCGATGATCGAGGGCACCTATCCAGCGACGGGGTCGGACTGGCCGGAGATGATCCGGGGCGATGGTGTCGTACGGGAGGCATTCCTGGACGGCGGCCACTACCCCTTCATCCACGAGGACGACCTCGCCGCGGTCGCGACGGCGGCGCTGCGCGTCGACGACCACGTCGGCGCCGTACTGGAGGCCGTCGGTCTGCCGATCAGCAGCCGTTCGCGGGTGGCGAGCATCGCCAGAGCCATCGGCCGCGACATCGCCGCCGTCGAGGTGACGCCCGACGAAAGCCGCGCGAGGTGGCGGCGTGGCGGCTGGCCCGACAGCGGCATCGACGTGACGCTGTACGCGCTCGAGGAGTACGGGGCGCGGCTCGCTGAACTCACCGCGTGGACGCTCGACCAACGGCCGGCCGTGCACGAGATCATTGGCCGCCCACTACGCGACGTCGACGACTGGGTGGCTGAGAACGCCGAGCTGTTCCGCTGAGCGTCGGTTGCCCACCTGCGTCACCGCATCGCCTCGTGGACCGATTCGCCGCCGGTCAGTGGCCAGGAATCACCAGACCGGACTCGTAGGCGACCATCACCGCCTGGGCACGGTCACGCAGGTTCAGTTTGGCGAACAGGTTGCCGACGTGCGTCTTCACCGTGTGCTCGCTCAGGTGGTGGTGAGCGGCGATCTCGGCGTTGGACAGGCCGGCCGCGATCAGGCGCAGGACGTCCGTCTCGCGAGCGGTCAGGGCGGTCACCGCCGCCGCCCGAGCCGGATCCGGGTGACCGCGCCGGTGCAGTTCGCCGATCACCCGAGCGGTGACGCCGGGGGCGAGCAACGCCTCGCCGGCGGCGACCACGCGGACCGCGTTCACCAGTTCGGCTCGGGGAGCGTCCTTCAGCAGGAAGCCGCTGGCGCCCGCACGCAGCGCCGCGTACAGGTAGTCGTCGGTGTCGAACATGGTCAGGGCGAGGACCCGGCTCGGCGTACGGGCGCAGACCTGGCGGGTCGCGGCAACGCCGTCGAGGACGGGCATCCGCATGTCCATCAGGACGACGTCGGGTCGGTGGTCGAGGGCGGCACGCACGGCGTCCGCGCCGTCGGCGGCCTCGGCGACCACCTCGATGTCCGGCTCGGCCCCGAGGATCGTCGCGAACCCGGCCCGGAACAGGTCCTGATCGTCGGCGAGCACGACACGCAGCATCAGCACGACCCCGACGTCGGGTGCCGGGCGGCGGCGACTGTCTCCATCAGGCCACTGCCGGTGCCCGCAGGGGCAGGGTGGCGGTGACGGCGAAACCGTGGCCGTCCTCGGCGGGACCGGCGCGCAGGGTCCCGCCGCAGGCCTGGGCGCGCTCGCGCATGCCGAGGATCCCGTAGCCCGGCCGGTCCGCGCCGGAGGCCCGGTCGCCGTGGCCATCATCGATGATCGACACGGTCAACTCCTGCGCGCTCCAGGCCAGCAGGACGCGGACCGATCCTGCCCCGGCATGGCGAACCACATTGGTCAGGGACTCCTGCACGATCCGGTAGGCGGCCACCCCGACGTCCGCCGGTGGCTCGACGAGCACCACGCCGGCCTGCCTGGCCTGCCCGGCCTGCCCGGCCGGCGGCTCGGGCCGCGCTCCGCCGACGGACTCCGCCGGTCCGGACGCGACGGTGAGGACGGCGTCCAGCCCGGTGGCGCGCACGCGTGCGACGAGGGCGGTGAGGTGCGCCAGGCCCGGCTGGTCGAGTGGGTGGTCGGCGGGTTCGCGCAGGCCGCCGACCGCACGGCGGAGTTGGACGACCGCGTCCCGGCCGGTGGCGGCGATCGTGGCGAACGTGGCGTCGGCGCGGTCCGGGTGCGGGCGGACCAGCAGCGGCCCCGCCTCCGCCTGGACGATCATGACACCGACCGCGTGGGTGAGGATGTCGTGCAGGTCGTGGGCGATACGGGCGCGTTCGCGCAGCACGGCCGCCGTCCGCTCACCAGCGACCCGACGGTCGCGTTCGGCGAGGGCGGTGGCCTGGGTACGGCGGGCGCGGGTGCTGGTGCCCAGGGCGTACGAGAAGACGTAGGCGACCGACAGGTACCGCAGCACCTCCACGTCCGGGTGTGGATGGAGCAGCGACACCACCAGCCCGGCCGCGGTGAGCACGAGGCCGAGCAGGCGGATCGGCAGGGGGGACCGCGCCGCGAACGTGTAGAGGCAGACGAGCGGGCCGACCGGCAGCAGCGGGGGTGCGCCGAGCGCGGCCGAGACGGTCGTGGCGACGCCCACGACGACGGCGACGGCAACCAGCGCGCGGTCGCGCCACAGCACCGGGACCGACGACAGGACCGCGAGGGGCAGCACCCACCAGGCGCGTGGTCCGCCGGCCAGCGCGGGCAGCACGGTCGCGGCGACGGCGGCCACGGTGACGGCGAGATTGACGTACCGCTTCACGTCGGCAGTATCGTCCGGCTCGGCGCTCCCGCGCCTCCCTCCACGGGACCAGATCGCACCCGGTCCGTACGGCGATCCGCCCCCGCCGCTCCGGCCGCACGATCGACGCATGATGACGATCGTCGCCGCGCTGCTCAGCGGCCTGCTCTGGCTCGGTGGTACCGGGCTGCACCCCGTCGCCGCGCTGACCTGGCTCGCCCCGATTCCGTTGCTCCTCGCCTCGCTGCGGGTACGCCCGAGGACCGCGCTCGGCGCGACGATCCTCGCCTGGTCGATCGGCCAGCTCGGCATGGTGGGGTACTACCTCGACACCCTGCGCCTACCGGTCCCCGGGGTGGCCGGTGTGCTCGGCCTTGGTCTCGGCCTGGCGGGCGGCACGGTCCTGCTCGCCCGGGAGTTGCTGCTGCGCGGGCGGACCGTGACCGCCGTCCTCACCGTGCCGTCCCTCTGGGTGCTGGGCGAGTACGGCGCGTCCCACCTGTTCCCGCACGGCGCGTGGTGGAGCCTCGCCTACACGCAGGCCGACGTCCGTGCGGTCATCCAGGTGACCGCCCTCACCGGCGTCTGGGGCGTCACCTACCTGCTGTTCGCCGTCCCGATCGCCCTCGCCGCCCTGCTCGGCGGCGCACGACCGACCCGCGTCGGCCGGCTCGGCGGTCCACGCCCCGCCCTCGCGTGCCTGCTCGCCCTCCTGGTCGGCGTCGGCACGTGGTCGGCCTGGTCGCTGCACCGGTCCCCGGAGCGAGCCGCGCCGCTGACCGTCGGCCTGGTCGCCCTGCGGCAACCCGAGGACGGGCTTCCGATCGACGAGCCGGTCGGCCGGGACCTGCTCGCCCGCTACGGTGCGCGGGTCACGGGCCTGGTCGATCGGGGGGCACGCGTCGTCGTGCTGCCGGAGAAGGTGTTCGCGGTGACGGACACGACGTTGCCCCTGCTCGTGGACGCGCTGCGGCAGAACGGGGCTCAGGTCATCGTCGGCGCGGTGCTGCGGCGGGCCGGCACGGCGAGCAACGTCGCGCTGGTGCTGGACCCGTCCGGAGCGATCACCACGTACGACAAACAGCACCTGATCCCCGGCCTGGAGGAGTGGCTGACGCCTGGTGACGACGAGGTGATCGTGCAGGGCCGGTTCGGCGTCGCGATCTGCAAGGACCTCGACTACCCCGGTCTGGTCCGGCGGTATCGGGCGGCCGGCGCGTCGGTGCTGCTCGTTCCCGCCCTGGACTTCACCTCCGACGGCTGGCTGCACAGCCGTATCGCCCTGGTTCGGGGTGTGGAGAGCGGGCTCACCGTGGTCCGTGCTGCCGTGTCCGGCCGGCTGACGGTCTCCGACGCCGCTGGCAGGCTGTGGGGCGAGGACCGGGCCGGTGACGCGGAGTTGCTGGTCGCTGACGCCCCGACCAGGGGATGGGGCACGGTCTATTCGCGTACCGGAGACTGGTTTCCGTTGCTGTCCGTGGCCCTGTTGGTCGTCGCTGTCGGTGGCGCGCGGCGGCGGCCCGCTACCAGCGGTTCCAGTGGGCGAACCCGTCCGCGTCGGCCCGCGGACCGGGCTTGAAGTCCGTGCCCAGGGTGTACGCCACCGGCGTGAGCGCAACCTGCACGACGGTGTCGTAGGGGATGCCGAGCAGGTCGGCCATCTCCCGTTCGTAGCTGAGATGGCTCGTGGTCCACGCGGTGCCGAGCCCTCGTTCCCGGGCGGCCAGCATGAAACTCCAGAACGCCGGGATGACCGAACCCCAGGCCCCGGCCTGCCCGCGCACGCTGCTCAACTCGGCGCGGGACTCGACCCGCAGACAGGGGATGAGCAGCAACGGGACCTCGTGCAGGTGGTCCGCGAGGTGTTGCAGGCTGCCGGCGATCCGGTCCCACTGCTCGGAGGCGAAGTTCATCCGACTGAAGGCCGGCCCGGTGCCGCCCGACGCCGGTGGCGGCGCCATCAGGCCGAGTCGCCACAGTCGGGCGACGGCGGCCCGGGTCTGCGGGTCCTCGACGAAGATGAAGTCCCAGCGCTGCCTGTTGCGGCCGCTGGGTGCCTGCAGCGCGATGCGCAGGCAGTCCTCGATCACGTCACGGGGGACGGGGCGCCCCAGGTCGAGACGCTTGCGGACGGCGCGGGTCGTGCTCAGGACCTCGTCGGCGGACAGGCCCAGGGTTGGCGGTCCGCTCCGCCCGGCCGGTTCGGTGTCGCTCATGCGGGGACTCCCACTCGTTCGGGTACGTCGAGGTTGGCGATGATCGCGGCGAGGAGCCCGGGAAACCGGTCATTGATCTCGTCGGCACGTAGTTCGTGCCGGCGGAAGCTGCCGTTCGGCGTGACGCGGAGGACGCCGGCTGCCCGCAGCACCTTCAGGTGGTGCGACAGCGTGGAGATGCTCACCTCGGACAACGCGTCGAATTGTCCGCAGACGACGCCACCGGCCTGCGCCAACTGTCGTACGACACTCAGGCGCACCGGGTCGGCGAGGGCGCCGAGCACGGTGGCGAGGTCGACCGAGGCGAGATCGGGATGGTGGAGGGCTCTCATGGACGCCATGCTAGCTTTGATTTCGTGATTTCGAAAATCATCCAAATGATGAGCGGAGCATGATCATGTCGGTTGACACGGTGATCTTCAGCGGGGAGGGCCCGCACGCCGATCCCTGGCACCCGTTGGCGGAGACCAGCGCGGCGATCGCCAACCTCGTCGGAGACGCGGGCCAGGTGGCGATCGTGACCACCGTCGACCACCTCGCAGCCGCACTCGACGGCGCCCGCCTGCTGGTGGTGAACGCCAGCGCCGACCGCACGGCCCCGATCCCGGAGGACGAGAAGTTCGGCCGGGTCCTCGACGACTTCCTGGCCGGTGGCGGCAGCCTGCTCGCCCAGCACAGCGCGACGATCGCGTTTCCCCAGCTCGCGACCTGGCGGTCCACGGTCGGTGCCGCCTGGGACCACGGCCGGACCTTCCACCCGCCGATCGGGCCGAGCCTCATCCGCCGCACCGACGTCGCGCACCCGATCACGGCCGGTCTCGCGGACTTCGAGGTGCACGACGAGCGCTACACCGACCTGGAGTTGATCGATGGCGTCGACGTCGAGACTCTCTACGTCCACGACGAGGGGGGCGCCACCCACCCACTGGTCTGGGCGCGCACGGCCGGGAGCAGCCGGATCGTCTACGACGCACTCGGTCACGACGCCCGGTCGTACGAGTCGCCGGGGCACGTGGAGCTGCTGCGTCGCATCACGGCGTGGCTGCGCCACGAGAGCTGATCGGCGTGGCTGCGCCACGAGAGCTGATCGGCGTGGCTGCGCTGTCACTGCCGAACGCTCGGCCGGGTCACCGGCCGAGCGTTCGTGCGTGTGGTGTGCTCAGCCCGAGCGTCGTACCCCTTGGGTGCTGGGGTCACGCAGCGGAGGCGGACGCCTTCGACCCGCGGTGCGACGCGGCCGGGCCGGCATTCCAACCCCATCGGGGGGCCGGTGCGGCGCTCTCCCCGGGCCAGCCCGTGTCGCCCTCGTCGGTCATCTCGACCGCGTTCGGGGTGCTGCGGGCCAGTCGCAGCGACTGCTCGGCGCCGTTGCGGGCCGCGCACGGCCAGGACTGCCCGGCGCACTGGAGGTTGCGGCAGTGACCCTCGTCGTCCGGCTCGTGGGCGCTCAGCACGTCGATCGCCAGCTGCCACAGCAGAGGATCGGTCACGTCGTGCGGGCGCTCGGCGCGGCGACTCGGTCGGTTGCTGGTGTCGTCGTCGGACATTGTGGGTCCCCCCTTGTCAGGCTGTACCCCACAAGGGTCACCCGTCAGCCGTGGGTTAAACCGCCGACCTGCTGTGATGTGTCTCCGGTCGCAGCGGCTGCCGGGACGCGGCACGCAGATCGGTCAATCCGGCAGCAGCGGCATCTCCACGCCCGGGTCCCGGCCGAGCAGGACCGCGCGGGTGAGCGCCGCCGATCCGAACCGGTCGCGGACTGCGTCCACCGCGGCATCCAGCTCGGCACCCGGGTCGCGGTGGAACGGCAGCTCCGGCTGCACCGGGCTGTCGTCCAGATTGCCCACCGAGACACCGATCAATGTCACACCGCGCCGATCGATCTCGGTCAGTGCGGCCCGTAGCAGTGTCCGCGCGGCGGCGAGCAGCGGCGTCGTGTCGGCGGTCGCCTTGCGCACGGTGTGCGAGCGGGTCGCCCGGGTGTAGTCGCCGAAACGTAGCCGCAGCGTCACCGTGCGTCCGGCCCGCCCGGCCGCCCGCATCCGCCGGGAGACCCGATCGACCAGGCCGGCGAGGATGGCATCCAACTCCGCCGGGGCATGTGGGCTACGGCTCAACGCGTGCTGCGCGCCCATCGAACCGCGTCGGCGTCCGACCTGCACCGACCGGGGGTCGCGGTTGTGCGCCAACGCGTGCAGGTGCCGCCCCGCGCCCGACCCGAGCAGGGACACCAACGCGGCCTCGCCCAGCCGGGCCACCTCGCCGACGGTACGGATCCGGTGCTCCCGCAACTTGGCCGAGGTGACCGGGCCGACGCCCCACAACCGTTCGACCGGCAGCGGGTGCAGGAACGCCAACTCGGCTTCCGGTGCGACCACCAGCAGCCCGTCCGGTTTCGCCACCCCACTGGCCACCTTCGCCAGGAACTTCGTGCGGGCCACCCCCACCGTGATCGGCAGGCGGACCCGGGCCCGGACCTCCTGGCGCAGCCGCTCGGCGATCTCGGCCGGTGGCCCGACCAGCCGCCACAGGCCACCCACGTCCAGGAACGCCTCGTCGATGGAGAGCCCCTCCACCAGTGGGCTGGTCTGTCGGAAGATGTCGAAGACCGCGCGGCTCGCCTCCGTGTACGCCGACATCCGGGGCGGCACCACGATCGCGTCGGGACACAGGCGGCGCGCCTGCTGGCCGCCCATCGCGCTGCGTACGCCCCGCGCCTTCGCCTCGTAGCTGGCCGCGAGGACCACGCCTCCGCCGACGATGACCGGCCGCCCGCGCAGGCGCGGGTCGTCACGCTGCTCGACCGACGCGTAGAACGCGTCCAGGTCGGCATGCAGGATGTGGGCGCCGGACGACACGTACACATGTTCGCATGGCGTCCGGCGGCGACGGCGGTGAGCTGGGTGAACGCCCGGGTCAGTCCAGGCAGAACTCGTTGCCCTCGGGGTCGGCCATGATGAGGTGACCGGCGCCCAGCGGGGGAGCGGGCTCGTGTCGATCGAGCCGGGTGGCGCCGTACGCGACGAGCCGATCCGCCTCCGCCTCCAGGGCCGCCATCCGCTCGTCGCCGGCCAGGCCGGGCGCGGCCCGCACATCGACGTGTACGCGGTTCTTGACCCGCTTGGGCTCCGGCACCTTCTGGAAGAACAGCCGAGGCCCCGAGCCGTCGGGGTCGACCACCGCGGACGCGTCGTTGCGGTGCTCCGGCGGCACACCCATCGCGTCCAGCGCCTGGTCCCACGTTTCGAAGTCTCCGGGTGGAGCCTGCACCTGGTAGCGGAGCGCCTCGGCCCAGAATGTCGCAAGCCCCGCGGGATCGGCGCAGTCGAACGTGATCTGTATGTCGCGGGCCATGTCAGCTCCTTGTGTCCTGGTCGGGTCGGTCATGATCTGCAGCCTCTCGCGGATAGCGGACAGGATCGTTCCGCTATTCGTGCAACGATCGGCGCATGCGCGTCGAGGCGACCACCGAGCGGGTCCTTCGGCTGTTGGCGCTGCTGCAACGGCGGCCATCCTGGACGGCCGCCGAGCTCGCCGCCGAACTGGGGGTCACCAGCCGCTGTGTGCGCCGTGACGTGCAGCGTCTGCGTGTGCTGGGCTACCCCGTGTACGCGGCGGCGGGCGTCGGGGGCGGCTACCAACTCGGCGCGGGCACCCGGCTGCCGCCGCTGCTCCTCGACGACGAGGAGGCGATCGCGACAGCGGTCTCCCTGCGGCTCGCCTCGGGCGGCACGGTCGCCGGTGCGGGCGAGGCGGCGTTGCGGGCGCTCGCGAAGCTCGACCAGGTGATGCCGTCGCGGCTGCGCGCCGAGGTGCGGGCCGTACACGGTGCCACGGAGACACTTGTCGGTCCGGTGGCCGAGATCGACGCGGAGTTGCTGGTGACTCTCGCACGGGCCTGTCGCGACGCCGTGCGGGTCCGGTTCAGCTACACCGCCCGCGACGGCGGGCAGGAGGAGCGGACGGTCGAGCCGGTCCGGATGGTCACGACAGGTCGCCGCTGGTATCTGATGGCCTGGGACGTCGACCGCGACGACTGGCGTACGTTCCGCCTGGACCGGATGGGCGCCGCGGTGCCGACGACCTGGCGGTTCCGGGCACGTGAACACCCGGATCCGGTCACCTTCGTGCAACAGTCGGTGACCGGGGCGCCGTACCGGTACGTGGCCCGGGCGCGGGTGCACGCCCAGCCCGACCGGGTGCGGGCGTTGGTGCCGCCCCAGGTGGGGCGTGTCGAGGACGACCGCGACGGGTGGTGTGTGCTGGTCGTGGGCGGCGAGAGCCTGGACTGGCTGGCCGCGCACCTCGCACGCCTGGACTACGAGGTGGAGGTGTTGGAGCCTCCGGAACTGCGCGAGGCCGCCGGCCTGCTCGCCCGCCGCCTCGCGGCGATGGCCGGGACGGTGTCGGAGCGCAGCGTGTAGTGGCGTAGTGACACCGGGCTGCCGTCCGGGGCGGTCCACGGTGCGACGCTGACGCCGGTGCACCGCCAGCCGGTGCGCTCGTAGAGGGCGGTGGCCGCGGCGTCGCCGCAGGTCACGTCGAGCACCAGATCGGTTCCGCGGGCGCTCGCCCAGTGCCGTGCCCGCGCCAGTAGTGCGCTGCCCAGCGCCAGCCCTCGGGCGGCCGGCAGCACGAAGAGACGTGCGACCTCGGCCGTCGGTCGGGCCGGCGGCCCGGTCGCCGGGCCGGGCAGCCGGTGTACCGCGACGTGCCCGACAATTGCGGCGTCGGCGTCGGCGGCGACCCAGGCGCGTGCCGGGTGTGGTTCGCGCAGCCAGCGGTGTGGGTCGGTGGGCCAGTTCAGCGGATACCTGTCGACCCGGTGGACTTCGGCGAGCGCCGCGACGCAGCCGTCGAGGTCGGTGGCACGCCGCCGGCGGATACGCGGTGGGATCACAGGTCGTCGAACGGGGACGCGTAGCGGAACTCGCCCCGGATCGACTCGCGCCAGGCGTTCATCGGGCGGGCCATGAAGTACTGCGGCCCCCATGGCTGTGGCGGGGTGACGCCCACCTCGACGGCTGGCCGGAACCCGAAGCGCGGATAGTAGTCGGGGTGTCCGAGCAGCACGACGAGCGGTTCGTCGCGGGCATCGGCCGCGCCGAGCACCGCGTGCATCAACGCGCTGCCGACGCCGCGCCGCTGCCATTCCGGCAGCACCCCGAGCGGCCCCAGGCCCAACGCGACCGGCTCACCGGCCACCCGGCCGCGGGTGGCCACCACGTGCCCCACCACCCGGCCGTCCGAATCGGTCGCCACCAGGGAGTACGCGGGCAGCCAGCCCTCGTCGGCGCGCAGCGCGTCGACAAGGATTACCTCGACGGGCGTGGCCTGGGTGGGCGTGGCCTGGGCGGGCGTTACCTCGACGGGCGTGGCCTGGCCGGGCGTGGCCTGGCCGGGCGTTCCCTCGACCGCCGCGCCGTCGCCCGTGGCCCTGGCGAAGGCGGCGGCGTGTACCGCCCGGATGGCATCGGCGTCGGCGGGCGTCTCGCGTCTGATCAGCACCGCGCCACGATACGGGTGTCGTCGACGGCGGCTCCACGTGTTTATCGCCGACGATCACCGGTGACGGGCCGTCGTCGAGCTGCCGACGCCGGGCGTTGCCGGTGACCTGGTCCTCGTCGACCCGCGCACGGCAGCCGGAAGGCATGTCGCGGAGAAGGGATATACCTGTGGGTCATAGTTATGACTCACAGGTATATCGCTCGTCGGGGCATGGCCTCGGGATCCGCCCATGTCGTGCGCTGGTCGGGTGTCGGGATCGCTCGTCGGGGCATGGCATCGGGATCCGCCCATGTCGTGCGCTGGTCGGGTGTCGGGATCGCTCGTCGGGGCATGGCATCGGGATCCGCCCATGACGTGCGCCGGTCGGGTGTCGGGCTGGGTGCTGCGCCGGGCAGCAAGTCGCCCACGTCGCGCGCCGGACGTCACGTCGAGGCCACGTCAGGGTCGGGTCACCTCGCGGACCAGGCCGGCCATGTACCGGCCCGCACTCGGACCAGCGCGGCAGGGCTGCGGCTCACCCGACGGCGGTGGCCGAGGGCGGGGCGCTGCCGCCCCGCGGCGCCTCCGGCGCCATCAGCCGAATGATCTCCGCCTGGTCGGTCGGCGAGGGCATCCCCCAGTCCGGCTGGTAGCC
Organism: Micromonospora sp. NPDC048839; assembly: GCF_040649915.1. Taxonomy (NCBI): domain Bacteria; kingdom Bacillati; phylum Actinomycetota; class Actinomycetes; order Micromonosporales; family Micromonosporaceae; genus Micromonospora; species Micromonospora sp. NPDC048839. The sequence continues at coordinate 49,780 of NZ_JBEZGL010000009.1, forward strand.
GTACACCTCGTGCAGTGGGGTGGAGCCGGTGCGGCCGTCCAGGATCTCCACGGCGTCCGTGCCGATCAGGCCGGGGTGTTCCACCCCGCAGGCCTCGGCGACCCTGGTGAGGTCGCGGCGTAACGTCCGCAGGTAGTTGGCGGCCCGGACCGACTTCAACGCCGGGTCCAGGCCTCGGGCCAGCCAGGTGTTCTGCGTGGCCACGCCGGTGGGGCAGGTGTCGGTGTGGCACTTCTGGGCCTGGATGCAGCCGATCGACAGCATCGCCTCCCGACCCACGTTGACCATGTCGCAGCCGAGCGCGAACGCCACGACGGCGTTGTCCGGCAGGCCGAGTTTGCCGGCGCCGACGAAGACCACCCGCTCGTGCAGATCGTGTTCGGCGAAGACCTTGTAGACCCGGGAGAAGCCCTGCTGGAACGGGAGCGACACGGAGTCGCTGAAGATCAGCGGCGCGGCACCGGTGCCGCCCTCGCCGCCGTCGATCGTCACGAAATCGACGCCCCGGTCGGTGTCGCGCATCAGGGTGGCCAGCTCCTGCCAGAAGCCGAGGTCGCCGACCGCCGACTTGATGCCGACCGGCAGGCCCGTCTCGGCGGCCAACAGTTCCACCCAGTCGAGCAGGCTGTCACAGTCGGAGAACTCGGCGTGCCGGGAGGGGCTGACGCAGTCCTCACCAGCCGGGATGCCCCGGGTGGCGGCGATCTCCACGGACACCTTCGCCCCGGGCAGCAGCCCACCGAGGCTCGGCTTGGCACCCTGGCTCAGCTTGATCTCCAAGGCCCGCACGGGCGCGCCGGCGACGAGGTCCTTCAGCCGGTCCAGGCTGAACCGGCCGTGCTCGTCCCGGCAACCGAAGTACGCCGTGCCGAGTTGGAAGACCAACTCCCCACCGTTGCGGTGGTACGGCGATAGCCCACCCTCGCCGGTGTTCTGCAGACAACCGGCGAGCGCGGCCCCCTTGTTCAGCGCGGTGATGGCATTGCCGGAGAGCGAGCCGAAGCTCATCCCGGAGATGTTGACCACCGACTCCGGGCGGAAGGCGCGGGCTCGCCCCCGGGCCGCGCCGAGCACCTTCGCGCAGGGCAACCGCACGTCGTGCCCGGCGGTCGGGGCGGACGGCGGCACCGCCCGGCCGAACGTGCGGTGCTTGATGATCGGGTAACCGCGGGTGTGCTCGATGTCGTTGTCCGTGCCGAAGCCGAAGTAGTTGTTCTCCTGCTTCGCCGACGCGTACACCCAGCGGCGCTGGTCACGGGTGAACGGGCGCTCCTCGTCGTTGCCGGCCACGATGTACTGCCGAAGCTCCGGACCGATCGCCTCCAACAGGTAACGGGCGCGGCCGAGCACCGGAAAGTTGCGCAGCAGCGCGTGGTCGCGCTGGATCAGATCCCGCGCGGCGAGCGCCGCGACGGCGGTGGCGACGGCGGGTACGGCTCGACGGGCCCATCTCATACCGGCAGTCTTTCCGGCCACGCCATGCGCCAAACCGCCCCGGCCGCACCAACGCGCTGGTGGCAGGCGGGTGGCGGTGCGGGAGTACCCGCACCGCCACCACCGCTCAGCGGTGCTGGAACGACTGGCGGACCGACCCGCCGACGACCGCGCACCACGTGCTCGTGCTGAGCTTGCCGTTGCGGGGCAGGCCGTGCAGCGCCTGCAGGTCCTGCACGGCTGCTCGGGTGGCGTGGTCGTACGCCCCGGTCGCGGTGACCGCGTACCCCTTGGTGGCGAGGATTTCCTGCACCGCAGTGACCGGCGCGCCGGTGGCGTGCTGGTTGAGTTCCGGAGCGAGGGTCTCCCAGGTCGGCGTGGTGAGGGTGGCGTCCACGTCCACCGCAATGCCGTTACGGGCCTGCCAGTCCTGCACGGCCGCCACGGTCGCGGCGTCGAACGTGCCGCTGACCGTCACCGCGTAGCCCCGGTGTGCGAGCAGGTGCTGCACCACCCTGACCGAGGGGGAGTTGACAAAGCGCCACAGGTCCGGCCAGCGGCGCGCCGGCACGTCACCGAGCTTGGTGCCCAGGGCGGCGTGGACGCGTCGCCGCAGCTCGGGGAACTGCCGGTAGAACGCCGCCCCCGGGCACTCGGTGGTGCGGAAGTCCCAGTGGCCGAAGATGTCGTACGCGTGCAACCCGTACTGCCGGCAGACGGCGACGCAGAGTTTGACCAGCGAGTCCGTCAGCGCCTTCGGCGGCGTCTCGGTGACGTACGTGCCCTCGTTCTCGATGCCGATGGCCCGGCCGTTCTCGCCCGGACAGTGCGCCGAGACCATCTGCCGGTCGCCGGCTTCGAGGCGCTCCAGGCTGCCGCGACGGCCCTCCAGCACGTAGCCACCGCGGCTCACCGTGAAGTGCTGGCCGGTGTCCGACCAGCCGTTGCCGTCCATGTGCAGGTCCTGGCAGTCGTGGGCCAGCTTGACCGCCTGCTCGCGGGAGTAGTCCGTGACGTTCGGGAACGCCATGTGATGCACGATGATCTTGTTGGTGGCGATGGCGCTCACCGACAGCGGGTCCTTCGGCGGGCGGGCGGCCCACTCGTCACAGCTGATGATCCAGTCCAGGTCGGTGCCGGGCGCGGCCTGTGCCGTGGTGGGGAAGGCGAGTTCGCTCCCGACGACGGCGACCGTGGCGGCGCCGAGACCGGCCCGCAGCAGTGTCCGGCGGTCCACTTCGGAATGGTCGACGTGCATGACATCTCCTCCTGCGGCCGACGGCGGGGGATGAAAAGTAGCTCCAGTGGCCGCACGCACTCCGGAGAATATTGCCAGGACTTGCCCGCGCGCTAGAGGGCGGAGCCCATGATCCAGTCGGTCGGGCCGTGAGCGGCGGGCGTTTCCGCACGTCGGGTCGAGGGTAGGTCGGGAATTGACCATCCCCGGCTGCGCGTAGAGGAATGACCAGATGAGTGACAACGTCGGCGACGCGGTGGGCGACGCCCTCCGCTCGGTGATGCTCTTCCTGCCCAAGGCCGTCGCCTTCCTGGCGATCCTGGTGGCTGGTTGGCTGATCGCCAAGGCTGTGTTGAAGATCGTGGAGAAGGTCCTGGAGCGGGTGGGCTTCGACCGCGCCGTCGAACGCGGCGGCATCCGTCGGGCGCTGAGTCGCTCCCGGTACGACGCCAGCGACATCGTCGCGAAGCTCGTCTACTACGCGGTACTGCTGTTCACCCTCCAGCTCGCCTTCGGCATCTGGGGGCCGAACCCGATCTCCGACCTGCTCGCCGCGGTGATCTCGTGGCTGCCCCGAGCCTTCGTCGCGATCGTCATCGTCGTGGTCGCCGCCGCCATCGCCAACGCCGTCAAGGACATCATCAGCGGCGCGCTCGGCGGGCTGTCGTACGGCCGGGTGCTGGCCAACATCGCCTCGGTGTTCATTCTCGGTCTCGGCGTCATCGCCGCGCTGAACCAGATCGGGGTGGCCACCGCGGTCACCACGCCCGTGCTGATCGCCGTGCTGGCCACCGTCGGCGGCATCCTCGTCGTGGGTGTCGGTGGTGGCCTGATCCGTCCGATGCAGAGCCGCTGGGAGGGGTGGCTGAGCCGTGCGGAGCAGGAGTCGCAGGTGATCGCCTCGCACACCCGCGCCTACCGGGCCGGTCGCCGCGACGCCGAGGCCGAGCTGGCCCGGCGGTCGACCCCCGCCGCCGACCCGGTCCGCCCGGCGCAGGCGGTCAGCGATCCGGAGGCCACCCAGGTGGTGACCGTGCCGGCCGATCCGCAGGTGGTGGCCCGCCCGGCTGACCCGGAGGCCACGCAGATCGTGACCCGCCCGGCCGACCCGGAGGCCACGCAGATCGTGACCCGCCCGGCCGACCTGGACGCCGAGCGGTTGCCGGCCGCGCGGGCCGACGCCGACACCACCCAGGTGGTCAGCCGCGGTGGTGCCGACGCCGACACCACCCAGGTGGTCGGCACCGGTGCCGGCGGCTCGGTGCCCGGACAGCGGGCCGGCGAGGACAGCGAGACCACCACGGTCATCCCGCCGGTCGACCCGAACCGCCGCTGATTCGCCGCGATGCCAGCGGGGTGGGGTCCGGAAGCGACCCCACCCCGCGGTCTCTCGCCCGGCACGCCGAAAGCGCTCGCCGACGCGGCGGGACGCGGCTAGCATCGCCGGCATGACCTGGCGACATTGATCCCGCACAGTAGGCCGAAACCGTGGGCCGCCACGGGCACCGCACGTCCGGTGTCCGTCTCCACTCCCACGGGAAGGCCTAATGATCCACATCGCCGCACGCGTGCCCGACCCGGCGGTCCGCCGGCTGACGACCACCCTCTACGGGTACGCGTTCCTCAGTGACCTCGTGCTGCTCTACCCGCTGTACGTGGTGTTCTTCGCCGACACCGGGCTGTCGGTGGGGCAGATCTCGTCGCTCTTCGTCGTCTGGTCGGCGGCCGGCATCCTGTTCGAGGTGCCCTCCGGCGTGTGGGCCGACGTGGTGTCCCGCCGGCTGCTGCTGTGCCTCGCGCCGCTGGTGGCCGCCGCCGGTTTCGCGCTCTGGGTGCTGGTGCCGTCGTACCCGGCTTTCGCGGTCGGGTTCCTGCTCTGGGGCGCCGGCGGCGCGTTGGTCTCCGGTGCGCTGGAAGCGTTGGTGTGGACCGAGTTGGACCGGCTCGGCGCGGTCGACCGGTACGCCCGGGTGCTCGGTCGCGCGCGGACGGCGGGCGTGCTGGGCGTGGTGCTCTCCGGAGTGCTCGCCGGCCCGGTGCTCGCCGCTGGCGGGTACCCGGCGGTCGGCGCGGCCAGCGTGCTGGCCTGCCTACTCGCCACGCTCGTCGCCACCCAACTCCCGGAGCACCGCGCGCCGGCCGCCGTGCCCGTCCCAGGCCCCGAGTCGGCGCTGGCCGCTCGGTCGGCGGGTGCCGCACCACTCCGACCGGACGAGCCGGACACCGTCCCACCCGCGAACCCGGACGACGATCGTGACCTGGGATGGTGGGACACGCTGCGCGCCGGAGTGGCGCAGGTACGCACCGATCCGCCGGTACGGGCCGCGGTGCTGCTGGTGGCCGTGGTCGCCGCTGACTGGGGTGCCCTGGACGAGTACACACCGCTGCTGGCACTGGACACCGGCGTCGGGGCGCAGGCCGTACCCCTGCTGCTCCTGCTGCTCTGGGCCGGGGTGACAGTCGGCGGGCTGCTCGCCCCGGCGGGGGAGCGGCTGGGCAGCCGAGGGTACGCGGCGCTGTTGGGGCTGGTCGGCGTCGCGCTGGCCGGCGGTGCCCTGCTCCGGCACCCGGCGGGGTTCGTGCTGCTCGCGGTGGCCTTCGGTGCCGCGCAGTTGGCCACCGTGCTGGCCGACGCGCGGCTCCAGGCTCGGATCACCGGGGCCAGCCGCGCCACCGTCACCTCCCTGGCGGGGATGGCCACCGACGTGCTGATCATCGTGACGTACGCCGTCTACGGTCTGCTCGCCACGGCGGCCGGCAATGCGGTGGCGTTCACGCTGATCGCCGGGGCGTACCTCGTGGTGGCGCTGGTGCTGCTGACCCGCCGCCGGTCGCCGAGCCGCTCGCCCAGGTGGGCGACTGGCTCCAGCCGACCTGCCGGACTGATCACCCCGAATCGACGAGGTGCCCGGCGACGGCCCGAGGAGGCCGCCGCCGGGCCGCACGGTCAGCCGGCCAGGTGCAGGAACGACCACTGGTGGCCGTCGAGGTCCCGGAAACCGCGCATGTACATCGGCCCGTTGGCCATCCCCGGCCCGAGCGGCTGCCCGCCGGCGACCGCCGCCTTGTCGACCAGCTCGTCGACCTGCTCGCGGCTCTGCGCCGACAGCCCGACGACGACCTCCCGGCTGGTCTCCGTGTCGGTGGCGGCGACCCCGGTGTACGACTCGAAGCCGGAGCGCAGGTGCAGCACCAGCCGGGTGCTGTCGGAGATGGTGAGGACCATGGAGTCCCCGTCCAGGTCGGCCTGGTCGCTGGTGAAGCCGAGCGCCCGGTAGAACTCGGCGGCGGTGGTCAGGTCGCGCACCGGCAGGTTGATGAACGTCATGGTCATCGGTGGTCTCCGTTCGACTCGAGCAGTGCCTTCAACGCGGTGAGCCGCTCCCGCCAGTACGCCTTCAGCTCGGCGGCCTGCTCGGCTGTGGTCAGCTTCTCGTGCAGGACGGCGACCCGGGCCTTCGACTCCCCGACCGCGTCGACGCCGACCACGATCCGGGTGGGACCACCGGCCCAGTCGGCCCGGAAGCTGCGCGGCGCGGTGGCGGTGCGGACGCGTACCTCGACGTCGGGCAGCCAACGGGCGCGAACCGTCTCGTCGGCGAAGGCAGCGAACAGCCGCGTCGCCGGGACCGCCACCGTCCGGCTGGCGCTGGCCTCGAAGCCGCCCCCGCGTCGTTGACCGGGCGCGCGCAGGCCGCGCGCCTGCTCGTACCCGACGGTGATGGTCTGTGCCCACCAACCCGGCACCTCGTGCTCGACCACCAGGTGACGGGCGATCTGGGTGTGCGTCCGCTCGGTGGCGCCCACGGCGTCGAGCAGGGCGAACCACTCGTCCCAGCCGCGGCCGGTCCGGGCGGTGATCAGGTCGTCGGTGATCCGCTCGGTCTGCGCGGCGGCAGGTCCGGCGGGCGGCGGGGCGGCGGGCGGCGGGGCGGCGGGCGTCGCGGTCTGGGCGGTGGCCCGATCGATCAGCTGCCGGCGGGCCGTGGTGTAGCTCTCGCCGGTCTTCTCCATCCGGGTGCGGACCCGGGTCTTGAACGATTTCTGTCTGGTCATCACATGCTCCCGGTCAACGGCACGGTCACCGGGACTCACGCTCCCGCCGACCCCGCCGGAGTGGGGCATGTGGCACCACGTCCCGAGGGCTCCAGGCCCCCTTTGCCTCCGCGTGGCCGGCGGCGTGAGCGCCGGGAGGGAGGTGCGGCGCAGGACGGCGCCAAGGAGATCCTACGCCAATTCGACCGTCAGGTCTGGTCACCGTCGACGTAGACCCATCGGCCGTCCTCGCGGACGAACCGGCTGTGCTCGGTCAGTGTGCCGGGCCGTCCCGCAGCCCGGTAGTGGGCGTGGAACGTCACGGTGCCGGCGGCGTCGAGCAGGCCGCCCCGCTCGGTCTCGACGATCTCCAGCCGGGTCCACCGCTGCCCCGGGTCGAGGTCCAGGGAGGCGGGCCGGGTCGACGAGTGCCAGGTGCTCAGCAGGTAGCCGGTGTCGCCGAGAGCGAAGGCACTGAACCGGGAGCGCATCAGCGCGTCGGCCGTCGCCGGGGCGTCGCCGCCGTGCGCCGGGGCGCAGCAGTCCGCGTACGCCCGGCCGGAGCCGCACGGGCAGGCCCGTCCCGTCGTCGTGTTCGCCCGTCGGCGTCCCGCACCCTTGCCCACATCGTCATCCTGCCCCATCGCCGGGCATCGACCAGCGACGGCTCCCGCCGGTCGCTGTGGCACGCGATCCTTGGCTGATCGACTCGACTTCCTGAAAGTCGCGGTATCCGAAGGGGTCCGACACCCCGACTTCAAGGAACCCGAGTCGATCAAGCCGGCCGAGTCGATCAAGCCGGCCGAGGTGGTCAGAGCCGGCCGGAGCGGTCAGAGCCAGCCGGAGCGGCGGAACAGGCGGTACAGGAACAGGGCCGCCGCCGCCATCAGGGCCACGGCTCCGGCGTAGCCGTACCGCCAGGCCAGCTCGGGCATGTGATCGAAGTTCATGCCGTAGATGCCGGCGATGCCGGTCTGGGTGGCCGCGATGGCCGCCCACGCCGCGATCTTGCGCATGTCGTTGTTCTGTTCGACGGCGAGCTGCGCCAGCCGGGACTGCACGATCGAGGTGAGCAGATCGTCGTACGCGGCGATCCGGTCGACGGCCCGGCTCAACCGGCCGTCCACGTCGACGAACCAGCGGTGCAGGGCGCGTGGAGGGCCGTCCGGGTCGAGTAGCGTCCGCATCGGCGCCTGCAACGGCAGCACCGCCCGTTTGAACTCCACCACCTCCCGTTTGAGCTGGTAGATGTGCTGGATGTCGGCGCTGCGGTCGCGGGCGAACACCTCCTCCTCGACCCGTTCCAGGTCCCGCTCCACGTGCCCGGCCACCTCCAGGTAGGAGTCGACCATCCGGGCGCACACCGCGTACGCCACCGCCCAGGGGCCGGCGGCCAGCAGCGTGGGACGGCGCTCGATGTCGGCGCGGACGCTGCGCAGCGCCCCGGCGGCGCCGTGCCGCACGGTGATGGCGAACCGGTCGCCGAGCAGCACCATCACGTCCCCGGTGTCGATCACCTCGGAGGTGTCGGTCAGCTCGTCGTGTTCCACGTACCCGGCGGTGCGCAACACCAGCAGGGTGACCGGCCCGTGCCGCTGCACGGTGGGCCGGTGCCCGTCGGCGAGCGCCTGCTCGACGGTCAGCTCGTCGAGGCCGAAGGTCCGGCCGACCGCGGCGAGCACGGCCGGCCCCGGGTCGTGCAGGCCCAGCCACACGAAGGCGTCGCGGCCGTGCCGTGCCCGGGAGTAGGCGTCGGCGTAGTGCGGCTGTCCCGGTTCGCGCCGGCCGTCGACGTAGACGGCGCAGTCGACGACCGCGTCCGGGTTGGACCGGCGCGGGGTGGGGGAGTCGTCCTCGACCCGGCCGAGCAGTCGACGGGCCAGGGCGCGTACGCCTCGACCGGCCCGGTCTCGTACCGGTCGCTGATCCACCGAGTGCCTCCCCGTCGTCCGCGCACCACCCGGTCACGGTGCCCGCTGGGGATGGTGCCACCGCATTCTGCCGAGCGGGGTCCGGCGTCCGACAGGCGGGCGGCCGTGCTCAGGCGGTGCGGGTGGCGAAGACGACGACGTTGTCGACGTAGTTGCCGGTCGTGGCGTCGAACCGGCCGCCGCAGGTGATCAGGCGGAGTCCGGCGGCGTCCGCCGGGCCGTAGACGAGCGTGGTGGGAAAGTCCTCCTTCGGGTACGCGCGGACGTCGTCCACGGTGAACGTGGCGACCTGCGTGTCGGCACGGGTGATTTCGATCTGGGCACCGCTGCGCAGCCGACCGAGGTCGAAGAAGACCGCCGGTCCGGCGGGGGAGTCGACGTGTCCCACCAGGACGGCGTTGCCGGTCTCGCCGGGGCTGACCCCGTGCCGGTACCAGCCGGCGAGGGTGGGCCTGTCCAGTGGTGGCACCTCCAGCACCCCGGCGGCGTCCGCGCCGACCGGGACGACCTCGGCGCGTACGTCGATGGTGGGGATCCGCACCCGGACCGGCGCGGCGCGGGGCAGCGGCGCCAGGTCCGGTGCGGGATGGGTGCGCCTCGGCGCGTCGGCCGGCGGTCGTGGTGGCCGCGTCGGGTCGGCGGTGAGGCCGACGGTGATCAGCCCGAGCCCGGTCACGCCGAGCAGGGCCACCACGGCCGGTAGGGTCCGCCGCCACCACACGTGGGCACACCTCCGTAGGGCATCGTCGGGGTGCCCGCGCCGGTGTCACCGGTGCGGGCACCCGTCCTCAGGGATGGAGCAGTCGCCGATCAGGCGACAGTGGACACCGGACGTCGCCGGCGGATCAGGACCACCGCGCCGGCGAGGGCGGTGCCGAGCAGGGTGCCACCAGCGGCCAGAGCGCCGGTGTCGCGGCTGTCACCACCGGAGCCGGCCGGTGCGCCGCCGATCGGGGTGACGGTGAACGTCGTGGTGCCGGCCGAGCTGCCGTCGCCGCAGGTCGCCGCCACCGTGTACGTGCCCAGGGTGAATCCGGCGGTGAAGAGTTCGGCGCTCAGCCCGCCGCCGGCGGCGGCAGTGGTGGATCGGACGTTCTGGTCGCGGTTGGGGCCGGTGACCCGGAAGAGGGCGTCACCCGACTTCGGGTTGCAGGTCGTCGCGGTGAGCACGACGGTCCCACCGACCGGGGTGGTGGCCGGTGACACCGTGGTGTCGGCCAGTGCGGCGCCTGGCAGCAGGAGCGTGCCGAGGCCCACGCCGAGCGCCGCCGAGCAGAGTGCTGTTGAGACCTTCATACGCGTCTTCCCTCACTTTTCGTCCGCTGACTGCGTGGGACGTCGTTCGGGTGGCCAACTCCGACTAGCACCGGTGTGCCCAACACTAGGTGGGTTGGCCCCACGATCAGGTGAAAATGAGAATTCCTCGTTGCCGTCACGTGTCCACCCGAAGGCGGGGAGAGCTGCGCAAAGGCCCGGACGGCCCGACCGGCACCGGTGCTCCGATCGATGTCCGCTGCGGCCGGGCTGTCGTCGCTGGGTCGATGGCGAGGTATTGCCGGCCACGGCGGAAATGCACCCCTGGCCGGTGGGTCAGGGTCAGCGGGCCGGGGACGGGTCGGGCATCGGCTCGCCGGTCTCCAGCAGGGTCTTGAGGCTGGCCAGCAGCTCCGGCCAGCCTCCGCTGCCGTCGAGCTGGCCGCTGATCGCCCGGTGCATCTCGCTGTCCGGGGAGAAGTCGTCGTGGATGACCGTCAGCCGGACGGTCGACCCGCTGTGCGGCTCGATCTCGAAGGTCACCGTCGACCGGCGCTCGCCGAGCCGGGCGGCCAGCTCCTCGGCGGACCAGCCGAAGTGCTCGGCGTGCTCGGGTTGGAAGCCGTGCCAGCTGTAGGAGAGACGACGGTACGGCTCGGCGACGAGCACCCGCTGGCCGAGGTCGCGCGGCTCGCCTTCCGGCGCGTCCTGCCACAGCACGGGTGACCCGACCTGCCAGTCCGACACCAGCGCGACTCCACCCCAGTAGCGACGGGTGAACGCCGGTTCGGTGAGCGCGGACCACAGTCGCTGCGCGGTGGTGGTGACGTAGGTCGTGTAGACGAAGGTCGGGCTCTCCATGGGTTGTCGCTCCAATGCGGTGGTCAGGTCGGCGAGGGTGGCAGCGCGCTCGCGGTCGTAGCGGCTGAGCCACCGGTCGGCGATGGCGTTGATCGGGGCGGCGTTGAGGTAGTGCAGCTTCTCCCGGCCGCGCCGGACGGTGGTGACGAGATCGGCCGCCTCCAGCACCGACAGGTGCTTGCTGACGGCCTGTCGGGTGGTGGCCAGCCCGTCGCACAGCTCCCGCAGGGTCTGGCCGTTGCGCTCGTTGAGCCGGTCCAGCAGTCGACGCCGGCTGGCATCTGCCAGCGCCCGAAACGCGTCGTCCATTCACCCTCCCCGTGACCGGCAACCAACCGGTTGCCAGTCAACATAGGCAACCGATAGGTTGCCTGTCAAGCTGGCGGCGGTCACTTCGCGCGTCCACCGACCCGCCCCCGGTCGAGTCGCCCGCCCCGGTGGCCTGAGCGCCGATGCGCCCCATCGGTGGTGGTGGGCGGCGGTGTGGCAGCGTGGTGCGGGTGACCGATTCCGCGCCGTTCGACGTCGACCTCGCGCTGCTCGGCGGTGGTGGCGCGGCGTCGTTGCTGCTCGCCGCACTGGACCGGCACGGCGTCCGGGGCCTGCGCATCGCCGTCGTCGACCCGGTCCGCCGGCGCGGTCAGGACCGCACCTGGGCGTTCTGGGGCCAGCCCGGGACCGACCTGGACCCGCTGCTCAGCGCGAGCTGGCAGCAGGTCGAGGTGGCCACGACGGCCCGACGCCGCGTCCTGGACCTGACCCCGCTGCGGTACGCCATGCTCCGCTCCGGCCCGGTCTACGACCGGGCTGCCGCGGCCGAACGCCGGCTGGACGCCACCCGGATCGTCGCGCCCGCCGAGACGGTGACCGACGAGGGCACGCGGGTGCAGGTGCGCACCGGTGACGGGCAGACCGTACGGGCCGGCTGGGTGCTCGACTCCCGCCCCCGCCCGCCGGCGCGAGCGGGGCGGACCACCTGGTTGCAGCACTTCCGTGGCTGGTGGTTGGAGGCCGATCGGCCCGTCTTCGACCCGGCGCGCGCGGTGCTGATGGATTTCCGCACCCCGCAGCCGCCCCGGGGCGTCTCGTTCGGGTACCTGCTGCCGGTCAGTGACAGGTACGCCCTGGTCGAGTACACCGAGTTCTCGCCCGACCTGCTCACCGACGCCGGGTACGACGCGGCGCTGGCCGGCTACCGGGACCTGCTCGGCCTGGACCCGGCCGGACTGCGGGTGCGCGAGGTGGAGAACGGGGTGATCCCGATGACCGACGCGCCGTTTTCGGCCCGGCCCTCACCCCGGGTGGTCCGGCTCGGTACGGCCGGCGGCGCGACCAGACCCTCCACCGGCTTCACCTTCTCCGCCATGTACCGCCAGGCCGACCAGGTGGCCCGTGCCCTCGCGGCGGGACGAGCGCCGGTGCCGCGGGCGGCGTACCCGCGTCGGCACCGGTGGATGGACGCGGTGGCCCTGCGGGCGCTGGACCGGGGCGGGGTCGGCGGCCCGGACTTCTTCGACCGGCTCTTCGACCGCAACCCGGCCGAGCGGGTGCTGCGTTTCCTCGACGGGGTCACCACCCCGGCCGAGGAGGTCGCGATCATGAACTCGACCCGGCTGCTGCCGATGATCGCCGCCACCGCCGGCGACGCGGCGCACCGCGTCCGTGACCGGCTGCGCCCCACCCGGCCCGCACCGGCCGTCCCACCCGCGGTGGTGGGTGCGGCGCCCACGGCGCGGCGCGCCGGCCCCCCGAGCGGGGAGGACGACGTGCGCTGCCGGTAGGTTGCCGGGCATGGTGGACGCGGCGGCCGGCAGGGGCGTGCAGATCTGGACCGACGGGGCGTGCAGTGGCAACCCCGGACCGGGCGGTTGGGGCGCCCTGTTGCGCTACGGCGACCACGAGCGGGAGCTGTGCGGGGGCGAGGCCACGCCGACCACCAACAACCGGATGGAGCTGATGGCGGCCATCCAGGCGTTGGAGAGCCTGAACCGGCCGGTCACCGTCGAGCTGCACACCGACAGCACGTACGTGCGCAACGGCATCACCAGTTGGCTGGCGTCCTGGAAGCGCAACGGGTGGCGGACGGCGGCGAAGCAGCCGGTGAAGAACGCCGACCTGTGGCAGCGGCTGGAGGCGGCCTGTGAACGGCACGAGGTCACCTGGCTGTGGGTCAAGGGGCACAACGGTCACCCGGAGAACGAGCGGGCCGACGGGCTGGCCAACAAGGGCATGACCGAGGCGCGGGCCGCGCTGACCAGTCGCTGAGTCGGGGTCAGCGGCTCGCGTCGGGGTGCCCAGGCATGCTCGACCCGCCGCCGCTGCTGCCGGACGAGCCGCCGGCGACACCTGAGTTGTCGGGCTCGGTCACGATGTCCGGTCGGACGTCGGTGTCCGCCGGCGCGGGGACCTCGGTGTCCGCCTCGACCTGCACCAGCGGCACCTGACCGGCCTCGTCCTCGCTGTGCTGCGGGTCGCCCGGCAACTCACCGTCGCGCTTTCGGTAGCCCACGCCGTGCCCCCCGTCGATGCCGGTCCGCGTCGGCGCTGGCTACCCGGCGTCGTCCCGGCCGAAACCTCGCGCTCAGCGCCGTCGGCGGCGGCCGGTGGAGGCGGTGGACGCGGACGACCGGCGGACCGGGGTGAGCGGCAGCGCCGTCCAGTGCGCCGGTCGGGTGCGGGTCGCCGGCAGGCCGGTGCGGACGTCGCCGCGGGCGGCGTCGAGCTGGGACTGGTGCAGGAAGACGGTGCTCCGCAGGTCGGCTCCGCGCAGGTCGGCCCCGCGCAGGTCCGCGCCGGTGACGTCGGCCAGGCCCAGGTCGACGCCGCGCAGGTCGGCGCCGATCAGCAGCGCCCCGCGCAGGTTGGCCCGGCGCAGGTTGGCCCGGCGCAGGTCGACGCCGGGCAGGTGCGCGCCCCGGTGGTCCGCGCCCCCGGGGGAGCGGGCCGCGTCGCTGGCCCGGGACAGCAGCGGGTTGACCCGGTCCCGGTGCGCGGCGACGTCCACCGTCCGCAGGTGCGTGGGGTCACCCTCGGTGAGGGCTGTCGTCTCGGCGCGGGCGCGGGTCAGCTCGTCGCGCAGGTCGGCCGGCGGGTGCAGCGCCAGCGCCTCGGTGACGTACCAGAGCAGTTCGTGCAGGGGACGCAGCACGGCGAACGCCTCCGCCATCGCCGGCAGCGTCTCCGGCGCGTCCCGCCAGTCCCGCCCACCGAAGGTGACCTGGGAGACCTGCTGCCCGGCCCCGAAACAGTCGAACACCGTGCAGCCGGGAAACCCGCGTTGGCGCAGCTCGGTGTGGATGCCGCAGCGGTGGTCCGGACCCAGGTTGGGGCAGGCCCGCCCGGCCGGTTTGTCGATGGCGAAGTCCGCCGACCGGGCGAACGCGGGCACCACGCAGCACAGGCCGAAGCAGCGTCCGCAGTCGGCGCGTAGCTGCGCCGACCCGGGCGGCGGTGCGGTGCTGGGCGACACGTGGCGGGTCCTCCGGGCGTTCGGGCGAGACCACCATTGTTTCGCGCGCCGAACGGACCGGTCGGGCCGGGGTCACCGTCCGTGGGTGTCGCCGGCCGCCGCCGGGCGGGGCGCCGGGGGACGGGAGGCGCCCGGTGGCGGCACCAACCGGTAGATCGCCCGATCCCCGTCGTCGTGCCCGTACTTCTGGTCGAAGTGCCGTTTCACCGTGTCGGCAGGTGTGTGGTCCCCGTCGGCGGGCGCCGCCAGCGCGAACACCGCGGGGGACGCCCCGGGCGCGCGAGGCGGCAGCATGGCGCGCGCGGTCAGCTGCCCGGTCACCCGGAACCCACGGCAGTCGACGTAGTGCTGCCCGTCCACCGTCACGTACGGCACGCGCACCTCGACCACGTCCGAGTCGTCGTGCAGCAGGGTGACCATGACCGACCAGTACCGCTCCAGGTCGAGGGTGGCCTGTTCGTGCTCCCACAACTCCTCGAAGCGGGCGTGCACGAACCCGCCCCACGGGCTGTCCATGTCCACCTCGAGCTGGGGGACGTTGAACGACAGCTTCCCGATCGGGAAGAACGAGATCAACGCCCGCCCGTCCCACTGGTAGAGCTGGATCGACGGGGACGCGTCGTAGAGCCGGACCTGCAGGCGCTGTCGTAGCCGGGCGTCGAGGGCGTCGGTGAAGACGGCCAGGTGGCGCAGGTTGGTGCGGATCTGCCGGGGTACGTCCACCCGCTGCCGCTCCAACTCCTCGGAGCGTTGCTGCGCGGCGGTGCAGTCCGGGTCGAGCAGGAGCAACTGCACCTGGGCGCCGTTGGCGAGCGCCGCCCGGATCGCGTCCAGTGTCTCCTCGCGGTGCCGCTGTTCCAGCAGGATCGTCCAGGTGTCGAGGATGCGCACCCGGCGGCCGGAGCGGTGCAGCCGGGTCACGAACGCCTGCTGGTCGAAGCTCAGGTGCTCCTGTACCCGCGCCTTGCGGGCCTCCTCGAACAGCGGGTCGAAGATGACGTACGAGATGGCCGCGAGCACGACGCTGGCACCGAGGTTGAGCAGCAGGTCGCTCAGGAAGCCGGTGCTGCGCCAGGCGCCCACCAGCATGACGACCGCGACACCGAGCAGTGCCCCACCGACGACGAAGGCGCGTCGTTGCCGCCCGCCCCGACCAGCCCACTCGGGCATCCGGTCCCCTTCCGCCGTCGCTCGGCCCCACCGCCGCTTGCTGATCACCGGAATTCGGAGGATACGTGCCCGCTGTGCTGGGCGCTGGCCCCTTCGCCGAGCGGTCGGTTCGCCGTTCGGACCCGCCCCGCCGCTCATAGGGTGACGGTAACGGAGTCGTGCGACCACGGAGGGTGGCGGGTGGACGAGAGTGAACGCGAGCAGGCGCTGCTCACCGTCCTGACCACCGAGCACTACGCGTTGCAGACGTCCCGCGCCGGCACCATCGCCGAGGCCACCGGCCGCGCCACGATCTTCCTGTCCGTCCTGTCGGCGGCGCTGATCGGCCTCGGCTTCGTCGCCAGCAACGACAAGCTGGTCCGGCCGTACCTGGCCGCGGTGCTGCCGACCCTGGTCATCATCGGGGTGTTGACGTTTCTGCGGCTGGTGGAGACCACCGTGGAGAACTCGTTGGACCTGCGGCGGATCCAACGCATCCGGGCCTACTACCAGCACAAGCTCGCCGGCGAGCACGACTTCTTCGCCGACGCGGTGGTGGCCGACGATGCCATGAGCACGGCCTGGAACCTGGTCGGCACGCGACCGGGGCGGTGGGAGTTCCTGCTGACCACCGCCGCGCTCGTGGGGGCGGTCAACGCCGTGCTGGGCGGGCTCGGCATCGCGCTGGCAGCCGCGACCGTCGGGGCCGGGGGCGAGGTGACGGTCCTGGTCGGGGTGCTGGTCGCGGTGGTGGCGTTCGGTGTGCAGTTCGCGTACATCGTCCGGGCGTCGGCCGCGCCGATGCGCTGACGACGCCCGCACCACCCCGGCAGGGCCGACCCAACCACCACGGGACCGTGACCTGTCTGCCGAGCGCGTACCGTCGCCGGGATGCGGATCACGCGATTCACCCACTCGTGCGTACGCGTGGAACACGACGGTGGGGTGCTCGTCGTCGACCCGGGGACGTGGAGCGAGCCGCGCGCCCTGGTCGGCGCGGACGCCGTCCTGGTCACCCACGAACACACCGACCACGTGGACGTGCTGCGCCTGGCCGGCCTGGGCGTCCCCGTGTACGCCCCGGAGGGCGCCCGACTGCCGGATCTCGTCCCGCTGCCGGTGACCCGGGTCCGCGCGGGGCAACGCTTCACGGCGGCCGGCATCGAGGTCAGCGCCCACGGCGGCCGGCACGCCGCCATCCACGGGGGTCAACCGGACTGCCCCAACCTCGGCTACCTGATCGGCGGCGGGCTCTACCATCCCGGCGACGCGCTGCACGTGCCCGACGAGCCGGTGCACACCCTGCTCGTCCCGGCCCAGGGGTCCTGGTTGCGCCTCGACGAGGCGATCCGGTTCGCCGGCGCGGTGGGCGCCGCCGCCGCGTACCCGATTCACGACGCGCAGCTCAACGAGCGCGGCCTGGCCAGCGTCGCCGGCTGGTTCGGCGAGACGATCCCCGGCTACCGTCACCTCGTCCCCGGCGACACCGCCTGACCGAGATCGCCACCGGAGGTCGTGGCGGTGAAGCGGGGCGCGGCGGCGGTCAGCACCGCGCTGGCCGTCGGCGTGGACCACCCGTCGGTCACCTCGCTGACCAGCGCGGCGACCAGGCGGGTCAGGGTCGGTTCGGCCTCGGCGTGCAGCGCCTCGGCGACGATCAGCACCGACGACGTGTCGGCCCGCACGGCGGACCAACCGCTCTGCCGGTTCGTCCAGCGCCGGGCGTGTGCCCGTCCGGCGGTGTCGACGAAGGTCACCTCACCCGGGTCGGGATGCTCGGTGTCGCCGGCGAAGGTCTGGTACTCCTCGTCGCCGTGCGCGGGTCGGACCATCAGGTCACCGTCGATCCGGTCCAGGTCGAGCGCGGCGATCGGGATGGCGTACGCGGCCGAGACGGCGTTGCAGAGATCGACGAGCGGGTGCACCCGGGGCAGTTCGCCGTCCAGGCGCAGCCGACGCAGCAGCGCCTCCGCCGCGCACCGGTAGCGGGTGGGTGGCAACCCCATCGCCGCGTACGCCCGCCGCCACGCCTGGATCTCCGGGAAGCCGCTCTCCGGTCCGTCGGCCAGCCGAGTGCGGGCGACGGCCAGGTAGCCGGCCGTCCGCCGCGCCACGTCGGCCGTCGCGGTGATGCCGGTGGCGTGGACCACGCCGGCGACCAGATCGGGGTACGCGGCGCGCAGCTGCGCCGAATGCTCGAACCGCACGGCACTCCTATCGTTGGGTGAGGGCGAGGGTCACGCCGAGCGCGACGAACGTGCCGGCGACGGATCGACGCAGCCAGTCGGTGACGCGGGGGCGGGTGAGCACCCGGTCCCGCACCCGGGCCGCGAAGATGCCGTAGCCGCTGAACACCACGAAGGTGAACAGCATGAACACCGCGCCGCAGGCGAGCATCGCCCGGGTCGAGTCGACTGTGGCGGTGTCGACGAACTGGGGCAGGAACGCGACGAAGAACAGCGTCGGCTTCGGGTTGAGCAGGTTGACCACCACGCCGGAGATGATCACCCGGGTCGCCGAGCGGGGCGCGGCGTCGGTCTTCGCCGTGAAGGCGTCGCGGTCGCGTGCGGTGGACCAGGCCAGATAGAGCAGGTACCCGACGCCGAGGTACCGGACGACGTCGAACGCCACGGCGCTGGTCTGCATCAGCGCGGCCAGCCCGGTCATCGCCGCCAGCAGGTGCGGCAGCGTGCCCAGCGTGCAGGCGAACGCGGCCAGCACGCCGGCTCGGGCGCCCCGGGACAGCCCGGCGGAGAGGGTGAAGAACACCCCGGTGCCCGGGGTGACCACCACGACCAGCGTGGCGACCAGGAAGGCAATGCTCACGGTCGTCCTCCGGTGGGTTCGGTGGGGCGGGTCCCGTCTCCACTCTGCTGCCAAGATGGTCCGGTGAGCAGAGCCAAACCGAGGGCATCCGACAGGTCCATAACGGCCGGGTCGGACTTTCTGCACCTGGCCATCGCCGACGCGCCGCCGGGCGGGCGGGCCGACTGGTTGACCAACCGGTTGCGTCAGGCCATCGCCGACGGGCGGGTGCCGGCCGGTGAGCGGCTGCCCCCGACCCGGGTGCTCGCCGCCGACCTCGGCGTCTCCCGGGGCGTGGTCACCGAGGCGTACCAGCGGTTGACCGAGGAGGGTCACGTGGCCGGCCGGGGCCGGGCCGGCACGGTCGTCGTCGCCGTGCCCGCCGCGCCGGTGACCGCCCCGGCCGCCGTGCCGCCCCCGGCAGCACTGTTCCCGCCGGCACCGGGCAGCGACATCTTCGACGCGGTACGCGCGGCGAGCGCGACGATCGACCTGACGCCCGGCGTACCCGACCTGGCCGCCTTTCCCCGCACCGACTGGCTACGCGCCGAGCGGACCGTGCTGCGCCGCCTCGCCGCGTCCGACCTCGGCTACGGCGACCCGTGCGGCGCGCCGACGCTGCGACAGGCCGTCGCCGCCTGGTTGGCCCGCAACCGCGGTATCAGCGCCGACCCCACCGAGGTGATCATCGTGGCGGGCGTCTCCCAGGCGCTCGGGCTCCTCGCCCAGGCACTCACCGCAGCCGGCGTCGACCGGATCGCGGTCGAGGACCCGGGTTCGCTCGGCGTACGTCAGCACCTGAACAACTGGCGGATGGGCACCCCGCCGATCACCGTCGACGACGCCGGGCTGCGCGTCGACGAGTTGGCCGCCAGCGGTGTGTCGGCCGTGATGCTCACCCCCGCACACCAGTTCCCGACCGGTGTCGTGCTCGACGGTGACCGCCGCCGCCACCTGGTCGCCTGGGCGCGGGCCGGCGGTCTGATCATCGAGGACGACTACGACGCCGAGCACCGTTACGACCGTCCGCCGGTGCCGGCGCTGCGGGGCCTGCTGCCCGAGCAGGTCTGCTACGCCGGCAGCGTCTCCAAACTGCTCGCCCCCGCCCTGCGGGTCGGTTGGCTGCTGGTGCCACCGCGACTGCGCGAGGCGGTGGTGGCCGCCAAACGCAACGCCGACCTGGGCAACGCGGTGCTCCCACAGCTGGTGTTGGCGGAGTTGTTGACCTCTGGCGCCTTCGAGCGGCATCTGCGGCTGCTACGCCGCCGACACATCCGCCGGCGGGACGCCATGATCGCCGCGCTGGCCCGCGAGTTGCCGTCGGCGACGGTGCACGGCGCGGCCGCCGGCCTGCACCTGATGATCACGCTGGACGACGACGTGGTCGACACCGACCTGGCGGCGGCGACGCTGGCGCGGGGGGTCAAGGTGCAACCGCTGTCCTGGCACTGCCAGCGTCCCTACCGGCCGGGTCTCGTGCTCGGCTACGCGGCCCGTACGACGACCGAGATCGAGGAGGGCGTCGCCGCGATCGCCGCCGTGCTCAGCCGCCGTGGGCGATCCGGCTGAGCACGGCACCCGGACGACAGGTGGTCAGCCCAGGAACAGCTGCACCAGCACCAGCACGGCGAGCAGCGCCGGCCCCCGTGACCCCTGACGCATCAGGTCGACCGGGATCATGCCGAACGGCGTGTTGACCGTCGCGCCACCGTAGTTGATCGGCGGGCGGGTGCCGGCCCGGAACGCGGCGGCCACCACTCCCAGCGCCAGCGTCGGCGCCAGCCAGGACGGCCCCGGCTCAACGGTCGGCAGGGTCAGCAACCACCACAGGCCCGCGCCGACGGCCGGCACCACCAGGTGGACCCCGCGCAGCAGGTTGTCGCTGCCGCCCAGCGCCCGGCGCAGTCCGGGTGACCGGCTGATCGACCGCAGGCCACCGGTCAACCGGTTGGCGGCGAGGTAGGCGAACACCACCTGCGCGGCCCCGGCCAACCCGGGCAGGGCGAGCGCGGCAGCATACTGCACGCCGATCAGCGTTGCCCAGATCAGCAGGGCGCTCGGGTGGCGGCGCAACCGACGTACGTCGGCCTGCAGGAACGCCCACCAGCCGGGGCCGGGCAGGAACCGGCGGCTGCGGATCCGGCCGATCCGACGCCACCGCCGGCTCTCCACCAGGCCGGTGAGCAGGCTCGGATCGAGCAGGATCGTCGCCGTGGCGGCGGCGTTGGCGAACTGCGCGCCGGTGGTCAGCGTGGCCCGGTCGACCCGGGGCAGCGCGCGGACCGCGCGGATCGTGCCCAGCCCGGCGAGGGGCAGCGCGAGGGCGAACAGCGCGACGGTCGGCG
Organism: Micromonospora sp. NPDC048839; assembly: GCF_040649915.1. NCBI lineage: Bacteria > Bacillati > Actinomycetota > Actinomycetes > Micromonosporales > Micromonosporaceae > Micromonospora > Micromonospora sp. NPDC048839. The sequence continues at coordinate 70,300 of NZ_JBEZGL010000009.1, forward strand.
TCGCCGCCGGCCGGGGCAGGCCGTCGCCGAGGTGACCGAGGAGCACCACCGCGGCGGTGAGGACGGCGGCCGCCACCATCGGCGCCGCGCCGGCCACCGCCGGCCACCGCCGACCCGCCCGGCTGCTCTGGGCGACGACGCTGAGCGCCAGCGCCGCCGCGCCCCACCCCGCGCCGGCCCCGGCCGCCCAGCCCAGCGCCGCCAGGTCGCTGACCCCGCCGAGTGCCGCCACGGCCAGCCCGAGCGCCGCCGTACCCACCGCGGCGCCCACCAGCAGGAGGACGAACCGCGGCGCCAGCCACGCCCGCCGGTCGACCGGCGCGCTCGTCGCCCAGCTCTGCGTGGCCGGGGTGACCAGCAGCGGGCCGAGGGCGCGCAGGCCACGCCAGGCCAGGCCGGCACCGGCCAGCAGCGCGGCGAGCGCCAGCCACCAGCGCACCCCCGGCTCCGCCTGCCCCACGGTCGGGGAATCCAGCAGGTCGCGGCTGGCGCTGATCGCGAACCAGCCGTACATGCCGGTGAACAGGACGATGACGTACGCGTCGCCCAGCACGTCGCCGAAGGAGTGATCGTGGTGTCGGCTGCGCGCCCGGCGCAGGTGGGTACGCAGTTGCCGGGCAGTGGGAATCCCGGTCGGCGTGTCGGCGATGGTGGCCGGTGGGGCGCTCACCGGCCGATCTCGATGCGCTCGTCGACCACCGCGTCGATCAGCTCCGGGTCGTGCGAGGCCAGCAGCACCGCGGTGCCCGCCGCCCGTTCCCTGAGCAGTCGGTCGGCGAGCCACTGTCGCCCGCGTACGTCGAGGCGCTGTTCCGGCTCGTCGAGGATCAGCACCCGGCGTGGCCGGACGAAACAGGACGCCAGCGCCAACCGGCGGCGCTGCCCGCTGGACAGGGTCACCGGCAGTTGGTCGCGGGCCGGCTCCAGACCCAACTCGGCCAGGACCTCCTCGACCGGCTCGGCGTTGCTCCCGTGGGCGTACGCGACCAGCTCCAGGTGCTCGGCCACGGACAGGTCGGGGAAGAAGTCGATGTCGTCCAGGGCGGCCGCCACCAGCGCCCGCACCTGCGGGTCGGTCTCGTCGGCCCGGCGGCCCTGCACCAGCACCTCGCCCGCGTCCGGCCGGTCCGCGCCCACCACACAGCGCAGCAGGGTGGTCTTGCCGCTGCCGTTGGGCCCCAGCACCACCGCGATCCGACCCGCCGGGAGCGTGAAGCTCACGTCGTCGAGCACGACCAGGTCGCCGAAGTTGCGGCTAAGTCCCCGTACCGAGAGCGCATCCACGATGCCAGAGTCTCCCAGACCGGTGCCAGCAACCAACGCGAGCGACCTACGTCACGCCGTTGGCGGGGTCGTCCATCGGGCGAGTGTCGTAGAGGGCGGCGAGCCCGGCGGCGGTGGCCGCCAGGCGTTCGCGCAGCGCGACCGGGGTCAGCACCTCGACGTCGGCGCCGAGGCGGAGCAACTCGCCGTGGGCGTGGGTGAGCGACTCGATCGGCAGCACCGCGGTCACCCAGCCCCGCGCGTCCGACGGCTGGGCGGTGGCGTCCATCGCGGTCACCACCGGATCGCTGCCGATCTCGCGCAGCCGTTGCCGGCCGGCGGGGGAGAGCCGGACGGTGGCCTCGTCGCGGTGCAGGCGGGCCCGGAACTGCACCACGTGCGCCTGCCACCAGGCCGGCAGGTCGAAGTCGGCCGGTCGGACGAACTCCTGCGGCAGCGGGGTCAGCGCGAGGATCTGGTTGACCCGGTAGGTCGCCGGAGCGCCTCGGCCGGGCTGGTCGGCCACCACGTACCACCGGCCGCCCTTGAGCACCAGGCCGTACGGCTCCAGCACCCGGGTCACCTCGCCGTTCCACCCGCGGTAGCGCACCTCGACGCGGTGCTGCTGCCAGACCGCCTCGGCCGTGCGGGTCAGCTCGGGGGAGGCGTCGCCGTCGGCGTACCAGCCGGGCGTGTCGAGGTGGAAGCGTTGTTGGAGTTGGGTCGCCCGGTCGCGCAGGGGAGCGGGAAGCGCGGCGTGCAGCTTCAGTCGCAGTGCGTCCACCACGTCGCCGTAGCCCAGCTCGTCGGCCGGACCGGGCAACCCGGCCAGGAACAACCGGTCGGCCTCCTCGGCGGTGAGACCGGTCAACCGGGTCCGCCAGCCGTCGACCAGTTGGTAGCCGCCGGCGTGCCCGGCCTCTCCGTAGAGCGGGATGCCGGCGGCGTGCAGCGAGTCCACGTCCCGGTAGATCGTGCGGGGGGAGACGGTCAGCCGCTCGGCGAGCTGTGCGGCGGTCAGCCTGCCGTGTTGCTGGAGCAGCAGGAGCAACGAGAGAAGTCGAGAAGCCCGCACTTCACTGACACTAGTTGTCAGGGGACCGGTCCTACCGTCCCGGCATGGCATTTCGCGACAAGGAACTTCGCACGCCCGGACCGGTGATCGTGGGCGGCAGACACTTCAAGCGCTACCACATCGACCAGCCGGAGCAGCCGATCGAACCGGAGGTGGAGAAGGCCGCGTACGAGCAGATGCCGTTGCTGCTCGTCGACCTCGTCGACGACGGCACCCCGGCCGCCGGCTGGGTGGTGCTGCACCGGGGCGCGGACAGCGGCGCCTACCTGCTGGCGTACTCCTGGGTGTGGGACAACGCGGTGGAGGTCCGGGTCGCCGCGGCCGGGCAGCCGGCGCTGGACTGCCCGGACGAGGACCCGACCCACTTCGTGCAGGTCCGTCGACCCGCGATCGGGTGCGTGTGGGAGTTGGCGGTGCTGGAACACGAGCGGGCCGCCTGGGTTCGGCACGTGCTTGCGCCGGAGGCCCCCGACCTGACTGGATATCTCAACGACACGCGAGCAGAAGGGCCGGTGGGCCGCTGATGGGCGACTTCGACTTCTTTGTGGGCACCTGGAACGTGGTGAACCGGCGGCTGCGCAAGCGCTTGGTGGGCTCCGACGAGTGGGAGGAGTTTCCCGGGGTGTCCGTCGCGCACGGCTTCTTCGGCGGCGGCGGCCACTTCGACGAGATCACCTTCCCGACCAAGGGTTCCGCGGGCGCCACCGTCCGGGTCTTCGACCCGGCCCGGCAGGAGTGGTCGATCTACTGGGTGAGCAGTGTCGACGGGGTGCTGGGGCTGCCGCCGATGGTGGGCCGCTTCGTCGACGGGGTGGGGCACTTCTACGCCGACGACCAGCACGAGGGCCGACCGGTGCGGTGCCGGTTCATCTGGTCGGACATCAGCGCGACCACGGCCCGTTGGGAGCAGGCGTTCTCCGTCGACGGCGAGCAGACCTGGGAGACCAACTGGGTCATGATCTTCACTCGAGTCCTAGACGAGTAAGTCCTCATCGAGGCTGGGGTGGTGGGCGCAGCCGGCGGACGGAGGTGACCGTCGGTCACCTCCGTCGGGGCGGATGCGGTAGTGAGCGGTATACCTCAGAGGTATGAATATGCCTGTGAGGTATACCGCTGAACGGGACATCGACGTGGCGGGCCAGGTCCAGCCACCCTTCGCTGCGCCCGCAGCCCCGTCTGCTGCGCCCCGCGCTCGTGCTGACCTTCGGCCATCCGGGTGCGGTGTTAATGTCCGTCCACCGCCCCGGATGGAGGAATTCGATGGCCTCCGACCACGTCGACGTGGTGATCATCGGCGCCGGCCTCTCCGGCATCGGCGCTGCCTGCCACCTGCGCCGGGACTGCCCCGACAAGACGTACGCGGTGCTGGAGGCGCGCGACGCCGTCGGCGGCACCTGGGACCTGTTCCGCTACCCGGGTATCCGCTCCGACTCGGACATGTTCACCCTCGGCTACTCGTTCAAACCGTGGACCGCCCCGAAGGCCATCGCCGACGGTGCCACCATCCGGGAGTACGTGCGGGAGACCGCCCACGAGTACGACGTGCGGCGGCACATCCGCTTCCGGCACCGGGTGGTGCGCGCCGACTGGGACAGCGACGCCGCCCGTTGGACGGTGCACGCGCAACGCACCGACACCGCCGAGACCGTCGTGCTGACCTGCTCGTTCCTGTTCGCCTGCACCGGCTACTACCGCTACGACGAGGGATACACCCCGGCCCTGCCGGGCGTCGACGCGTACGCCGGGCGGCTGGTGCACCCGCAGCACTGGCCCGACGACCTCGACCACGCCGGCCGTCGGGTGGTGGTGATCGGCAGCGGCGCGACCGCGGTCACCCTGGTGCCGGCCCTGGCGGAGCGGGCCGCCCACGTGACCATGCTCCAGCGCTCACCGACGTACGTCCTGGCCCGGCCCTCGCGCGACCGGCTGGCCGACGCGTTGCGGCGGCGGTTGCCGGCGAGCGTCGCGTACCCGGTGGTGCGCTGGAAGAACGTGCTGCTGTCCACCGCCACCTTCCAGCTCAGCCGGCGCGCCCCCGGCCTGGTGAGGCGGGCGCTGCGGCGGACCGCGACCGCTCTGCTGCCGGTGGGGTACGACGTCGACCGGCACTTCTCGCCCCGGTACGACCCGTGGGACCAGCGGCTCTGCGTGGCGCCCGACGGTGACCTGTTCACGGCCGTGCGCGAGGGCAGGGCGTCGGTGGTGACGGACACCATCGAGTCCTTTACCGCGCAGGGTGTCCGGTTGACCTCCGGTGCGGAGTTGCCCGCCGACATCGTGGTCACCGCTACCGGGCTCAACCTGCTCGCCCTCGGTGGCCTGACCCTGGGGGTGGACGGCACCGAGGTCGACCTCGCCAGCACCGTGGCCTACAAGGGCATGATGCTGTCCGGGGTGCCGAACTTCGCGCTGACCCTCGGCTACACCAACGCGTCGTGGACGCTCAAGGCCGACCTGGTCGCCGGGTACGTCTGCCGGCTGCTGCGCCACCTGGACCGCACCGGTCAGCAGGTCGTCACGCCGCTGCCACCCACGGACGACGGGCGCGTGCCGTTGATCGACCTGCGCTCCTCCTACGTGCTGCGCGGTGTCGACGCGCTGCCCCGCCAGGGTGTGCGCGCACCCTGGCGGCTGCACCAGAACTACGCACGCGACGTGCTGTTGATGCGCCACGGTCGGCTCACCGACGAGGGGGTGCGGTTCTCCCGCGCCACCGCGCCCACCCACCGTCCTGTGCCGTCCCGTCCGGCTGCTCGCCGGTAACCGTCAGCGGAGGAGCACCGACCGTGCGGAGATTCGACTTCACCGGCGCGACAGCCGTGGTCACCGGGGCGGCCAGTGGCATCGGCGCGGCGTTGGCGCACGCGCTGGCCGACCGGGGCACCGACCTGGTCCTGGTGGACCGCGACGCCGAGCGGCTGGACGGGGTCGCCGCCGTGATCCGCGCCGACCACCCGGACCGTCAGGTGCACACGTACCTGGTGGACCTCGGCGAAGTCGGTCTGGCTGGTGATGAAGCCGCGCGGTGGCAGCACGGTCAGGCCCGGCACCGACCGGGCTAAGCGCAGCGCCGCCCGGGAGTGCGGATGGCACAGGCATGCCGCAATTCTGCCTACCTTCGGGCCGTCGCGCCCGGTGCCGCACCGGGAGTCGGGCACCGAGATGTCCGCCGACGAGTCAGGACGGGGCCACCCCGGGGCTCGGCCCGACGTCGCGGGCGCGCACCAGCACGGTCAGCGTCACGAGGGCGACGAGCAGCGCCGCGAGCACGTACACCGGGGCCGGGCCGAGCGGCGCGAGCAGTGCCAGCAGCGCGACGACGGGGAAGGCGACGACCACCGCGCCGTGCTGCTGCCGGCGTACGTGCAGCACCCAGACCGTGAGCAGGAAGACGGCGATCGGGATGGCCACCGCGTACCCTGCGGTGCCCCCGGAGACGTGCGCGAGGTGCCGCTCGACGTCCACCGACACCGCCAGGCCGGCGCCGATCGCGGCGACCGCCGCGAAGATCAGATAGTGGCCGTAGCCCCACACCAGCGTGTACGGCATCCGGTCGGGCGCGTCGATGGGACGGTCGAAGTAGAGCCACCAGAGAGCGAACACGATCACGGTGGCCGCTGCCGCCAGCGACCAGAGGTGATGGTCGCCGGCATCCACCCCGGTCTGGATGGTCACCGACGTGGCCAGCACCACGTCACCGAGCACGATCAGGGTGAACAACCCGTACCGTTCCGTGATGTGGCGCGGATGCCAGGGAGTCATCCCCGGCCGCTCGGCCACCGCGGGCACCAGCAGGTCGGCCACGATCAGCAGCAGCAACGCCGCGGTACCCCAACCCGGCGGCAGGACCAGCCGGAGCAGCCAACCGAGCTGGACGATGGTGACGCCGATCGCGTACCGCCGGGCCGCCCGGCGGTGCGCCGGGTCACCGGCGGCGGCCCGGCACCACTGGACCACGAGCGCGATCCGCATTACCACGTAGCCGTACGTGATGACGCTGAAATCGCCGTCGGTGAATGCCCGGGGCACTCCGGCGGCGATGATCAACGCTCCGGCGATCTGAACCAGCGTGGCGATCCGGTAGAGGTCGTCGTCCGTGTCGTAGGCCGAGGCGAACCAGGTGAAGTTCATCCACGACCACCAGATCGCGAAGAAGACCAGCAGGTACCTGGTCAGCGCGTGGACGAGCTGATCCTCGGAGACGGCGTGGTGCAGGTTGGTGGCGGCCTGCGACACGGCCACCACGAAGCACAGGTCGAAGAAGAGTTCCAGCGGCGTGGCCGTGCGGTGCGGCTCGTCACGACGACGTGGCCGCATGGGCCGGTAGAACGGCCGCACCGACCGAGGCTGGCTCACCGCAGCGCCTCAGGCCGCCCGCCGGTCACCCGCGCCGACGGCCGTGGGTCAGCCCTTCCATCACCAGGGTCAGCCCCGCGCCGACCAGCCAGACGTCCTTGGCCAACCCCGCGCCCTGCTGGGTCGGTCGGATGCTGCCGGGCTCGCGCATCCCCGGCGTCTTCAGGTACAGCTGCACCAGACCCGCGCCGAACGCGGTCAGACCGAGGCCGACCAGGGGGGTCGGGACGAACGGCGCGAGCAGCGCGGCCCCCAGGGCGATCTCCGAGTACGACAGCAGCTTCGCGAAGCGCGGTGGGTCGAACTGACCGAGTTGCGGCATGGCGGCGACCGCCATCCCGTGGATGCCCTCCGCGGCGGCGCCCTCCAGGGTCCGCTTGCCCAGACCCGAGTTGAGAAAGTACGCGCCGATGCTGACTCGAAGCGGCAGGTGCGCGAGCTTCATGATCACTCCCCGTTGGCCGTGGTCGAATGCGGCAGGCGTACCCCGGACCGCCCGCGATAACCCGTCCGGCCGGCTGGGCTGGCCGTGGTGGTCGCGGTAGGTTCGCCGGGGGCCCATCGCCGAGCCCGTGGCACACCCGCCCACCCGGCGCCCGGCCCTGCCGCACACCACCAGCAGGAGGCGAAGTGAGCCAGGAAGTCCGGGGAGTCATCTCCCGCAGCAAGGGCGCGCCGGTCGAGGTGACCACCATCGTGGTGCCCGATCCCGGCCCCGGCGAGGCGATCGTCCGGATCCAGTCCTGCGGTGTCTGCCACACCGACCTGCACTACCGCGAGGGTGGCATCAACGACGACTACCCGTTCCTGCTCGGCCACGAGGCGGCGGGCGTCGTCGAGCAGGTGGGCGACGGCGTCACCGACGTGGCCCCCGGTGATTTCGTGGTCCTCAACTGGCGTGCGGTCTGCGGGGTGTGCCGCGCCTGCCGCCGGGGTCGCCCCTGGTACTGCTTCAACACTCACAACGCGAAGCAGCGGATGACCCTGACCGACGGCACCGAACTGGCACCGGCGCTGGGCATCGGCGCGTTCGCCGAGAAGACCCTGGTGCACGCCGGGCAGTGCACGAAGGTCGACCCGGCCGCCCGACCGGCCGCCGTGGGCCTGCTCGGCTGCGGGGTGATGGCCGGGCTGGGCGCGGCGATGAACACCGGCAACGTCACCCGGGGCGACTCGGTCGCGGTGATCGGCTGCGGCGGCGTCGGAGACGCGGCGGTCGCCGGCGCGGTCCTCGCCGGCGCCACGACGATCGTCGCGGTGGACACCGACAGTCGCAAACTGGACTGGGCCCGCAAGTTCGGTGCCACGCACACCGTCAACGCCTCCGAGACCGACCCGGTCGAGGCGATCCGGGCCGCCACGGGCGGGTTCGGTGCCGACGTGGTGATCGACGCGGTGGGCCGACCGGAGACGTGGAAGCAGGCGTTCTACGCCCGGGACCTGGCCGGCACGGTGGTGCTGGTCGGCGTACCGACCCCGCGGATGCAGATCGAGCTGCCGCTGCTGGACGTCTTCGGGCGCGGCGGTGCGCTGAAGTCCAGCTGGTACGGCGACTGCCTGCCCAGTCGGGACTTCCCGATGCTCACCGAGCTGTACCTGCAGGGCCGCCTCGACCTGGACGCGTTCGTCACCGAGGAGATCGCGCTGGACCAGGTCGAGACCGCCTTCGCCCGGATGCACCAGGGCGACGTGCTGCGCTCGGTGGTGGTGTTCTGATGACCGCCCGCGTCGACCACGCGGTCACCGCCGGCACGTTCTCCCTGGACGGGCAGACGTTCGACGTGGACAACAACGTCTGGGTGATCGGTGACGAGAGCGAGTGTGTCGTCCTGGACGCGCCGCACGACGTGGCCGCGATCCTCGCCCTGGTGGGTGACCGGCGGGTTCGGGCGATCCTGGCCACCCACGCCCACGACGACCACGTACGGGTGGCGCCCGAGCTGGCCGAGGCGACCGGCGCGCCGGTGCTGCTGCACGCCGCCGACCGGGTCCTCTGGGACATGGTCCACCCGCACCTGCCGCCGCACGGCGAGCTGCACGACGGGCAGGGCATCGAGGTGGCCGGCACCACGCTGCGGGTGCTGCACACCCCCGGGCACAGCCCCGGCGCGTGCAGCTTCCACGCCCCCGAGCTGGGTGCGGTGTTCACCGGGGACACGCTCTTCGCCGGCGGTCCGGGCGCGACCGGCCGCTCGTACAGCGACTTCGACACCATCGTCGAGTCGATCCGAACCCGTCTGCTCACCCTGCCGGCGGAGACGGTCGTGCACACCGGACACGGTGACGACACGACGATCGGCGCGGAGGCGCCACACCTTGACGAATGGCTGGCCCGGGGCCACTGAGACCCGGTGTGCGGCGCGGTCGACGGCTCAGCGCTCGTCGACCGCGCCCAGCACCGGCTTGACGTCCAGGACCGGGGTGCCGTCGAGGGCCTCCAGGTCGGCCACCTGGACTCGCAGGCCGTCCACCGTCAGGACCCGCACCCGGTGCAGCCCGATCGGATTGGGTCGGTGCGGGGATCGGGTGCTGAACACACCGGTCTCGGGCCGGCTCTCGTCGCCCCGCGGGTGCACCGCCAACACGTCGCGGCGGGCACGGTCCAACCAGGTCAGCACCACCAGTTCCGCGCCGGCACGCAGGTCGCGCAGCGCCGGCGCGACGTGCGCGTCGAAGACCAGCCAGGCGTCCGGCGCGCCCTCGTCGCCCTGCCGTGGCGCGCTCGCCGCGTCGGTCAGCGGCGAGGCGACCCGCCCGACCGGGTGCAGCAGGTACGCGTCGTCGCTCGCCGCCTCGACCACTGTCGCTCCCCTCTGGACGCTCCCAACCTAAACCCTGCGTGGCGCTAGGATCCCGGACATGGCCGCCGACCCGCCCGCCCCCGTTGTCCGCCAGCTGCGACTCGTGGTGGAGGCCGCCGACCACGACGCGGCCGTGGCGTTCTTCCGCGACGCGCTCGGCCTGCCGGAGGAGGCGGCGTTCAGCGGCGACGACGACGCCCGGGTGGTGATCCTGGACGCCGGCCGCGCCACCCTGGAGATCGCCAACCCGGCGCAGAAGCGCATGATCGACGAGGTCGAGGTGGGTCGACAGGTGGCGCCCCGCCTCCGGGTGGCCTTCGAGGTGGACGACGCCGAGGCGACCACGGCCCGGTTGGTCGCCGCCGGGGCGAGCGAGGTCGCTCCGCCCACCCGCACGCCGTGGCAGTCGCTCAACTCGCGCCTCGACGCCCCGGCCGATCTGCACATCACCATCTTCCAGGAGCTGCGCACCGGGTCCGACGACGACGGCCCTGGACGTGACGGCGACGTCTGAGCGGGGCGGCCTGCGCGCCGCTGCTCTCACCCCGGCGCAGGCGGCTGCTGTCGCGTACGTACGGTCGGTGGCCGTGGTCGAGCGCCCCGCCGCGCTGGCCACCATCGTCCGGCACCTCGCCGCCGCGGACGTCGGCCGCCGACCGGAGCACCTGCTGGCGGCCATCCGGTCCGGGCAGCTGACCGTCAACTTCCACCCTGACCGGCTGTGTGCCGACGGCCGAACCGTCGCCGACGCCCTGGCCGAGGACGGGGTGTACCGCAGCCAGTTCGTCACCGGGATCTCCAACGGTGGGCTCACCGCGTACCCCGGTGGCGACCGGGACCGCTGGGAGCACCGGATGTTCGACGGCGCGTACCAGCGACCCGGCGTGACACCGGCGCAGCGGCCCACGTACGGCGGCCTGAACCTGCTCGGCCACGCGGACGGTGCCTGCCCACGCTTCGGCTCCTGCCATCTGCGGCTGCGCCCGGCGGTGCTGGCCCGGGCGACCTTCTGCCTCGGCGACAGCCACCTCAGCCCGACGGTGGTCGGCGCGGCCGACGCCTTCGAGGCGGTGCTCGCCGGGCTGCTGGCCGGCGTCGCCAGCACGGGCGAGTGCCTGGGCCGGGCCGGAACGGACACCGCCACCCTGGCGCGGACGCTGTTGGGCCCGCCGACCACCCCGGGCGCGGTCGGTCGCGCGCTCGACGCCTACGTGGAGGCCCAGATCCACGGCCCGCTCGACCTCGCGCACGACGTCGAGGCACTGGTGGTGGACCCGTCCTTCACCGGTACGCCGACCGGGGCGAGGCTGGAATCGATCGCCCAGCGGTACGGTTTTCCGCTGCAGTGGCACCCCGGCTTCGCGTTGGCCGTCGACCGGGTCGACGCCGAGTTCCGGGGCCCCGCGATCCCGGTGTTGGCGGCGCGTCTGCACCGTGAGTTCGCCGGACCGGGCGCCCCGGTGGACGCGGCGCTGATCGGTCGGGCAGCGGCGTCGGTGGTCACCGAGCCGGAGCGGTGGGCGGACCGGGGTCCGGTCGACGAGACGCTCCAGCACCTCAAACAACTCTGGCACGTCCTCGTCCGGTACGGAGAGCCGGCGCACCGACAGTAGCGACAAGCCGCCCCGCACACCTCACGCAGAGCAAAGGCTGGCGTCCGGACAGTGCCCCGGAGTTCCGCGAACCGCTCTCCGTCACCGCTGTCTGACCGATGTAAGCAGAGCCACCATGTCCGAATCTGGGTCGTGACCGGTGCCACGCCGCGCCGACCTCCGGGCATTTCCGGAATGCCCGACAGGTGAACCCGGTTGTGTCCCCGTACCGCCGGAGCACCAAACCCTCTTCCGCGGTCATCTCCCGAGGAGCGTTCACCCCGGAGCGTTCCGACGATCGAAAGGAACCATCGTGAAGGCCGACTTCACTCGATGGCTCCCCGCCATCGCCAAGGACTCGTACCGCAAGACCGCGCTGAGCGTGGCGGGTGTGGCTGCCCTCGGCGGTCTGGCACTAGCGCCGACCGCGGCCGCCGCCCCGGTCACCTCCGGGCCCCACGAGGGCGCCGTGGCCGCCATCGACCTGGCCACCGGCAAGGCCAAGGCCGCTGCCCCCGCCCGCCAGGAGGAGCAGCCCGTCGAGTCGGGGCTGACCACCGGCTCCGCCACCGGTAAGCCGCCGGCCGGCAAGCCCAGCCGCGACCAGCTCATTCCGCACGGCATCGAGGGCGCGCAGTCGCGCATCCCGCTCGACGACGCGCAGCTCGACAACGCCCGCAAGATCGTGGACGCGGCCAAGAAGACCGGCGTCGGCGACCGTGGCGCGGTGATCGGCGTCGCCACCTCGTTGCAGGAGTCGAAGCTCTACAACCTCGGCCACCTCGGTGCGTACAACGACCACGACTCGCAGGGCCTGTTCCAGCAGCGCCCGTCGTCCGGTTGGGGCACGCCCGAGCAGATCACCGACCCGGAGTACGCCGCCACGGCGTTCTTCACCGCACTCCGTAACGTCGGCGGCTGGCAGGACCTGCCGCTGACCGCAGCCGCGCAGACCGTCCAGGTCTCCGCCTTCCCCTACGCGTACGCGCAGTGGGAGGAGCAGGCGGCGGACATCGTCCAGCAGATGTGGTGACACCCCGACAACCGCCGGCCGGCTCCCTTCGATGGGAGCCGGCCGGTTCTGTTCAACAGGCCGGGTAGAGGCGGCGGGTGCCAACCCCGGCGGCGTACGCGTCCCGGTCGCTGAACCGGCAGCCGTAGTCGGGCCGCGCCACCACGGCCGGATCCGTCACGGTGTCGCCGGCCGGGCGCCTGCCGGTGCGTACCCACGACACCAGGTCGTCCCAGGCGGCGCCGGCCTCGGCCGGGGTGAACTCGCAGTGCTGCGTGGCCCGGATGGCCCGCTGCACCACCAGCCTGCCGCGACCGTTGCGCGCCACGTCGCTGGCGTACGCCTGCTCCATGCTGAACGGGACGAACAGGTCACCGAGGCCGTGCAGGCTGAGCACCGGCGCGGTGGGCCGACCGGCGATCCGCGGCACCTCGGTCAGCGTCGGCAGGAGCCGCTGCACGACGTTCTCCGGGGGGACCCGCCGCACGGTGGCGTTGACGTTCACCGGGCTGTTCGGGGTGTACCGAGTGAGCAGGTTCGTGGACAGCTGACCGGGTCGCTGGGCGGGGGAGTTGCCGCTGCTGGTGGGCACGCTGATCGAGAAGAGGAAGTCCTTCCAGACCGCGAACGCGGCGTCAGCTCCCGGACGAGGCCCGCCCGAACGGTTGACCGTGATCGCCCGCAGTTGCCTGCCCCGCTCGGTGGTGGTGTCCGGCCCGGTCGGAGTCAACCCCGTCAGGCCGAGCGCCGCCTGGATGCGGGGCACCGCGTTGGTCAGGTAGTCGGCCGGGGCGGGATGGGCCGGCACCTCGGCGAGCGCCTGCGCCACCAGGTTGTAGTCCAGGTAGAAGTCGAGCAGCGTCTGATCGCCGAGCACCCCGCACATCGGCAGCGCTCCGTCGTAGTAGCCCGGGTACTGCTCCAGCGAGCGACCGATGACGTAGCCGCCCATCGACACCCCCGCCAGGTAGGTGTGGTGCGGTCGGCGAACCGTCCGTCCGAAGTGGTCGGCGAGATCCCTGGTGCCCAGCACGCCGGAGCGGATGTCGAAGCCGTTGCGGTCGTACGACGACGACGCCCAGGCGTACCCCTGCTCCAGGAGACGTTCGCGCAACCCGAAGGCGGGCGGCTCGGGCGAGAGCACCGTGCCCTGGCCTCGGTAACCGTGCGCCCACAGCACCAGGTTGCCGTTCCACCGGGCGGGGACCTCGATGATGTAGCCGGCGTGGCGGTGCACGCCCTGGCGTACCGTCGTCGGGCTGCCGCCCACGACCAGCGGAGCCAACGGCGGGTTGTCGATGGTGTAGCCGGGCAGCGGTTGGCCGCCACCCGGGTCCCGACCGGTGGCGCTGGCCGGCGTGGCACCGGCCAACCCGACCGCCAGGGTCAGCGTCACGGTGGCGGCGAGCAGCCGGCGGAGGGTACGAACGGGTGCGGACAGCATCGATGCTCCCCATCGGACGGATGTCGCCTCTGGGGGCGACCAGGCGGGACGGTTGCCTACCGGCCGGTAGCGTCCTGAACCTAGGACCGCCGTCGACACGTGTCAATGGCTGTGCTGATCGGCTGGTCAAGCGGTATGCGCCGCGTGGTGGTGGATGGTCGGCCGGACGTACCCGGTTGTCGGTAAGGGTGGGCCGGTCGGGTTGACTTGTCGGCGTGGACGAGTTGATCTGGGAGGCGGCCCGAGCGTCGCGCACGTGGCTGGACACGGCGAACGGCACCGGGCAGACCGAACTGACCTGCCGCATCCTCAAGCTGACCGAGGAGGCGGGGGAGGCGTCCGCCGCCTGGATCGGTCTGCTCGGGCAGAATCCTCGCAAGGGTGTCACCCACACCCGCGAGGACGTCGCGGCGGAGTTGGCGGACGTCGCCTTCACGGCGTTGGTGGCCATCGAGAGCCTGGGGTTGGACGCGCAGACCGTCCTGGACGCCTGCGCCGCGAAGGTGCGCTCCCGCCTCGCCGGGTGAAGCCGCCCCGGCCGAGGCCCCGTACGCCGCGCGGGGCGTGGTCGCAGGTCGTGCGCGCCCGCGCGGCGTGGTCGGAGGTCGTGCGCGCCCGCGCGCGGCGTGGTCGCAGGTGTGCGCACCCGCGCGGGGCGTGTCGGAGTCCGTGCCTGCCCAAGGCGGGCATGATCGACTCGGTTTTCTTGATATCGGGGTGACTGAGGGTCCGGGATAGCCCGATTTTCTTGAAGTCGAGTGGATCGTGCTCGTTTGGTGGCTCAAGGTCGTGGACGCGCGATGATTTGGGTGTTTTATCCGGTCAGGGTGGTTGTGGCTGTGACCGGATCCCTCCGTGGGCCGGAATCGTGGCCGGGGCGGGGTCGTTACATACCCTGACGATCGCAGGACCACCGGCCCGCCGGCCCCGGCCACGGGGTGGGAATGCGGGACCCGGTCCGGTCGTTGCAGTCCCCGCGAACGACCGCCCGGCCACTGCCTTCAGGTGGGTGCCGAGGTGGATGGGCCGCCCCCGGAATGACCCTGGGCCCTCGGTCGTTACACCTGGATCCGGCGCCACGAGCCCTCGCTCGGCAGGTCGCCGACCCCGACGCCCGACCGGGCGTCACCCCCCAAACTTTTCCCCTTGTTTGTGCAGCGCCGGACGAGGTGCTCACACCCTGCTGCCGTTCCCCCTGTTGGCGGTTGGGTGTTCTACCCCCGAAGGAGCTACCCCCATGAACACGATCATGCGTAAGAGTGTGTTGTCTGTTGCTGGTCTGGCGTTCGCCGGTGGTGTGTTCGCCGGTCCGATCGCCGCCCACGCCAACCCGGTCGATGCGAAGCCGGTCGCGGCCGCCGTGCAGACCGCGGCGCCGAAGCCGCAGGGCGAGCAGTCGCACATCGACCTCACCGGTGAGAAGACGGCCAACGTCAAGGCGATCATCGCCGCGACGAAGAAGGCTGGCCTGCCGGAGCGGGCCGCGGTGATCTCGATCGCGACGAGTCTGCAGGAGTCGAAGCTGGACAACCTGGGCCACCTCGGCGACGCCAACGACCACGACTCGCTGGGCCTGTTCCAGCAGCGCCCGTCCAGCGGTTGGGGCACGCCGGAGCAGATCACCGACCCGGCCTACTCGACCACCGCGTTCCTCAAGGGCCTCAAGCAGGTCGACGGGTGGCAGGACATGCCGCTGACCGAAGCCGCGCAGACCGTCCAGGTCTCCGCCTACCCGGACGCCTACGCCCAGTGGGAGCAGCAGGCCACCGACCTGGTCGGCCAGTACTGGAACAGCTGACACCAGCACCACCGCACAACCGCACCACCCGCACGCACCGACCGCTGGCCGGCACCCGCAACCCGGGTGCCGGCCAGCGGCGTCTCCGCCGCCTGGGTCGGCGGCGGCGGATCGGGTGCGCGGCACGCCGGGAGCCGATTTGCCCCGGCCGGATCGGCGGTTGCCCGCAGATCTTGGACAGTTTCCGTTCGCGCGAGACGGAAACTGTCCAAGATCTCCGCCCGGCGGCGGTGGGAGTGCGAAATTGGCAACGCCGGCAGCGGTGGGCATGCCTGATTGGCACCGAGTGATTCGGTCGTCCTGCGGATGCGTACCTGCCGGCGCGACCTTGACCTGGGGCGGGGCGGGAACTGTCGCCCGGCTCTCGGTGAGCCCTTGACCAGGAAGCGCCGCGACGGCCCGAGGGCGTGAGCGTACAGTCGGGCGGTGGAGCGTACCGAGTCGATGCTGGCGCAGACCCGGCCACCTGGCGTGGCCGACGTGGATCCCGGCAGTGTGCTGTTGCCCGGCCACGACGTGCCGTTGGGCCGGTACACCACCGTGCGGCGGCTGTTGCCGCAGCGGGTCCGTCGGATGGTCGGCGCCTGGTGTTTCGTGGACCATTTCGGCCCGGACGATGTGGCGCAGCGGCCCGGCATGGAGGTGCCGCCGCACCCGCACACCGGTCTGCAGACGGTGACGTGGCTCCTCGACGGTGAGATCCTGCACCGCGACAGCCTCGGCAACGTCCAGCCGATCCGGCCCGGTCAACTGAATGTGATGACCTCGGGTAACGGCATCGCCCACTCCGAGCGGTCGCCGGCTGTCCACCCGCCGGTGATGCACGGCGTGCAGCTCTGGGTGGCGCTGCCGGACCCGGCGCGGGCCGGCGCGGCCGACTTCGCGCACCACGCCGACCTGCCGCGGTGGCGCGACGGCGATCTGGATCTCACCCTGCTGGTTGGCGAGTTCGCCGGGCAGCGGTCACCGGCGGTGGTGCACACCCCGCTGGTCGGCGTGCAGCTGGAGTTGAGTGGTGAGGCGCCGACGACGTTGACGCTGCGGCCCGACTTCGAGTACGCCCTGCTGGCGATGTCCGGCGCCGCCGAGGCCGCCGAGGTGGGCTTCGAGCCGGGGGAGTTGCTGTACCTGGGCTCCGGTCGCCGCGAGCTGACCGTGCGCGGCGGGGCCGGGGCCCGCTTGCTGTTGTTGGGCGGTGCGCCGTTCGAGGAGCCGCTGGTCATGTGGTGGAACTTCGTCGGCCGCTCGCACGAGGAGATCGCGGCAGCCCGGGCGGACTGGATGGCCGGGGACGGACGGTTCGGCGTGGTCGCCGACGATTCGGCGCCTCCGCTGCCGGCCCCCGCCCTGCCCACGACCCGCCTCAAGGCGCGCGACCGCACCGGCGGCCTGCACAGCTGACGCGGCCCGACGCGGGCCGGGTGTGACCGAGGGTCGCTCGGGTAGTCGCCGGCATGCCGACCACCCTGATCACTCCTCACCGAGCTTCCGGGCGTGGATGGTCAGGTCGTCGAGTTGTTTCTCCGTGAGGCGCAGGCGCTGTGGCGGGAGGTGGCGCCGGTCGCCGACCGCCGGGCCTTGTCGGCGGCCCGCCCGGCCTGGGCAGGTCGGCGGACGACCTGGCCGGCCTTGCCAGCGGCGAGTCGGAGCAGCTGGCCTGGCTGGTGGGGGCGCTGGCCCGGGTCGACCTGGAGCACCGGTACGCGGAGGTTGCTGGTCGGCCGTGACGTGCCCTGGACCACACTTCGCCAAAATCTGACCAAACGGAGGATGTTCTGTCGTATGGTTGGTCCCGGCAGTGCTGACCGCTCGGTTCGGGCGGGCATCCACCGCTTGGTGACCCGCGACCGGTTCGGACGCGGTTCACCGCCTGGGCAGGCTTGCGTGGCGCCCTGGGTCGCGGTTCGTGACCAGGGGCGCCCGCCTGTCCCGGCCCTCGTTGAGCGCCGCTCCGTGCCACCTCCGGGGCCAGCGCGAGCCCCTCCGTCGCACCCGCTCAGTTGGCCAGGCCGGCCAGCAGATTCACGGTCACGGCGATGATGAAGGCACCGAACAGGTACGACACCATCGAGTGCCGCAGCACCGTGCGACGCATCTCGTTGCTGGTGAGGTTGGTGTCGGAGATCTGGAACGTCGTCCCGATGGTGAACGCGACGTACGCGAAGTCGGAGTAGCGCGGCGGCTCGGACTGGTTGAAGTTCACCCCACCGTCCGGGCCGGTGTAGTAGATCCGGGCGTACCGGGCGGCGAACACGGTGTGCACCACGAACCAGGACAGCAGCACGCTGAGGACGCCGAGGGCGCCGTGCGCCTCCCGGCCGAGCCCTGGTGGCGCGCTCTGGGCGCTGGCCACCACCAGTCCCACGGCCAGCAGGCTGGCCAGGCAGGCGACGAGCAGCAGCGCGTCGCGGATCGCCCGGTTCGGGTCCTCGTGTACGGCCAGCCGGGCGGTCCGCTCGGCGTCCATCGGCCAGAGCTTGTGCCAGACCAGGGCGAGCCAGCTCAGCGCGCCCACGTCCCAGCCCGCGAGCGCGGCGAGCGGTAGGGGTAGCAGCAGCGCGAAGAGGCAGCCGGCGATGACACCGACCACGGCCACCACGGCGAGTTGCAGCGCGGCCGGAAAGCGCGCGTCCGGCGGGCGGGACCGCGGTCGGGATGCGGGTCCGGTGTGGGTCATCGGCGACGCCCCGGTGTCGGAGCCGCGGTCGCCACCGCCGGGTCAGATGCCGCGCAGATGCTGCGAGACCCGGTTGTGTGTCTTGTCCCGGGCCTGTTCGGCGCGCTGCGCGGGACCCACCTCGGGTGCTGCCTCGATGCCGGCCGAGCGGGCCACCTCGGTGCCGTTGGCGTAGTCCACCGGCGGCAGGGCCCGCAACGCCTTCAGCACGTCCGGCGGCGCGCCCTCCCGTTCGGCCTCGCGGACCACGTCGTCCTTCTCGGCCGGGTAGTCCAGGCTCGACAGGTACTGCAGGACGTCGGCGTAGCTCGCCATGGCGTGGGCTCCCTCGGGGCATCGATGTGGTCACGACCGGCGGCGGTTACCCACCCGCCGGCCGGTCACGCCCGACCGGCGCAGGAATCCCGGCACCGTTTCCGCCCCGCCGCCGCGGGTACCCGCAAACGCCGACGCGAGCCCAAGGGAGTACGCGATGAACTACGACACCTTCATCGACCAGGTTTCCCACCGCACCGCGACGTCCTCGCAGCGGGCGGTCGAGCTGACCCGCGCCGTCCTGGAGACGTTCGCCGAGCGGCTGACCGGCGGTGAGGTCCTGGACCTGGCCGCCCAGCTGCCGCAGCCGTTGCAACTGGTGCTCAAGCCGAGCCCGAGTACCGAGCAGGCGGACCGGTTCGGGGCGGCCGAGTTCGTCGCCCGGGTGGCGTTGCGCGCGGGAGTGCAGGAGCCGGCCGCCCGGGACGCCGCGCGGGCGGTCTTCACCACCCTGCGGGAGGCGATCACCGGTGGCGAGTTCGATGACGTCGTCACTCAGTTGCCGCGCGACTATCGGGGCCTGGTGGAGCAGGCGATGGCTCCGGGGGCGACGCTGCGCCGCGCCTGACCACGGCACACACAGCTGTTTACCAGGGCAACCATTGATGTCCCGCTTGGCGCGGAGATTCCGCAGGGCCTAACCTTGTCGTGCGAGGGGAGTACTTCCCACGAACCATTCCGGTCAGTACGGCACGCCCGGCGTGCCTCGGGTGGTTGCCCATCAGGTGATGGGTGAAGGAGACCTCGAACATGACGGTGTTCGAGGAGAGCCATGACCGAAGTGTCTTATTTGTCCGCCGCCAGCGACCTGTCGTCGGTGGGCACGCCCATGCTGTGGGCGGTGACCATCATCGGCGTCATCCTGCTGCTGGTACTCGATTTCCTGGTCACGCGCCGCCCGCACGAGGTGTCCATGCGGGAGGCGATCGGCTGGTCGGCGTTCTACGTCGCGCTGCCGCTCGCGTTCGGCGGTTGGATCTGGTCCCGGTACGGCTCCGACCAGGGTGTGCAGTACCTGACCGGTTACCTGGTGGAAAAGTCGCTCTCGGTCGACAACCTCTTCGTCTTCATGCTGCTGCTGGCCGCGTTCGCGGTGCCGGCGGTGCTCGCCCAGCGGGTGCTGCTCTACGGCATCGCCGGCGCACTGGTGCTGCGGGCCATCTTCATCGCTCTCGGCGCGGCGGCGTTGCAGACCCTCGACTTCGCCTTTCTGCTCTTCGCGATCATCCTCATCGCCACGGCGGTGAAGCTGTTGCGCGACGCGATGTCCGGGCATCAGCAGGAAGTCGACATCAACAAGATGCGCTCGGTGAAGCTGCTGCGCAAGGTCATGCCGGTGGTCGACGAGTACCACGGCACGAAGATGACCGTCCGGCAGGGCGCGAAGCGGGCGCTCACCCCGTTCGCCCTGGTGGTGGTGGCGGTGCTGGCCACCGACATCGTCTTCGCGGTCGACTCGGTGCCGGCGGTCTACGGCATCACCGAGGACCCGTACCTGGTCTTCGCCACCAACGCGTTCGCCCTGCTCGGCCTGCGGGCGCTCTACTTCGTCCTGCACGCGGCGCTGAGCCGGCTGGTGCACCTCAGCTACGGCCTGGCCATCATCCTGGCGTTCATCGGCCTCAAGCTCGGTCTGCACTGGGCGCACGGCATCTGGGACAGCGTGTGGGAGATCCCCACCGAGATCTCGCTCGGCGTGATCATCGGCGTGCTGGCGGTGGTCACCCTGACCAGCCTGCGCGCCACCCGGGGCGGCGACGTGCCCGAGGAGCGCGAGGTCGTCGCGGAGCGGCACTGACCGCACCGCGCCGGCACGACCAGGAGGTACGCGGGAAAGCTCCCGGCCGGGCCGGCGCGGGTGGTACGACTGTGCAATGGGAATCGTGTCACCGGGCTTTCAGGGTCGACCCCGAACGCAGGAGCCGGCCCTGCCACCCGGCCAGTACCTGACCGAGGACTTCCCGGTGCTCTCGGCCGGCCCGACGCCCCGGGTGTCCCTGGACACCTGGGAGTTCGTCATCTCCGCCGAGAACGGCAGCGAACACCGGTGGTCGTGGCAGGAGTTGATGGCCCTGCCGCAGGAGACGCCACAGGTGGACATCCACTGCGTCACCCGGTGGTCCAAACTCGGCACCACGTGGCAGGGCGTCTCCCTGGACACGCTGCTCGCCGACGTCGACACCGGCGCGCACTTCGCGCTGGCGCACTCCTACGGCGGGTACACCACGAACCTGCCGCTGGACGACCTGCGCGGCGGTCAGGCCTGGGTGGTGCACACCTTCGACGGCGCGCCGCTGCCCGCCGAGCACGGCGGGCCGGCCCGGCTGCTGGTGCCGCACCTGTACTTCTGGAAGTCCGCCAAGTGGGTGCGCGGCCTCCGGCTCAAGACGATGGACGAGCCGGGGTTCTGGGAGACCGCCGGCTATCACGACTACGGCGACCCGTGGCGCGAACAGCGGTACCAGGGTGACTGAGCGCGCCGTGGCGACGAGTACCCAGCGCCGTACGCCCAACCGGTGGCAGGTCGGCCGGCTGGTGGAGCGCCGGGTGGAGACACCGAGCGCGCAGACCCTGGTGCTGGAGGTGCCGGACTGGCCGGGGCACCTGCCGGGGCAGCACGTCGACCTGCGGCTCACCGCCCCGGACGGCTACCAGGCCGCCCGGTCGTACTCGATCGCCGGGCCGGTGGTGGACGGCCCGGGTGGCCCGCGCATCGAGGTGACCGTGCAGCGGGTGCACGACGGTGAGGTGTCGCCGTACCTCATCGATGTCTTTGCCGACGGCGACCCGGTGGAGGTTCGCGGACCGCTCGGTGGCTGGTTCATCTGGCGGCCCGAGGAGACCGCGCCGGTGCAGCTGGTCGCCGGTGGGTCCGGCATCGTGCCGTTGATGGCGATGATCCGGGCGCGGCGGGCGACCGGCAGCAAGGCGCCGTTCCGGCTGATCTACTCGGTGCGCACCCCGGGCGACGTGATCTACGCCGACGAGCTGCGCCGCCGGGTCCGCGACGACTTCGGCCTGGACATCGCGTACGTCTACACCCGCGAGGCGCCCGAGGGCTGGCGCGGCGAGCCGCACCGGATCGGGTTGGCCGACGTCAACACGCATGGCTGGCCGCCGGACCTGGAACCGCTCACCTACGTGTGCGGTCCGACCGCGTTCGTGGAGACCGTGGCCGACCTGCTGGTGGGGCTGGGTCATCCGTCGCGGCGGGTCAAGACCGAACGCTTCGGCCCCACCGGCTGACCGCCCGACCGCTCCCGTAACGCCGAGGAGATCCGATGACCGAGATGTCGTACCTGGACGGCAACATGCTCGACGGCCCGATGCGTGAGCTGTTCACCGTGGACCTGAGCACCGCGATGGGCCGTTGTGAGAACTGCGGGACGACCGGCTCGATGGCCAGCCTGCACGTCTACTCGCACGCCCCGGGTCTGGTCGCCCGCTGCCCCTCCTGCGAGGAGGTGATGGTGCGACTGGTCCGTGGACCGGACCGGGCCTGGCTGGACCTGCGCGGCACCACGTACCTCCAGGTGCCGATGCCGATGGAACAGACGGTTACCGGCCCGCTCTGAACGACCCTCGCGCCCGCGCAGCATGATCGACTCGGGTTCATTGAACTCGCGGTTTCCGGATGTCCCGGATGCCCCGACATCAGTGAAGCCGAGTTGACCTTGCGGGGTGAACGCCGGCTGGCCGGGTCAGGCGTCGGCGACGGTCCTGATCGCGTGTACCGCCTCGGCGACGCCACCGGACCACGGGGTGCCGTGCCCCGGTAGGACCCACGTCGCCTGGACGCCCTCGAGGTGGCGCAGTGACGCCAGCGCCTGGTGGGGGTCGTCGGTGAAGGGCGCGGGTTGCGGACCCCGCTGGCCGGTCAGCACGTGCCGGGTGGTCAGGGCGTCGCCGACGAAGACGGCGTCGGCGATCGGCACGTGGATGGCGATGCTGCCCGCCGAGTGCCCGGGGACCGCGATGACGCGTGGCGCGCCGGGCAGGTCGAGCACCTGGCCGTCGTGCACGGCGACGACCTCGGTGAGGTGAGTGGTGCGAAGTCCGCCCTTGCGCATCGCGTACCAGAAGAAGCCGGCCGTCGCGCCGAGCTTCATCGTGCCCCACGACGTGTCGGCCTTGACCTCGCCTCGCGCGCGGGCGGCGTCCGCCTCGTGCACGTAGATCGGGACACCGTGGTCTCGCCGGAGCCGTTCGGCGAACCCGAGGTGGTCGGTGTCGCCGTGGGTGAGGACGACGCCGCGGATGTCGTCCACCGAGCGGCCCAGGTCCGACAGTTCGGCCCGCAGTTCGCGCCAGTGCCCGGCCAGGCCCGCGTCGATGACTGTCACACCCTCGTCCGTGTCGACGAGGTAGACGGCCACGATGTCGTTGCCGATGCGGCGCAGGTGCGGGGCGAGCCTCATCGCCGCACCCGTGTCGGGATTGCTATCGTCAGCATGTGGCTATGGTACGTAGCCATCATGGTTATGGTCAATAGCCATCGCACCTGACCCCCGAGCCGGAGGAAAGCGGAATGCCGACACCCGATCGGACCTCCGTCGACGCCATCGTTCGCGCCGGGCAGGACATCCTGGAATCAGCGGGTATCGCCGGCCTGACCATGCAGGCCGTCGCCGACCGGGTCGGCGTGCGCGCACCGTCGCTGTACAAGCGGGTGCGAAACCGCGACGACCTGGTGCGCCTCATCACCGAAGCCACCATCCGCGACCTCGGCGAACGGCTCGCCGCGATCGGTGCCGGCACCGACCCGCGCCGCGAGCTGGCCGAGCTGGCCCGCGCCTTCCGCGCGTTCGCGCACGCCCGACCGCGGGGCTACCAGCTGATCTTCGCACCGCGATCCGACCTCGCCGGACCCAGCATCGTCCTCACCCACGCCGTCGAACCCGTGCTGCGGGTGACCGCGAAGCTCGCCGGCGAGGACCACGCCCTGGACGCCGCACGGACGCTCACCGCGTGGGCGAACGGATTCGTCAGCATGGAACTGGCCGGCGCCTTCAAGCTGGGCGGCGACGTCGACACGGCATACGAGTACGGCATCGCCCGTCTCGCCGACGCGCTGGCCCGCCCGGATCGCCCGTGATCCACTCGGGTTCATTGATCTCGGGGTGTCCGGGCGTCCTGGTTACCCCCCAGATCAAGAAACCGTGTGGATCATGCGCGCGGACGCGTCGTCACCGAGGGCTCACGCCGTGCACGCGGCAGCCGGCACCCGGCGCGACCAACTGGAACAGTCGGCCGAGATCGCCCCGCACGCCTTCACCGCCGCGACGTGTCCCGTCCGGTGAACGGGCGCTCGGCTGATCGGACGCTCGGCGTCCCAGCCGCGGCACGGAAAGTCGGGTGCGGGTGACCCGGCCCACCCCTTAGGCTTCCGCCCCATCGGCCGGCGCGGCGCCCGGTCGCAGGGGAGATGGGCGAGGCGATGACTGCACACCTGTTCGCGATCTGCTTCGACGCACGCGAGCCGCTGCGACTCGCGCAGTTCTGGTCCGGGCTCCTCGGCCGGGAGATCGTCGACGATCCACGTGACGGCGTCCTGCTGCTGCCCGCCGGCGACCCCGACTTCCGGATCCGCTTCACCCAGCACCAGCAGCCCAAGGTCGTCCAGAACCGGATGCACTTCGACCTGACGAGCAGCTCGCTGGAGGACCAGCAGCGGTCGGTGGCCAGGGCCCTGGAGCTCGGCGGACGACACATCGACATCGGCCAGGACCCGAACGACGATCACGTGGTCCTCGCCGACCCCGAGGGCAACGAGTTCGACCTGATCGGGCCGGGCAACAAGTTCCTCGCCGACACCGCGCCGATCGGCGCACTCGCCTGCGACGGATCGCCGCAGGTCGGCTACTTCTGGAGCGCCGCGCTGGGGTGGCCACTGGTCTGGGACCAGGACGAGGAGACGGCGATCCAGTCTCCCCACGGAGGCACGAAGATCTCCTGGGGCGGTCCGCCGTACATGCCGAACGGGGGCCGGGACCGGGTCCGATTCGACGTCGCCCCGGGCGTCGACACCGACCGGCCGGCGGAGATCGACCGTCTGCTGTCGCTCGGCGCGACAGTCGTCGACGCCGACCGCGGCGATATTGGCGGGCGGGTGTTGATGGCCGACCCGGACGGCGGCGAGTTCTGGCTCCGGACGGCACGCTAACGTGGTGCGCACCGCGTACCCGGAAATCCGCCGCGCGTCGAGTACGAACTCACCGACCTGGGGCGCACGCTGTTGACCCTGATCGAGGCGGCACGGGCCTGGAGCAAGGATCACCTCCCCGCCCTGCTCGACGCTCGGGAGGCGTCGACACGAGCGGCATCGACCGGTCCGAGTGGTCGGCCGTGAGATATCTGCGTACCGGTGGCCCCGCCGCGATCCGGCGGCCCCGGCCCACCGACTCCGACGAGTTCGTCGCCGCCGCCCGGCGCAGTCGGGACCTGCACCACCCGTGGTTGGTCGCGCCGTCCAGCCCGCAGGAGTACGACGACTACCTGAGGCGGATCCGCCGCCGCGACAGCGTCGGTTACCTGATCTGTGACCGGGCCAGCGGTGCGATCGCCGGCTACGTGAACATCAGCGGGATCGTGCTGGGTGCGCTGCGCGGAGGTTACCTGGGATACGCGGCGTTCCAGCCGTACAGCGGGACCGGGCACGCCTCGGCGGGCGTGGCGCTGGTGATCGACCACGCGTTCCACACGGTCGGACTGCACCGCCTGGAGGCGAACATCCAACCGGGCAACGAACCGTCACGCCGGGTCGCCCGCAAGCTGGGTTTCCGGCTGGAGGGCTTCTCGCCGGACTACCTGTTCGTCGATGGCGCCTGGCGCGACCACGAACGCTGGGCGATCACCGCGCCGAGCGGGTCCGGAGGGCCGCCGGATGGCGGCTGAGCCACGTCACATGATTGACAATAGGTGCCTGCAAAACGGTATAAAATAGAACATAAGCAACGACGAGGATCAACGGAGATGGTCTGGCTCGATTACCCTCGGCGAGGTGATGGTCAGTCCCGGCAATGAGCCCTGGCCGGTCCGTGTCCGTGCCGAGCACGGTGAGGTGCTGGGCGCCGGGATGGCACTTGATGACCGCCACGTCCTGACCTGCGCCCACGTCGTCGGCGCGGCCGGCGATACCGACCTCCCCGGCACCGAGCCGGCGTGGACGGTCCTGGTCGACCTGGTCGGCCAACCGGACAGCCAAACAGTCCCGGCCCGGGTCGTACCCGGCTGCTGGTGGCCGCCCACAAGCGACGGACGGGACGACATCGCGCTGCTTGAGCTGGCAGACCCCGCGCCGCAGGGCCCGTTCGCGCCGTTGCGCCGCATGCGGGGCACCTGGGACCGCCGCGTCATCATGTACGGCTTTCCGGAAACTCTGGAACACGGCGTCTACGTCGAGGCGCGGCTCACCGGTCGGTCCGGGGCGGGACGGGAACGCGTCCAGATGCTCTCGTCGACCACCGGTCCCCAGGTCAGCCCCGGTTTCAGCGGCTCGGCGGCGGTCGACGCGCAGACCGGGCACGTCGTCGGGATGGTGGTCAGCACGTACCTTGACGGCGGCCGCAACCCGGACGTGGCCGGCGCCACCGACCCGGGCAGCGGCCTGTCCTGGATGATCCCGGTCGAGACGATCCTGGGCCGTCTCCCGCGGCTCCGCGCCCAGGTGCCCGGCGAATCCTCGGTCGACCCACGCTTCCGTTCCACGGAGGACACGCCGGCGAACCCGGGGGTTCTGCGTCAGCTCGCGGACTTCTTCGGTCGCCTCTCGTCCGACAACGTGCTCGTCATCGTCGTCGACCACCGCGAGTCCGACGTCGCGGCGGCGGTGCGGCGGGCCGCCGTGCTCTCCAGTCGGGAGCTGCGGCCATCGATCGACCCGGACGAGTTCCCGGACGCTCCGCCGATCGGCAGCATCGACCTCGCGGTGGACGCGACGGACCGGGGCACGAAGGACGTGTCCCGCCGGATCGCCGACTGGGCCGGCGAAGCGGACGCCGCGAGCACGGCTCCGGGCCACGACCGGGCCGCCGAGGCGACGCCGCGCTCCATCATCATCAACAACATCGACGAGGCCGCCGAGCCCGAGACGCTGCTGTCCGAGGTGGTGCTTCCGCTCGTCGACCAGGCGCCCGCCCGGGATCTGCGGATGCTGCTGACCTTCCGCGGTGAGTCGATCCCGCTGCGCACCACGTTGTTGGCGAGGCGCGTCGCCAGTCTCCAGGCCACCGAGGACGCCGCCCGCCGCGCGTACCGCAGGGCGGCAGCCCTGGTCGCCGACGTGCCGCGGCTCCAGCCCAGGGCCACCGAGCTGCGCATCCAACTGACCAAGCTGCGAGCCGCCACCACCGCCGCCACCACCACCGACGGCGACACCCTGGCCGCCCTGCTCGCCTCGACCGAGCGGGCCACCGACCGGGCGCTTGGCGCGGCCGAATCGGTCCGCCGGGAGATCGCGGCCCGGGAGGATCTCTGGTCCGAGCTGCACGGCCGGCTGGGCGCCTATCGCGCGAAGGCCGTGCAGCACCGGCTGGCCGAGGATCCCGCGCTCGGCACGTCGTACCGCCGCGCGCACGAGCTGCTGCTGTCCGCGCCGTGCGATCTGGTGGCCGCCGAGGCGGCGGTACGCCAGTACACCGAGGCGGTCTCGCACCGAGCTGACGGGCGCAGTGGAGGGGACGGGCCGTGACCACATCATGCGACTGGCCAGGCTGCGCCGGCACCGTCGACGAGACCGGGTTCTGTGACGTCTGCGGCCTGGCACCGCTCACCACCGGCAGCGCCGAGCCGGCCGCGACTCCGTCCCGGTCGACCGCCCGCGACATCTGGACGGTGGCCAGCCTCGTCTCCCTTCCGGTGCTGACCTTCTCGCCCGACGGCACGAGCACCCAACCGTTGCGGGTGCCTGACGAGTTCCGCTTCTGCCCCAAGGGTCACCCGGTCGGTCGGAGCCGGGGCGGTCGACCGGGTCGGGACCGAGGCTTCTGCCCCTACTGTCCGATTCCGACGCCGTTCAACTTCCTCCCCGGTCTGCGCGCCAACGATGTCGTCGCCGACCGCTACCAGGTGGTCCGCTGTGTGGCCCGGGGCGGGCAGGGGTGGGTCTACCTCGCCCACGACACCCACAACGACCACGTCGACGTCGCGCTCAAGGGTGTGCTGCACGCCGCCGACGAGGCCTCCCTCAAGGCCGCGGTCGAGGAGCGATGGTTCCTCAACGCGCTGGACCACCCCAACATCGTCCGGAGCATCGACTTCGCCACCCACGACGACCCGGTCGCCGGCCCCACCGGCTACATCGTGATGGACTACCTCGACGGCATGTCGCTGCGTAGGTTGCAGGCTGCCGCGAAGGACCCGCGACAGCCCGATGTCTCGCTGCCGATCGACCACATCCTCGCCTACGGTCACGAGATCCTCGCCGCACTCGACTACCTGCACCGGCGAGGGCTGCTCTACACCGACATGAAGCCCGACAACGTGATGCGCACCGCCGACCGGATCAAGGTGATCGACCTGGGCGGGGTCCGCAAGGCCGGCAGCGGCACCGAGGGGATCGTCCACTCCGTCGACTTCTCGGTCAGCAGGACCGAATTCCAGACCCGGGGGCCGACCGAGCGCTCCGACCTGTTCTCCGTCGGTCGCACGCTCGAGGAGTTGTACCGGTCCCGCACGTCCGGCCCGGACACTCCGGGCGCGGCCCCGGACGCCCTCGGCATCGAGTCGTTCAACCGGCTCGTCGCCCGCGCGGTCCGCCCGGACTGGGACCGGCGGTTCGCCTCCGCCGCCGAGATGTCCGAGCAGCTTCTCGGGGTGTTGCGGGAGATCCTGGCGGGCCAGCCGGACCGGCGTCAGCCCGAACCGATCTCACTCTTTCAACCGTCCGCGCAGCTGTTGGACGCGGGCCTGGGGCTGGTCCTGCCCCTGCGTACCTGGATCGGCGCGGGCGACGGCACGCTCCTGGGCGACGGCCTGCCCGCCGCCGTCAACGTGGCCCTCGGTCTGGCGGTGCCCCGACCCGACCCGGACGACCCGGCCGTCGACGTGCTCCGCACTGTCGACGCGTCGGACGCCCAGGCCCTGCTGGGTGAGCTGTCGATGGTCGAGCAGACGTCGGTGGAGATCGAGCTGAGCAGGTGCCGGGCGCACCTCGCGCTGGCCGACCCCGACGCGGCAGCCGCGAGGCTGGCCGGCGCCGAGACACTGACCGGCACGCGAGCCGACGTCGACTGGCGGATCGCCTGGCACCGCGGGCTGCTCGCGCTCGCCGCCGACCGGATCGACGAGGCGGGGCAGCAGTTCGACGCGGTCTACAGCGACATCGCGGGAGAGATCGCGCCGAAGCTGGCGCTCGGCTACTGCGCCGAGCGGGCCGGTGACGAGGCGAGGGCGGCACGCTACTACGCGGCCGTCTGGCTGCGCGATCCCTTCCAGGCCAGCGCCGCGTTCGGGTTGGCGCGGCTTCGGCTGGCGGTGGCCGACCGGGCCGGGGCGGTGGCCGTCCTCGACGAGGTGCCGGCGCTCTCCCGGCACCACGACGCCGCGCGGGTCGCCGCGGTGCGGGTGCTGTCGTCCCGGCTGCCCGGCGGCCCACCCAGCGCCGCTGAACTCAACCTGGCCGTCCGCCGGCTGGCCGCGCTGAACATCGACGGCGAGTCGCGGGACCGGCTGACCACGGCGATCCGGGAGATGGCACTCGACCTGGCCTGTTCCGGAGACGCCACCGACCTGGCCGACGGCCCGGTGCTGGGTACACCGCCGACCGAACGCGCCATCCGTGAGTTGCTGGAGAGGTCCTACCGGTCCCTGGGTCAGCAGGCGCAGAACGCCGAACTCCCCGACCCGGTGGTGGCGCGCTCGGGCCGATTTCGCCGGGCGCGTCGCATCGACGCCCGGCGCGCTGCCCACGACCTGCTCGTCGACCGGGCGAACGCCGTCCGACCCCGCACCCGATGGTGACCCGACCCGGAACGGAGCGTGAACGGGTGGATACTGCGATGAAGTTCGACCTGGAAGTCAACCAGAACAAATTTCTGCCCGTGGGCGGTCGGGAGATGCACGCGGTCCTGTCGGTGGCCGGACAGGAAGCGGCGGCCGGGGACGACCCGCCCGTCGGAACGGATCCGTCCCGGCTGGTCGAGGTGCTGGTGATCGACTGTTCGGGATCGATGGCCGACCCACCGACCAAGATGGCCGCCGCGCAGCAGGCCGCCGCCGCGGCCGTCAACGTCCTGCCGGACGGTGTCCGGTTCGCGGTGATCCAGGGGACCCACG
The DNA here is from genome assembly GCF_040649915.1 of Micromonospora sp. NPDC048839. Lineage (NCBI taxonomy): Bacteria > Bacillati > Actinomycetota > Actinomycetes > Micromonosporales > Micromonosporaceae > Micromonospora > Micromonospora sp. NPDC048839. Next base: position 99,907 of record NZ_JBEZGL010000009.1, read on the forward strand.
AGGCCACTGTGGTCTACCCGTCGACCGGGACGCTCGCGACCGCCTCGCCGGCCACCCGGAAGGAGGCCCGTGCCGTGGTCGCACGCCTCGGCGCCAGCGGCGGGACGGCGATGGGCAGTTGGCTCGCGGCCGCCCGGGACCTGATCCCGGCCTCCGCGTCGACGATCAACCACGTGCTGTTGCTCACCGACGGCATCAACGAGCACGAGACCGAGGAGGAGCTGACGCGCGTCCTGCGCGACTGCGCAGGTCGGTTCGTCTGCGACCCGCGCGGCATCGGAGAGGGTTGGCACCCCGCGGACCTGCTCCGGATCGCCGCCGCGCTGCACGGCACCGCCGAGGCGGTACGGCGGCCCGGCGACCTGGCCGCCAGCTTCCAGGAGTCCGTTCTCGCCGCGCTGACCAAGCTGCTGCCGGACGTCCGGATCCGGTTGCGGACCATGCTGTACGCGGAGTTGGTCTTCTTCAAACAGAGCAGCCCCACCATCCAGGATCTCACCGGGTACGCCGACCGGGTCGACGAGCGGACGTGGGAGTTCGCCACCGGCTCGTGGGGTGCCGAGCGCCGCGACTTCCACCTCTGCCTGCGGGTCGGGGCGCCCGACGACATCCTGGAGCAGGACCGGTTGGCCGCCCGGGTCGACCTGGTGGTCGACGGGGACCTGCGGGCCGCTGCCGCGACAGTCCTCGTGAACTGGACCGTCGACATGGCCAAGTCGGCCCGAATCGACCTCAGCGTCTCCCAGTTGACCGGGCAGGAGGACGTCCGGCAGGCGATCAACGCCGGCTGTGACGCGTATGACCGCGGTGACCGGGTCGAGGCACACGCGCAGTGGGCCCAGGCGGTGGCGCTGGCTTCCGCGGCACGGGACGAGGCCGCCCTGGAGCAACTGCGGCATCTGGTGGACATCGAGCCCGGTGGCCTCGTCCGGCTCAAGGGAGATCTGAGCCAGACCGACATCAAGGTCAGCATCGTCGGCTCGGTGCGCAACCCCACCCACCCACCCGCGCCACGGGGGCCCGCGATCGCGGAGAAGATCTGCGGCACCTGTCTGGAGAGTTCGCCGGCGGGCTCGGAAATCTGCGAGAACTGTGGCGCCCCGTTCACTGACGAACCGAAGGCGGGAGTGTCGGCATGACGGCGGACGCGCGTAGGCCGCCGTGGGGCAGCACCACCCGGCAGACCCTGGTGCGCCTGCGCGGGTGGCTGCTCGGGGTCACCGCCGTCACCCTGGCGACAGGTCTGACGGTCTTCCTCGGTGTCGCCGGCAACGCCGACATCGCCGCGGAGCGTTCCGTGCCGGCGATCCTCGCCAGTTACGACGCACAGGACGCACTGCGCAACGCGCACCTCGCGGCGGTGGACAATCTCAGCAGGGGTGGTGTCGTCCTCGGCGGGCCCGGGGTGGAATACCAACGTCAAATCGCTGCCGCCGGTCAGTTCCTCACCCTGGTGGCGGAGAACAACGCGGCCAGGGACAAAGGCACCCGGGACATCCAGACGATCGAGGCGCTGCTGGTCACGTACACCGGGCTGATCGGCCAGGCCGACGCGCGCTTTCGAGATGCCGAACTGGGGGCGCTCGGGGTGGCCGCGCTCCGGGAGGCGGCGAGCCTGTTGAACGATATTCTGGACCGGCTGCAGGATCTGCGGGACAAGCAACGGGACGCCCTGGACGCCCAGGCGGACAACCTGTGGACCAACGAACGGACCACTGTCGTCTGGTTGCTGCCGATGGTCACGCTCGGCGTGTTGTTGGTGTGGACACAGGCATATCTGACTCGCCGCTTCCGCCGGACGGCGAACGTCCCCCTGCTGCTGGCCACGGCCGCGGTGGTGGGGATGATGGGCCTCACCGGGCTGAGCAACCTGTCGGCGGACAAGCTGGACGAGGCTCAAGCGGGCGTGCGTCGTGTTGACGGCAGCAGGGAGCGCCAGGCCGTGGACGTCGGCTCCCGTGCCGCTTACGGCCTCGCCGATCAGGTGGAGAAGCAGTGTGGCAAGGTGGCCTGCGTCGACACCACAGCGGCGCTGCGCCGCTCGTTCCCGTCCCCGCCTCCGACGCCGGGGGCCGTCGCCGGCGGCACGAACGACGCCGAAGTCGCGGCCAATGACGCCCTCACGAACGTTGCCGACGACGCGGCCAACAGCCGTCGCGGCGAAGTTCTGCTGCCCGTGCTCGCGCTCGTCATCGCGGGGCTGGTCCTTTTGGGCTTCCAGCCCCGCCTGGCCGAATATGTAAGGCGGTGACCATGAAGCACAGCGGACGGGTGGCTCGGACGGCACTGGCGATGGTCACGGTGCTGCTTGCCGGTGTCGCGCTGAACGGGTGCTCTGCCGAGCCCGCTGACGAGTTGACCGTCTTGGGCTCGTGGACCGACGGCGAGGCGGACGCGTTCGAGGCGGTGCTGGAGGCCTTCGAGGAGCAGTCCGATGTTCCCACCGACTACCAGGGGCACCGGGACGTCAGCCAGGTGCTCCAGGTGGCGATCGATCGCGACCGGCCGCCCGACGTCGCGGTCCTGCCCCGCGTCAACGACCTGCAACGGTACGTCAATGCCGGCCAGTTGGCGCCGCTGAAGGGCGACGTAACGACCGATCCGGGCGCCGCACCGCAGCTGATCAAGCTTGCCCCCAAGACCGGGCCGGGCGCCGAACTCGCCTACGCGGTCGCGATCACCACAAACCTGAAGAGCGTGGTCTGGTACGACCCGACCGAGCTGACGGATGTGGCGAACGCTCCGCCGAGGACGTGGGACGAGCTGGTCGAGTTGACCAAGAGCAAGATCGGCGAAGAGCAGGTGCGTTGGTGCCTCGCCATGAGTTCCCAGTCGGTCTCCGGCTGGCCGGGCACCGACTGGATCGAGGACATCCTGCTGCACCAGTCCGGCCAGACCGTCTACGAGCAGTGGACGCGCGGTGACCTCGCCTGGAATTCCCCGCAGGTCAAGGCCGCCTGGGAAGAGTGGGGGGCCCTGCTGGGAGTCTCCTCGAAGGAGACGTCCCGAGCCAGCCTCTACACCACCTACGACACCGCGGCGAAGGGCCTGCTGTCACCCAAGCCGGCGGCGGAGCCGTCCGCGTCCCCGGCTGCGGAGCCCGCCGCACGGCGGTGTCACCTGGACCACCAGGGCTCCTTCGCGATCCGCACCTACCGGCCGAAGCCATCCCCGAAGCCATCCGCGGAGCCATCCGCGGAGCCGAGCGCGGCGGCCACCGATTCGGCCGCCCCACCATTGGCCTTCTTTCCGACGCCGCAGTTCGGAACGACGGACACCACGTCACTTCGGGAGGTCTCCGACGACGTCGCGGTCATGTTCCGCCCCAGCACCAAGGACACCACTGACGACAAGGCCACCGAGCGCGCCAACAAACTGATGACGTACCTCGCCTCCGCCGAAGCGCAGGCGGTCTGGCGCAAGCACACCGATGACGTGGCCTTCAGCCGACGTGGCGAAGCGCCCGAATACCCGGACCAGGTCCTGGCGGCGGTCGGGCAACGGCTGCGCACCGGCACCCTGTGCTGGGACGGGTCGGACCTGATGCCGGCGGCGATGGCCACGGCCTTCGAGCGGGCGGTCCTGGTCTACCTCGAAGCGCCGGAACGCCTGAACGGTCTGCTGGCCGAACTCGAGGCATTCCGGCTGCCGCCCAGTACCGAGTGGATGGATCTCAAGTGCGTGCCGCCCGCGTGAGAAAAGGACGTGAACGATGACGGAATTGCGCAGATTCGACCTCGACGGTGGCGGCTCGGTGGTGGTCGAGGTCGACGGCCGGGCTGGCGTGGCACCGGCCGGCAACGCCGCAAAGGTGGTCCGTGAGGCACGGGCGACGTTCGACCGGGCGCTGTCGGAGGTCCGCGATGCCGCCTCCGCCGCGCTCGGGCAGTTCCAGTCGATGGCCCACCGTCCGGACGAGGTCGAGATCTCCTTCGGGGTGCAGTTGACCGCGGAGGCCGGCGCGGTGATCGCCCGCACCGGCGTCCAGGGTCAGTTGACGGTGACCGTGCGCTGGCAGCGCCCGCAGCCGCCAACTCCGTAGGGCACCCCTTCGCCGGACGAGCTGGCCTGGTTCGGCGACGTTTGTCCTGGGCTTCGACGGGAAACGGCCCGCAATGACGAAACCTCGTGTGGTGATCGTGGGGGCCGGGTTCGCCGGTTACCACGCGGCGAAGACGTTGAGCCGGATCGCCCGTGATCGGGCCGAGATCGTGGTACTGAACTCCACCGACTACTTCCTCTACCTCCCGTTGCTGCCCGAGGTGGCGGCCGGGGTGGTCGAGCCCAAACGGATCGCGGTGCCGCTGACCGGGACGCTCAAGGGCGTACGCGTGGTGGTCGGCGAGGCGGACCACGTCGACCTGCAGAACCGGTGGGTCGGCTTCACCCAGGCGGAGGGGGAGAAGAACCGGCTGGCGTACGACCGGCTGATCCTCGCCGTGGGCAGCGTCAACAAGCTGCTGCCCATCCCGGGGGTGACCGAGTACGCGCACGGCTTCCGCGGTCTGCCCGAGGCCGTCTACCTGCATGATCACATCGTCCGGCAGGTCGAACTGGCCGAGCAGGCCGAGGACCCGGCCGAGCAGCAGGCCCGCTCCACCTTCGTGGTGGTCGGGGCGGGTTACACCGGCACCGAGGTCGCCGCGCACGGGCAGTTGTTCACCGACGCGCTGCACGCCCAGCGGCCCCGGCTCACGGTCCGGCCGCGGTGGATGTTGCTCGACGTGGCCCCGCGGGTGCTGCCCGAGATGGACGAGCGGATGTCGAACACCTCGCACCGGGTGCTCAACCGCCGGGGTGTGGACGTGCGGCTGGGCACCTCCGTGGCGGAGGCGACCTGCGACGGGGTGAAGCTCACCGACGGCGAGTACGTGCCGACCTGCACCCTGGTGTGGTGTGTGGGGGTGCGCCCCGACCCGTTCGTCAACGAGTTGGGCTTGCGCACCGACCGGGGGCGGCTGGTGGTCGACGAGTTCCTCAACGTCCCCGGCTACCCGGAGGTGTTCGCCTGCGGCGACGCCGCCGCGGTGCCCGACCTGGTGAACCCGGGGAAGATCTGCGGGATGACGGCTCAGCACGCGCAGCGGCAGGGCAAGCGCGCGGCGCACAACATCGCCGCGTCGTACGGCTTCGGCAAGCGCAAGCCGTACAAGCACCACGACCTGGGTTGGGTCGTCGACCTGGGGGGCAAGGACGCGGCGGCGAACCCGTTGCAGGTCAACCTGGGCGGGTTGCCGGCGAAGACGGTCACCCGGGCGTACCACCTGATGGCGATGCCGGGCAACCGCACGCGGGTCAGCGCCGACTGGGTGCTCGACGCCGCGCTGACCCGTTCGGCGGTCCAGTTGGGGCTGGTCCCGGCGAACGCGGTGCCGTTGGAGAGCACCACACCCGAGGTCGCGTCCCGGGCTCGCTGAGCGGGGAGCCCACGCGCCGGCCGGTCAGCCCCTTGGGGCGGGACCGGCCGGTCGCCGCGCGCCGGGACCGGCCGGTGCGGCGGGTCGCAGCCGGCGCGGGCCGTACTCGCGCAGCAGAGCCTGGATGATGCCGGCGGCGGGGATGGCCAGCAGCGCGCCGAGCAGACCGGCCAGCTCCGCGGCGAGCAGCACGCTGACCAGCACGGTCAACGGGTTGAGCCGGACCGCCCGGGACAGGATGAGCGGCTGGAGCAGGTGGTTCTCCACCTGCTGGTAGACGACGAAGAAGACGAGCACCACCACCCCGGCGGTGGGGGAGTGCAGGAAACCGGCCCCGGCCGCGATCACCGCGCCGAGCGTGGCGCCGACAAGTGGTATCAGGTCGGCCACCGCCACCAGCAGGGCGATCACGGCCGCGAACGGCACGCCGGTGAGGGCCAGCACGACGTAGGTCAACACCCCGCAGATGACGCTGATCAGCAGGTTGCCGGTGAGGTAGCCGGTGACGGTGCGCGACACCTCCCGGCCCACCCGGCGCAGCCGCTCACCCTGACCGTCCCCGGCCGCCGCGAGCAGGCCGCGGGTGATTCGCGGGGCCTCCAGGACCATGAGGTACGCCAGCACGATGACCGTGACCATCCCGGCGACCGTCTCGACGACGCCGCGCAGCACGCCCACCGCGGGTTGCCGCAGTCGGGTGCCGAGGTCGCGGAGCTGGTCGGAGTGCTCGTTGACGTAACGCCGCACTCCGGTGCGCTCCAGCAGTTGCCCGAGCGGGCCACGACCGGCGCGAGCGTCGTGCAGCAGCTCGGGCGCCCGGTCGGCGAACCGGGCCAGTTCCCCGGACAACGGCACCAGGATCAGCGCGGCCAGGATCGCCAGCAGCACGAACGCGACGAGGAACACCAGCAGCGTGGCCAGCGAGCGCCGCCGCACGAGACGGCGTTGCACGCGGTCGACGAGGGGTTTGAGCGCCACGGCGAAGAACGCGGCGACCACCGCCCAGACCAGCACCCGGCGGGTCGCGTACACGAGGACCAACGCGAGCGCGGTCGCGAGCAGCAGACCGATCACGATCAAGGTCCGGCGGGCGGTCGCCCGGTCGTCGGCGGTGCTCATCCGCCGCGCCTTCCCCGCACTCGCCGACAGAAACCCGGCATTGCGGACGGAACGGCCGCTCTGGTCCTTCCGTGCAGGCCAGCCGCTCAGCCGCGCTCGTCGGCGTCGGTGAGCGGGTGCGCACCGGCGACGAACGTGTCGAGCGCGGCGGCGTGCAGCAGCCCGCCCGGCACCGCGTCCCGCAGGGCCGCCACCGCCAGCCGGCCGACCGGCAGCCCGGCGGGTCGGGACGTCGCGGCCAACACCAGGTTGCCGTACCGACGACCGCGCAGCATCCGCCGGTCGCCAAGTACGCACACGTCGGCGAAGACCGCCCGCAGGGTGGCCACCTGCACCCGGGTGGCGACGAGCGGCGGCAGGTCCGTGACGTTGACCAGGAACAGGCCGTCGGGGCGCAGGACGCGGGCCACCTCGACGGCGAACTCGACGGTGCGTACGTGCGGGGGCATCCGGGCCGCCCGGTAGATGTCGGCGATCACCAGGTCGTGGGAACCGGCCGGGGTGGCGGTGAGCGCGTCCCGGGCGTCGGCGACCTCCACCCGTACCTGCGGTGGCAGCGGCGGCAACTCCCGGGCCACCAGCTCGACCACGGCCGGGTCCCGCTCGACGACGCGTTGCGGGGAGCCGGGGCGGGTGGCGGCCAGCCAGCGGGGCAACGTCAACGCGCCACCACCCAGGTGCAGCACGCTCAGCGGGGTGCCCGTCGGGGCGGCCAGCTCGACCGCGGCGGCGATCCGTCGCACGTACTCGAAGTGCAGGTGCCGGGGATCCTCGACATCCACGTACGACTGCTCGACCCCGGCGGACAGCAGGATCCGCCCGGTCCGCCGGACCGGGTCGGCGACCAGCTCCAGCCGGTCGGCGGCGCGGTTCATGACGGGCACGCTAGCTCAGGCCGCCGATCCAGCCGGCGCGCGGCCCGGCACGGCCGACGGGCCGGCGGAGCGGGAGGTCCCGCGTCCACCGGCCCGTCGGTGCCGCCGTAGCCGGTCAGCCGCCGGCCATCCCGGCCCCCACCTCGTCGATCGCGTCGTCGATCCGGTGGGCGAGGTCCACGTCGAGCGCGGTCACCCCGTTGGCCTGACTGGTGCGCACGGTCAGGACGGCGGCGGTGTCGCCCGGACGTCCGATGCTCGGTCCGCGCCCGGTGTCCTGGCGCATCCGGTCGAGCCGGTCGAGCACCCGGTCCAGGTTGTCCGGCGGCAACGCGACCACCCGGTGCAGAGCCTGGGTGTCGCCGGCCCAGTAGGGCAGGTCGTCCAGCGCCGCGTCGACCGCGTCCGGGTCCAGGGTGGGCGTGGTGGTGGAGGCGCCCACCAGGCCGCCGCCAGCCTCCGGTGGGTTCAGCAGGTCACGCAACCCGTCGGGTACGTGCAACGACTCGACGAGGTCGCCATCCTGCTCGGCGAGCGCGGCGATCGTCGCCTCCGCCTGGTATCGGGCCTGCTCGGGGGTGTTGCCACTGATCCGGCCCACCTCGGCGAGAAAGCCGGGCAGGTCACGGTGTCGCTCGATGCCGTCGACGGGCAGCACGTCGTGCAGCGACGCCGGCACCGCCGCGAGCAGGCGTTGCCGCTCGGCGGCCTCCAGGGCGAAGGCGAGGACGAGCACGGTCGCCTCGGTGCCCACCTTCGCCGTCTTGAAGTCGACCCCGGCCCGACGCCGGACCTCGTCGACCAGGTCGTGGTAGCCCATGCTGCTGACCCCGGCCGCTCCGGTCGGCGGGGACGGCTGCGGCCTCGGATTGTCGGCGCTGCCGACCGGCGGCGGAGCCGGCCCGCCCCGCGTACTGTCCGGCTTGTGCGGTCCGGCCGCCGCTGGGCCGGATCGCCTGCTCTGGTCCAGGCTCGTGAGTTGCTTGGAAGCGCTCAGGCTGGCACCGATCTCGCTGGGCTGGCGACCCTGTTCGCGGGCCTGCCGGGCCAGCGCCCGACGCCGCTGGTTGTCGCCCTCCATCTGCTTACGCATGGTGGCACCCCTTCCGCTGGGGATCGTGGGCTGTGTCAGCCGCCTTCCCGCCGTCCCGGGAGCCGAAACGGACGCCGCCGGGCGGGTCGGCCCGGTGTCCGCGACGCTTCATCCGGCGGGGGTGAGGGGTGCTCACCCGCTCGGCGCGCACGATCGGGTCAGGACCGGAGTTCTTCCGAGGTACGCGGAAGGAAGGTCGTCATGAAGCAGATCGTCGAGATCGTCCCCGCCCGACGCGGCTGGTACGCCCGCTGGCAGCTCACACCCGAGGTCACCAGGTGTTACCCGGTGAGCCTGTGGGCGCTGCTGGAGGAGGCCGACGGGACCGGCCGTGAGGTCATCGGGATGGACTGCATCGGCCAGTGGCCTGGCGCGGACGACAACGAGGCGGGTGGGCAGTTCGTCCGCTACCTGTACCAGACGCCCGATTCGGGAGAGCCCGAGGACGTCGATCCGGCCCCGACGGGCGAGCTGCGCGAGAACGGGCCTCGACTCCAGCCGATGACGACACCCTAGAGACATTCCTCCGGCCCCCGACCCCAGGTCCCAGGGTCGGGGGCCACCCCGGCTGCCCGGAGGCGGCCGCGGATCAGCCGATGGCCCGCAGGTCGTCGGTGGCGTGCTCCACGGTCAGCAACTCGGTCAGACCGGTGCGGTCCAGCATCCGTTGCAGTTGCGGGCCGGCCCCGGTCAGCCGGATCGCCCCGGCGGCGTGGTGCACCACCAGCAGCGCGCTGAGCCCGGAGGAGTCGCAGAGGCTCACCCCGGTCAGGTCGATCAGCACCTGCTGGTCGTCGCGCAGGTCGGCGGCGACGGCGATCAGCTCGGGCGCGGAGGCGTAGTCGAGCTCGCCAGTCAGCCGCAGTCGGACGTGCCCGGCGTCGAGCCGGGTGGTCTCGATGATCAACAGCTGGTCGGACATCCCACCATGTTCCCAGCCGGGTGGGCGAATGCAAATCGGGGGCCGGCGGCACGCCCGCTCGCGCTTGCCCAGCCGCTGGTGGCGGCACCCCGCCAGCCGCGCTGAGATGCCGCTTCGCGCGTCCCGGCGTAGGGTGGGCCGGAGAGTTTGGACCATGGACGCCGGTTCCGGTACGGGGTCAGGTGGACGACAAGGAGTGAGGCTCAGCTGGTGACTGCATCCGACGTCAGGGACTGGGACCCGGGCGACGGACGGATCTTCACGCCGAGCACGACACAGTCTCCGGCGTGGAGCGCCGACATGTCGCCCCGGCCCGCCGCAGCCCCGTCGCCCCGCTCCGCCCCGGGCCTACCGCCGACGGCCCTCGACCGCGATGGCGCCGCGTCCGACTGGTTAGAGGTCGCCGAGCACCTCCGCGAGGGCCTGGTGGTCTGCGACGTCGACGGCGTCGTGCGGTACGTCAGCCCGGTGGCCGAGCGGTTGCTGCCCGGTGTGACGCTCGGCGAGCCGCTCAGCGCGGCCGGTGTGCCCGGCCTGAGCGAGGGCGACCCCGGCGGCTTCACCCATCATGGACGTCGACTGACCGCCCGCCAGGTGCCCCTCTCCGGCGGCCACTGCTGCTGGTACGTCGAGGACGTCACCGACCGCCTCGGCCGCGCCGACGCGCTGCTCGCCGAGCGGGCCCGCTCGACCTTCCTGGCCGTGGTCGGTGACAAGCTGGGCAACCCGCTGCACCCCGCCCGGGCCGCCGCCGCGATCGTCCGGCTCGCCGTGCCGACCCTGGCCGAGGTTGCTGTGCTGGTTCTCGCACCGCGCGCCGGTCGGGCCGGCTGGTGGCGGGCCGCGGTCAGTCTCGACGAGCAGGCGTCGGTGGACAACGGAGTGCTGGCTGCCGGCGAGCTGCCCGCCGCCATCGCCGACGGGCTGACCGGGGTCGAGCCGCACGCCCTGGACTGGTTGGTCGAGCAGGCGGTCGACGCCGGCTGGCTGCCCGAGTTCGCCGGCGTCGCGACCGCAGCGCGGGTCGTCCCGCTGCCGGGTCGGGACGCGCCTGTCGGTGTGTTGCTGGTCGCCCGTCGCGCCCCCGACTCGTACGACGAGGCCGACGCGGAGCTGATCCGCGCGTTCGCGGCCCGCGCCGGCGCGGCGATGACCACCGCGCTGCTCTACCGCGACCAGACGGAGGTCGCCGACACCCTCCAGGCCAGCCTGTTGCCGGTCGAGCCGGCCGAGGCCGCGGGCGTGCAGTGGGGCGCCGCGTACCGGCCCGCGCAGGCGGGGCTGCGCATCGGTGGCGACTTCTACGGCTCGCACCGGCTCGCCGACGGCGGCTCGGTGTTCTTCCTCGGCGACGTGTCGGGCAAGGGGGTCGAGGCGGCCGTCTTCACCGGCCAGCTACGCCAGTGCCTCCAGGCGCTGCACCGCCTGGAGTCGCAGCCCGGCCGGTTGCTGCGGCTGCTCAACGACGCGTTGCTGGAGACGACCCAGGCGCACGGTCAGGGCCGCTTCGCCACGATCGTGCTCGGCGTGGCCCGTCCCCACCGCGACGGTGGCCTCACCCTGACCATGGCCGGCGGTGGGCATCTGCCGCCGCTGGTGCTGCGCGCCTCCGGCGAGGTGGAGGCGGTGCCGCTGCGCGGCATGCTGATCGGGGTCGTGCCCGACCCGCGGGTCGGCGAGGTGACCGTCCGGCTGGCACCGGGCGAGACCTGCCTGCTCTACAGCGACGGGGTGACCGAGGCCCGCGGTGGCCGCCGTGGCGACGAGCAGTTCGGCACCGAACGACTGGTGGCCACGGTGACCGGCTGCCAACGGATGCCGGCGCCGGCCCTGGCCGAGCGGGTCGAGCAGGTCACCTGCGACTGGTTGGCGCAGGGCGATCACGACGACATCGCGGTGCTGGCGCTGCGGGCGGCCGGCCCGGGTGGGCGCGCGTCGCGGCACCTGCACTCGGTGCCCGCACCCGCCCTCAGCGAGCAGCGCGGCGAGGTCGAGGCGTGACCGCCGCCCCGGCTCGCTCCGAGCGGCGCGGCGAGGTCGAGGCGTGACCGCCGCCCCGGCCCGCTCCGACCGGCGCGGCGAATCCGACGCGACCGCCGCCACCGATCCGGGCGACGCGTACGTCGATTACCTGGACTGCCTCGCCGACGCCGACGAGGACGCCGCGATCGACCTGGCGATCGGTCTGCTCGACGCGGGAGTGCCGGCGGAGCGGGTGCTGCTCGACCTGGTCGCGCCCGCCCAGGCCGAGGTGGGTGAGCGGTGGGCGCGCAACGAGTGGAGCGTTGCCCAGGAGCACGCGGCCACCCACATCAGCGAGCGGGTGGTGGCGGCGGTCGCCACGCACGTCAACCCGCGCCCAACCGGCGGGCGGGTCGTCGTCGCGTGCATGGACGGCGAGTGGCACGCGCTGCCACCCCGGCTGGTGGCCGAGGTGCTGCGGTTGCGGGGCTGGCAGGTGACGTTCCTGGGCGCCAGTGTGCCGGCGGCCCACCTCGTGTCGTACCTGCACCGTTATGACGCGCACGCGGTCGCGTTGGCGTGCGCGCTGCCGATGCGGCTGCCGCACGCCCACCGGATGATCGAGGCCTGCCGCCGCTCGGACGTACCGGTGGTGGTCGGTGGGCGCGGGTTCGGTGCGGACGGCCGGTGGGCGCGTCGGCTCGGCGTGGCCTGGGCGCCGGACGCGCCCTCGGCGGCTGAGCTGATCTCCGACGAGCGGGCGTTGCGCAGGGTGCCGCCGGCGCGGCTGGGCCACCTGGCCGACGACGAGTACGCCAGCCTGGTGCGGCGTCGTGGCGAGCTGATCGACAGCGCGTTGAGCGACCTGCGGGAGCGGGTGCCGGCGACGCGCACCTACACCGCCAGCCAACTCGACTCCACGGTGAGCGATCTGGGTCACCTGGTGGATTTCCTGGCCGCGGCGGTCTATGTCGACGACGCCTCGTTGTTCACCGAGTTCGTCGAGTGGCTGGCTGGGATCCTGTCGAGCCGAGGGGTTCCCGCGTCGGCGCTCGCCCGGTCCCTGGAGCACTACGCCGGCGCGTTGCGCGACTTCCCCCGGGCGGAGCGCATGGTGGCCCTGGGGCGCGCCGGGCTGCCCGACGTCGACCGCTGAGGGTCCACCCGCCGACGTCGCTGTCGATCACCGCGCCCTACGGTCATCGTGGCGCCCCTGCGTATACTTGCCGCACCGCAAATGTCCACCCGCGGGTGGAGCGAGGGGGAGAACGGTGACGTTCAGCGTCAGCTACGTCGAGCGCGACGGCGGTGGCGCCTGCCTGTGTCTGGCGGGTGAGCTGGACATGAGCACGTCCCCCGAGCTGACCGCCGCGATAGACCGGCTCCGGGCCGCCGGCGAGTCCCGGGTGCTGATCGACCTCACCGACCTCACCTTCTGCGATTCCACCGGGATGGCGGTGTTCGTCCGGGGAGACAATCAGGCTGCGGCCGACGGTGGTTGGCTCCGGCTCGTCGGCGCCAACGGTCGCGTCGAGCGGGTGTTGCGGATGACCGGTCTGGCCGACGTGTTGAGCTACGAACCGGAATCGGTCGACCCCGCGTCCCGCAGCGCCTCCTGATGGGCTAGATTTCCCCGCCAACGCGGTGACCGTCAGGTCCCGTCCCCGCCGACCCGAGGCAGGTAGTGATGGGCGCAGACAGCCCGCAGCCGGTACGCATCCTGGTGGTCGACGACGACCCCGGTGACGTACTGATGATCGAGGAGGCGTTGGCGGACTCCGACGTCGACAAGGTCATCGACGTGGTCAGCGACGGCGAGGAGGCGATGGAGTTCCTCCGCGCCGAGGGCCGGCACGAGCAGGCCCGCCGGCCGGACGTGATCCTGCTGGACCTGAACATGCCCCGGATGGACGGCCGGCAGGTGCTCAGTGCGGTCAAGCAGGACGAGGACCTGCGCACCATCCCGATCGTGGTGCTGACCACGTCAAACGCGGACACCGACATCGTCGGCAGCTACACGTTGCAGGCCAACGCGTACGTCACCAAGCCGATCGACCTGGACGACTTCAACGACGTGGTCCGCCGCATCGACGAGTTCTTCGGCCGGGTGGTCGTGCTGCCCAAGCGCGCCTGACGCGCTCCCGTGCGCGCATGCTGAACATTTTTCCCGAACCCCCTCGGTCGTCACCGTCGCGGCCGAGGATCCAGAAGGGGAAGTAACAGCGGCTGCCTGGGGGGCGACGGGATGAGGTTCTCCATCGTTGAGACCGGTTACGACAGGCGGCAGGTGGATTCCTGCCTGGACGAGTTGGGGATCCGGCTGTCCCGGCTCGCGGCGCGCGCCGAGGGTGCCGCCGACGCCTCCGGCGAGTGGGACGAGATCCGGCAGGAAGCGGCGTGGCTCAGCGGGCTCCTCCAGCGGCTGGACCTCGGCGACACCGCCGTCACCGGGGACACCTCCACCGGCGAGCGACGGGCGGCCGCCGAGATCCTGGCCCAGGCCCGTGCCGAACTGCACGAGGCCCGCGCGGAGGCACGACAGGTACGCGAGCAGGCGTACGAGGAGGCGGTGCAGGCCCGGCGCGACTTCGAGGCGGCCCTGTACGTCCGGCGGCGGCGCGAGGCACGGGTGGACCAGCTCCTCGGACAGGTGACCGAGGATCAGGTGCCCGCCGACACCCCGACCGCGGCTGCCGGCCTGGCGGGGCGCCGGGTGGGAGTCGGCGAGCTGGACGCGGGCGCGGAGCCGCCGTCGGGCCGTCCCTGAGAGCGGTCGGCGCGGAGGTGAGCGGTCGGCTCAGGTGGTGAGCGCCGCCGCGACGGTGGACGCCCGGTCCTCGTGCTGGGCGTACGCGTCGGGGTAGGCGGAGATCTGCACGGCCTGGGCGGCGGCGGTGACGCTCATGTCCTGCCAGCCGGGGATCTCGTTCAGCGCGCTGTAGAAGGCCCGCGCGGCGTACGACGGGCGCATCAGCTCGGCCACCGTGCCCCAGCCGCTGCTGGGCCGTTGCTGGAACAACCCGAGCGAGTCGTGGTCGGAGCCGCTGCCCTGGTTCGGGTAGTCGGCCGACTCGGGGAGGACGTCGCTGGCCAGGTTGTAGAGGTTGCTCTCCTGCATCGCGGTGGCCAGGGCCACCACCAGGGCGCGGCGGGGCATTTTCATGTCCCGGCCGACGTCCACGATGATCTTCGCGTTGTCCATCTGTGCCTGGTCGAGACCGGCCACCGGTCGGGGTCGGCGGGGCTTGACCGGCTTCTTCGGCGCCTTGCGGGCGACGGTGGGCGCGGGGGTGGGCGTCGCCGTCGGGCTGGGCAGGACCCGCGCGGGGGCGAGATCGCGGTCCAGCGACCGGGAGGCGCGCTCGTCGGCGATGGCGGCGCGGTCGGCCACCGCCTCGGCGAGCGGCTCCACCGAGCGGGCCGGCTCGTCGTCGTTGCCCCGGGCGGTGGCGACCGCGACGAGGCTGAGGCAGCAGGTGACACCGGTGGCCAGGGCTACCCGGATCGGGGTCGAGCCCAGCAGGGGTCGCCGGGGCGGTTCGGGGACCCGGTGCCGGCCGATCGTCCGTTCGGTTGATGCGACATCGTCCGATGGGGTGCTCGGATGCGCGTCGGTCAGCTTCTGGTCGGAGGGGTCGTCGGGATGCACCTGACGAGGTTAAAGACCCAATTGCTCGAATTCGCCGGCTCGTGCGGTGGCCTGCGCCACAATTTGCCCCGATCCGGGGGATTTCCAGGGCCGAAGGCGGCGCAAGGCCCACCAACCTCGCGGATCGGGCCAGACCGGCATTTCCGATTGGCTGGGCGAAGGCGGTCAAATGCCCGAGCCGCCGCGTCGAAACGTGCCGCCGAAACGACTCACCCCTTCGGATGATGCCTTATCGGCCGAACAGGGGACTCTCGGTCTGCCCGTCCAGTCGGCAGGGATAGGTCTTCCCGCGCCCTTTGCTCTGCTTCAACCGACGCAATACCACCTGTCCGCTATCCGGACGCCGGCTGTTGCGCGGGTTGAAGCAGAGCAAAGGGGCCGTCCGAGGTGGTGCCGGGCCCCCGAGCGCGCCCGACGGCGAACAGGCCCCCGAGCGCGCCCGACGGCGAACAGGCCCCCGAGCGCGCCCGACGGCGAACAGGCACCCGAGCGCGCCCGACGGCGAAGCAGCCAGTGCACCCGGCCCGGCGGCCCTGAGGGCCACCGGGACGGCAGAGGGACAAGACCTCAGTGTCGACCGTTCTCTGCCGGTGTGACGGTCAGCCGATGCCGGCTCGTGTCGCCGCTGGAGAACGGCCAGAGCCGGTCCGCGTACTCCACCAGGTCGGCCAGTTGATCCCGGCTCAGGCCGGCGGACGAGATCGAGGCGTGCACGTCGGCCCGGTACAGCCCGTCGTCGTCGCGCCCCAGCTTCGCCTCCGCCCGTACCTGCACGGTGTGCGCCTCGTTGGTGATCTCCCCGGCCGCCTCCACCGCCGCGTGATGCAGGCAGGACGCGAAGGCGGCGGCCAGCAACTGCTCTGGTCTCAGCCCCGTGCAGTGCGCCGCCAGCGGCGAGGCCAGCGGGGTGGAGAGCCCGCCATCGTCGGTGCGTACGTGACCGCCCTCGGCGGTCGCGGTGGCCTCACGCAGCCAGGAACTCTGATCCGGCATCGCGTTTCTCCCGTCGCTCGGCAGGTCGGCTACCCGGCCGCCGCCCGCCGAAACGCCCGTGCGCCCCCGGTCAGCGCCCGGAGGCCCCCTCCGGCTCGTCGAGCAGGGCCACCGCCTCGGTCGCCTCGGTGGCGGCCCGTTCGGTCCACGCCGACGTCGGCACCGGCCGGCGGGGCGTCGGGATCGTCATCGGGACGTACACCCGGGCGTCCACGGCCTCGGCCAGCAGCAGCGCCGCGACCATGCTGCTCGGGCGCAGCGCGGGATCGTCGGCCAGGCAGGAGCGGCACAACTCCGCCACCTCCGGCGGCAGCCCGTCGATCTCGGGCAGCGGCTCCGGTGGCTGACAGCGGCGTATGCCGAGCAGCTCGTTGAGGGTGGCCGCGTGGTACGGCAGACGGGCGGTGAGGCTGTAGTAGAGCAGCACGCCGAGGGCGTACATGTCGGCGGCGGGGGTGGCCGGCACCCCCTCCAACTGCTCGGGCGCGAGGTAGGCCGGGGTGCCCAACACCATCCCGGTCGGGGTCGGATCGGGTGCGCCGGCGGGGACGGCGATGCCGAAGTCGAGCACCTTCACGCCCGACGGGGTGAGCATGACGTTCGCGGGTTTGACGTCGCGGTGCACGATGCCCTCGGCGTGCGCGGCGGCCAGCGCCGCGGCGACCTCCGCGCAGACCCGTACCGCGATCCGCCAGTCCAGCGGCCCGGCCCGCAGGTGCGCGGCGAGCGTCTCGCCCTCGGCCAGCTCCATCACGATGTAGGGCACGGCCCGGCCCGGCCAGGTGGAGGCGGTGCCGAAGTCGTGCACGCTCGCCACGTTCGGGTGCACCAGGCGGGCGGCCGACCGGGCCTCCGCGCGGATCCGGTCCACCGGGCCGCCCTGGCTGTGCCGGCCGTCCTGGTCGTCCGGGCCGGGAAGGATGAGCTTCACCGCGACCGATCGGTCCAGCACCTGGTCGTGTGCCCGCCACACCTCCGACATCCCACCCACACCGATGCGCTGCTCGAGCTGATACCGCCCGTCCAGTGTGCGCATCGACCACTCCTCGCCCTCGCTCCGCCGACGGCGGGTGCTCCGATCGCGGTACCCGAGCGCCGAGCTGGGCAAACCGCAGCGGTGTTCGGGGCGATCGGCGCTGCGCCGACGGTGGCGGGTGCGGTAGCTTGCGAGCCAGAGCCGACGTCACCGATTGTGCCGGCATGGTCACCCGAGGGGGCGCTGCGATGAGCGAGGTCACCGTACGCTTCGTCGGCGGGCCCGCGGACGGCCTGGTCCGCCTGCTGCCGGCCGGGTCGGACGGCGCCCCACCGCAGCGCTGGATCATGCGGCACCCGGACGGCACCGGGCCGGTGCAGCCCGGCCCGGACCACCTCTACGAACGCGACCGACCCGACGACGCGGGCGGTTGGAGCATGCGGTTCGTGCGCACCGACGCGTACGGGGTGTCCGAGTGACCACGAGGCGGGGCTGACGGTGGTGACACCGTCGTCCCGTCGGGTCGGCCGCACAGCTGGCACACAGCTCCCGCAGGGGCGTGGCACAGGCGTCGCGGCCACGATGGGACCCATGGTCACCAACGGGCAGGTCGCGCCGAGCCGGATCGAATTGCGTCGCCCCGACGGTGAACCCGTCCGGGTGCTGGTGGTCGACGACGAGGCGACGCTCACCGACCTGCTGTCGATGGCGCTGCGTTACGAGGGCTGGCAGGTCCGCAGCGCCGGCGACGGCATGGCGGCGTTGAGCGCCGCCCGACAGTTCCAGCCGGACGCCGTGGTCCTCGACGTGATGCTGCCCGACCTGGACGGCTTCCAGGTGCTGCGCCGGCTGCGCGAGCACGCCCCCACCGTTCCGGTGCTCTTCCTGACCGCCCGCGACGCCGTCGAGGAACGCATCGCCGGCCTGACCGTCGGCGGCGACGACTACGTGACCAAGCCGTTCAGCCTGGAGGAGGTGATCGCCCGGCTGCGCGCGCTGCTGCGCCGCTCCGGCTTCGCCGTCGCCGCCCGGGAGGACGCGGTCCTCACCGTCGGTGACCTCAGCCTGGACGAGGACAGCCACGAGGTCCGCCGCGACGGCCACCTGATCACCCTCACCGCGACCGAGTTCGAACTGCTGCGGTACCTGATGCGCAACCCGCGTCGCGTGCTCAGCAAGGCGCAGATCCTCGATCGGGTGTGGCACTACGACTTCGGCGGCCAGGCCAACGTCGTGGAGCTGTACATCTCGTACCTGCGCAAGAAGATCGACGCCGGTCGCGCGCCGATGATCCACACGCTGCGCGGCGCCGGCTATGTCCTCAAGCCCGCCGAGTAGCCGCCATCCACTGCGCGCCGCCCGCCGGTGGCTGGCCGGCCGCTCCCTGCGTACCCGACTGGTGTTTGCCCTTCTCGCGCTGCTGGCCGTGGTCAGTATCGCCGTCGCCGGCCTGACCACCGTGGCGCTACGGCACGTCCTGATCGACCGGCTGGACGCCGAGTTGGCGCCCGCCACGGTGATGCGGGGTGACCGCCCGGGACGGCCGGCCTTCCCGGGCAGCGGCCCGGCCATCCCACCGGGGTCCCCGTCCGGCACGGTGGTCGCCGAGATCACCGACGGCCGGGTGACGAGCGCCCGGACCCTGACCGACAGCCCGTCCGGCGACGATCCGTTCCCCGACGAGCAGACCGTCGCAGTCGGCGAGGTCGCCGCGCTGGCGGACCTGCCGGTCGACGCCACACCGCGCACCGTCGACCTGGGCGCCCGCGGCGACTACCGGGCCGTGGCCCGGCAGTACTGGGACGGTCGGGTACGCGTCGTCGCCGTCCCGCTGGCCGGGGTGCGGGAGACCGTCGCGCGGCAACTCGCCGCACAGGCCGGGGTGGTCGCCCTCGGGCTGGTCGTCGCGGGCGCCGCCGGGGCACTGATCGTGCGGGCCACGCTGCGCCCGCTCAGCCGGGTGGCCGCCACCGCCACCCGGGTCACCGAACTGCCCCTGGACCGCGGTGAGGTGGCACTCGCCGTCCGCGTCCCGACCGCGGACACCGATCCGCGTACCGAGGTCGGTCAGGTCGGCGCGGCGCTGAACCGGATGCTGGGCCACGTCGCCGACGCGCTGTCCGCGCGGCAGGCCAGCGAGACCCGGGTACGCCAGTTCGTCGCCGACGCCAGCCACGAGCTGCGCACGCCCCTCGCGGCGATCCGCGGCTACGCGGAGTTGGCCCGGCGCGGCCGCGACGAGGTTCCCGTCGACGTGGCGCACGCGCTGCGCCGGGTGGAGTCGGAGAGCACCCGGATGACCAGCCTCGTCGACGACCTGCTGCTGCTGGCCCGCCTCGACTCCGGTCGACCGCTCGCGGCGGACCCGGTCGACCTGACCGCCCTGCTGGTGGACGCGGTCAGCGACGCGCACGTCGCCGGCCCTGACCACCGCTGGCAGCTCGGCCTGCCCGAGGTGGCGATCCGGGTGCCCGGTGACGCCGCGCGACTGCACCAGGTGGTGGCGAACCTGCTCGGCAACGCCCGGGTGCACACCCCGCCCGGCAGCACTGTCGTCACCACGTTGGCCGTGGACGCCGACAGTGCCGTGCTCACCGTCGCCGACGACGGACCCGGGGTGCCGCCGGAGCTGCGACCGGAGATGTTCGAACGGTTCGCCCGCGGCGACAGCTCCCGGTCCCGGGAGCACGGCAGCACCGGCCTCGGCCTGGCGATCGTGGCGGCCGTGGTGGAGGCCCACCACGGCACGGTCGCGGTGGACAGCCGCCCCGGCCGGACCGTGTTCACCGTCCGGTTGCCCGGTCCCAGCACGGACACCTGATCGGCCCGCGGAGACAGCCGTGGGTCAGCCGCGCAGCACCTCGGCGAGGACCTCGACGACGCGTCGGGCGGAATGCCCGTCGGGGTCCTCGTCGGTGTTCAGGTCGGTCACGCTCATCCCGAGCAGCCGGTCGGCACGGGCCAGCGGGGTGACAAGCGCGATCAGGTCGGCCCAGCGCAACCCGTCCGGCTCGGGGTAGGTCACCGCGGGCAGATCGCGTGGGTCCACCACGTCCAGGTCGAGGTGGAGCCAGGCCGGCCCGTCGGAGTCGGCGGCCAGGCCCGCCCCGACCGTCGCGGCACCTCGGCGCAGCACCTCGGCGGCGTTGACCTGGCGGATCGCCGGGTCGATCCGGGCCGCCTCGACCCGGCTGCTCTCGTCGGTGGCCGGGCGGTGCCCGAGCAGACAGACGCGGCTCGGCGCGATCAGTGTGCCGTCCGGGCCGACGGCGGCGGCCGGGCCGTGCCCGGTGACCACCGAGAGGTCCATGTCGGCTGCCTCGCCGGTGGGGGAGGTCGCGCCGTCGAGGAAGTCCGGGTGGGCGTCGACGAACCACAGCTCGGACCCCGGCGGCAGGGCTCGGCAGATGCCGGGCAGGATCGCGCAGTCCCCGCCGAGGACCAGCGGTCGGTGGCCGTCCGCCAGGAGCGCGCCGACCCGCGCGGCGATCGCGCCACCGGCCCGGACCAGGCCCTCGGCGCCGATCACCCCGCTGGCCGGGTCCCGGACCGGGTCGCGCAACCGGGCCTCGTCGATCTGCCCGTCGTCGTCGGCGGACAGGGCGTCACACAGGCCGGCCCGGCGCAGCGCGGCGGGGGCCCGTTCCTCGCCGCGCCCAGCGCCGGAGGAGTCCAGCGGCGCGTCCACGATCATCCAGCGCACGTCCGCAGCGTACCGGCGCGGCCGGGCGTTTCGACCACATTCTGTGGCGAGGCTGGGAGTACGCCGATGTGCCCGCGACGGCGATGACGAGCGGCGTACGGTGATGGACAAGTCCGGCTTTCTGGGTCAAAAGCCTCACCGGTATTGCGGCCGGGACGCCGGTGTCGAAACGGCGAGCGCAAGGAGCGATCGGTGATACATCTGGCCTACCTGGACGCGGGATCCGGCAGCCTGATCGTGCAGGCGGTCGTCGGCGGGGTGGCCGGCGCCGCGGTCGCCGCCAAGCTCTACTGGCGACGCCTCGTCGACCGGTTCCGCCGGCAACCGACCGACCAGCGGTGAGCGGACCGGTCCCGACCATGGCGATCTCACCCACCGAGGTACGACCCGAGCCGGCCTCCTTCCGCGACCCCGCCAACCGCGTCTTCCACGTCGGCGACGAGGTGCTGCGCGGGCTGGACCCGCAGGCCGCCGAGCACTGGCGTGCCCTCACCGGCAGCACGTTCTTCCCGGCCCTGGTCGCCGCCCGCAAGGTGTGCGCCACCGAGGACGCCCCGTCGACACTGGTGCCCGCCGCGACCGGCGCGCCGTGGGCCGCCGTGCTGCGCCACGAGCGCATCCCGTTCGTCTCCCACCCGTACGAGTGGTCGTTCAGCATGCTGCGCGACGCCGCCCTGCTGCACCTGGAGATCCTGCACGCCGCGCTCACCGACGGCTTCACCACCAAGGACGGCTCGGCGTACAACCTGCAGTGGCGCGGCGCGGAGCCGGTCTTCATCGACATCGGCTCCTTCGAGCCGGCCCGCGACGGCGAGCCGTGGGCCGGTTACCGGCAGTTCTGCCAGACCGTGCTCTACCCGCTGATGCTCACCGCCCACCTGGGCGTCGACTTCCAACCCTGGCTGCGCGCCCGGGTCGACGGCATCGAGGCCGACGAACTCCGGCCCCTGTTCGGCGGGACCCGTCGGCTGCGCCCCGGCGTGCTGACCCACCTGCACCTGCACGGCGCCATGCAGCGCCGCAACGCCGCCGCCAGCACCACCGACGTCCGCGACCAGCTCCGGGCCGCCGGCTTCTCCCGGGAGTTGCTGCTGGCCACCGTACGCGGCATGCGGAAACTGGTCCGCAAGCTGGACCATCGCCCGGCGGAGACCCACTGGTCGGACTACCAGCACACCTGCGGCTACTCGGCCCGCGACCGGGTGGCGAAGGAACAGTTCGTCGCCGCCGCGGTGGCCGCCGGCACCCGCCCCCGCCTGGTGCTCGACCTCGGCGCCAACGACGGCCGGTACTCCCGACTGGCCGCCGGGCACGCCGACTACGTGGTCGCCGTCGAGCAGGACCCGGCGGTGGTCGACCAGTTGTACCGCACCCTGCGCGCCGAGGGGCAGCGCCGCATCCTGCCGCTGGTGCTGGACCTCGCCGACCCGTCGCCCGGCGGCGGCTGGCGGGGCGTCGAGCGGGCCGGCTTCGCCGAACGGGCGTCCGCCGACGTGGTGCTCGCCCTGGCCGTGGTGCACCACCTGGCGATCGGGCGCAACGTGCCGCTGCCGGAGGTCGTCGACTGGCTGACCGGGCTGACCGCGCCCGGCGGCGCGGTCGTGGTGGAGTTCGTCGGCCCGGAGGACCCGATGGCGACCCGACTGCTCGCCAACAAACCCGCCGGCCTCTTCCCGGACTACCGACGCGACACGTTCGAGGCGCTGCTCGCCGCCCGGGGCCGGATCACCGACCGGCTGGAACTGCCCTCGGGCACCCGCACGCTCTACCGGACGGTGGTGGGTGGCTGACCCGGCCGCCCACCCGCCAGCCCCGGACGCCCGGTCGCGACCGGCCGCCACCCGCTGGGACCAGGGCTGGCGGAGCGAGCTGGGCCGGCTGCTGGAGGTGGTCGCGCTGGTCGGGCTGGTCGTCACCCAGCCCCTGCTGGACGTGCTCGGCCGCAGCCCCGACTTCTTCCTCTTCCACCGCGCCGACACCGCCCAGATCCTGCTGCTGACCGCCCTGGTCGCGGTGCTGCCCACGCTCGCGGTGGCGCTGCTCGGCGCGCTCAGTCGACTGGCCGGCCGGACCGCCCGCGCCCTCACCCACACCGGTCTGGTCGGGCTGCTGCTCGCCGCCCTCGCCGTGCAGGTGGGCCGCCACGTGACGCCGCTTCGGGGCGTACCCCTGCTGCTGGTGGCCGTGCTGGCCGGTGCCGGCGGCGCGGCCGCGCACCGGCGGTGGCGGGCGCCGGGCCGGGCGCTGCGACTGGCCGCCGCCGGACCGGTCGCCTTCCTGGCGCTCTTCCTGCTGGCCTCGCCCACCTCGGCGGTGGTGCTGCCGCGCGGCGACGGCGGCGCGGCCGGCACCGCCCAGGGCGCCGGCGTGCACCCGCCGGTGGTCATGCTGATCCTCGACGAGCTGCCGCTGGTCAGCCTGCTCGGCGCGGACGGGCGGATCGACGCCACGCGGTATCCGCACTTCGCCGAGCTGGCCGCCGGCTCGACCTGGTACCGCAACGCCACCGGGGTCAGCGGCTGGACGCCCAACGCGCTGCCCGCCATGCTCACCGGCCGGTACCCGGCGAAGCCGGTCGCCCCGCACTACTCGCAGTACCCGGACAACATCTTCACCGCCTTCGGCGGCCTGTACGACATCCGCGCCGAGGAGAGCATCACCCGACTGTGCCCGCCCAGTCGCTGCGAACAGGCGGTCGCCCCCGAACAGGGGCTCGGCGTGCTGGCCCGGCAGACCGGCAGGCTGCTCGCCCAGCTCGCCGGGCCGACGGAGAGCGCCGTCGACCCGGAGGACTCCTACCGGGAGCAGACCCGGGCCGAGGCCGGCCTGGACGCCGCCGAGCCGGTACCGGCCGACCCGACGTTCCGTTGGGACAGCCTGGACGACAACCAACCGGCCCGGTTCACCACCTTCCTGGCCGGGCTGAAACCGACCTCCCGGCCCACCCTGCACTTCCTGCACCTGCTGATGCCGCACTCACCGTGGGCCTACCTGCCCTCCGGGGCGCGCTACGACGCCCCCGAGGACCTGCCCAACGACGGCGCCGGCTGGATCGACCTGGCCCGGCAACGCCACCTCGCGCAACTCGGCTACACCGACCGGCTGATCGGCGAGACGCTGCGGACGCTGCGCGCCAGCGGCCTCTACGACCAGGCCCTCGTCGTGGTCACCGCCGACCACGGCGTCAGCTTCCGCCCCGGCGCGCAGGGCCGGGGCATGGACGCGATCAGGGCCGCCGCCGCTGAGGTCGCCTGGGTGCCGACGTTCGTCAAGGAACCCCGGCAGCAGACCGGGCGGGTGGACGACCGCAACTGGGAACACGTCGACCTGCTGCCGACCGTCGCCGACGACGCAAACCTCCGGCTGCCCTGGCCTGTCGACGGCCGCTCCGCCCGGCAGGCCCCCCGCACCGACGGCACGAAACACTTCTACGACCGCCCCGGCGAACCCGTCACCTTCCCCGGCGGGGTGCCCGCCCCACCGCCGCCGCCGACACCGCACCCCCTGGTCGGCACCGAGGTACGCGCCGGACCGGCCGGCGGCAACGCCCGGGTGGCCGACCTGGCCGCGTTCACGGCCATGGACCCGGACACCGGCACCCTCCCGGCGCTCGTCTGGGGCGACGTCCCGGACCGGATCCCGGACGGCACGCTGCTGGCGGTGGCCGTCAACGGCCGGATCGGGGCCGTCGTCCCGGTGGTCCCGCCCGACCCAGGCGGACGTCGGTTCGCCGCGCTGCTCACCGACGACAAGCTGTTCCACGCCGGGAGCAACCAGCTCGACGTCTACCAGATCGCGACGGACGGTACGCTGCGGCGCT
Organism: Micromonospora sp. NPDC048839; assembly: GCF_040649915.1. Taxonomy (NCBI): domain Bacteria; kingdom Bacillati; phylum Actinomycetota; class Actinomycetes; order Micromonosporales; family Micromonosporaceae; genus Micromonospora; species Micromonospora sp. NPDC048839. The sequence goes on from NZ_JBEZGL010000009.1 coordinate 124,436, forward strand.
TCGCACTGTCCTGAACCGGTCGTCCCGCCCACCGGGAAGCCGGGTTTCCCGGTGGCCCGGTCGGGAATCGGGTGACGCATACCTCACCGCCGAACCACGGCGGGCGTTGTCCCCCGAGCCGCAATTACGGTAGAAGCGAAGGCAATTCAACGTAGATCTGCCGGCGAAGCGAGGAACCACATGACGGAAGTCAAGCTCGATCACCCCGGTGGGCAGCTGTCGATGCCGGTACACCCAGCGGTCGACGGCCCCGCCGGTATCGGGGTGAGCAAGCTGCTGAAGGAAACCGGGATGACGACGTACGACCCCGGTTTCGTCAACACCGCGGCCGCCTCATCGGCGATCACCTACATCGACGGCGACGCGGGGATCCTGCGTTACCGGGGATACCCGATCGAGCAGCTGGCCGAGAAGTCCTCCTTCCTGGAGGTCTCGTACCTGCTCATCTACGGTGAGCTGCCGACCGAGCAGCAGCTGACCGAGTTCACCGAGTGGATCCGGCGGCACTCGCTGCTGCACGAGGAGATGCGCCGCTTCTTCGACGGCTTCCCCCGGGACGCCCACCCGATGGCGGTGCTGTCGTCCGCGGTGAGCGCCCTGTCGACCTTCTACCAGGACAGCCTGGACCCGTTCGACTCCGAGCACGTGGAGATCTCCACGGTCCGGCTGATGGCGAAGGTCCCCACCATCGCCTCGTACGCCTACAAGAAGTCCATCGGGCAGCCGCTGCTCTACCCGGACAACTCGCTGGGGTACGTGGACAACCTGCTGCGGATGACCTTCGGCGTGCCGGCGGAGCCGTACGAGGTCGACCCGGTGATGTCGAAGGTGCTGGACATGCTGTTCGTCCTGCACGCCGACCACGAGCAGAACTGCTCCACCTCGACCGTCCGCCTGGTCGGCTCCAGCAACGCCAACCTGTTCGCCTCGGTCTCCGCCGGCGTGAACGCGCTGTTCGGCCCGCTGCACGGCGGCGCCAACCAGGCGGTGCTGGAGATGCTCCAGCAGATCCACGCCGGCGACGACGACGTCCGTTCCTTCGTCCGCAAGGTGAAGAACAAGGAGGACGGCGTCAAGCTGATGGGCTTCGGCCACCGGGTCTACAAGAACTACGACCCGCGGGCGGCGATCGTCAAGAAGGCCGCGCAGGACGTGCTGGGCCGGATGGCCAAGCCCGACCCGCTGCTGGACATCGCCATGGAGCTGGAGGAGATCGCCCTCGCCGACGACTTCTTCGTCTCCCGTCGGCTCTACCCGAACGTGGACTTCTACACCGGCCTGATCTACAAGGCCATGGGCTTCCCGACGAAGATGTTCACGGTGCTCTTCGCGCTCGGCCGGCTCCCCGGCTGGATCGCCCAGTGGCGCGAGATGATCAGCGACCCGGAGACCAAGATCGGCCGTCCTCGGCAGGTCTACGTCGGTGCGCCCGAGCGGGACTACGTCCCCTTCGCCGAGCGCTGACACCCGCTCCTCGCTTCACCAGCAGGCCGTCGACCCCTTTCGGGTCGGCGGCCTGCGGCCTTTCCCCGGCGTTGGTCGGGCCGGGTCGGCGCTGGTCGGGCCGGGGTCGGCGTTGGTCGGGCCGGGTCGGCGCTGCTCGGGCGGGGGTCGGCGTTGCTCGGGCGGGGGTCGGCGTTGGTCGGGCCGGGGTCGGCGCTGCTCGGGCCGGGTCGGCGCTGCTCGGGCCGGGTCGGCGTTGGTCGGGCCGGGTCGGCGTTGGTCGGGCGGGGGTCGGCGTTGGTCGAGCGGGTCGGCGCTGCTGGAACCGGGGTCGGCGCTTCTCGGGTCGGTCGGCCTACTCTCCTTCGCGTCGGCGGGGCTTGCGCTTGATCGACTCGGCTTTCGTGATGTCGGGGTGTCCGGGTGCGATTGATGGCCCGACTTTCAGGATGGCGAGTTGATCATTTGGGCGGACGCCCCGGTTTTCAGTAAAGCGAGTTGATCAGCGCGGGGTGTGGCACGACGCCGCGTCCCCGGTGCTGTCCGTGCTGGGCGATTTACGGTGCTGTTGCCCGCTTGGCCGAGTCATCGCCACGTCCCCGATACGATGTTCTGCACCCGGCCAAAGCGGGGCAAACAAGCCCAGGGGGCGTTGTCGTGTCGGATGAACGGGCCGCTCGCCGGGGGTCGCGGCTCCTACGCGCCGTTCGGACGACAGGTGAGGGCCAGTCGGCGACGACCCTCGAGTTGTTCTTCGACCTGGTGTACGTCTTCGCGATCACTCGGGTGAAATTCTCATCCGGGCTGAGGCCTCAGAACGTCGCACCCGCGGCGGCCGTGCCCGAGCGCAGGCCTCAGAACGTCGCACCCGCGGCGGCCGTGCCCGAGCGCAGGCCTCAGAACGTCGCACCCGCGGCGGCCGCGCCCGAGCGCAGGCGTCAGAAGGCGGCGATGTCCTGTGCGCGCTCGCTGCGGCTCAGTGCGCTGATCAGCGCGGACTGACCACGGCGGCGTACGGCCAGTCGCACGAGCAGATCGCGTACGGGGTCGAAGACTTCCGCCGGGAACGTCGGCGTGGGCACCCCGACGCTCACGGCGAGGTCATCGCTGTGCACGACGATCTCCAGTTGGCGCGTGAGCAGGAAGTCGTTGCGGCGCAGGGCCCAGCCCTGCCAAGGGATCGGAACGACCGCACGAGCGCCACCTCGGGAGAGCAGGTGATCCACTTCCTTCAGGGCGAGGACGGATCGGGCGCGCAGGCGGGCCAGGCCCTGTGCGGCTTCGGCTTCGTCGGGACCCGCGGCTACCGACTCCTCGTCCGGAGAGCCCTCGGTGACCCAGGCGGCCCGCTCGTAGTGGCCGTCGGCCGACTCCAGCAGAGGCAGGTCGGTCGACATTGGCAGCAGGTGCGCCGCGTGTACCGTCTGACGTCCCAGGTGGCACGCCAGGGCTCCCACGGACAGGTGCGGCAGCGCGCTCGGACGCGACCACTGCTCGGACACCTCAGGTCGCCGGATCAGGTCCAGCGCGATCGAGGCGGCCACCGGGAAGGCGGCATCCAGGGCGTCAACAGGGCGAGACATTCGCACATTCTGACCGACCGGGCCGACCGGCGCAGAGCTGCGCCCCCCGGCCCGACGGGCCGATACCGAGCCGAACGGCGCGCTCGTCACGACATGATCGACTCGGCTTTCCGGAAGTCGCGGGGTCCCGAGCACCGGGACACCCCGACTTCAAGAAAACCGAGTCGATCAACCGCCGGGCCGTCGATCACGCGCAAACGGGGGCCAGCAGCGTCAGCGCAGGCCGGCGGCGGCGAGCAGGTTGCCCTCGGGTAGCGCCGGAAGCGCCCGCCCCTGGGACATGCGCTGCTCGGCGCGTTGGGAGGTGAACGCGGCGTCGGTGGCGATGGCGGCGGCGTAGCTGGCGGCGGTGCGCTGGGCGATCGCCGACCAGCCGTACTGGTCGTGGACCATCCGGCGGGCACGACGGGCCATGACGCGGGAGCGGTCGGGGTCGGACAGCAGCGCGTCGATCGCGTCGGTGAGCCCGTCAGGGTCGTGCGGGCGGAAGGTCATCCCGGTCACGCCCGGCTCGACGATCTCACCGAGGCCACCGGTGGCGGCGACGGCCAGCGGTGCGCCGGCTGCCGCGCCCTCCAGGGCCACCATGCCGAACGGCTCGTAGATGCTCGGCACGGCGAAGCAGTCGGACGCGGCCATCAACGCCGGCAGGTCGGTGCCGCCCAGGAAGCCCGGCATGGTGACCATCCCGCCGAGGCCGCGGCGGTGCACCTCGGCCTCCAACTCGGCGCGGTACGGGCCGTCGCCGGCGATCACGGCGCGCAGCCCGGGGTGCCGCTCGCGCAGCCGGGGCAGCGCGGCGATCAGGTGCTGGACGCCCTTCTCGTAGACGAGGCGGCCGGCGAAGGTGACCAGCGGGCCGTCTGCGGCGAACCGGGCGCGGGCGGCGGCCACCGCGCGGGCCGGCACCCGCCAGCGGTGCGGCTCCACGCCGTTGGCGACCACGTCGACCCGGGCGGTCGGTACGTCGAACAGGGCGTTCACCTCGTCGCGCATGTATCCGGAGCAGACGATCACCCGGCCGGACTCACTGGTGAGCCACTGCTCGACGCCGTGGATGGTGCGGTTCATCTCCTCCGGCAGCCAGCCCTGGTGCCGCCCCGCCTCGGTGGCGTGGATCGTGCTGACCAGCGGGATGTCCAGGTGGTCGCGCAACGTCATCGCGGTGTGCGCGACGAGCCAGTCGTGGGCGTGGATGACGTCGTAGCTGCCGGCCTGGGTGGCGCGCAGTGCGGTGCGGGTGAGGGTGTGGTTGAAGGCCATGGTCCAGGCCAGCAGCGAGTCGGTGGCGAGGGGGAAGGTGACCGGGTCTTCGGGGGCGCGCAGGATGCGGACGCCGTCGGCGTACTCCTCCATGGGCGCACCCTCGGTGTGGCGGGTGACGACGGTGACCTCGTGGCCGGCGGCGGCGAGGGCGACGGAGAGCGCGTGCACGTGGCGACCGAGACCGCCGACGAGCACCGGCGGGTACTCCCAGGACAGCATCAGGATGCGCTGGGTCTGCGGGGGCACCCCGGGGCCGGGCTGCGCCGGCACGCCAGCAGCCGGCGCGACAACGGCGGGCACGACCACACCGGGCTGGGTCGGGAGCGGGGACCGGGAGGTCAGGGTGGGCCGGTGGGCCCGGTCCTTGGTGGCTGTGTGCTGCTCGTCGACCCGCAGGGTCACATCAATCTCCGTCCATGCATGGTGATACGCCGGCATCAGTGGCGGCGGAGTGAGGTGTAAGGGGTGGCGAAGGGCCAGGCGGAACACGCGCGAACGCTTGTCCCCGGTCAAGGAAAGTCCATCGGGCCGCAGAACGCACCTCGAAAAGGGTCATCGTGACGGAGGACACCTGAGGGGTGTAGTGCGCATCAGACAGGTGGTTTTCAGCCATCGCCTGAAAGGATGGATTGGCGCTGCCGGGCGGGGGGCAATAGCTGCGTGCGCGCGGGCATGCGTCGGCCGGTGCGGGCACAACCATGGTCTAAGGAGCAACATGCAGGTCTGGCCGGGCGAGCGGTACCCCCTGGGCGCCACCTACGACGGGATGGGCACCAACTTCGCCATCTTCTCCGAGGTGGCCGACAGGATCGAGCTCTGCCTCTTCGACGAGTGGGACACCGGCACGGAGCGCCGCGTCGAGCTGCGTGAGGTGGACGCCTACGTGTGGCACGCGTACCTGCCGGGCATCGAGCCGGGGCAGCGCTACGGCTACCGGGTGCACGGCCCGTACGACCCGGCCAACGGGCTGCGTTGCAACCCGCACAAGCTGCTGCTCGACCCGTACGCGAAGGCCATCGACGGTGACGTCCAGTGGGACCCGGCGGTCTACGACTACGACATGGCCGAGCCGGAGAAGATGAACGAGGCCGACTCGGCGCCGTTCATGCCGAAGTCGGTGGTGGTCAACCCGTACTTCGACTGGGGCAACGACAAGCCGCCGCGCACCCCTTACCACCACTCGGTGATCTACGAGGCGCACGTGCGCGGGCTGACCATGCGCCACCCGGACATCCCGGAGGAGCTGCGCGGCACGTACGCGGGCATCGCCTCCCCGCCGATGATCGACTATCTGACCCGGCTCGGGGTGACGGCGATCGAGCTGATGCCTGTGCACCAGTTCATCCACGACAACCGCCTCAGCGACCTGGGGCTGCGCAACTACTGGGGTTACAACACCATCGGGTTCTTCGCCCCGCACCACGGCTACTCGGCGCTGGGCCGCACCGGCCAGCAGGTGCAGGAGTTCCGGGGCATGGTCAAGGCGCTGCACGCCGCCGGCATCGAGGTCATCCTCGACGTGGTCTACAACCACACCGCCGAGGGCAACCACCTCGGCCCGACGCTGAGCTTCAAGGGCGTGGACGCCCCCAGCTACTACCGGCTCAGCGAGGAGGACCGCCGCTACTTCGTCGACTACACGGGCACCGGCAACAGCCTCAACGTGCGCAGCCCGCACTCCCTGCAACTGATCATGGATTCGCTGCGCTACTGGGTGACCGAGATGCACGTCGACGGTTTCCGCTTCGACCTGGCGGCCACCCTGGCCCGCGAGTTCTACGAGGTGGACCGGCTCTCCACGTTCTTCGAGGTGGTGCAGCAGGACCCGGTGGTCAGTCAGGTGAAGCTGATCGCCGAGCCGTGGGACGTCGGCCCCGGCGGCTACCAGGTGGGCAACTTCCCGCCCCTGTGGACGGAGTGGAACGGCAAGTACCGCGACACCGTGCGGGACTTCTGGCGCGGCGAGCCGGCCACCCTCGCCGAGTTCGCGTCGCGGATCTCCGGCTCCGCCGACCTCTACCAGGACGACGGCCGCCGCCCGTTCCACAGCATCAACTTCGTCACCGTGCACGACGGGTTCACCCTCAACGACCTGGTGTCGTACAACGACAAGCACAACGAGGCCAACGGCGAGGACAACCGCGACGGCGAGAGCCACAACCGCTCCTGGAACTGCGGCGTCGAGGGCGACACCGACGACGAGGCGGTGCTCGCCCTGCGCGCCAAGCAGCGGCGCAACTTCCTGGCCACCCTGATGCTGTCGCAGGGCGTACCGATGATCGGCCACGGCGACGAGCTGGGCCGCACCCAGCACGGCAACAACAACGTCTACTGCCAGGACAGCGAGCTGGCCTGGGTCGACTGGGACAACGTCGACGAGCAGCTGCTGGAGTTCGTCCAGACGTTGACCGCGTTCCGCAAACGGCACCAGGTGTTCCGCCGCCGCCGGTTCTTCACCGGCCTGCCGGTGAACGGGCGCGGCATCGACGAGCCGCTGCCCGACCTGGCCTGGCACACCCCGGACGGGCGGGAGATGACCGGCGAGGACTGGGGCAACGACTTCGGCCGTTCGGTGGCGCTGTTCGTCAACGGTGAGGGCATCCGCGAACGCGGCCAGTACGGCCAGAAACACCACGACGCGTCGTTCCTGCTCTGCTTCAACGCCCACGACGCGCCGCTGGACTTCACCATGCCCGGTTCCGAATACGGCCAGAAGTGGGAACGGGTGATCAGCACTGCCGAACCCGAGCCGGGCGACCCCACGGTGATCAGCGCGGGCGGCACCATCCGGGTGCCGGACCGGTCCCTCGTCGTGTTGGAGAGGACGATCTGACATGCCGGCCACCCCTCCGAAGGCCACCTACCGCATCCAGGTCCGTCCCGGCTTCGACCTGGACGCCACCGCCGCGATCCTCGACTACCTCGCCGACCTGGGCGTCAGCCACCTCTACACGGCCCCGCTGCTGACCGCCACCCCCGGTTCGCAGCACGGCTACGACGTGGTCGACCACCGGGCGGTCAACCCGGAGCTGGGCGGCGAGGCCGCCCGGCAGCGACTGTTGGGCGCGCTGCGCGACAGGCAGCTCGGCCTGGTCGTCGACATCGTGCCCAACCACGCCGGTGTCGCCGTACCCCCGGCCAACCCGGCCTGGTGGGACGTGCTGCGCCGGGGGCGCGACTCGTCGTACGCCGACTGGTTCGACATCGACTGGGACCGGGGCCGGCTGCTGCTGCCGGTGCTCGCCGACGACCCGGCCGCCCTGGACGACCTCAAGGTGGTCGACGACGAGCTGCGCTACCACGAGCACCGCTTCCCGATCGCCGACGGCACCGGCGACGGCACCGCCCGCCAGGTGCACGACCGGCAGCGCTACGAGCTGGTCTCCTGGCGGCGCGGTGACGCCGAGCTGACGTACCGCCGGTTCTTCGCCATCGCGGGCCTGGCCGGTCTGCGCGTGGAGGACCCGGCGGTGTTCGCCGCCACCCACGAGCTGATCCTGCGCTGGGCCGCCGCCGGGGAGGTCGACGGCATCCGCGTCGACCACCCGGACGGCCTGCGCGACCCGGGCGGCTACCTGACCCGGTTGCGGGCCGCCGCGCCGGACGCCTGGCTCGTGGTGGAGAAGATCCTGGAGTACGGCGAGGAGTTGCCGGACTGGCCGGTGGACGGCACCACCGGCTACGAGGCGCTGGCCGCGGTGAACGGGTTGTTCGTCGACACCGACGCCGAGGGCGACTTCACGGTGCTGGACACCCAGCTCGTCGGGCGGCACACCTCCTGGGAGGACCTGACCCATGCCACCAAGCTGGCCGCCGCCACCGGGCTGCTCGCCGCCGAGCTGACCCGGCTGGCCGCGCTCGCCCCCGAGGTGCCCACCGAGCAGGCCCGAATGGCACTCGCCGAGCTGGCCGCCGCGTTCGAGGTCTACCGGGGCTACCCGCCGCACGGCGCCCGGCACCTCGCGGCCGCCCGCTCCGAGGCCGGCCGCCGCCGCCCCGACCTGGCCGGTGCCCTGGACGCGGTCACCCGCCGACTGCGGAACCCCGATGACGAGCTGGCGCAACGGTTCCCGCAGCTCACCGGCGCGGTGATGGCCAAGGGCGTGGAGGACACCGCGTTCTACCGGTGGACCCGGTTCGTGGCGCTCAACGAGGTCGGCGGCAGCCCCGCCCACTTCGGGGTGCCGCCGGCGGAGTTCCACCGCTTCGCTGGCGCTCAGCAGGTCCGCTGGCCGGCCACCATGACCACCGTCGCCACCCACGACACCAAACGCGGCGAGGACGTCCGCGCCCGCCTCGCCGTGCTCAGCGAACTGCCGGGCCGCTGGGCCGAGCAGGTCAAGACCTGGATGGAGTACGCGCCGCTGCCCGACCCGGCGTTCGCCCACCTGCTGTGGCAGACCGCCGTCGGCGCGTGGCCGATCGAACGGGAACGGCTGCACGCGTACGCCGAGAAGGCCGCCCGGGAGGCCGCGGCCTCGACCAGTTGGGCGGACCCCGACCCGGCCTTCGAACAGGCCATGCACGCGGTCATCGACCGGATGTACGACGACCCGAGCCTGCACGACGAGCTGACCGAACTCGCCGCCGCCATCACCCCCGCCGGCTGGTCCAACTCGCTCGGGCAGAAACTCGTGCAACTCACCATGCCCGGCGTCCCGGACACCTACCAGGGCACCGAGTTGTGGGACAACTCCCTCGTCGACCCGGACAATCGGCGCCCGGTCGACTTCGACGTACGCCGAGAGTTGCTGGCACGCCTCGACGGCGGCTGGCGTCCCCCGATCGACACCGACGGAGCGGCGAAGCTGCTCGTCGTGTCGCGGACCCTGCGGTTGCGACGGGCGCACCCGGAGCTGTTCACCGGCTACCGGCCGGTGCCGGCGCACGGGCGGCTGGGGCGGCACGCGGTGGCGTTCGACCGGGGCGGCGCGATCACCGTCGCCACCCGGCTGCCGCTGGGCCTGGCCCGCGCCGGCGGCTGGTGCGACACCGCGCTGTCGCTCCCCGTTAACGAGGTTAAGGACCTGTTCACCGGTCGGGTCTACAGTGGCGGGGAGACCCCTCTGGACGACCTTCTGTCCGACTATCCCGTCGCACTGCTGGCCCCACCCACCGCTGCCGTGGAGGCTGCGTCATGACCGAATTCTCCGTGTGGGCACCGGACGCCACCCGCGTGCGGCTACGCCTGACCGGTGACGCCGACCACGAGATGCGCGCCGCCGCCGACGGCTGGTGGCGCGTCGACGTCCCCAACGCCGGCCTCGACTACTCCTTTCTGCTGAACGACGACGAAACCCCGCTGCCCGACCCCCGGTCACCGTGGCAGCCTGCTGGTGTGCACGGGCCCAGCCGCCGCTACGACCACTCGGCCTTCGCGTGGTCCGACACCTCGTGGACCGGCCGGCAACTGCCCGGCAGCATCCTCTACGAGCTGCACATCGGGACCTTCACCCCGGAAGGCACCTTCGACGCGGCCATCGACCGCCTCGACCACCTGGTGTCACTGGGCGTCGACCTGATCGAGCTGCTCCCGGTCAACGCCTTCAACGGCGAACACAACTGGGGGTACGACGGCGTCTGCTGGTACGCCCCCCACCAGCCCTACGGCGGCCCCGACGGCCTGAAACGGTTCGTCGACGCCGCCCATGCGCGCGGTCTGGGGGTGATCCTCGACGTTGTCTACAACCATTTCGGGCCCTCCGGGGCCTACGCGCCGCAGTTCGGCCCCTACCTGGCCGAGCAGAGCAACAGTTGGGGCCGCTCGATCAACCTGGACGGCCCGCACTCCGACGAGGTACGCCGCTACATCATCGACAGCGTCCTCATGTGGCTGCGCGACTACCACGTCGACGGTCTGCGGCTCGACGCCGTGCACGCCCTGCCCGACTCGCGGGCGGTGCCCATCCTGGAAGAACTGGCGATTGCCGTCGAGTCGCTGTCGACGCACGTGGGGCGGCCGTTGTCGCTGATCGCCGAGTCCGACCTCAACGACCCGCGGCTCATCACGCCACGGGAGGCGGGCGGGTTCGGGCTGCACGCGCAGTGGAACGACGACGCCCACCACGCGCTGCATACTCTCCTTACCGGCGAGCGGCAGGGGTATTACGGGGACTTCGGCTCGCTGGAGACGTTGTCTGATGTGCTGACGGGTGGGTTCTTCCACGCCGGCACCTTCTCCAGCTTCCGCAACCGGCACCACGGGCGGCCTGTTGATCCTCGGGTTCCTGGGCACCGGTTCGTGGCCTACTTGCAGAATCACGACCAGATCGGGAACCGGGCTACCGGGGATCGGATCTCTGCCTCCTTGTCTCCCTCGCTGCTGCGGGTTGGGGCCACATTGCTGTTGACGGCTCCGTTCACTCCGATGTTGTTCATGGGGGAGGAATGGGCGGCTTCTACGCCTTGGCAGTTCTTCACCTCGCACCCCGAGCCGGAGTTGGCGTCTGCGGTGCGTAGCGGGCGGCGGCGGGAGTTCGCTTCGCACGGGTGGCCGGAGGGGGACGTGCCGGATCCGCAGGACCCGGAGACGTTCGTACGGTCGCGGTTGGACTGGGCGGAGCTGGACAAGCCTGAGCATGCTTCGATGCTGGCGTTCTACCAGCGGTTGATCGGGCTGCGGCGGTCTTGCCCTGATCTGTCGGATCCTCGGTTGCACGCGGTGTCTGTGCAGCATGGGGACCAGTTTTTGGTGATGCGGCGGGGGGACACGCTTGTTGTCGCCAACCTGGCTGGGCGGGGGCAGGGGGTGTCGCTGCCTGGGGTGGCGCGGCGGGTGTTGCTGGCTACGGGGGAGGGGGTCACGGTGATGCGGGACCGGATCCAGTTGCCAGCGGAGACTGCGGCGATCGTGGCGCTATAAGCGAGGTCAAATTTCACGGATCACGTTAAAGAATAGTCCATTCCGTTACTCCGTCGCTCCTGATTCGGATAGAGGAAGCCCTTTGTCAGTAGGCAGCAAGGCCACCCTCCCCTGAACTGCGGGCACTTTCGAAGGCTCAACTTTTAGCGAATGGCGTCTGTTCGCTGGAAGTTGCCCGAGGTCAAGGTGGGGAAAGCTTTAGCTAGAAATGCGGCAATTTAATCGAAGATTACCCCGCTAAGCTCCAAAGAGTCGCGGACACTTCTCCTTGTCACCAAAGATTCACTTAGGCGGAGCCCTCTGAGGTGTTGGTTGAAGGAGATTCTCGATTTAACTACTCCTGTCGCAATCTCAATTGTCAAAAGCTCACCAGCGTTCGTCGATACGAGAACCTTGTCGTGGGCGTTGGTGCCCTCCACCAGATTTGCGCCCAGCGCCAAGGGCGTCGACCATTGAGGCGACGGCGAGTCAATGCGAAACATGTCAACGCTCTGTCGCGTGGCGGCCAGAATTGTTCGACCGTCAGGCAGAAGCTCGAACCCAACGGGCGAGCTTTGGTACTCTCCTGAGCGCCACAGCAGATTTCCGTTGATCGAATAAAGTGATGCGGTTCCCTCGTAGATCCAAAAATGGCCGTCATTGAAGTGCCAGAAAGAAGGCTCATTGGAGTCCTCTACTGCGGAAATCTCCCTGACGTCAATTTTATCCAAGTCCAAGAACTGTAGCCATTCATTATTCTGTCTGCGGTAAATGTTCCTGGACGCATGATCCAGATAACAGATTCCAAATTCGGGAGAGTGGAAGACGTATAAGTCGTCGAGACTGATGGGAAATTCTAGCGTTCCTATGCTGGAAAAGCTTACAGGATCGACGATGTTGCAGCGATTCGAAAGTGGGTCTTCGAGAACGGCTAGGGCTGGACGGCCCTGCCAGATTAAGTTCGTGAATCCTGCTCCGGCTACACGGTGAACGACCCTTCCGACTCCTGTATCAAGGATCGCCCATTCCCGCCTTCGGTAACCTCTGTCCAGATGGTGTTCCATTGGACCACTAAATTCTCGGACTTCTATCGCCATAAGGCCCTTCGACAGAAACCGCCCACCTCGCCAATCACGCTTCATTGCTCCCTCAAATATAACTTTGGGTTGAGTCTCTAGGTCATCTGAAGACCATTTCAGAATGCTGTCTCCAACTCGGGCTATTGGGCACCCTGAAGGTGAAAATCCCATCCCCCAGACCGCCCGACCTCCTCGTAGGAGCTCTTCAGTATCCAAATTCGCTCCCCTGGCATCGGCGTCTACCAGGTAAATGTGCCTTACATTCCCTGATCGCAGATCACAATTTTGCAAATTCGCCTGACTTAGATTTGGCACCATCAGATAAAATTCTTTATTTATCCCAGGAAGAGATAGTCCGCTCAGGTCGAGTGCAGCAGTTTCTGATACTGCAATTCTACTGAGAAGCCCAAGTGTCAGGGCACCTAGGTAGCCGGTCGAACCCGGAGTCTTTCGCATGGCGGAAATAATGTTGAGGAGTTGCTCACGTTGGTCTCCGACCATGGATGATAGGAAATCAACCAACGCCTCGGTAGGTGGTTCCCCGCCAACAGTCCTGGCGATCTCCTCAATTGCTTCGGGCTGAAAAGAGGCGATTTCCGGCAATCGCCCTTCGCGTCGTGGTAGTAGGAAGTACTCCGACCATCGGTAGCTGTTCGCGGCCGGTGTCGGCTCCACGGCATCAAGGAATTCTTCGCCAAGCGCACCCATCTGGGCAGCTATTTTGAAAGCAACCAAGAACTCTAAGAGGGATTTGTGGGCTGGGGCGTAGTCGCCCCCTGCGTTTCGAATAAGAAGTGTCTGGCTTCTCATGTCGTGATGCCAATAGTCTAGGTCAGAAGCTTCTTCGACAATCGTGCCGAAAAGTTGTCGAATCCTCTGAGGGAACTCTCGATAGTTGATACTCAACTTGCCACTCGACAGCATCTCCCACGAGAGCTCGCACATGAAATAGAGCTTGTCGGCAAAGGACGTAAACGTCCGCTCAGCTCTGATGTCCCGATCGATTTTTCGGCGCACCGCATAGAGGTACACACGTGCTAGGTCCATCTTCGCACCCGCCTCGATCTCAGGCAGCGCGTCTAGTACAAGCTCTGACATCACCGGACGTCGCATGAGGTCCAGAAGGACATCATCGTTCATGATGAGAGATGTCGTAGGTTCATCCGTCAGGTTGCGGAGCATTAGCCGGACCTGATCGTCGTCGAACGGCTTCAGCTCCACGACCTCAAAGCGCGGGACTTCGGGGTCGAGGTTTATTGTCGAGTTACGCAATTTAGCTGCTAAGAGGTCACGGCCCTCCTTATCAGTGGGGAAATGTTCTGTCCGACAACTGAGAAGCACCTTCGCTCCCGGCACTACCACCGAAGCCAGTTCCCAAAAATTGTTGACCATCGCCTGCCGGTCGACTCGGGCCGCCATCTCGTCGAATCCGTCGAATATGAGAAGCAATCGTCCCATCTGGTTGAGCTCACGAAATACTGAGTATCCGCCTGGCAAAATTTCATGTTTGCGGAAGAAGAATTCCGAGAATAGGGATTCCACGGTCACTGCTTTTGCGTAATCCCGAAGAGGTATCACGAGGGGAAGGCGAGGCCGCGGCAACCCCTTCTCCTTGGCTACTCGCCAAAGCTTGGCTATTTGCCAGGCGAAATGCAGTGTGAACCATGTCTTTCCGGTGCCGAACTCTCCAAGTAGCGACAGATGCTCCTTGGATGGATCTTCGAGCCAACTCGTGACGTACGAATCGAGCCCGCCGGTGCGCCAATCGTATTCGCTTTTGGCGACACCCTTCTCATTGGCCTTGTCATACTCTGATTTGACGCAAGAAAGGGGGACGTATTGCTCTTCGATTTGACGTGCGCCGACCTCCTTCTCAAGCCAATCGATGTAAGGCTCAAAATCTGCGTCCTCATCAAGGAGTTCGTCGAAGGTGTAGCAGGTGACCGATTGATTGCCTTTTGCTGCGAATTCTCGGGCAGCTGCACTAACCCTTCTGGGTGCGACACACCAGCCTTCGACGGCATTGGTGGAGCTGACCCGTCGTTGCATTCTCGCAACGTGTGAGACGGCCAATTCACCGTCTGTTCCGAGAACCACTACATGCTCGAATCGACCACGTCGAACCGGCACCCTGATCAGCCATTCGAATGATTCATCATCAATGCTCAACTGCGCATCGATTAGGTAGCCGACGGCCCGAAACCAGCCAGCAAGATCACCTGCTAGGCGTTCTGCAGGGGTCGCGGACGCCCGCTCGGGTTCTCGGTCTTGCCTTTTCGACTCCTCTTCGATCCTGACACGCTCTAGGTTGTCCAGTGCGGTCCGTATCTCGTCAACTTTCAGCTCAAGTCGCGCGTCTGCTGCCGGCCTACTGCGATCGACTAGGCGGTGAAATACGTCCAGGAAATAGGGTAGCTCTTCTTTTATCCAACTTCCGAACCCCTGGCGATCGCGAGACTCGGAGAGACGATCGACCAAGTTGCCGGCCTCGTCATTCCAGCGAGACCAGTCGTTGGTTGAAAAAGAAGACCAGAAGGCATCTCGCAGGTGCTCGTCACGGAAAAAATCCAGGACCTGATTCGGCTTCCCGTACCCAAACTCGACTAAGGAGTAGGCGTAGAGTGCCTCGAAGTCTCTTGGTGGCACGCGAGGGTCTAGGTGTAGTTGTTTGAGGGTCCTGATTACTGCCTCTTGGCGTTTGGCAAAATCAAGGGTTGGTTGCGCCGCGACCTTCGCCAGAATGCTGAACGCTGCCTCGATTATACCTGTCAAGGTGACTCTCCGTCGCCATATTGGAATAGCTGTTCGCGGGACTGGTTCTATGCGAGTAGAACTTAGATGTGGTACACGCTGAGTCACCTTGAAGTCAAGCGTCAGTCGGGTATCCGTCTGGTGGGCTGGCGCAGCCGCCGGCTTGGTGGTCGCGCGCGGCTACTTGTGTCGGAATCTGCCACCTGGGATCTGGGCCTGGAGGGTTTAGCCACATCCGCCATGGCAGCAACGGCGGCGCTGTCGGATCGACTGAGTGATCAACGTTTAGCATTATTTAGTCTTCAGGTTGTGCTGATCACACGGACATTCGACGCGAATTCCGGTATTCACGCAGGTGCAAAGCTATTCACGCACTTCGGTGATGGCGATATGGGCTGCGAGGCGTGTTAGGGTCGGGTAAACATCCCAGTCCTCCACTTGAAGTTGGGCGCGACATGGCGAAGAGGCCGGGCACAATCGGTGCCAGGATTCGGTACTGGCGAATGCGCCGCGGCGGCATGACCCAGGCTGTGCTCGCTGGGCTAGCTGGCGTTACCCAGTCCTACGTGTCGCAGGTCGAGTCCGGCCGTAAGACCATCGACCGCCGCTCCACCCTGGTCGCTCTCGCTGCCGCACTTCAGGTCACGGTGGCCGATCTGCTCGGCCAGGGCACCGAGTCCGGGGATCCGGCCCGTGAGAGCGCCGCCGAGTGTGTGCCGGCGGTCTGGTCGGCCCTGATCGAGATCGAGGACGGCGAGCGCCGCCCGTCGGCCTACACCCAGGATCAACTGACGGCCGAGATCGCCCGCGCCGACCGGCTCCGCAACTCGTGCAACTACCCGGCCATGGCCCGCTTGCTCCCCACTCTGCTGCTCGAAGCCGCCGCCGTGGGTGGCGTCGCGCTCGCTCAGGTCGCTTACCTAGCCTCCACCTGCCTCAGGCACCTCGGCTATCGCCACTTGGCCCTCAACGCTTCCCGGATATCCGTATCGGCTGCTGAGGACGTTGAGGATCGAGCGTGGATCGGGGCATCCCGGTTTATTTACGCGCAGAGCCTGCCGATCGAGTCTGCGCGCTTGGCAGCCAGAGTCAGTAACCGCTCGCTGGTGGAGCTTCAGGGCAACGCAACCGATGTCCGGGTGCGGCAGATGCTTGGTCAGCTTCACCTCATGGCAGCGCTGGCCTCGACCGTGGACGCTCGCCCGGACGATGCTCGTGACCACCTCGCAGAGGCCACCCGTGAGGCAGCGAGTCTGGGAGATCCGGCCGACGGAGGCGGCTTCAACGGCTGCTGCTTCGGCCCGACCAATGTGGGGCTCTGGAAGATGTCCATCGCGGCTGAGCAGGGCGAGTACGGCAAGATAATCGAGCTGTCCCGGACAGTGCGACCGCAGGTGCTCAAGGCATCCAATCGCCAACTGTCGTACTGGCTCGACATCGGGCGAGCGCTCGCGGACGGTGGTCGTCGGGACTCCGAGGCCCTCGCCGCATTCATTCGGGCCGAGCAGGCCGCGCCAATCCCGTTCGCCATCAACCCCCTTGCCCGCGATGCCGTGGTGACCCTGGCCCAGCGTGCCCAACGCCGAGCCATCCCCGACGACCTGCGGCTGCTTGCCGGCCGCATCGGCATCAACCTGGCCACATAACTGCCAGTAATCACCGCATCACCAATCCCCCCTAGTGTCCGGTTTGGGACGTGAGCACGTCCTGGCCTGGGAGGGCGGCGAGCCTCCCGGAACTATGACGGAGGAGGCGGGGATGAGCGGGCAGGACGACAACGTTCCGGACAACACGGGTGAGGCGGCCGAGCGGGAGGCTGCCAAACAGCGCCTCCTGGCCCAGGCCGAGGCGGACCGCGTACCCGTGGACGACACGACCCGCGCGGTCCCGGACCGGCGGTGGCGGCGTGACCAACGATGACCTCCCGATCGGTCGTCGCGTGGCCCGCTGGCGGGTGCGGCGGTCGATGACGCAGCAGATGCTCGCCGACCGGCTGCGTAGGTCGAAGAGTTGGGTGGACAAGGTGGAGCGCGGCGTGCGCACCCTGGACCGGTACTCGGTGATCCAGGAACTGGCCCACGTCCTGCGGGTCGATCCGGAGGTGCTGCTCGGTCAGCAGCCGAGCACCCCGGCGGGTACGCCGGACGGGGTGGACGACATCCGGGCCACGCTCGCCCGCTACGACATCCCACCGGCCCCGGCGCAAGCACCGGAGGAGCTGCGACGGCAGATCGGGTACGCCTGGTTGTCCTACCAGCACGCGCACTACGGGCAGTTGGTGCGGGTGTTGCCGGGTCTGCTGGACGCCGTCCAGGGCGTGCGGTCGGCGGAGGTGCTGGTGCCGGCGTACCGGATCACCTCATCGCTGCTGGTCAAGCTCGACGAGGCCGACCTGGCCTGGCTGGCGGCCGATCGGGCGATGGCCGCCGCCGGAGACAACCAGATCCTCGCGGCAACGGCGACCATCGCGGTAGCCCAGGCGCTCCGCGCGTCACACCGCGACCACCTGGCCCTGGCAGCGGCCCTAACGGCCGCAAACCGCATCCTCCCGCCCACCCCCACCAACCCGCCCCCATCCGGCCCCGGTGATCATGAGGTTGACGAGCCGCGTGGAGATCGAACCGCCCGCCAACCTCATGATCACGGGGGCGAGGGTCGGGGGTGGTCGGCGGGGGAGTGGGCCGTGGGCGGGACGCTGCTGGTCCAGGCCGCGCTGGCCGCCGCCGGCTGTGGCGAGCACCGCCGCGCCGCCGAGCTGACCGACCGGGCCGCGGGGGTCGCCGCACACCTTCGGGGGTACGACGATCAGCACCGCACCGGCTTCGGGCCGGTTGTCGTCGACCTGGCTCGGGTGGTGCTGGCGGCGCAACGGGGTGACGCCGACGAGGCGCTCCGGCGGCACTCGGCCGTGGTGCGGCGGGAGGCGTGGCGGCGGTTGCCGGCCGAGTATCGGGGCGCGTACCTGGTGGACGTCGCGCGGGCGTACCTCCAGGTGGGTGACCTGCGTGGCGCCGCACGGGCGCTGGTGGACGCAGACAGTGTCGCGCCGGCTGAGGTTCGGTGCCGGCCTCTGGCGCGTACCGTGATCGCCGATGTTGCCCGCGCGCAGCCGGCACCGGCCGGCGTGGCGCGCTTGGCCACGCTCGTCGGCCTCACCCGCTGACTGGCCGGCTGCTCCGGCCCGGGACGATGGCGCGTGACCACGCCGGGGCGTCAGGATGCGCGGTCCTGGCCCCGATGCCCGGCATCGCGATCAGGACCGCAGCCCGGGGCCTGCTCGACCCGCGACGGAGGCAGCTGCGCCGCCCCAGCCACCGGTACCGGCTTCGGCGGGGTAATCCCGCCGCGGACTCACAGAATCGTCGTCAGCACACCTCCATCGACGCGTACCGCCGATCCGTTGATTGCGGACGCGGCGGGACTGGCGAGGAAGGTCACGGTGTTTGCGATCTCACTCGGGTCGATGAAGCGTCCCAGTAGGGAGGTCTGGTTGGCGCCGATGATCGCCACCTTCAGGTCATCCTCAAGGAGGGACTGGGCATCGGCCAGCGACCTGACCGTTTCGGCGACGCCAGTGGAATAGGTGGGGCCGCCCAGCACCGAGTTGACGGTCACCGCAGTGCCCTTCGTCAGCTTCGCCAGGCCATTGCCCACTGCGAGCATCGCCGTCTTGGACGTGCCGTAGTGAATCATGTCGGCAGGAATGTTGACGCCCGACTCGCTGCTCACGAACACGATCCGGCCCCACCCCCGATCGAGCATTGCCGGCATGAGGTGCCGCGCGAGCCGGACCCCGCTGAGCACGTTCACCTCGAAGTAGCGCCGCCACTCCTCGTCGGAGATGAGGTCGAAAGGTTTGAGCTCGAAGAGCCCGACGTTGTTGATGAGAATGTCGACGCTGGGCAGTTCGTCGCACAGCCTGTCGACGTCCTCGACAACCGAGAAGTCGGCTTGGATACCAGTGACGGACACGCCGGGCGCCTCCCGACGCAACACGTCGACAGCCTCGGCCAGCTTTGCCGGGTCGCGGCCGTTGAGGACCACGTTGACACCCTCGCCGGCCAGGGCCTTCGCGGTGGCGTAACCGATGCCTTGACTGGATCCGCTGATGAAGGCGGTCTTGCCGCTGAGTTGCAGGTCCACGTGCTGTTCTCCCAGTGAGTGGTGCCAGAACGGTGTGCCTGCCGGACGTCGGCAGGCGTTGCTCTCGACCTTGCCGCAGACCGATGAGCATCCGATGAGCACCGCGTCAGTGGCGGACGCTGGTGTGGTCGGACCGTTGGCACCGGCGGCCACCCCAACCGGACGATCTGCACGTCAGCTGCCGATACCGCCTCCGCACCCCACAGTGTGGGTCGGAGCCGTTGTGCACGACGCCGGTTTGGCCGGATCCACCCGGCCACCGCACGATCTTCGGTTGTCCTCACAACCCACCGATGATCAACGCGGTGGCCGTCCTCCGGGCTCGCCTTCCCACACCTGTGCGGTCATGGTTGTCAACAAACGGGGGTGGCAGACCGTGCCGTACGGTCTGCCACCCCGCCTTGCTGAGCCCCGGTCAGACCGCGGTTCTTGTCCAGCGCTGGTTGTTGGCGCTTCCGCAGGTCCACTGCTGGATGTCCGCGCCGTCGGCGGTTCCTGACTGGTACACGTCCAGACACTTGCCGCTGTGCCGGGCCACGAGCCGGAAGTTGCTGCCCTGCGACTGCCATTGCCACTGCTGGTTCTGGCCGCTGCCGCACGTCCACTGGACGATGTTCGCGCCGTCTGCGGTGGAGGCGGAGGCGACGTCGAGGCACTTGCCGCTGTTCTGGTTGACGATGCGGAAGTAGCCGCTACCGGCGTCCTCGAAGCGCCATTTCTGGTTGCTGCCACCCGCGTAGGTCCATTGCTTGATCTCGGCGCTGTCGGCCGTGGACTGCCCGATCACGTCCATCGCCTTGCCGCTGTTGACGTTGTTGATCCGGTATTGGGTCCCCGAGGGCGGGGGCGTCGTGGAGCCGCCGCCGATGTTGTCGCCATAGGCATAGCGGATCCGGTCGGCGCCAGAGGTGTTGCGGATGGTCAGGTTGAGATTGGTGCCGCTGCCACTGAGGGCGAACATCGAGTACCAGTCGTGACCGGAGCCGGAGTTCTTGCCGCCGAGGGCGGGCCAGTAGGTGCCGCCCATCTGGTTGTCACGCATGACCTGCGCCATGGCACGGATGTGGCGCACGAAGTTGTCGGTGCTGTTCGCGTCGGCGTAGTTGAGGCCGTTGTCCATGGGCCCGCCGAACTCGGTCGCGACCGCCCGGGAGGCACAGTTGCCCAGACGCGTCTGCATGTGACTTCGCCAGGCGTCGTAGGTCATCGAGCCGTAGAAGAAGGCGTAGTGGTGGAAGGACAGCAGCGTGCCGTTGAAGCGGCTGTCGTTGCAGACGTCGCGCAGGTCCTGGCTCGCGCCGGTGCCGCCGATGAGCACCCGGCTGGGCACGGCCGAGTAGTGGGTGCTGAGCCAGGTGGCTGCGATGTCGCGCCACTGTGCCGAGCTGTAACCGCCCGGCTCGTTCATTGGCTCGAAGTACACGTTGGTGTTCGAGCCGTAGGCGCTGGTCACGCTGGACCACATCGTGTTCCACGCGGCGAGGTTCGCGATCCTCGCGCCGGAGTTGTGGTCCGTCCAGAAGGCGAGGATGACCTTCATTCCACGGGCAGTGGCGGCGTCGATGGCGCCCCGGTAGGCGCTCCACCAGGTGGTGTTGGCCACTGTCTGGGTGTTGATGGGCAGCCGGACGGTGTTGATCCCCATGGTGGAGGCCATGTCGTCGTAGAGGGCGTTGGCCTTGGCCTGCACTGTCGCGTAGCTGTCGGATTGGCTCAGGCCCTGCACGGCGAGCGGGCTGGTACTGAAGTTGTCACCCAGCTGAGCCCAGTTCATGCCTCTGAACTGGCTGGTGGCGGCAGCGGCTGGGCCGGCGGTAGCGGTGATGGCGATTGCCGCTGCGGCAGCCGTGGTCGCCATCACCGCGCTGGTGGCCACGAGCCTGGCCATTCGCGACAGGGGGCGGCTGAACATGGCAGGTCGCATTGCGTCGTCCTTTCTGTTGGGGGACGGGGACGGGGACGGGACGATGCGGGTCCTACTGGCTGTCCGGCGCGACCGGTATCACGGCCGGACGGCCCCGACGGCATCCACGACGAGAGTGCCGCTGCGCACCATGATCTCCACGGTGTGCGTGCCGGCGCCGAGGTTGCGCAGGGCGTACGTCTGAGAGAACTCGGGAGAGGCGAGCGTGCTCGCTGCGGAGTTGACCACCGTGCCGTCCACCGTGACCTGCAGGACGGCCGAGCCGTTGTTCGGCCCGATGATGTCCAGTCCGGTGCCGGCGAACGTGTAGGTAAGCGTCGAGCCGCTGCCCTGGCTGGTCGACAGGCTCCGCTGAACGTTGTACATACCCTTACCGTTTTCGTGCGCCCAGGACCCGCCGTACACCAGCTTCCTGGCGGGCGGGTTGGCCAGGTCGGACATTTCCAGGTTGTCCAGCACCTCGGAGTAGTACGGCGGGCTTCCGTCGACCGTCTCCACCTTGAGGTTGTCGAACCGGGTGAAGTAGTAGCCGCTGCCCAGCGTGATCCGGCCGGACAGTTTCGGATTCGGGTCGGTGTAGGTGGCCAGTGTGACGCCGTCGAGGTAGGCGGTCACCGTGCTTCCGACGCCCCTCAGCGCGATGTTGTGCCACGCGTTGTGCGCGGTGTTGAACCCACCGATCCGTACGCCGCCGGCGCCGCTGACCACGTTGCCGCTGGCGACCGCGTTGTTGTTGACCAGCAACTGCCAGCCCCCGTCGAAGGTGAACTTCACCGAGTACGGCGCACCGTTGTCACCGTGCTGCTCGCGGATGCCCAGCCGGGCGTGGTTGGCGCCGTTCTGGGTGCTGCTGTTCTCGAAGGAGACGTCGACACTTGCCTTGTAGTTGAGCCACCGGCTGTCACCGATCCTGGTGACCGCGTCCCCGCCGTTCCACGCACCGCCCAGGCCCTGGCTCGGGCCGTCCAGCTGCTGGCGCAGCACGTAATTGGTCGATCCGTCCGGCTGGTACGCCTCGAAGGCGCCGTTGCGGTCGCTGGCGTAGCGCGGGATGACGCTCCTGGCGCCGCCCCGCGACGTGATGAAGTCCTCGGTGCCCGTGATGGTGCCGCCGCTGCCGATCACCGGCACTGTCTTGCCGGTGTAGTCGAAGCCGTCGGCGTAGAGGATGTTGTCGCTGGTGCTCTGCACGTCGCCGGAGATGTCGGTGTCCAGCACGGTGCGCTGGCCCTCCACCGGCAGGGGTTCCAGGTACTCGGGCTTGGTGTGGTTGGCCAGCGTCGTCACGGTGACGACCGAGTTCGGCCGGACCGTCACGGTGTACACCCCGCTGCCATCGGCCGGGACGCTGCCGAGGTGCCTCAGGTAGTTGGCGTTGAACGCCTGGCCGGGGTCGGCCGCGCGGGTTTCCCACACCTGTAGGGCCGGCGCGCCGGAGTAGGCCATGTTCACCGGCTGGAGGCGGTACGACTGGCTGTACTCGCTGTCGTTCATGAAGACCGTGGAGAAGTTGCGCCTGTCGGGCGCGGCGAGCGTGAGATAGCTGGGCGTGCCGTTGCGCCCGACCACCGGGTTCGTCCCGGTCGCTCCGGTGTAGCTGGATTCGGGGACGGCGCGCCAGATACCGGCCGTGTTGCTGGAGTTCTCCCAGCCGGTCTTGGCGAACCAGCTGAAGTGCCGCAGCACGTCGATGGCGGCGTCGTAGTGCAGCCAGCCCGACCAGGGATCGCGGGCGCTGACGACCTCCTTGTAGGAGTACTGCCCACCCTCGTAGAAGGACCCGATGGCCGGTTGGTAGATGAAGTTGGTCCGGCGCGAGTTGACGAATCCCTTGACGATGGTGTTTCCCATCTCCAGGGCGCTGTTGGTGCCGCCGATGCCGGTTCCGACCACCGACGGGGACCGCATGTTGTTGTTGGGGCGTAGGGCGGAGTTGCCGAAGGTCGCCTGTGCCTCGCTGTTCCAGATCTCCTTGTCGTAGTCCATCGCCAGGCGCTTGAAGTTGCCGGCGCTGTCGTCGTCGGGGCTGTAGTGGTAGCCGGCCGCCGCCACCACGTCGCGCAGGCCGGCGTCGCTGATCATGCTGCCGCCGAACGACCCGACACCGACCTCGTCGGAGATGACGACCTTGAGCTGGTTGTACCGGGACTGCTCTGTCGAGTTGGCGAAGTCGGCACTGTCGGTCCTGACCCGGTTGGCATAGGTCTTGGTCCAGTTCAGGTCCGCCCCGCGCTCGTTGAGACCCGGGTTGACGTAGTCGACCATGAACCCGTAGGTCCGGTACGCGCTCAGGATGGTCTTCTTGAACCAGGTGTAGACCTTGTCGTTGCTGTTCACCCAGCCGGGGGAGTTCCAGCGCAGCAGGGACACCTTGACGTTCGGGTTGACCTTCTTCGCGTCGGCGGCGAGTTGGAAGCCCTGCGCACGCTTGACGTTGGGGGTCTCGGACTCCCAACGCATGGTCGAGGGGTCCGGTCCGGTGGAGTTGTTGCGGTCGTTGCCCATCTCGATCTTCACGTTGGTGAAGACCGGACTCTCCCCACCGAAGAGGACCCGCAGCAGCTGCGCGTACGCGGTCGGGCTCTGGGCCTTGTAATCCATCAGCAACTCGCTGGTGCTGTTGGCGCTGAGCGCACCGAAGCCCTTGAACGTCAGGCCGTTGACGTTGCCGGCGCGGATGTTGTTGCCGTCCACCGTGATCGTGCCCGATCCCGGAGTCGACACGTCAGTGACGATCCACTGCTGGTTGGTGCTGCCGCTGTTCGCGTACTGGACGAGGTTGGCGCCGTCGGACGTACTGCCCCCGCCATCCAGGTACAGCCCGTTGGCCCGGTTCCTGAACTTGGCGTAGCCGCCGGAGTCCTCTCGGGTCCACTGCTGGTTGGTGCTGCCACTGTCACTCCACTGGCCGCAGATGGATCCGCCCGTCGTGCGGCCCATCCCGTCCAGGTACAGGCCGGTGGCCCGATTCCTGATCCGGACGTAGTCGCCGACGGCATCGATCGTCCACTGCTGGTTGTCGCTGGACGACGACGAATACTGGCCGACAGCGGCGCCGTTGGTGGTCCGGCCCATGCCGTCGATGAACTTGCCGGTGGTCCGGTTGCCCAGTTTGACGTAGGCGGCGGCTGCTTCCATGGTCAGGCCCACTGGCGTGGATGCGACCGGCATGGCTACCACGTACGCCAGGGCAAGCGCTGCGATCGACAGCATGCTCAGCGCGGTGGGCCTGACGCGGGCACGGCGCGGGCGGGCTGCTCCCGGAGTCTGCCGAGGCGGAGCGGATCGAGGGCTGGTCATGCGATCTCCAGTCAACCGGTCAACGTGTGGCAGGCGACGCCTCGGGCTCGCCGGCCTGCGGTGTCCAGAGGTGGCACGGCATCGTCTGATCGCATCGAATCATATTTATACGATCCGGATCAAGAGATGCCATGAAACGGACCGAGGCGTTCAAGAACGATCAGACTCGATCATCCGGCCGTCGGGCTGGAGAGCCGCGATCTATCCACCCAGCGGTCGGGGGCCACGCTGGGGACAAGGTCTCGCGCTTGTGGACGCGGACAGCGTCGCGCCGGCCTCACCAGGTGCGGCTCGCGGCCCTGCTATTCGCGGCCCACCCAGGTGGCGACGCATGCCTCGTTGCCCTCGGCGTCGGCCAGGACCCACCACCTGGGTGCATGCGCGTCGGAGACCAGGGTGCCGCCGGCGGCCAGGGCGGCGGCGATGCGAGCCTCCGCCTGATCGTGTGGGACAGCTATGTCGAGGTGCATGCGGTTGCGCTGGGGGCGCGCCTCGTCCATCGGTTGCAGACCGAAGCCCGGACCGCGGCGCGACGGGTCGAACAGGTAGTCGTCGCCGATCTGCCCATAGCCGAGCAGCGCCCGCCAGAACGGCAGCACGTCCGCGCCGGCGAGTGCGTCGAGGGTGACGTTGATGAGTTGTACGGCGGTCGGGTCGGCGGGGAGGCCCAACTCCCTGGCGGCAGCCGAGATGCGCCGGGCCAACGAGATGTCGCGTCGACTCAGGCTCACGGTGACGCCGGCGCCGCGCAGGTCGACCATGAGGTACTGCTGCTGGGCCTCGTCGGCGAACCGGCCGATCTCGTCGACGAGCGCGATGCCCCTGGCCAGCGAACCGGTCGGGAAGTAGGTCGAGACCAGGTGGTAGAGGCAGCGCCAGTCCTCGACGCCGTCGGCCGCGTGGAACCGCGCGGCCGTGATCTGCCCGGTCATGTCAGCGAACCTAACACCGGCCTCCTCCGCGGCGTTTGCCAGCTGAAGCCCTCTCTGCGGCGCGTCACCTGCCGCCACTGTGGAACGCGGTGCTCGGTGGAGGCAGGTGTCGCGCTCGCGATCCTTGTCGACGGCAGCCCGACCTGCGGCAGCAGCGTGGTCTATGACGGCTCGTTCACCGGCCGTACCGTGCCCGGACGGGGAGTAGCCGCAGAGGAACTGCTCCGTCACGGCATACCGGTGTTCCACGAAGGGCAGCTTGCACAGGCCGCGGAGTTGCTCGCTGACCTGGAGACGTCACCGCGCCGCACCGGGTAGCAGAATCGCAGTCTGAAGTCATGGAGATTGACACCTGAACGCATTGTGATGCGCTCAAGTGCATGGATATGCTGTGGGCATGTTATCCGCCTATCCGGAGGAGCCCGGCGCGACGGGATCGCGGTGCGACCTGCGGGTGTGCTTCTTCGGTGACTCGTTCACGGCAGGGGTTGGCGACCCGTCCGGTGTGGGCTGGGTGGGGCACGTGGCCGCTGCCGCCCGTGCGCAGGGCCGTGATCTGACGGCCTACAACATGGGGGTTCGCCGGGACACGTCCCTGGACGTGGCCCAACGCTGGCTTCCTGAAGCCCGTGTCCGCCTCAAGGACGGCCAGGCTTTCGGGGTCGTGTTCGCGTTCGGGACCAACGACGTGGACATGCAGCTCGGCCAGGTTCGTGTCCCGCCGGACCGATCACTCGCGCTGCTTGCCGCGATGCTCGATGACGCCCACGCCGCACGGTGGCACACGCTTGTCGTGGGGCCGCCGCCGGTGCTGGACCCGCAGGCAAGCGAACGGGCGGCCGACCTCGCCGCCGCGATGGCGCAGGTGTGTACCACCCGAAGCGTGCCGTTCGTCGATGTCACGGAGCTCTCCGCAGACCCGGTCTGGAGCCAGGAAATCGCTGCGGGTGATGCCTATCATCCGTTCGCGGCTGGTTATACCCGCCTCGCCGCCCTGGTAGAGCCGGTTTTCCTGCGGTGGCTGGCCGGCATGCGAGCGGAGCCGGCGCCGGCCGGCGTGGCGTGACTGGCGACGATGGGTGGATCGAGCTGACACGCCCCGGGCCTCGGGCCTCGATCTGGGCGGGGTTTCCGGGAACGTGAGTTTCGGGCATGTACCCGGGCACTGCTGGAGGGGAGATTCGGCAATGCTGGTAACTGGTTATCTCGGCGCGGTGCTCATCGGTGCCCTCGTCGGCCTGCTCGGCCGACTCATCCTGCCCGGGAGGCAGCGGATCGGTGTCTTTGCCACGTTCGTCCTCGGCGTCGGCTCGGCGGTGCTGGGCACCGTGGTCGCCAGGGCGCTGGATATCGACGACGGGGCCAACGTGGAGGTGTGGGTGCTGCGCTGGGACTGGGTCGTGCTCGCGATCCAGGTCGGCTTGGCAATCATCGCCGTGGCGCTGGCGAACATGCTCACCTTCACCCGGCTGGCCGGCGGCGACGACAAGCCCCGTCGGCGGACCCGTCGCAGCCAGGCCAAGGGCTGAGACGCCGCCGGAGAGGGTGACGTGGGTACGTTCGGAACCGGACCGTTCAGCAGCGACGGCGCGCTGGACTTCCTCGACGAGCTCACCGAACGGCCGCCTCAGCAGCGCGCCGAGGACCGGACCGAGGCGCAGCTGACGTGCGACGGCCTCACAGCTGTTCTCCTGGCGGTGGGCGCAACCGGCGGCCAGCGGTGACTGTCGGTCACCTCGGCGGGGGTGAATGCGGTCGTGAGCGCTATACCTCAGAGTCATATTCATACCTCTGAGTCATACCGTTCAACAGCACATCGACCTGGCGGGCAGCCAAACCGGATGGCCAGGCGTCGTCATGCCGTGGGTGTGGGTCGTCTGGGGTGAGCCATAACGCACGCCGTTCGCCAGTGGGGGCAGCACTCGCCGGCTGGCGCGAGTGAGTTGCCCCCGCAGCCGGCGTCTACTCGCAGAAGACCCGCACGGTGGCATCTGGCGAATCGACTTCCACGGTCACCTCGTCGAGGTGCTCCACGAGCGCCTCCAGCTGCTCGGGCTTGAGCTGCGTCAGGTCGATCGGCACACCCGAGTCGCTGAGTGAGGCGTTGGCCTTGACCAGGGCCTGCGGTGGGACCAGGGCCGCCAGCCGTACGCCGGCGCGCAGCAGTTGCAGCGGCACCCGCACGTTCACCCGCGACGGCTCGCCGTTGTCGGTGGCGTCCACCAGGACCCGCAGGTACTTCACCTTGCCCTTCGGTCGGGCGTCGTGACCCGCTGTCGCCGGTGCCTGGTCGCGTTCCAGGGCGGCGATGAGCTGCTCCGCCTCCTCGGCGGTGATCTTGCCGGCGGCCAGCAGGTCGAGGATGTCCTTGCGTTGTTCGGTCATGCGAACGTCTCCTATCGGATAGCCACGAGCACGGCCGTGCGGCCCTGCTCGATGTCGAAGCGGGCGCCGGGTAGCGCGCAGATGACACGCCAGGCGGCGCCGAGTGCCCGCACCACACCGATGCGGAACACAAGGCAGGCCACGATCGCCGCCAGCACGACCAGGACCACGACCGGGAAGAGCACGAGCGCCACGGGAAGCACCGGAACCCAGACGCGGACGGGTCGGCGGTCCGGGCGGTTGACCTTGACGGTCACCAGCTGCGGCATCACGTCCGGCCGTCCAGCTCGGCCAACGCCTGCTGTGCGGTGATCTCACCGCGG
The DNA here is from genome assembly GCF_040649915.1 of Micromonospora sp. NPDC048839. NCBI lineage: Bacteria > Bacillati > Actinomycetota > Actinomycetes > Micromonosporales > Micromonosporaceae > Micromonospora > Micromonospora sp. NPDC048839. The sequence goes on from NZ_JBEZGL010000009.1 coordinate 152,406, forward strand.
CGCAACCGGTCGATGATGTCGGCCCGCGAGGGCGCCGGATCGGTCTCGACGAAGTCGAGCATCTGCGTGATCCGGTTGAGTCGTGACTTGATCGTCGGGTAGCTCACCCCGAAGATGCGTTCCATCTCCTTGATCGAACCGTGGCAGCGCACGAACGCCGTGACGAAGACCTGATCCTCGACGTTGAGCTGAGCCAGTTGCGGCGGCTCGAACTCGCCCTCGATCGCGACGCCGTTGCTCGCCAGGCGCACCCGTTCGACGACGAACGGCTGCCCCCGCGTCAGGCTGGTGAGGTCTTGCCAATCCATCGCCTGATCTGTCATACCTGAATTTATAGCTCAGTAATCCTCAACTTCCAAGAGGTTGATCTTAATTTTCTTAAGGACTGATGCGTAGCTGTGCCACAGCAGGCCGGAGCGCGAAGGTCGTGATCACGGCCCGGCGGCAAGAGCGGGTCACCGGTACGATGCCGGGATGGGCAGGTTCCTTGCGCTCTTCAACGGCGCGGCCGACGAGACCGACAAGACCGAACTCACCGACCAGCAGCAGACCGAGTTCCTCAACGCGTGGGCGTCCTGGGCGCAGGCCAACGAGAAGGCCATCGTCGACCCCGGTGCTCCGTTGAACGCGAAGAAGCGGGTCACCGGCCGGGGTGTCGAGGACTTCACCGACGCCCTGACCGCCTACTCCATCGTGGAGGCGGACTCGCACGACGAGGCGGTTCGGATCTTCTCCGGGCACCCGCACCTGGGGTTGTTCGCCGGAAACTCGATCGCGGTCCTGGAGTGTCCGCCGCTACTCAGCTGAGGTGAGCTGCCACCGGTCGCCGTGACCCGTGGCGATCGCGATCGCCTCGATCACCCTCCGGGCCGCCGCTGGATCGTCGGTGAAACTGACGGCGGCTTCGAGTCCGACCGGCGGCCCCCCGGCGAGGCTCGCGGCCACGGCGATCATCCGGCGGTCCCGGGCCGGCACGTCGGCGGCCGCCGCGAAGTCGACCACCGCCGCCCAATCGGTGACCTGCCCCATCCGCACGGTGTCACCCATGTCCCACGGCAGATCCAGGACCCCCACGAGGTCACCGAAACCCGGCTGGTCCGGAACCGCGGTGAAGGTCAGCAGATGTACGGCGGCCCGCAGGCCGAGCGAGGCTCCGGTGGCGATGTCGGTGCGAAGGACCCCTCGAATCTCCTCACCGGTGAACCCGGAGGCGAAGTCCGGCCGTGGGGTCCTGCGATGCAGTGGCGGCGCCGTATCGGGATCGGTCAGCAACTGCTCCACCCGCAGGCACTCCACGCACGGCGGCAACGTGGCGATGTCCACGTACGTGTCACGGCGATGCATCTCGTAGGCGGTGTTGATCGCCCACTGGTCACTGCCCCAGACCGGACGCTCCGGAGTCGAGCAGAGCGTGAGACCCGTCTCGCCGCCGTCCCCGCCGGGCGCGTCGTCGAGATCCACGGACAGGTGCTGGAATGTGCCGTCCGTACACGGTCGAGGTGTCATCGGCTCCTCCTCGCCACTGGCTGCTTGCCGGTCACCCCCGTGACAACGAAGCCTATCCATGCCTCGCAAACCGGCGCGGCCCACGACGAGGGGCGCAGGGCTGCCGCCCGGTGTGACCAACAGACCCGGGGCGGCGCAGGTCGAGATTGAGCGCGAAGCCCGCCTGGGCGGCACCGCAGTGACGTTAGACTCGCCGGCCATGGGACTCCTCACCTTCAGCCTCAACGTCACTCTGGACGGTTGCGTCGACCACCAGGAGGGGATCGCCGACGACGAGACGCACGCCTTCTTCACCCGTCTCCTGGACGAGGGCGGGGCGATGCTGTGGGGACGCGTCACCTACGAGATGATGGAGAGCTACTGGCCGGCCGTCGCCCGTGGCGACGTGGAGGCGCCGCCGGCCCTCCGCGAGTGGGCGGTCAAGCTGGAGGCCAAACCCAAGTACGTGGTGTCGTCGACGCGCGAGGACTTCCCGTGGGCCAACAGCCACCGCATCGTCGGCGATCTGCGTGAGGGCGTACAGAAGCTCAAGGACGCGACCCCGGCCGGGGTCCTCCTCGGAAGCGGCACGCTCGCGACCGAACTCGATCGGCTGGACCTGATCGACGAGTACAAACTGCTCGTCCACCCCAGGATCGCCGGCCACGGCCCGACGCTGTACCAGGGCGGGCTGCCCGCCACGCGCCAGCTCGAGTTGCTCTCGGCGGATCCGCTGCGCAACGGCGCGGTGGCCATGCACTACCGCCGCGCGCGCTGAGGATCGCGTCGCGTACCCCTGATTCCGGTGTCCTTCGTGGCGTGGTCAGTCTCGCTGCCGCCGCTGGCGTAGCAGGTGGACGAGCACGGCGGCTAGGACGAGGATGATGATGCCGGCCGACACGGCCACGAATGCGTCCGGATGGCGCTCACCGACGGTGCCGGCGAGCACAGACCCGATGACGGTGCCCAGGACGACGAGGAGGATGCCGAGAGTAGGTCGTTTCACGGGCGTCACTCCTGTCTGGCAACGGGATCGACCTTCCTGGTTGTGCTCGAAGTTGTCCTCGGCCAAACCTCCGGCGTGCCCTGACCGTGGCGCGCCGCTCCCAAAAACACCGTGATGGCCGGAATTGTCCTGCGCGAATGGATCATCTCTTGTCCATCGGTTAGTGTGCGCGTCCGTGAATCACTCTCGAATTGCTTCCGCACTGTTGATCCTTGCCGCTGCCACCGCGCTGACCGCCTGCGGTGACGGGGACGCGGCGACGACCGCCGGCTCGACCCCGTCTGCCAGCACGTCCGCCGCCGCGACCACGGCCGCTGCCTCCCCTTCCGCCGCGCCGGCGTCGTCGGCCGCCACGGGCTCCACTGCCGACAAGGAACTCTGCACGTCGTTCGGTAAGGCCGCCGACGAGATGAAGGCCGAGCTGGTGAAGATCGCCACGGCTGGTGAGCCGACGGCGGCGGACTTCAAGAAGATCCTTGCCGATCTGGAGAAGAAGACGGCCGCGTTGGCCTCGGCCGGCGCAGACAGCAAGGTGGCCGCTGCCCTCAAGTCGTTCGGCGCCGAGGCGGGCAAGGCCGCGGCGGCCGCCGATCCGGAGTCCGCTGCTGACAACGGGGCCTTCGAGAAGGCCGGCACGGAGCTCACCGCCGCGTGCAAGGCGGCCGGAGCCAGCGTCAACTTCTGATCACGATGGTCTAACCCTGTGGCGTGAGACGGGGGTCGTGGTGGCCGTCGTTGGCGACGACCGGGCGGGTCGTGTCTCTGGCGACGGCCACCATGATGATGGTGCTGAGCAGCGCGGCGACGGGGGCGAGTCCCAGGCCGTAGCGGACGCCGTTCGCCGCCACCAGACCGGTGACCGCCGAGCCGGCGGCGCTGCCGATGGTGAACGCGGTGGCGACCCACGCGAACGCCTCCGCCACGGTGCCCGGCGCCGCGAGCTGATCCACCAGGAGGAAGATGGCGGTCAACGCCGGCGGTAGGGCCAGACCGCTGATCGCCAGCAACACCGCCATCAGCGTGGGTCGCGGTGTCAGCAGCAGCGGCACGAAGCCGAGGGTCAGCCCGGCGGTGAGCAGCGGCAGCCGCCGCGCTCCCGCCGGCCCGGCCCGGGTGTAGAGCAGGCCGCCGATCAGGGCGCCGGTTGCCTGCGCGGCGAGCAACCAGCCGGCCAGGTGCCGGTTGCCGGCTTCCTCCGCGTAGGCGGTGACCGCAACCGCGATGCCGCCGACCGCCATCCCCGTGCCGACCACCCCCGCCAGCAGGGCCGCGAACCGGGGTACGCGCAACGGGCCGGCCCAGTGCCGCGCCGCCGGGACTCCCCGCCAGGCCCGCACGGCGGGAGCGCGGACGAACGCGGCGGTGCCGACGAGCTGCAGCAGCGCCGCCACCACCAACCCGGCGACCGGCCCGCCGAGCGCCACCGCGAGGAGCGTCGTGAGCGGTCCCACCACGAAGATCACTTCCTGTACGGCGACATCCAACGCGTACGCGGCCGGCACTGCCGCCGGCGGCAGCAGATCCGGCCACAACGAGCGCAGGCACGCCTCCAACGGGGGAGCGCCGAGCCCGGCGACCACGGCACCGACAGCCGCACCCGTCGCGCCGAAGGCGCCGGTGGCCACGAAGCCGAACCCGGCACCGGACACCACCACCGCGAGGCACAGCACCGGTGGCTGACGCCAGCGGTCCACCGCTCGGGCGAGCAGCGGCGTACCCACCGCCACCCCGGCGGTGTACGCGGCGACGAGCAACCCGGCCGCGGCCAGGCTGAACGACTCCCGCGCGAACAACAGGAGGGCGAGCGGCCCGGAGGCCGAGGGCAACCGGCCCACCTGGGCGGCGAGCAGGACCCAGAGCACCTGCGGTGCACGCAGGACCACCCGGATACCGGATGAAGACATGAGACATCGCTCCCGGCGCGATGGAAGGAATCGAAAGGACCCGCGGGCAAGTGCCGGCGCGGGTCAGGGAGCGAAGTCGGACCGTTCGTGGTCGTTGCCGTACAACGGCAGAGCGGGCGTGATCCACCGGGCGTACGAAGCCGCGACCGCCTCCACCGGAACCACGAACTGACCGTATCGCACGGCGGCGGTCCACGGGGGTGTGCCCTACCCGTCGGTGGCGGCCCGATACTCCAGGACCTTCTCCACGCCGTGGACCTTCCACCGAAGCCCATCCATGGGACTGAACTCGGCACCGATCTCGTGCAGCGCATCGAGGCCGTGCGGATCCTCGCGCAGAGCGAGGCCAACGGCAGCGTGGAGCCTCGCCCGCAGGTGGTCGTCGGTCAGGTGCGCGGTCAGCAGGTCACGAACCGCCGGGGTGTCGAGACCCGATTCCGACAAGCTGAGCAGGGCGCCGGCGCGGACCCCGCCGTCGTGGTCCGCCGCGAGGCGGATCAGCGTCGCCACCACGCCCGGCGGCGTGTCGAACGGGTGGGGAGGCAGATTCGCGTGCGGCCCCAGGCGTGGGTGCTCGCCAATGGCGTTGCCGAGCATAGCGGCGACGCATCCGCGGATGTCCGGGTCGGGGTGACCGGCCTGGTGCAGGATGTCCGTCAGGTCACCACGATCGGTGTACTCGGCGAACGCGCCGATCACGTTCTCCAGCGCGATCGGATCGTCCTCGGCGCGCAGCCGTGGCCGGAGCACCTCCAACGCCTGCGCCTTCAGGGGTTGCTCCTGACAGCTCAGCGAGTGCAACAGTTGCGTGGCGAATCGTCTGGTGTCCACCGACGGGTGTGCCACCAGGTCGGCAGCCCACCGGAACTGGTCCTCGGCAGTCAGGTGATACGCCATGCCGACCTCGGCCTGGACCCAATCGCACGACTGCGGGTCCGCGTGGAACAGGGCGCGTGCCAACAACTCGTCGGGGGTGACGGGTATGTCGAATTGGTGTTCCAGATAGGTGACGATCGCCCGATGATCGAGCTGCGTCTCGGCCTGCCGCCCGTCGGCCAGGGTCAACCGGATCCTCGTCGCGTGTTCCGGCTCCTGTTCCCTGGTCAGGATCCGCACCCGCTCGACGGCGGCCGGCTCGTCCGGGTGCGCACCGAGCCGACGACGCAGTTCGACCTCCGGGTCGAGACTCAGCCACAGCCGTCCGATGTCCAGCGCACCGCGCTTCAGGTGCTGCGGCACCTGCTTCCGCCAGTACGGGACGTTGTGCACCAGCTCCCACAGGACCTCGTACGCCCCGAAGTCGGCCGCCCAGGACACCGGATCGACGCCGTCGTCCCACGGACGGGCCGGATCGACTCCGGCATCGAGCAGGCTGGCGACGACATCGGCGTTCCCCGCGAACGCCGCCGCACGCAGCAGCGCGCTGCCCTTGTCACCCGCGAGCGCATCCGCCGACGCCGTCCGCAACAGCCGGTCGAGAGACTCCGTGTCGCCGGCCCGCACCGTGGTGAGCAACTGAGCATCCACTCAGCCACCCTGCCCGAGTGGACGCCGGCGGTCCACCGATTATCCAGCTGCTACCCGATCGACGGCTGGCCCGATTGTCGGCGGCGGTCAGCCGCGCGCCCTGCGCCGGGTGAGCACGTCGCGGATGGCGAGCACGACGAGCGAGAGCGGGATGACCACCCACAGCTGGAGCACCGTGTACCGACGTAGCTCCCCGTCGATGGACGCGCCGGCCAGTTCGGCGTCGAGGGCGCCGGGGCGCATCAGCGCGATCGCGTACGCGGACAGCGGGGCGTAGTTGAGACCCGCGCCGGTCAGCCACAGCCCCAGTACCCGGCTGCCGAGGCCGTGCGCCGACGCCAGCAGCCAGACACCCCACGTCACCATGACGACCACGCCGACGAGGAACTCGGCCAGGATGATCCAGCGTCGACGGGTGGTGCCCCGGCTGCCGTACATGTCGATTGCCGCGAGGCGACGAACGTTCATCGCAACGATGGTGCCACCGCCGGGCAACCTCCGGAGTCGGGCCGGAAGACCGCCGGACCGACGCCGGTGATGAGTTTTCATGCCCGCACCGGTCACACCCACGACAGGACCTGACGAGGCGGAAGGATGACGTGATGAGTGCGGACACACGGTTGGACGGATTGGGCGAGGTCGACGAGCTGACGTTCTCGGGGCTGGCGGCTCGGCACCGGCGGGAGTTGCACGTGCACTGCTACCGGATGCTCGGGTCGTTCGAGGACGCCGAGGACGCCGTACAGGAGACGTTGCTGCGTGCCTGGCGGGGGCGGGAGACCTACGAGGGACGGTCCACGTTCCGGGCCTGGCTGTACCGGATCGCCACGAACTCCTGCCTGAACCTGCTGGCCAAACGCCGTCCGGAGCCCGCCAGCGGTGGTGAGGTGCGGTGGCTCCAGCCGTACCCGGATCGGCTGCTCGACGAGCTGCCCGCGGGTGGCGCGGACGAGCCGGAGGCGCTCGCCGTCGCGCGCGAGACGATCGAGTTGGCGTACGTGGTCGCGGTCCAACACCTCGCGCCGCGCCCACGGGCCGCGCTGATCCTGCGCGACGTGCTCGGGTGGCCGGCGAAGGACGTCGCGGACCTCCTCGGGGACTCCGTCAACTCGGTGAACAGCGCGCTGCAACGGGCCCGCGCCGGCATGCGGGAGCACCTACCCGCCGAGCGGCAGGACTGGACCGGCGGCGAGGAGGACACCGGCACCCGCGAGTTGGTGCGCCGCTTCACCGACGCCAGTGTGGCCACCGACATCGACGTGCTCGCCGCCATGCTGCGCGACGACGTCCGCTGCTCGATGCCGCCCACGCCCGGCCTGTCCGTCGGCCGCGACACGGTGGTCGCCAACTGGGTGCAGGACGGGTTCGCCGACCTGCGGGGCCTGCGCGGGGTCCCCACCTCGGTGAACCGGCAGCCGGCGGTCGCCTTCTACCTGTGGCATGCGCAGGAGCGCGCGTACCTGCCGTTGACGATCGACGTCCTGCGCGTCACCGGCGGCGCGATCACCGAGATCGTCACCTTCCACGACGACCAGTTCCCGCGGCTCGGGCTGCCCGAGCGCCTGCCGGCCGACGGCGTCGAACAGGCCCGCTGACCGCGCCCGGACCCATTGCCGCGCACACCCTCGGCGACCACCAACCCGGTCACAGGTGGGCGACGACGACCCTGGTGGCCTGCGCGATGAGGCCGTCGTCGGGGGTGGCGTCCTTCGTGTCGCGGCTGGAGAGCACGGCGAGCACGATCGGGGCGCGGTCGGGCGGCCAGAGCACGGCGATGTCGTTGCGGGTGCCGTACCCTCCGGTCCCGGTCTTGTCCCCGACCACCCAGCCCGCGGGCATCCCGGCGCGGATCAACGCCGCGCCCGTGGTGTTGCCGCGCAGCCAGCCGCGCAGTACGTCGCGGTCCGCGGGCGTCAGGGCGTCCCGTGCGCGCTCGTCTGCGCCGCGAGCGGTGGCCCGCAAGCGGTGAGCCCCGCCGCGTTCAGTCGTAGGGGAGTCGGCGCGGTTCGAGTCTCCACCCTCGGCCGAGCTGCCAGGAGGCGGTGGGCCACGCCGCGATGAAGCCGGCGATCAGCCCCAACTGGCCCGCGAACCAGAAGATCGGGCTGTCGGGCCGCAGGGGTGGCTCGGGAAAGACCACGCGATGCGCGAGCGTCAGCCACACGAACAGCGTCGCCTCGAACGCGGTGATGGTCAGCAGCTCGACGCGGGCGACCGTGGACAGGGCGTGCCAGATCTTCCGGGCCCTGCGACCGGGTGCGCCGACATACCGGAAGAGCACCGCGATCGCCACCGCCGCCAGGTAGTCCCCGGCGTAGTCGACCCACAGGCTCTCCTGCGCCGGGTCGGACCTGACGACGTACAGGGCGACCTCGGCGACGACGAAACCGAGGGCGCAGTGGGCGCCGCAGCGGGACACGTGCGTGACGACGATGCCCCGGCGGGGCCTTCGGGGCTGCCCCTCCTGCCGCCTCTGGCCAAACGCCTCCGGCCTGCCCCAGTTCCAGTAGAGGCGCACGGCTGCCGGGCCGACGTAGAGGACGGTCACCAGCCAGACGATCTCCATGACCCGGACCGGCTGACGGTGCCCACGAAGATAGGTGTCGGCGACGACGATCACGCAGCTGACGAGCCCGAACGCGAGCGATACCCAGGACAGCACCAGGAGCCAGGTGGGTTGCATCCGCGCCCCTTCCGCACGCGGGGCGACGACGCCCTCCCGCTGCCGCATCCGGAGGGGGCGCGCTGGCCGGCGGCACCGACCGAAGGCACTTCGCAGTGTTCCATGCCGCATCCGCCGGCAGCGGGAGATCGGGTGTTCCCCGCCGACGGCGGACCGATGGTTGCCGCCGGCCTCGTCGTCAGTTGCCGAGGTTGACCTGCGTCCGGTGGTGATCGCCCTTCTCGATGAGGTCGACGAACCCGAGCGCGTAGTCCGCGGCGGAGATCGCTCCGCCGTCCTCGGGGGCGACCGCGACGTCGTCGCCGAGCCGGTAACGGCCGAGTTGCTCGCTGGGCAGGTATGCGCCGAACCGCAGCGCCGGGCTCACGAAGACCCAGTCGAGTGTCGCGGGCGCGGCCGGGAGGTCCTCGATGATGAGCGCCGCCCCAGCGCGGATCTCGTCGTGGAGTTCCGCCGGGACGTGGCTGAGGTCGGCGACGAAGCGTTCCGCCCCGGGCGCGGGGCGCAACGACGAGTAGCCGCCGACGACGAACAGGGGAACGCCGGCGGCATCGGCCAGACGTGCGACGGTGCGGTAGACGTCGCGGAAGACGCCGGCCAGGGGGCCGCGTGGGGCGAGTGCGGCCACGACGACGTCCGCACCTTCGATGGACGCCGAGAGGGTTGCCTCGTCTCTGGCGTCGCCCTGGCGGTAGGTCACGTTCGGGACCGGCGCCGAAGGCACCGAGCGGCTCAGTGCGGTGACCTGGTGACCGCGAGACGCGGCCTCCGCGACGATGGCCGAACCGGCGTAGCCGGTGCCGCCGATGACGGTGATGCGAGACACGAGGTGTGCCTTTCCAGGAGATGGCTGGCGTCGGACGACGCGCAGCGATTACCGTACGAGTGCAACTCTCCAACGGGAAGTAGGCACTTTGTGGTAACCACCCCCGGGGTCGAGCCGGTGCTGCAGGGCAGCCCCTACCGCGCGGACTGCCCGACTCGTCGCATCCTGGACCGCATCGGCGACCGTTGGACGGTGCTCATCGTAGGCGCGCTCTGGGACGGCAGCGCCCGATTCTCCGAGTTGCGCCGACGCGTCGAGGGCGTCTCGCAGAAGATGCTCACCCAGACCCTTCGCGGGCTCGAACGCGACGGTCTCGTGCGCCGCACCGTCTACCCGGAGGTGCCGGTCCGCGTCGAGTACGCGCTCACCGAGGCCGGACGTACCCTGCGCGGGCCGCTGCGCGCGCTGGAGGAATGGTCGATCACCCACCTCGGCGACGTGTCGGCGGCGCAGGAGGCCTACGACCGAGCGTCGGACTCCGCGGATCGCGACCACTGACGCCGACCGTCAGGTCGCGAAGTCGACGCCGCTGAGGGAGACGGACCGGTACGCGGCGAGGCGCTCGGCCTGTGCGGTGACGGCCTTACGCGCGGCGTCCGACAGGGGGTGCCAGGGCTGGACCGCGACCGTGAACGTGCGACCGGACCTGCGGGGACGCCAGGTGCCGACCAGGTCGCCGTCGACCAGGACGCCACCGGGGCGACCCAGCACGGGCCACAACTCCTTCGCGTGGGCGGTGTCCGGCACCAGCGTCGCCCGGTCCTTGGCCTGGAGGAACAGGTCGAACGGGCCGAGGAGGCGGGTGACCCGGGTGCCGGCCGATGCCAGCGCATCCTCGTCGGCGGCCAGCAGCGAGCGCACCTCGCCGCCGACCGTCACCTCGATCACGTCGTCGGGCCAGCGCGCCTTCACGTCCTTCAGCGGTGCGTCGAGATAGTCGGCCACCTGTTTCGGGGTGGCCGGGCCGAGCAGGCGAAGGTAGGCGCGGACGAGGTCGAAGCGATCGCCCGGGGCGGCCGCCCTCCGGAGCCCGGCGATGCGCCGCAAGACCGGTGGTGAGGTGTCGAGTTGCAGCTCCAGGCCGGCCCGCGCGGCGGCGAGCCGGAACGGCATCTCGTAGACGTGCGTGGCGTCGCACGGCCGGCAGAACCGCAGGTACGGCTCGGGCAGCACCGTGGCCAGGCGGCCGGAGACCTCTCCCTTGACCGTCGGCGTGGTGACGATGGCCCGCATGCGGGCGGCCACCTCGTCGAGGGCCGCGAGGTTGGCGATGCCGGCCGCCTTCAACGGCTTGGACGCGTCGTAGATGCGCTTGCCCGCGTCGGCGTCGGAGAAGGGCTCGACCGCGGCCACCACGTGCCCGACGTCGGCCCGCCGGAAGAGGTGCGGGGCGCCGCGCACCGTCCACAGCAGCACCACCTCCTCGCCGGACAGCGCGGTCACGTCGACGCCGCGCGCCGCGAGCGCCCACCGCGCGCCGTCCGGACCGGTGTTCTGCACCCCGATGTCCAGGACGGCGGTATCGGCGAGCGTGCCCTCAGTTCGGTCGAGCTGCTGGGCCCGGACCCGGAAACTCAGCACCTGCTGTCGATCGACCATGCCTGCACCCTAGTTGCGGCGGCTCGGCCGCCCATCGGTACGACGTGCCGAAAGGCGTCGGCCGCCCTGACCCGGGCGGTGCGGTCGTCACCTCAGCTCAGCAGGGCCACCGCGGTCAGCACCAGCCCGATCGTGGCCATCACGATGCCGGTGGTGCGATATTCCGAAGACCTCGCCCGGTCGTACTTGACCAGGCCGAAATGACCCACGAGGCGGGCCATGCCGATCGGGCGCCACGCCAGTAGGGCGCCGGCCACCACGGAAAACAATCCGACAATGAGCACGGTCGTCATCGCCCGAGGATAACGCGACACGTATCAGAGGGCAGTGCGAGAAGTGGTGATCCGCTCGCACGGCCACGGACCTGTCGCCCGCCGGCGGCGGTGTCTAGCGGCGGCGATGCCGCGTCACTGCCCCCGCCACAGCGATGGACACCGCCGCCACGGCAGCCACTGCCAGCACAATCGACGCTCCCGCCAGTCCCATGCCGACATCGTATCGCCGCTGCCACTCTCCCGCGTGGAACGCGTTGTCGACAACCACGTGCCGGACGACCACGAATCGCCGCAGGACACCGAATGGCGGGCGGGCAAGCCCGCATTTCCGCTGGGCTCAACCGCCTGCTCCCGAGGGCACCCCGAGCCGAGAAGGGGAACGACCGGGGAGCCCGGCCGTCAGGCCACCAGCGACGCTCGGCCGTTGTCAAGGTCGTAGCGGGCGCCCACGACGCGCAGCGCACCCTGGTCCACCTTCTCCGCGATGATCGTGCTGCGCGCGGAGAGCGCCGCCACCTGCGCGGCGATGTTGGCGCGGACCCCGTTCTCCACCGGGTCGCCGGGCTGGTCCAGCACCGGCTCGACGACCGGACGCAGAGCGTCCACGATGACGCCGATGTGCCCGGGTGCCGTACCGCCGCTGTGGATGGCGTCGATGGTGGCGGTGATCGCGCCGCAGCGCTCGTGGCCGAGGACGACGATCAGCAGGCTGCCGAACTCCTCCACGGCGAACTCGACGCTGCCCAGCAGCAGGTCGTCGACGATGTTGCCGGCTACCCGGTTGTCGAACAGGTCGCCGAGGCCCTGGTCGAAGAGCACCTCCGGCGCCACCCGGGAGTCCGCGCAGCCGACGGTGATGGCGAACGGGTGCTGGCCGGCGGCGAGTCGGTGCAGGTCGGTGAGGCCCTGGTGCGGGTGCCGGCCGTGGCCGGAGGTGAACCGCCGGTTGCCGGCCTGCAGCCGACGCAGCGCCTCGGCCGGCGTATCGACCGGGTTGTCGAGCGGTGCGGCGGCGGCAGCGGACGGGCTGGCCGCCGCACCGATTGCGACGGCGGCCGCGCCACCGGCAGTCAGGAGCGAACGACGGGACAGGTGTGCACGTGCCAAGGCGATCTCCCGGGAGGCTAGGTGTTGGCTCCTTCCTATCAGTCGATGCCTACCGATGGACCTACCGTGGTCAACGAAAGTTGCCTGGGGCACCCGTCGCCGGACGCCTTGACCTTGACACGGTGACAAGGTCTTCAGTGACATCGAGGAGGTGGTCTCGATGACCGGACCGGAGCAGGACACGAACACCAGGCGGGCGCTTGAGGCGCTGGAGCACGGCGACCCGTCGGTGCGGCTGCGCGCCGCGCTGGCGGTCGGCACAGCCCCGGACCCGCGGTTCGTCGACACCCTCGTCGCGCGATGCGCGATCGAGCCCGAGTTCTCCGTACGCGAGATGCTCACCTGGGCACTGCTCCGCCACCCACCCGCACTGACCGTTCCGAAGCTCACCGGCCAACTCCGCTCGGAGCGGGCGCAGGCCCGGAGCCAGGCGTTGCACACGTTGTCCAAGATCGGCGATCGGCGGGCCTGGCCGGCGATGACCCGGGCGCTTCTGACCGACCCGGACGACGAGGTGGCGCGAAGCGCCTGGCGGGCGGCGGTCGTCCTCGTGCCCCCGGCCGACGAGCCCGAGTTGGCCGACGTGTTGGCGACGCAGCTCGGGCGCGGCACGCGGGATACGCGGTTGAGCCTCAGCCGGGCGTTGGTCGCGCTCGGTGCGGTGCTGACGCCGATCCTGCGCGTCGCGATGACAGATCCGGACCCGCAGGTACGCGCGCACGCGATCGCGACGCAACGGCTGGCGCGGGACCCGGATGCCGGTGTCGAGTTCTCGATCGAGGAGGCGAAGCGTGTGGTGGCCCTCGGCGCGATCGGCGAGAGGGGATGATGCGCAGGTGTTGATCGGTGACGTGGCGCGCCGGTCCGGGGTCAGCGCCCGCATGCTCCGGCACTACGACTCACTCGGCCTGGTCCGACCGACCGGCCGGAGCGGCGCTGGCTACCGGGAGTACTCCGACGAGGACCTCCGGCTGATCTTCCAGGTCGAGAGCCTCCGGTCCCTGGGCCTGTCGCTGCGGGACGTCCGGCGGGCGCTCGACGATCCCGGCTTCACCCCCGCCGACCTGGTCGGCGACCTGATCCAGCGGACACGACAGCGCATCGCGGACGAGCTGGACCTGCTCACCCGACTGCGTCGGATCGGTGCCGCCGAACCCGCCGACTGGGAGGACGTCCTCCAGGTCGTCGCGCTTCTTCAGGCACTGGGCTCGCCGAGCGCGGGCCGGCGTCAGCGCGCGGCCCTGTCCTCGGTCGACGGAGTTCCGGTGCCCGTGGAGGCACTCGTCGAGGCGGCGCTGGACGAGTCCGACCCGAACGTCGCCGGGGCCCTGCGGTGGGCGCTGGCGCAGTCGGGGGGGAGCGGCCTGGCGCTGCTCGCGGACGGCCTGCGCGCCCCAGGGGCCGAGGTGCGCGAGCGGGCCGTCCAGACGATCGCCGAGATCCCGCACGACGCGGCGACCGATGTGCTGCGGGACGCCCTCACGAACTCCGACGTCGTGGTCCGCAGGCACGCGGCGCTGGCGCTCGGGGCACGGCGGGTGGCGGACGCGGTCCCGACGCTTGTCGACATGGTCGTCGAGGAGACGGAGGACGCCGAGGCGGCCGACATGTTGGCCGTGCTGGCGAGCGAACCCGCGGTGGCGGAACGGATCGCGACCAGACTCGTCGACTGCCTCGCCCGGGGGACCCTGGCACCGTCCGCGCGTCGGCGGCTGACCGAGGCGCTGGCGGACATCCCCGGCGACACCGCGGAGCGCGCCCTGGTGGACCTGTCCCGGGACGACGACCGCGCCGTCGCGCTGACGGCGACATCCATCCGCACGCTCCGCGCGGGGACCGGCAGGCGCCGCACCGGGTTCGGAGTGATTCGCGACGATCCCGGGCCGGGCACGACGCCGGACGACCCCCTCGCCTGAGCGAGGGGGTCGTCGGGTGGCAACGGTGTGGGCGCGCCGGTCAGCCGCCGGCGAACGTGACCTCGGTGCCGCACTTGGCGTTCTGGTTGAGGCAGGACTTCACCAGGGCGCCGAGGCGTGCCGGCTCCCAGGCGTTCATGAAGTCGCCGTGCATGGACGACGGCTTGCCGGAGGAGAGCGTGAGACCGTCACCGCCCAGCGACTGGTAGTTGACCATGAAGGACAGGTCCGGCACGGCCACCGGGTACTTGCCGGTGCAGACCCCGTTCACCGGGTCGCCCATGTGCGACTTGTGGTCGGGTGAGTCGATGTTCTTGCCGTCCCAGCAGTCCTTGAACACCAGTTGGAAGATCAGGTTGCCGCCGGGGGCGCAGACCGGCCAGTTGCCGTCGGCGCTGCGGCCGATCTCGGCGCTACCGGCGCACCAGAACTGGTTGCTACCGGCGTTCTTCGGGGTGTCGACCTGCCGCTTGGCGTCGCCCTCGACGACTCGCAGGCCCGGCGGGAAGGGCTTCACGGTCGACGGGTCCTTGACCCGCGAGCCGTAGTAGACGCGCATGCTCTTGATCGGGACCGGCTGACCGTCCTTGCGCAACTCCGGGGTCCAGTAGGCGCTGTTGTCACCCGGGGCGTTGCAGTTGGTCGTCGCGGAGAGCAGCTTGTCGGTCGTGCTGAACGCGTCGACCTTCGGCCCGAAGAACGTGTGCATGTGCGAGGCGCCCGGCAGGGCCGGCACGACGATCGGGTCGTCCGGCGCCGAGTTGGCGACCTCGCAGTCGGTGTGGAACTCGGGGACCCGGGTGGTTCCCGGCGTCACCGCCTTCGGGGTGAGGGCGTCGAAGGCGGCCAGTTCCCTGCTCCAGCGGGCCTGGTCGACCGGGACCCAGCCGGCGGCCGGTGCGCTCGGCGGGACGGACGTGGAGGCGGACGCCGACGGGGTGGGACTCGGCGCGGACGAGGCGGAGGGCGTCGCCGAGGCGCTCGCCGGCACGCTCGGCGACGAGCCCGCCGCAGGGCCGAACGTGAACCAGTTCAGGTTCACGAAGTCCGACGTCGAGGTGCTCTTCATGACCGCGAAGACGGTCTGCGGGCCGGCCGGCACGCTGGATGCCTTCGCCGTGACTGTCGTCCACTTCTGCCAGCCGCCGGTCTGCGCGATCGGGAAGGTGGCCAGCGCCTGCCCGTCCGGCGCGCCGAGGCGCAGCTCGACCGCGCCGCCGGTGGCGTTGTGCGCGGAGACCCGGGCCGTGAGGTTGGCGCCGGTGATCGACACGCCGTCGTAGCGCAGCCAGTCGCCGCTGGCCAGCCAGCCGACGTTCCGACCGCCGTCGGCATCGCCGGTGCCCTCGGTCTGCGCCCCGGACTGTGCCGCGAAGGCCTCGGCCTGGACCCGGCCGGGCACGGCGACCTCTTCGGCCTGGGCGCCGGCGATGTAGATGCCGCTGGCGCCCAGTGCGGCCACGACGGCGGCGGCGAGCGAGATACGGGTGCGGCGGCGACGCTGTCGCGCCCGGTCCGCCGGTGCGACATGCGCGGGGGGAGTCCGCATTACCAGTGTTGTCCTTTGCGTCGGTGACAAAACTCTTGACGAAAGGAAGTATGGGCGCGCCGCGAGTCGGCAACAACTCGCGGATGAAGAATTAAGAACGGTGGTTGGTAAAACTGCTGGTCACCGTCGTCTCCGTTCGGGATAACAGTTTTATGGCCGTGCAGTCTTAAGTCTTCTTTAAGTGTTTGAATGCTGGGGTGCGTCTCCCTGGCGCTTAGATGATTACACTTTTCTGAGGTTATTTGTTGCGGTCTCCCGGCGTGGCGGGTGGGGCGCCCGTCGCCGACGATTCAGCCGTCGACCAACTCGACCGAGATGCTTGACGACAGCGAGCGGAGAAAGTCGGCCGCGTCGAAGATCTCACCGGCGGAGGCGACACCGCTCGTCCTCGTCTGACCGGCGAGGATGCGGCGGACCGCCTCGACGGCCAGGGGCGCGCTGACCGCGTAGATGTCCCGGCCGGTGGCGACGACGCGCCGTCGCGTGTCGCCGCGCCGCACCACGACGTCGACGGTGAACATCTGCGCCGAGCGCCCCGACCCGTCGGCAGCGACCGGTGCCTGCGCGGCGGCCAGGTCGGTGGCGGCGTCGGCGGCCATGTAGGTGCGGACCTCGGGGATGGCCAGGTGGCTCGGGACGGTGACGACGTCGGCCATGGTGAACTCACCGAGCACCCGGCGCCGGCCCAGCGGCGGGGGAAAATCCCAGTCCAGGCTCGGCAGGTCGTGCTCGCCGACGTGGTACTCCAACCGTCCGCCGGTGTAGCGGACCCGGCGGCCGTCACGCCGCTCGCGGGAGACGACCCCGGCGGCGAGGGTCCCGGCCGTCGGGTGCCAGCTGCTCAGTCCGTACGCGACGTGTGCCTCGTCGGCCGACGTCCAGTCGCCCATCGCCGTGGTGACCAGCAGGTCGCCGAGCCCGCCGAAGAACGCCATCGCCGGGACCACCGCGACGCCGGCCGCACGGGCGGGCTCGCTGAAGTGCGCGAACGTGTCGACGTTGGCCTCGATCTCGGCCGCCACGTCCACGTACGGGATCCCGGCGCGCAGCGCGGCCTCGATCACCGGCGCGGCGGTCGAGGCGAACGGGCCGGCGCAGTTGACGACCGCGTCCACGCCGGTCAGCGCCTGGTCGAGCGAGACCGGGTCGTCGGCCGACGCCACCCGGTAGGCGAGCCCGGACGCCGCCAGCCTGCTCTCGTCGCGGCCGAGCAGCAGCGGTACGAACCCGCGCTCGCGCAACTCCGTCACCACGAACCGTCCGGTGTGCCCGTACGCCCCGAACACCGCCACGCGCTGACCCATCGCTGCCCCCTGTAAAGATCGACTGGGTACAGCCTCCAGCAGCGGCGGGTGACCGACCAGTGTCGGGAACGCCATGACCCGTACAGTTTCGGACATGACCTCTGTCGCGATCGCCGCCACCGACGGGATGCTGCACTTCGAGCTGGGGATGGCCTGCGAGGTCTTCGCCCGGGACCCGACCGGCCAGGCGGACCCGTGGTACGACGTGGTGGTCTGCGGCGCCGGGCCGGTCCGCGTCGGCCGATTCCAGCTGGAGCCCGACGACGGGCTGGAGCGGCTCGCTCGCGCCGACACCGTGATCATCCCCGCGGTGGAGGACGTCGACGCGGACGTACCGCCCGAGCTGCTCGACGCCGTGCGCGCCGCCCACGTGGCGGGCGCCCGAATGGTCTCGCTGTGCACCGGCGCGTTCGTGCTGGCTGCCGCCGGGGTGCTCGACGGGCTGCGCGCCACCACGCACTGGGCGCACACCGAGGCGCTGGCCGCCCGCCATCCCCGGGTCCGGGTCGACCCGGACGTGCTCTACGTCGACAACGGCACCGTGCTCGCCTCCGCCGGCAAGGCCGCCGCCATCGACCTGTGCCTGCACCTGATCCGCCGCGACCACGGCTCCACGGTCGCCAACGCCGTCGCCCGCCGCCTGGTGGTGCCGCCACACCGGGCCGGCGGACAGGCCCAGTACGTCACCACACCGGTGCCCGCCCGCGACGACCACCCGCTCGCCGCCCTGTTGCCCTGGGTGCTGCGACGACTGGACCGACCACTGACCGTCGAGGACCTGGCCCGGCAGGCGAACGTGAGCTCGCGCACCCTGGCTCGGCACTTCCGGTCGGCAACCGGCACCACCCCGTTGCTGTGGCTGTCGACGCAGCGGATCCGGCGGGCGCAGGAGCTGTTGGAGAACACCGACGACAGCATCGACGTCATCGCCGCGGCGGCCGGCCTGGGCACCGCCACCACGTTGCGTCGGCACTTCCACCGCACCGTCGGCGTGCCGCCGGACGCGTACCGTCGCACCTTCCGGGCCACCCGCTAGCGTTGGTCGGGGCGGTGCCGGGCGAAGGCGTCGGCCTTGCCCCAGCGGCCGGGGATGTCCAGCAGCGCGACCCGCCCGAAGGCCGACGGCAGCGCGGGGTCCACGGCCAGGTGGTCCTCGTGCGGGTTGAGGCCGAGCATGGTGCGCAGGAGCAGCACGGAGGCTCCGCTGGACCACGCCTGCGGGCTGCCGGCGGTGGGATACCGGACCGGGTAGCGGGTGGTGTTGCGGTCGAACCCGCCGAAGGCCTCGGGCAGCCGCCCCTCGAAGAAGGTGGCGGCGGACAGGATGCTCTCCGCGATGCGGCCCGCCTCGCTGGTGAACCCGTAACGGCGCAGACCCCACGCGATGAACGAGTTGTCGAACGGCCAGACCGTGCCGTTGTGGTAGCCGAGAGGGTTGTAGCGGCGCTGCCCCTCGGCGAGGGTTCGCACCCCCCAACCGGAGAAGAGCGCCCGACCCATCAGGTGTTCGACGACCTGCGGGGCACGCTCCGGCGGCACGATGCCGCTCCACAACAGATGCCCGATGTTCGACGACAGGCTGTCGACGGGAGTGCCGTCGTGGTCCAGCGCCAGGGCGTAGTAGCCGCGGTCGGCCAGCCAGAAGTCCCGGTTGAACCGGTCGTACAGCGCTGCCGCGTCGCGCTCCAGCCGCTCGGCGTAGGCAGGGTCACCCCAGACGGTACGGGCCAGCCGAGCCCCGCGGATCTTCGCGTCGTAGGCGTACCCCTGGGTTTCGCAGGTGGCCCTCGGGAAGCCCGGCAGCCGTCCGTCGGCGTAGGAGATGCTGTCCCAGGAGTCCTTCCAGCACTGGTTCTCCAGGCCGGTGGCGCGGTTGCGTCGCTCGTACCAGATGTAACCGGTGGACGTCAGGTCCGCGTAGTCGTCGATCCACGCCAGGGCCGCGCGAGCCTCCTGCTCCAACTCCCGCACCAGCGCGACGTCGCCACTCCACCGTTCGTACTCGTCGAGCAGCACCACGAACAGCGGTGAGGCGTCCACGGTGCCGTAGTAGGGGGAGTGCGGCTGTTCCTCGAACGCGGCCGACTCCCCGTAGCGCAGCTCGTGCAGGATCCGGCCGGGATCCTCCTCCAGCACGTCGTCGGTGCGGACGCCCTGCAACGAGCCGAGGATCCGTAGCGTCGGCGGGGTCAGCGACGGGGTGACGGGCAGCGTCTGCAGGCAGGTCAGCAGGCTGTCGCGGCCGAACAGGGTCATGAACCAGGGCAGCCCGGCGGCGGGCACGGCCGCGCCGCTGAGCGAGAGCGGGGCGAAGCGCAGCGCCGCCAGGTCCACCAGGCTGCGGTGGTACACCTGTTGCAGCGCGGCGCTCTCGGTGTCCAGGGTCGGCGCCGCCGCGATCCAGGCCCGCAGGCTGGTGGGCAGGGTGGAGTCGTCGGGCCGCTGAGCCCGCAGCGCGGAGCGCAGGTCGACGCCGTCCGGACGTAGCGCCAGCATGGCGACCTGCAACCGCGTCGACCACTGCTCGCCGGGGCGCAGCCGGACCGTGAAGCGGATGCCGTCCGGGTCGAACTCGGCGGGTTCACTCGCCGACACGACGACCTCACGCCGGTAGGTGCCGCGCCGGTAGCCCAGGCGCAACTCGTCCGGACCCACGTGGGTGTAGTGCGTGCCGGTCTTCGCACCGACGTCGAACTTGATCTCGAAGATGTCGGCGAAGTCGGCAGCCACCTCCAGCCGGATGTCGAGATCCCGGTCCTGGTCGCCGTAGTTGAAGATCGTCAGCGATTCGGTCAGGTCCGGGCCGATGCGCCTGCGCCGGATGGCCGACACGTCGGCCTGCACGTAGTCGACCGCCTCGCCCGGCACCACGAAGAACGTGACCTCGTAGTACTGGCTGTCGTCCACCGACAGCGCGGTCATGCACTCGCCGTTGACGAAGAGCATCCAGCGGGACAGGAAGCGGGTGTCGGCGGCGAACAGCCCGACCGGCGTGGCGGGGGACGACTCCACGTCACCACTGGCGTCGGACACCATGAAGGTGTTCCCGTCGATACACGACACGGTGCCCGGGATGTCCCTCATCGGCTACGTTCCACTGGCCGGGCCGCCCCTCTGCAACGGCCCCGGCTCACGCGGAAACAGCCGTCCGAGCCGCAACGCCAGGCCGAGGTCACCGTCGACCATGATCTCGCCGCGGGTGATCGCCGCCAGACCGTTCACCTCACCGCGCGCCATCGCCTCCGCGACCGGCGCGGACACCCTGATCACAGTGGTGGCGGGGTCGGCGCTGCGCGTCACCCGCATCCGGCCGTGGTCGATCTCCAGAAGCCACTGCTCCAGGTTGCCGCCGTCCCCGATGTCGAACCGCACGCTCCCGCACACCTTGTTGAACCGCGGATCCTGACCGGCGACCGTCAACCGCTCGAAAAAGGCACTGGTCGCCGTCATCCCATCTCCCCGTCGTGCTGGTAGAAGCGGATGCCGGCTACCCGGTGCGGCTCGCCGTTAACTCCGGCGGCCTGCCTCGTTCGGGTCATCCCAGGTCGAAGTCCACCACCGTCGGCGCTCTCCGGACCCGCACCGGGGTCGCGGCATCGAAGCTGGCCGCGTCGCGGTGCCACACCGGCGGGGCGTACGCGCAGTCGCAGCGCAGCTTCACCCGCTGCCCGGGGAGCAGGCGCAGGGTGTAGCCGCTGCCCACGTCCGCGACGCCGGCCAGGTCCCCGGTGGCCGAGTCGAACGCGAGCACCTGGCCGTACGTGAGCAGCTCGTCGACCCGAACCGTGCCGCTGACCAGGGTGCCGGCGGGCAGCGCCTGGTCCAGGGTCACCGTCTGGTGGGCGCGCACCCGCACCGTCCGCGCCTGCTCTCGACTGCCGACCCCACCGGACCACACGGTCGCGAGGCCGTTCGCGGCGAACTGCACGGGCCAGTGGTACGGCCCGAGGCCGGTGATCGTGTAGCGGCCGTCCTCGTCGGTGGTCGGGCCGTGATCGCCGTACTTCGGATGCGGCACGTACGGCACCACCATCGCCAGCGCCCGATAGACCGGAGCACCCGTCGCCGCGTCGGTCACCACGCCGGCGATGCTGCCCGGCGGATCGAGCCGGATGGCCGGCACGCCGGTCACCGCGCCAGCCCGGACCCGGACCACCCGGGCGCGCTCACGCTCACCCGTGCCGCCGTGCCGACCCACCCACTGCCAACCGTGCGTGGTCGCGTCGTAGGGGCCGACGAGCAGCCGGTAGTCTCCGGGCGTCACGTTGTCGGCGACCAGCGTGCCCTGCTCGTCGGCGCAGCCTCCGTGCCGGCCCAACTGGTCCTCGCCGAGCATGACCGCCGCCAACGCCGCGGCGTCCACCGGCACGAGCACTGCGCAGGCCCGCGGCACCGGAGCGCCCGTGGCGGCGTCGCGGACCACGGTGTGGACACTGCCAGGCGCGGGCGACGCGGAGCCGGGGGTACGCGCGGCGGCCGGTTCGGCGGCCCCGACGACGAGCAGTGCGACGGCGGCGGCGGCGGTCAGGTGGCGCGGGAGCGAGCGGCGCATGGGGGGTCGTCCTCTCGGCGGCGCGACGATTGGACTGACGGTATCGGCCCACCATTGATCCAAATCGGTCAATGTCGCCATGTTGACTGTTGCGGGACGCGCGCCCGCCCGGAACGGACCTTCTGCCGCGAACCAGGCGCGGGAGCCGCGTTCAGGACATAGCGTCAGGGCGGCGGCTGCGCCGCTGCGCCGGTCCGCCGCCGGCCACGCCGACCGGAGGGGGACCGGAGATGGACCGCGTCGACAGTGTGCTCCTGCCGGAGCTGGACGGACCCGTGCCGGCGACGCTGCCGAGCGCGCTCGGCCTGCTGAGCCTGGCCCTGGGCGTCGGCGCCCTGGTCGCTCCCGGCCCCCTCGCGCGACTGGCCGGGGTGGACGACTCCCCGGCCGCGCGCGCGGTGCTCCCAGCCGTCGGGGTGCGGGAGTTGGGCAGCGCCGCCGGCCTGCTCGGCGGTCGTCGCCCGGCGGGCTGGGCCTGGAGCCGGGTGGCCGGCGACGCCATGGACCTGACCCTGCTCGGCCGCGCCCTCGCCGACCGCAGCGGTGAACGCCGCCGCCGGGTTGCCCTGACCACCCTCGCGATCGCCGGCATCGCGGCCGTCGACGTGCTCTCCGCCGTCCGGATCAGCCGAGCCCGACGGGCACGGGCGCGGATGATCCGGATGGAGATCGCGGTGACCGTCAACCGGTCACCCGCCGAGGCGTACCGGTTCTGGCGCGACCTGGAGAACCTGCCCCGGTTCATGTCGCACCTGGAGTCGGTGCGCGCCGACGACCTGCGCCGCTCGCACTGGGTCGCTCGCGGCCCGGCCGGTCACCGTGTCGAGTGGGACGCCGAGATCATCCACGACCAGCCGAACACGTCCATCACCTGGCGTTCGATGGCGGGGAGCGGGGTGCCCAACGCCGGCCGGGTCCGCTTCGTGCCCGCACCCGGCGACCGGGGCACCGAGGTCCGGGTGGAGTTGCGCTACGCGCCGCCGGCCGGCGCGCTCGGCCGGGCGGTGGCGAAACTCTTCGGCGAGGAACCCGAGCAGCAGGTCCGTGACGACCTGCGCCGGTTCAAGCAGGTGCTGGAGACCGGCGAGGTGGTCCGCTCGGAGGGCAGCCCCAACGGCATCTCCGTACGCCAACAGGCCATGCAACGGCCCGCCCAGCCCCTGCCGTCGTCGCGCCGATGACCGCCCGCTCCGAAAGGGACCGACGATGAAGGCCACCGCCTGGATGGGCACCGACAAGGTCAAGGTCATCGACGTACCGGACCCGAAGATCATGAACGCCCGGGACGCGATCGTCCGGATCAGCACCACCGCGATCTGCGGTTCCGACCTGCACCTGTACCACGGTTACATCCCCGCCATGCGCAAGGGCGACATCCTCGGCCACGAGTTCATGGGTGAGGTGGTCGAGGTCGGCCCGCAGGTGCGCAACCTCAAACCCGGCGACCGGGTGGTCGTGCCCTTCCCGATCGCCTGCGGGCACTGCTCGTCGTGCCAACGCGGCCTCTACTCGGTCTGCGAGAACTCCAACCCGAACGCCGGCATCGCCGAGAAGATCATGGGCCACTCGCCGGCCGGCATCTTCGGCTACTCCCACCTGCTCGGCGGGTACGCCGGCGGTCAGGCCGAGTACGCCCGGGTGCCGTTCGCCGACGTCGGCCCGCTCAAGGTGCCCGACGACGTCCGCGACGACCAGGCGGTCATGCTCGCCGACGTGTTCCCCACCGGCTACATGGGCGCCGAGATGTGCGACATCAAACCCGGGCAGGTGATCGCCGTCTGGGGCGCCGGGCCGGTCGGCCTGTTCGCCGCGGCCAGCGCCCGGCTGCTCGGCGCGGAACGGGTGATCGTCATCGACCGGTACCCGTACCGGCTGCGGCTCGCCGAGGAGCACATCGGCGCCGAGACGATCAACTACGAAGAGCTGGACGTGCTGGACACCCTCAACGAGCTGACCGCCGGCCGAGGACCCGACGCGTGCATCGACGCGGTCGGCCTGGAGGGCCACCACGGCAACGCCGCCATGTACGCGTACGACCGGGTGAAGCAGGCCGCCCGGGTCGAGACGGAGCGGCCGTTCGCGCTGCGTCAGGCGATCCTCGCCTGCCGCTCGGGAGGGGTGGTCTCGGTCGTCGGCGCGTACGGCGGGTTCGTCGACAAGTTCCCCATGGGCGCGTTCATGAACCGGTCGCTCGTCATGCGGACCGGTCAGTGCCACGTCCAGCGCTACACCCGGCCGCTGCTGGAACGGATCCAGCGTGGCGAGATCGATCCGAGCTTCATCGTCAGCCACCGGCTGCCGCTGCGCGACGCCCCGAAGGGCTACAAGATCTTCCAGAAGAAGCAGGACGACTGTACGAAGGTGCTGCTCTCGGTCTGACCGACGCCTGCCTCCCACCATCCGGGCGACGAGTCTCTCCTGCCGGGACGACCGCTTGATCAACTCGGTTTCCCTGATGTCGGGGCGTCCGGTCAACGAGGATGCCCCGACATCAACGAACCCGTGATGATCAGGGCCGGCGCGACGCCGGAGCCCGACCCGCGCGGCAAGGCGGCAGGCGGCAGGCGGCAAGGCGGCAAGGCGGCAAGGCGGCAAAGCGGCAAAGCGGCTTGGCGGCTAGCGTGTCGGCAATGGAGCGTATTGGCGTATCGGTGCCGGTGACGGCCGAGCTGGCCATTCGGCTGCGACCGGTTACCCAACCCGACCTGGCGATGTTTCGCCGGTTCCGTGTCGAACCGGGGCTGATCGGGCTGGACTGGGCCGGCTTCCAGGACGCGGAGGCGCCGGCTCGGCGGTTCGCGCTCGACGGCTACCTCGGCGAGGACGACGGGCGGCTCATCGTCGAGGTGGAGCAGGAGCAGACGGCCGCCGGGCTCGTCAGCTACACCTCCGGGCGTTACGCCGGGCGGGCGTCGTACTGGGAGATCGGGATCGTCCTGCTGCCGCCCTGGCGCGGGCGGGGCATCGGTTGGCGGGCGCAGGCACTGCTCTGCGACTACCTGTTCCACCACACGCCGGCGCAACGCATCCAGGCCGGCACCCACCCGGAGAACATCGCCGAGCAGCGGGCGCTGGAGAAGGCCGGCTTCCAGTTGGAGGGCGTCGTGCGGGCCAGCGAGTTTCGGGCCGGCCAGTGGCGCGACGCATACCTCTACAGTCGGTTGCGCGACGACCCGTCACCCTGGGACGCGGGGACCACCGGCTAACGCGCCCGGACCCCGGACTCCACCGTCAGG
Source organism: Micromonospora sp. NPDC048839 (assembly GCF_040649915.1). Lineage (NCBI taxonomy): Bacteria > Bacillati > Actinomycetota > Actinomycetes > Micromonosporales > Micromonosporaceae > Micromonospora > Micromonospora sp. NPDC048839. The sequence goes on from NZ_JBEZGL010000009.1 coordinate 177,375, forward strand.
GTCCCCGCCTCGGCGTCGATCGTGGCCCGCGCGCCGAGCGGCACGGTGAGCTGCCCGTTGCCATGCCCCAGCCGGAGCCCACCCAGGACCGGCACGCCGAGGTCGTACAGGCGGTCCTTGAGGACCGCCGCCGCGTCCCACTCGCCGGGTTCGCCGACGCTGTTGGTGATCTGGCCGATGACCACCCCGGCGACCCGGGACAGGACGCCCACCCGGCGAAGTTCGGTCAGCATCATGTCGATGCTGTACGGGGCCTCGTCCACGTCCTCGAAGAACAGGATCGCGTCGTTGAACTTCGGGGCGTCACTGGCGCCGAGCGAGGTGGAGAGCAGGGTGAGGCAGCCGCCGAGCAGTGGCCCCGAAGCCCGCCCGGGCACCAGCACGGGAGCGGCCGTCTCGGCCGGATCCCGGACGATCGTGACGGGCGCGGTGGTCATCACCGCCTGGCGCAGGGCCTCGGCCGACTCGGGGCCGGTGCGGCTGTCACTCCAGTTGACCATGGGGCCGTAGAAGGTGACCAGGCCAAGGTCGCGCCAGAGCTTGCCGTGGATGCTGGTGATGTCGCTGAAACCGACGACCACCCGTGGATCCCGGCGCAGACCGGAAACGTCGATTTCGTCGACGATCCGCTGGGTGCCGTAACCGCCCCGGGCGGCGAAGACCGCACGGATCCCCGGATCGTTGAGCGCGGCGTTGAGGTCGGCCAGCCGCTGCGCGTCGGTGCCGGCCAGATAGCCGTACCTGGCGAAGACGTGCTGGCCCAACTCGACCACCAGGCCCCAACTGCGCAGGATCTCGATGCCGCGAGCCATGTTCGTGGGGTCGGGAGTGCTGCCCGGCGACACGACCCGGACCCGATCGCCGGGCGCCAGCGCCGGTGCCCGCAGCACGCGCTTCGCACCACCCGGCGCGGCCTGCGCGGTCCCGGTCTGCACCCCGCCGGCGAGCACCGCGCCACCGGCCGCCGCCCCCATCCGCAGCATGTGTCGACGGGACAGGGGGACCCGCGCGGGCCCCCGGGTCGAAGCTGGGTCTGTTCCAGACGTGGCCACCGGCGTCCCCTCATCGTGATCAGACGATGTACGAGCCACCGCAGCGTACGACATCCATCAACGCCAGGCGGGGTCCACAAGGGACAGCATCCCCAGTGGACGGGCGCTGCCCTCGGCTCACCGCACGGCCCGACCTGGCTCAGCTGGCAACCCGAGTGACGTGACTGGCGGGTTTGTCCGGCCCCGCCCGCCGATGGCGGGAAGTCCGGGTCCGCGCGCGGCCCGTTTGTGGCCGGGGAGTCGGGGAACTCGCCCCGTTCGTCCGCAGGCAGGCCGGACGGCATGTCGAGCAAACCGAAGGAGCGGAGCATGGAGTACGAGCAGATGATCGCCACGGTACGACAGCGCGCTGGCCTCGGCGAGAACGAGGCCGTGCGGTCCGTAGAGGCCGTCCTGTCGGTGCTCGGGGAACGGCTCGCCGGGCAGGAGGCCGACCACCTGGCGGCACAGCTGCCGGAGCGGTTGAACGGGTCCGTCACGCGCAATCCGCAGGGCCGCCGCTGGGATGTCGGCGAGTTCCTGAAGGCCGTCGGGGACCGCGAGCAGGTCGCGAACGCGGACCACGTGCGTCAGCACGCCCAGGCGGTGTTGCGGACCGTCGCCGAGGCGCTCGATGACGACCAGCGACACGACCTGCTCGCCCAGCTGCCCGGCGGCATCACCGACCTCTTCGGTGTGCCCACCCCGCGAGGCTGAGCCCCGGGGCGCCTACGGGATCGGCCACTCGTGCACCGGGCGGTTGCTGTGCATCAGGTCGATGTAGTGGCGGACCACCTCCCGGAGCGCCTCCGGCCGGTCCAGGTGGTCGGCGGACTCCAACCGGTGCAGCGTCTCCACCTGCCAGGTCGCGCCGTTGCGGCTGGTCAGGCAGCGCTGCTCGATGATGCCGAGCAGCCGGTCGCGCTCACCGGGGTCGAGCCCCCACCGGTCCAGGCCGTGGTGTGCCAACGGCAGCAACCGGCGCAGCACCAACTCGGTGACGGGCAGGTAACCCAGGCCGGGCCAGAAGACCTGCGCGTCGATGCCGTGCCGGGCGCAGTTGGTGAAGTTCTCCTCAGCGGCGCTGAACGACATCTGTGACCACAGTGGCCGGTCGGATTCGGCCAGGGCACGGACCAGCCCGAAGTAGAAGGCGCCGTTGGCGATGGTGTCCAGCACGGTCGGCCCGGCGGGCAGCACCCGATTTTCCACCCGCAGATGCGGTCGGCCGCGGGACACGTCGTACACCGGGCGGTTCCACCGGTAGATCGTGCCGTTGTGCAGGCGCAACTCGGCGAGATTGGGCACCTCGCCGGCCGCGAGGGCCTGCGCCGGGTCCTCCGGGTCGCAGACCGGCAGCAACGCCGGGAAGTAGCGCACGTTCTCCTCGAACAGGTCGAACACGCTGGTGATCCAGCGTTCGCCGAACCAGACCCGGGGGCGTACCCCCTGGGCCTTGATCTCTTCCGACCGGGTGTCGGTGGCCTGCTGGAACAGCGGAATGCGGGTCTCGCGCCACAGCTCCCGGCCGAAGAACAGCGGCGAGTTCGCACCGACGGCCACCTGGACGCCGGCGACCGCCTGGGCGGCGTTCCAGTAGTCGGCGAACTGGGGCGGGCTGACCTGCAGGTGGAACTGGGTGCTGGTGCAGGCCGCCTCCGGGGTGATCGTGTCGGCGGTGACCGCCAGGCGTTCCACGCCGCTGATGGCGATCGGCAGATCCTCACCGCGCGCGGCGAAGATCTGCTCGTTGAGCAGCTTGTAGCGGGGATTGGCGGAGAGCGTCTCGGCGGTCAGGTGCTCGGGGCGCAGCGTCGGCAGGATCCCGATCATGACCATGTGCGCGCCGATCGCCCGCGCCTTCACCTCGGCGGCGTTCAGGCTGGCCCGGACGTACTCCTCGAAGTCCGCGGTGCCGGTGCCGGTCAGCCGTCGCGGCGGCACGTTGATCTCGACGTTGAACTGGCCCAACTCGGTCTGGAAGCTCGGGTCGGAAATGGCCGCCAGCACGTCGGCGTTGCGCATCGCCGGGTTCGACGCCTCGTCGACCAGGTTCAGCTCGATCTCCACGCCGGTCATCGGACGGTCCACGTCGAAGCGCGACTCGCGCAACATCTCCGCGAAGACGTCCAGGCAGCGGCGGACCTTGTCGCGGTAGCTGGCCCGATCTTCTCGACTGAAGGTTCGTACGCCGACGTCCTCGCCCATCGTCACCACCCTGTCACCGCTGGTTCCCCTAACCTCGCACGTCCTCGTCGGGCAGGGGAATACCTGAGGCTTCTTTCCTACCCAGTGACGCGCCCGGTGACCCCTGTCCCGTTCACGAGGTCCGACAGGTGGCGGCGCACCCCGCACCGCTAGCATTGCCGCCCGAGAGGTGGTGGCGTGGCGATGCGCGACAAGGTGACCCGGCTGTACGTTGCGGCGGCGATCGCGGAGGCCTGCTCCTGGCTGGGCCTGCTGGTCGGCATGCTGGTCAAGTACGGCCCGCCGGAGAACGAACTGGGTGTCAAGATCTTCGGGCCGATCCACGGCGGCCTGTTCGTCGCGTACGTCCTGCTGGTGCTCGCGGTGGCCCGCCTGCGCCGGTGGAGCCTGCCGGCCACCGTCGTGGCGCTGGCCTGCGCCGTGCCGCCGTTCGCCACCCTGATCTTCGAGCGCTGGGCCCGCCGCCGGGGCATGCTCGGCACCGCCGCCGGCCGGCCGACCCGCGAGCCCGCCCCGGTCGGTTAGTCCGCGTTCCCGCCCCGATCGGTTGAGCCGCGAGCCCGGGGCGGTCAGGTCAGCGCGGAGCAGGCCGTGATGCCGGCGACCAGCAGAGCGCCCAGGAACGCCTGCAACAACAGCGGCGGCCCGAGGTGTGACCAGAGCGTCGCGGTGCGCGGGGTGAGCAACTGCCCGGTGGTGAGGTTGACGATCCGCTCGATGCGCGGCGGCAGCTCCGGGTCGCGCTGCGGGCGCAGGGTGAGCTGCACCTGGTCCGCCGGGTGCAGGGCGCTCTGCGGCAGGTGCCCGTGCAGCTCCACCTCGCAGAGCTGGCCGGCGGTGTTGCGCAGGCGCACCGGGACGACCAGGTACTCCGGACCCTGCTTGAGTTCCTTCCAGCGTCGGCGGGTGCCGCCACCGCCGAAGGAGAACAGCGAGCGCAGCAGCAGGGCGGGCAACCGGGCGATCGCCGCCGCGGCGAGCACCGCCACCAGCACCGGCTGACCGACGCGGACCTCGCGGGTGTAACCGTCGAGCAGGCGGACCAACCGCCCGGTGACGATCCTCTCCGTCGGGTGCACGATCCGTCGGCTTTCGAGTCCGCTGTCCATTCCCACCACCGAGAGTCCGCTTGGGTGCACAGATCGTATCGACGTCCTGAGTTGAACGACGTGAATGAAACCTGGTCACGGGCTCACGGCTGCGAGGTGACATCCCGGGCGACCCGGGTAAGCGGGGGGCCGAGCTGGAAAGGGGTCGAGCATGCAGCTGTCCTTCCTGCGCCCGCTCTACGACCGTCCCGGGCCGTGGTGCTCGGTGTATCTGGACGCCTCCGCCGACACGGAGGACGCCAAACCCGCGCTGGACCTGCGCTGGCGTGCCCTGGAGCGTCGGCTCATGGAACAGGGGGCCGACGAGGCGAGCATCGCCGCGTTGGACCGGGTGATCCGTGGCCACGACCCGATGGTCGGGGACTACGGCCTCGCGGTCTTCGCCAGTCACGGGCGGGTGGTGCTCTCCGAGTACCTGTCCGCGCCACCACTGCGTGACCTGGCCAGTTTCGCGCCGCTGCCGCACGTGATGCCGCTGCTCGCCCAGCGCGGCGAACAGGTGGCCTGGGTACGGGTGATCGCCGACCGACTGGGCGCCGACGCGATGGCGGTCAGCGCCGGCGGGGTGCCCCGGCGGGCGCACGTCGCCGGGCGCGACGCGTACCCGCTGCGACGGGCGAAGCCCGGCGGCTGGTCCCAGTCGCGCTACCAGAGGGCTGCCATGGAGGCCTGGCACCAGAACGCCGGTGACGTCACCGCCGCCACGGTGGAGCTGGCGGACCGGGTCGGCGCGGACGTGGTGGTGGTCGCCGGCGACGTCCGGGCCACCGGAATGATCGCCGCCCAGATGCCGGAGCGCTGGCAGGACCTGGTGGTCCGTACCGATGCCGGGTCGCGGGCCGGTGGCGCCGACCAGACGATGCTCGACGACCTCACCGTGCAGACCATCGCGGAGGTTGCCGACCAGCGGATCAGCGCCGCGCTGGACCGGTTCGGCGTGCAGGAGGACGTGGGCGCCGGCCTCGACGCGGTCGTCTCGGCCCTGCAACGCAACCAGGTCGACACCATGATCATCGTGGACGATCCGTCGGCCGACGGCGAGCTGTGGATCGGCTCGGAGCCCACCGAGATCGCCGTCGACGCGGGGCAGTTGGCCGCGATGTCGGTGGCCGAACCGCAGCGGGTACGCGCGGACGCCGCGCTGGTCCGCGCACTGGTCGGCACCGACGCGGCCCTGACCGTGCTGGGGCCGGAGGAGGCTCCCGAGCTCACCGACGGCGTCGGCGCGGTGCTGCGCTACGTCGACCCCAGCACACCGGGGCGCGGCAATGGCTGAGCGCCGGGTGGCAGACCTCGTGGTGGAGCGGCTCCTGGCCTGGCGGGTGCCCCGCGCCTTCGGCTACCCGGGCGCGGCGATCGCCCCGCTGGTCGAGGCGTTGGACCGCACCGGCGGCGAACCGGCGTTCATCCCGGCCCGGCACGAGGAGACCGCCTCGTTCATGGCCACCGGGCACGCCAAGTTCACCGGCGGCATCGGGGTCTGCCTCGCCACCCAGGGACCCAGCGCCGTGCAACTGCTCAACGGCCTCTACGACGCCAAGCTGGACAGCAAGCCGGTGGTGGCGATCGTGGGGGAGGACATCTCCGGGCCGCTCGGCGGCGCGCACCAGGAGATCGGGTTGAGTCGGCTCTTCGGCGACGTGTGCAACCAGTTCGTCCGCTACGGCCGCAACCCCGAGGACGTGGCCGCGCTGCTGGACCAGGCGTTCCGTACGGCGGCGGCGACCCGCAGCCCGACCTGTGTCGTGCTGCCCCGGGAGTTGCAGGAAACCCTGGTGCCCGACGTGCAGACGTCCGCCGTCGGGGTGGTCTCGGCCACCCCCGGTGAGCCGCTGGCCCGGGTGCTGCCGCACGAGGCGGACCTCGACGCCGCCGCGCAACTGCTCGGTGGCGGCCAGCGGGTCGCGATCCTGGTGGGCCAGGGCGGGCGGGACGCGGCCAGGGAGATCATCGAGGTGGCCGACCGGCTCGGCGCCGGGGTGGCCAGTTCACTGCTGGGCAAGCCGGTGCTCGACGAGCGGCTGCCGTTCCACACCGGGGTGCTCGGCGAGGTCGGCACCCCGGCCGCCGCCGAGCTGATGGGTGGCTGCGACACGCTGCTGATGGTCGGCACCAACGACCCGTGGACCGACTACTTCCCGATGCCCGAGCAGGCCCGTACGGTGCAGATCGACATCGACGGCCGCCGGATCGGCACCCGCTACCCGGCCGACGTGCCGCTGGTCGGCGACGCCGCCGAGACGTTGCGGGCGTTGCTGACCCGACTGCGTGGTCGACCCGAACAGCAGTGGCGCGCCACCGTGGAGAGTTCGGTGGACCGGTGGCGGGAGGTTGCCGCCGAGCGGGCGGCCACGCCCGCCGAGCCGGTCAACCCGCAGCTCGTCCTCCAGGAGTTGTCGGCCCGTCTGCCGAGCACCGGAGCGGTCGCGGTCGACGTCGGCTCGGTCCTCTACTGGTACGCCCGGCACCTCACCCTGCCACCCGGGGTGAACGCGCAGCTCTGCGGCACCCTGGGCTCGATGGGCTGTGCGCTGCCGTACGCGGTGGCCGCCAAGCTCGCCGCCCCCGACCGGCCGGTGATCGCGCTGGTCGGCGACGGGGCGATGCAGCTCAACGGCCTCGCCGAGCTGATCACCGTGTCGCAGCACTGGCAGAGCTGGCGTGACCCACGGTTGGTGGTGCTGGTGCTCAACAACCGGGACCAGAACGGCATGGGTGGCGGGCGGCAGCCGTCGTCCGACCCGGCCAACCGCCGCCCCGACGTGCCGTACGCCGGTTGGGCCCGCCTGCTGGGGCTGCACGGTGTGCGGGTGGACCGCCCGGAGCTGGTCGGCGCGGCCTGGGACGAAGCCCTCGCCGCGGACCGTCCCTGCGTACTGGAGGCGGTTGTCGACCCGGCGGTGTCGCTGGCGCCGCCGGAGCCGGCGTTCGCCGACCTGCGCGGCCTGTACGCCGACGGCGCTCCGGCCCGGAAGGTCCGGGAGCAGGTGGAGGTCACCGCGAACGCCGAAGACCTCGTTTAGCCGCCCTCGGCCAGGGCATCAGAAGCGGCCCGACGACGCTGGAGGTTCCATGTCCGAGCCCGCTGACCGCCGCTATGGTCCGGCGGCCCTGCCGCAGTCACGCGGCCCGGTCTCCGCCGCGGTGCTCGACGCCCTCCGACGCCCGCCGCACGACCTGCCGGCGGGGCTCGGCGCCGACCTCGACCCCACCGACCCGATCAGGGACGAGGACCTTCAGCTCACCCTGTTCCTCTGCTACGAGCTGCACTACCGGGGTTGGTGCGGGGTGGACGAGGCGTGGGAGTGGCAGCCGACGCTGCTCGCGCTGCGCGCCGAAGCCGAACGGCCCTTCGAGGCGGCCCTGCGCCGGCTGGTCGGCGCACCGTCGGTGCCGGCCGCCGGGGTGGCGGCCGGCCTGGCCGAGCTGGTCGCGGCCGACAACGGCCCGCCGCTGGCCGCGACGCTGCAACGACGTGCCGACCTCACCCAGTTCCGCGAGTTCGTCACCCACCGCTCCGTCTACCACCTGCGCGAGGCGGACCCGCACAGCTGGGCGCTGCCCCGCCTCGGTGGGCCGGCCAAGGCCGCCCTGGTGGAGATCCAGACCGACGAGTACGGCAACGGCCGGCTGGACCGGATGCACGCCGAGCTGTTCCGGCGCACCCTCGAACGGCTGGGGTTGGACACGGCGTACGGCGCCCACCTGGACGCGGCACCCGCGGTGACCCTGGCGACCAACAACCTGATGTCGCTGTTCGGGCTGCACCGGCGCTGGCGCGGCGCGCTGCTCGGGCACCTGGCCGCGTTCGAGATGACGTCCTCGCTGCCGAACCGCCGCTACGGCAACGGGCTGCGCCGGCTCGGCCTCGACGAGGTGGCCACCCGCTTCTACGACGAGCACGTCGAGGCCGACGCGGTGCACGAGCAGATCGCCGCCCACGACATGTGCGGTGGCCTGGTCCGCGTCGAGCCGGCTCTCGCCCCCGACGTGCTCTTCGGCGCGGCGGCCGGGCTCGCGGTGGACCGGCTGTTCGCCGGGCACCTGCTGGACAACTGGGCCGCCGGCCGTAGCTCACTGCGGTCGCCGGCACCGCCCACCGTGCCGCCGATCGTCTCGCTCACCGCGATGGCGTCGGCCGCGGTCGCCCCGCCGGCCCGGCCCGTCGTCGTCTGAACCGCCGCGCCACGCTCGACGCGGCCCCCGCCGACCGGCGCGGCCCGTCGTCGTCTGAACCGCCGCGCCACGCTCGACGCGGCCCCCGCCGACCCCTGCGCGCGTCCTTTGCTCTGCGTCAACCCGCGCAACGGTACGGCCGGAAAGTGTCGCGTCGGTTGAAGCAGAGCAAAGGACGCGCGGCCCGGGGACAGCCTCTCGTCGTCGCTCCTTCGTCACGAGGCGCGGCGCCGGCGCGTCAGGACTGCCGACCGGTGCCGGCGCGGAAGTTGATCGCCTTGTGGGTGCCGTCGCAGAACGGCTTGAGCGCCGACTTGCCGCACCGGCACAACGCCACCGTGCCCCGGCGCGCGTCGATGTGCTCGCCGTCCGGCGTGACAAGTGCGAAGTCGCCGCGGACCAGTAGCGGTCCGTCCTCGTACGGGGTGATGGTGGCGGCGGCTGGCTCGCTGGTGTCGTCGGTGCGCATGGCCCCGGGAGTGCCCGCCCTGACCCTACCGAAACCCGTGCCGACCGCCGTCGAAGAGGCGACTCCGGCGGATCGTCGCCGAACGGCGGTGATGACCGGCGCACCCCGCTGACCAGCGGAATGTGCTGCCGGGTGGGTGATGCCCCGTTTGAACCCCATCGGTACGGGAAGCCGGGCCGCGTGGTGAGCGAACGAGGCAAGGTGGGGCCGGTGCACAAGGTGCACAAGGGGCTCACGGCCGATGGCGCCGGTCTCGCCGGCGACCGGGTCGTGGCCGCGGGCAGCGCCGCCCGGGTGTTGGTCGCCGCCACCGCCCGGGCGCTGCGCGGGGAGGACTGCGCCGACCTCGGGCACACCGGACCGACGTCGCGCTTCCCGGGCGCCCCGGAGCCGGTACGCCGCGCCGCGGTCACCCGCGCCGCCGGTCGGGTCGCGCTCACCGTGGCCCAGGTCGACGAGGTGGACGCCGCCCGGGTGGCGCGCTGGTTCGTCGACCAGTATCCCCGCCGGCGCTATCCCGGGGTGCTGGTCGGCTCGCCGCACGGCGGGGCGGCACACCTCGCGGTGGCCCTCGGCGTGCCGTGGCTGCCGGCCGGTTTCGAGATGACCGTGCACTGGTCCGACGGCGCGGTGGACCGTCCCGCGGACGCGCTGGAGCACGGCGCGGCACTCGCCGCCCGGCTGCTCGCCGGCAACGCCGACCTGCACCTGCGCCAGGTGCACTGCCCGGCCAGTCGAGGCCCGCTGACCGGGGCCACGGTGTCGCTGACCGCCGCGTGGCGGGCCCTGCCGGCCGCGTACGCGCAGTTTCTGGCCGACCGGCTACTCCCGGGCGCCCCGGTGCTGCTGGTCCGTGACGCGCGCACCTGGCCGGTGCTGGAGCGCGGTTCCGGGCACAGCTTCCAGGTCGGCTGTCCGGCCAGCGGGCTGGACCCGGTCGACTTCCACCCGGACAGCCACGCGCTGCGGCAGGTGCTGCGCTCCGTCGGCGGCGACGCGGCCCGCTGGGACCCACCGGCGGTCTCCGTCCCGTCGGGTCACGCCGAGCAGGACGTCGACCCGGGCTTCGAACCGGCCGTCCGGGACTGGTCCGTCCGGCACCGGCACCCGCTGCACCGGATGCTGGTGCCCCGCCCGGCGGCACTGAGCGCGGGCGTGGCCGACCTGTACCGGCGGTGGTTGCGCGGTGCCGGCAAGACCGGCGACCGGTTGGTGGTGGAGTGTGGCCGGCTGCTCGACCCGTGGCAGGTGGTGCGGGCGGGGCTGGTGCCGTACTGGTGTGAGAACGCCACCCGGCGCAGCGTCGACGAGGCCGAGTGGTGGTTGGCCGGCAGCGAGGCGTTCAGCTCGGTGGACGTGCTGCCCGAGCCGCCCGGGATGCGCTCACCGGCGCTGGCCGGGCTGCCCCAGTGGCTGGCGGTGGCCGGTTTCGGACGGCGCCGTCGGGCGTTGGACCGGACCACCGCCCGGGGCTACCCGGTCACCTCGGTGCCGACCCGTCGGGCCACCGAGGTGCTGCGGGCCCAGCCGTACGACCTGCCCCTGCCGCCCCCGCTGGGGGTCGCAGAGGCACTGGCCGTGCTCCGCGACAGTGGCGGCCACCAGGGGTTACTCGTCTCCTGAGGCGGACACGCCGAAACTTCCTCGCGAACCCGGGGTCCCGTGATTGAGTACCTACGGAGCGGGAACATCGCTGGCTGCGACGGCCTGATTGCGCTGCGTAGAAGCGATGTCGCCCGCTGGCATCCCAGTCACTGACCCACTTTTCCGGCCCGGTGCGTGGCTCGGCCACGCGCACGACCGGTTTCCCGATCCGGGCGGGGGACCTTCCTGAGGGAGGCGCGGATGTTCGGACAGACGAGCACGACCACGACCACACCACCACCCACCGAGCGGGGTCTGGAAGACCTCGACGCGGCGGCACTGGCGTACGCGGCCCGGATCGCCGGGCTTCCGCCGGAGCGGCGGGGGGAGGCCCGCGACGACCTGGTGCGCTTCGCGCTGCCGTTCGCCGGGCGGCTGGCCCGCCGGTACCGGGGGCGTGGGGAGCCACTGGAGGACCTGGAGCAGGTCGCCCGGCTGGGGCTGGTCAACGCCGTCGACCGGTATGACCCGGAACGGGGCTCGTTCACGGCGTACGCCGCGATCACCATCGTGGGCGAGATCAAACGGCATTTCCGGGACCGCACCTGGGGCGTCCACGTGCCCCGCCGACTGCGTGACCTGATCCTCGAGGTCGGACAGGCCACCGCCGCACTGACCAGCGAACTGTCCCGGGCGCCGTCGGTGGCCGAACTGTCGGCCCGACTGGAGACCCCGCAGGAGGAGATCCTCGCCGCGTTGGAGTCGGCGGCCGGCTACAGTCCGGCCTCGCTCAACGCCCCGGTGGGTGGTGAGAGCTCCGCGGAGTTCGGCGACCTGGTCGGCGAGTCGGACAACGCCCTGGAGTCCGTCGACGACCGGGTCACGGTGAGCGGACTGCTGCACCGACTGCCCTGGCGCGAGCGGCGGATCCTGGCGATGCGCTTCTACGGCAACCAGACCCAGGCCGAGATCGCCGCCCGGTTCGGCATCTCGCAGATGCACGTGTCCCGGCTGCTGTCGCGGGCGCTGACCTGGCTGCGTCAGGCGATGCTCGCCGACGCGCCGCCGCCGTGGCAGAACGGCGCCGCCGAACCCGACCCGGGCAAGACCCGGATCTCGGTGAAGCAGAACGGCGACCGCGTGGTGGTCGAGGTCGGCGGCGAGATCGACCGCGACGGCGCGGACCAGTTGCGCCGGGCCATGTTGGAGGCGGTCACCGGCCAGCCCAGCGAGGTGGTCGTCGACCTGGTCGGCGCGGGTGGGTTCGACGCCGGGGGGATCGCCGCGCTGATGGCCGGGCACGAGGCCGCGGAGCGGACCGGCGTACCGCTGCGGCTGACCCGGGTCCAACCCGCGGTACGCCGCTCGCTCACCGCCGCCGGCCTGGCAGCCGTGCGGGACTGAGCCACCGCGCTGGCTCCCTCCCGTCCCGCGAAATGCGGGCGGCACGCACACACCGACCGACGCGACGAGGGCCGACACCACCGGGTGCCGGCCCTGCGCGCGTACGTCGGTCAGTGCTGCTCTGGGTTGCCGTCACTGTGCGGGTGCCGCCAGCGTTCGTGCGGCTTCGGCGCGTCGTCGGCGTCCTTCGGCGCGTCGCTCTGCTCGAAGCTCGGCCGGCGGACGCCCTCGGGCTCCGGCACGTCCACCGGCCGGGCGCCGGAACGCGGCGCCGGCTGGAAGTCGGTCGCGTCCCGGGCGCCGTGCGCGCCCTCGGCGGCCGGTGACTCCGGCGTGTGGTGCTCCATCCGCAGTTCCTCGGCGAAGTGCTGCGGCGGCTTCGTGGTGCGCTGCGGCAGGTCCCGGCCCAGATCGGCGACGAGCGGGCCGTACTTCAGGTCGAAGGCGGGGCGCTCGGAGCGGATCCGGGGCATCCGGTCGAAGTTGCGCAGCGGCGGCGGGCAGCTGGTGGCCCATTCGAGGGAGTTGCCGAAGCCCCACGGGTCGTCGACCGTCACCATTGCCCCGTACCGCCAGGACTTCCACGCGTTGTAGATGAAGAACAACGTGGACAGGCCGAGGATGAACGCGAAGATGCTGGAAATCGTGTTCAGCGTGGTGAAGCCGTCGCTGGGCAGGTAGTCGGCGTACCGGCGGGGCATGCCCTCGCTGCCCAGCCAGTGGTGCACCAGGAAGGTGCCGTGGAAGCCGATGAACATGGTCCAGAAGTGCGCCTTGCCGAGCCGCTCGTCGAGCAGCCGCCCGGTCATCTTCGGCCACCAGAAGTAGTAGCCGCCGAAGAGGGCGAAGACCACGGTGCCGAAGACCACGTAGTGGAAGTGCGCCACCACGAAGTAGCTGTCGTGGGTGTGCCAGTCGACCGGAGGGCTGGCCAGCAGCACCCCGGTGAGGCCACCGAGCAGGAACGTGACCAGGAAGCCGATGGCGAACAGCATCGGCGTCTCGAAGGTCAGCTGCCCCTTCCACATGGTGCCGATCCAGTTGAAGAACTTCACACCGGTGGGCACGGCGATCAGGTAACTCAGGATGCTGAAGAACGGCAGCAGCACCTGGCCGGTGGCGAACATGTGGTGCGCCCACACCGTCATGGACAGCACGGTGATCGCGATGGTGGCCAGCACGATCCCGGTGTAGCCGAAGAGCGGCTTGCGGGAGAAGACCGGGATGATCTCGGTGATGATGCCGAAGAACGGCAGCGCGATGATGTACACCTCGGGGTGACCGAAGAACCAGAACAGGTGCTGCCAGAGCATCGGGCCGCCGGTGGCCGCGTCGTACACGTGGGCGTTGAGCAGCCGGTCGGCGGACAGCGCCAGCAGCGCGGCGGCCAGCAGCGGGAAGACGAGGATCACCAGCACGCTGGTGAACAGCATGTTCCAGGTGAAGATCGGCATCCGGAACATGGTCATTCCGGGGGCGCGCAGGGTGAGGATCGTGGTGATCAGGTTGACCGCGCCGAGGATGGTGCCGAGCCCGGAGACGACCAGGCCGAGCACCCACATGTTCGCGCCCACCCCGGGGCTGTTCTCCACGTCGCTGAGCGGGCTGTACGCGGTCCACCCGAAGTCCGCCGAGCCACCCGGAGCGAGGAACCCGCCGACCACCATCAGCCCACCGAACAGGTACAGCCAGTAGGCCAGCGCGTTGAGGCGGGGGAACGACACGTCCGGTGCGCCGATCTGGATCGGCACGATGAAGTTGGCGAACCCGAACGCCGCGGGCGTGGCGAACAGCAGCAGCATCACCGCGCCGTGCGAGGTGAAGAGCTGGTTGTACTGCTCGGAGGAGAGGAACTGCATCCCCGGACGGGCCAGCTCGGCGCGCATCAGCATCGCCTGGAGCCCGGCCAGCAGGAAGAACCCGAAGGACGTCAGCAGGTACAGCAGACCGATCTGTTTGTGGTCGGTGGTCGCGAGAAATTTGATCAACGAGCCGCCGGGAACCGGTGCTCGTACCGCTCCGGGGAACCCCCCGAAGCGGGCCGGTGCCAGGATCGCCGGGCCCCGATCGCGACCGGGTTCCGTGGTTACCCGCTTGGGCATGGCTGCTCACCCCGTCGTGACGGCAGAAAGGACGGGCGTGCCTACCCGACCCTTGCACCATGTAACCAGCCCGAAGCGGTAATTTCGGTCAGATCGCCAGTACCGGCGCGAGCGCCTCGAACGCTCAGGTCGCCGGAAGCATCGCCCAGACGGCCTTGCCCGGACCGGCCGGCACGCTGCCCCAGCGCTGGGTCAGCTCCCGCACCAGCAGCAGGCCACGCCCACCCTCGGCGTGCAGATCCGTTCCGCCCGGACGGGCCTGGGCGCTGCTGCCGTCCACCACGGCGAGGTGCAGGTACGGCCGGCGCAGGGTCACCGTCACCTGCATCGGCGTGCCGGCGTGCCGGACCACGTTGCCGACCAGTTCGCTGAGCACCAGCGAGGCCGGGCCGGACGCGTCGGGCAGGTTCCACCGCGCGCACGCGTCGGTGACCAGGTCCCGAGCCCGCCGGCAGGCCCCGGCCACCGGCTCCAGCCGGGCCCGCATCCGCAACGTGGACGTCGTGCCGGCCACCCGGGTCGCCTCGGCACAGTCCGGCGACGTCGGCACCACCCGGCAGGTGGTCGACTCGGCCAGCCACCGTGCGGCCACCGGCCTCGGGGAGCAGAGCACGACCGGCACGGACGGCCACTCCTGAGCGCGGCGGGCGGTCGCGACGAAGACCGACAGCGCCAGCCGGTCGCGAACGTCGACCTCGGCCATGTCGACCACCAGCGCCTCCGTCTCCTCGACGAGTGCTCCGTTGAGCGCCTGGTGCACCGAGCGCATGGTGCCCAGGTCCAGTGCGCCGCTGAGCCGGACGACCGCCACCGGTGCCGTGGTGCGCACGTCGCAGGTGATCCGGCTGGACATCGGCGCCCTCCATTCGCTGCTGGGTCGTGATCTGCCAACTACCCGAGGCCTCGCCGCGCCAAACGGGATCGGCGACGAGGCGAGCCAGGTCACGTACCGAGAGGGGCAGGTCACGACCGGTGTCGAGCAGTGCCGACGCCCAGCGCGAGCATGCCGGCGCCGAGTCCCAGGTGCAGCCAGCCGTCGGCGTCGTTGACCGGCAGGACGTTCGCCCCGGTGTCGTGGTCCACCGCCAGCCCGTACAGCCAGAGCACCAGGTAGACGGCGCCGCCCCCGATCAGGAACGCCCGGGCGCCGGTGACCGTCCGGGACAGCACCAGACCCGCCACCCCGAACGCCACATGCACCAGGTTGTGCAGCACCGACACCTGGAAGACGCCGAACAGGTACGCCCCCGAGTCGTGGCCGGCGAAGCGCAGGGCGTCCATGCCGCTGGTGATCCCCGGCACGAAGCCGAGCGCGCCGACCAGCAGGAACAGCACCCCCACCGATGCTGCCGCGCGACGTACCGGCGGCTTGCCGTCAGCCGGGTTGGGGCGCGCCCGGGAGTGCGCCATTGGTCCGACCATCACCGGCTCCTCGCTGCGCCGCGGGCATGAGGCTGCCGGGCTACCCGCTGCCGCCACCGCCAAACCGCGCCACCGCTCCGGGCCGCGCCACCGCTCCGGGCCGCGCCACCGGTCCGGGCCGTGTCGCCGGTCCGGGCCGTGTCGCCGTCAGGCGGGGAGCAGCCTCGGCGCGCTGGCCAGCTGGCGGACCCGCTCGTACAGCTCGACGTAGCGCTGCGCCATCACCGCGGGGGTGAACCGCTGCGCGGCGACCCGCCGGCACTCGTCGGGGTCGAGCAGCTCGGCGGAGAGTACGAGGTCGTCCAGTTCCTCCTCGTCGGTGGTGAGCAGACCGGTGCGGCCGTGCTCGATCAGCTCCGGCAGGCAGCCCCGGGAGGTGGCCACCACCGGCGTGCCCAGGGCGAGGGACTCGACGACCGCCGTGCCGCCCGGCTCCTCCCAGCGCAGCGGGAACAGCGACGCGCGGGCGCTGGCGAGCAGGTCGTCGCGCTCCTGACCGGCCACGGTGCCGACCCAGCGGACCAGGTCACCGTCGACGTGGGGCGCGACCTCGTCGAGGAAGAACCGCACGTCGGGGTTCTGCCGGGCCTCGTCGCCGGCCGCGGCCAGGTCGGCCGGCCGATGGTACGGGCCGACGGGACCAGCCAGCACCAGCGGAACGCCGATCCGGTGCGCGAGCCGGGCACCCACGTCCTGCCCCTTGCCCGGGTTGATCCGGCCCAGGATGAGCAGGTGCTCGCCCTTCTCGGGTCGGGGCCGCCGGTCGGCGTCGACGGCGAGTGGGGTGGACAGGTGCACGTGCCCCACCGAGTGCTCCCGCAACGCCAGGGGAGCGCGGGCCAGCTGCGACGCGGAGACGCCGTTGACCCGGACCCGGTCGCCGCCGTCCAGACCGCCGTAGAGCGCCGGATGCTTGGCCAGGTCCCAGTGCAGGGTGTGCAGGGTCGGCGGGCCGGCCGGGCCCATCGCGGCGAGAGTGGCCAGCCCGACCGCCTCGACGTGGTCGTGCACCAGGTCGATGTCGTCGCGGGAGTGCAGCTCCCGCACCACCCCGGCCAGGTGCGCCTGGGCGATCCCGCAGACCTGGTTGTACGGCCGCTGCAACGCGGCGAACTGCCCCTCGGCGAAGACCGACAGCTGTTCGTCCACCGGCAGGGTGCTGCTGCCCACCGAGGCGAGCACCACCCGTACGCCGAGTCGCCGCAGCTCCGGCACCAGCGTGGCGATCACGTTCTCGATGCCGCCGTAACCGGGTGGGGGCACGGACAGCCACGGGCCGGCGTTCATCAACACGGTCAGGCTCATCGTGCCCGTCCCTTCCTGGCTCGCGGGATCGGCTCGCTCCTCGCGCTCACGGTGCCTCCGGCCAGCGACTGCGGGGCTCGCAAGATCGG
This sequence comes from Micromonospora sp. NPDC048839, assembly GCF_040649915.1. NCBI lineage: Bacteria > Bacillati > Actinomycetota > Actinomycetes > Micromonosporales > Micromonosporaceae > Micromonospora > Micromonospora sp. NPDC048839. The sequence continues at coordinate 194,274 of NZ_JBEZGL010000009.1, forward strand.
CTCGCTCCTCGCGCTCACGCGGCGGCCACCCGGCGGCGGGGCACCCGGTGGCGTAGCTCGGCCAGTGGGGGGCGCTCCTCGATGGACACGTCGCTGACCACGATCTCGCGGTCGAGGTTGGGCAGCGTGTCGGAGCCACCGCGACGGAACTGGGTCAGCAACGACTCCGGCACCAGCCCGGGAGTCGCCCAGCCGCGCCGCTGCAACCGGGACCAGGCGGTCAACATGATCTGGGCGGACATCCGGCCGAGGGCCGCCGTGTCCTGGTGTCGGTGCTTACGCTCACCGAGGTCGACCTGCGCCATCGCGTCCAGGCCCACCAGGTCGAGCAGGTCGATCATCATGGCCGTCTCCACCCCGTACCCGGAGACGAACGGCACCTGGGACAGTACGTCCCGGCGGCCCGCGTACTCGCCGGCGAGCGGCTGCACGAAGCCGGCCAACTCGGGCCAGAACAGGTTGAGCAGCGGCCGGGCCATCAGCTCGGTCACGCGGCCGCCGCCGTCCTGCTCCACGTTTGCGGCGCCCACCAGCGGGCGGTGATAGAAGCCCTTCACGAAATCGACCGACGGGTCGGTCAGCAGCGGGCCGAGCAGCCCGCTGACGAAGTGCGGGCGAAACTCCCGCAGGTCGGCGTCGATGAATGCCACCACGTCACCTTCGGCGGCGGCCAACCCGGCCCAGAGCGCGTCGCCCTTGCCGGTGAGTCGGGGCAGACCTCGGGTCATCGCGTCCTGGCTGACCACCTCGGCGCCGGCGGCGCGGGCCACCTGCGCGGTCCGGTCGGTGGACCGGGAATCCACCACGATCAGCTCGTCGACCAGGGCGACCCGATCCATCAGGTGTTCCCGGATGGTCGACACGATCGCGCCGACGGTGGCCTCCTCGTTGCGGGCCGGCAGCACCACGCTGACCCGGGTCGTTCCCTTGGCACGCAGCAGCCGACGTGCCGGCCAGTCCGCCGCCGACGTCGTCCGATACGTGGCCCACGCCTCCACCACCGGTGACACGCTTGTTGTCGTATCCCGCACGGGCACCCCTCCGTTCGTGCGTGGAAAAACCAAAATTGGTTGTTCCCAATCGCCAGCACGCTCTAACCGCTTTTCCGGCAACAGCTTGATCACAACGGTGACATGAACGCGTTCCCAGGGGATGAACGTTTGATTGCGCACACCCCAGGGGACTGCTCCCACCGCACATGAAAGGTCTTCGAAGGGATGTCGAATGCGTGTATGCCGGGTGGGTCTGGTCGGAGCCGGCGGAGTGGCACAACGTCACGCGCGGGTGCTGACCGGATTCGACGACGTGGAGCTTGTCGCGGTCACCGACGTCACACCGGACGCGGCGTCCGCGCTGGTCGGGCAGCACGGGGGGCGGGCCTGCGCCGACGTCGCCGAGCTGCTGGCCACCGGCCCGGACGCGGTCTACATCTGTGTGCCGCCGTTCGCGCACGGTCCGGCGGAGGAAGCCGTGATCGAGGCCGGCGTGCCGATGTTCGTGGAGAAACCCGTATCGGCCGACCTGGGTACCGCCGAGCGGATCGCCGACCTGGTGGCCCGTAGCGGGCTGCGCACCGCGGTCGGCCACCACTGGCGTTACCTGACGGTGCTCGACGAGGCCCGCGCGTTGCTCGCCGACCGTCCGGTGCGCCTGGTCAGCGGCGCCTGGCTGGACAAGGTGCCCCCGGTGGCGTGGTGGTCGCGGCGGGATCGTTCCGGTGGCCCGGTGGTCGAGCAGGCCGCACACGTGCTCGACCTGATCCGTGTGCTGGCCGGCGAGGTGACCGAGGTCACCGCGTACGGCAACGGCACGCCGCCGCCTGTCGACGGCGCCGACATCGACTCGGTGACCACCGCCGCCCTGCGCTTCGCCGACGGCGCGGTCGGCACGCTCAGCGCCGCCTGCGTGCTGGGCTGGAAGCACCGCGCCGGGTTGGAGATCCTCGCCGACGGGCTGGCCCTCGCGCTGAGCGAGGACGGCCTGACGATCCGCGACGCCGACGGGGAACGACACGTCCCGGCCGACCCGGACGCCGCCCGGGTGGCGGTGGACCGCGCCTTCGTCGACGCCGTGCGGGGCATCGGCGACGACGTGCGCGTCCCGTACGCCGAGGCCCTCGCGACCCAACGGCTGGCCCTCGCGGTGGCCGACTCGGCCCGCACCGGCGCGACCGTGCGGCTCACCACCCCGGGCCTGCCGGCGGTCCTCGACACGGGGGTGACCGCCGATGCGTGACACGGTCGTGGTGGTCAGCGGTCCGGGCCGCGTGGAGCTGGTGGAGCAAGAAGCCGCCCCGCTGCGCCCCGGCACGTTCCGGGTCGAGACGCTGTTCAGCGGCGTCTCGGCCGGCACCGAGCTGAGCTACGTCAAGGGCACCAACCCCTACCTGAACGTCACCTGGAACGCCGACCTGGGGCTGTTCCAACCGGGAGCGGCGAGCACGCCGTACCCGGTGACCCGGCTGGGTTACATGCAGGTCGGCCGGGTGGTGGAGAGCGAGACCCCCGCGGTCGCGGTGGGCACGGTCGGCGCGATGACGTACGGGCACCGCACCGGCTGGCTCGCCGACCCGGTCGCCGAGCGGTTCGTGGCGCTGCCCGACGACCTGGACCCCCTGCTCGGCGTCTACGTCGCGCACATGGGTCCGATCTGCGCCAACGGTCTGCTGCACGCCGCCGCCGACCTGCACGGCGCCGATGTCCGCTCGCTCGGCGACGGGGTACGCGGCCGACGGGTCGCCGTGGTCGGCGCGGGCGTGGTGGCGCTGCTGACGGCGCTGTTCGCCCGACGAAACGGCGCCGCCTCGGTGGTGGTGCTCGATCCCACCCCGCACCGCCGGCAGGTCGCCGAGGCGCTCGGTCTGGAAACCCTCGACCCGGACGCGGACGACCCGGCGGTCGTGCTCAAGACCCGGTGGGCGCACACCGCCGGTGACCGCGGCGCCGACGTGGTGTTCCAGTGCCGGGGGCAGGCGTGGGCGTTGCAGCTCGCCCTGCGGCTGCTGCGGCCCCAGGGCACCGTCATCGACCTCGCCTTCTACCAGGGCGGGGCGGACGCGGTCCGGCTCGGCGAGGAGTTCCACCACAACGGCCTGTCGCTGCGCTGCGCGCAGATCGGCCGGGTGCCGCGCGGACTCGCCCCCACCTGGGACCGGGAGCGGCTCTCCGCCGAGACCGTCGACCTGCTCCGGACCTACGGAGACGTGGTCCGCAAGCACCTCGTCTCCGCCGTGGTGCCGTTCGACCAGGCGCCGGCCCTGCTCACCGACCTGGCCGAGCGTCGCCGCCAGGAGCTACAGGTGGTGCTGTCCGCCTGAGGTGCCGGAGCGGACCCACCGGGTGACCGGGCCGGCTACCGTTCGCGGAATGAGCACCTCGCGAGACCGGCCGGACGGCGACACGTCGCACGGCTGGCCGGTCGGTCTGAGCGCACTGCTGCCGTACCTGCGGGAGCACCGCGGCACCCTGGTCGTGGTGGGCGTGTTGTCGCTCGTCGGCGCGGCGGCGTCGCTGGCCCAACCGCTGCTCACCCGGTCGGTGCTCGACCGGATCAGCGCCGACCGGCAGGTCTCGGACCTGGTGGCGGTGCTGGTGGCCCTCGTGGTGCTCGCCGCGGCGATCGGGGGGCTGCGCGACTATCTCCTGCAACGCACCGCCGAGGGGTTGGTGCTGGGCACCCGGGCGCGGCTGGCCGGGCACCTGCTGCGGTTGCCCATCGCCGAGTACGACCGGCGGCGCACCGGCGACCTGCTCTCCCGGGTCGGCTCGGACACCACCCTGTTGCGGGCGGTCGTCACCGCCGGGCTCTTCGAGACGGTCACCGGGACGGTGATGGTGGTCGGCGCCGGCACCGCCATGGTGCTGCTCGACCCGCTGCTGTTCGGCGTCACCCTGCTCGGGGTGGCGCTGGGGTTGGGGTTCGCGGCCACCTTCGCCCGGCGGGTCCGGGCGTTGGCCCGCACCGCCCAGGAGCGGATCGGCGAGATGACCTCGGCGGTGGAGCGGGCCATCTCGGCGGCCCGCACCATCCGGGCCAGCCGGGCCGAGGCCCGGGAGACGGAGACCGTCACCGGCAGCGCCCGGGAGGCGTACGCGGCGGGGCTGCGGGTGGCCCGGGTGCAGGCGGTGGTCGGGCCGATCGGCTCGCTCACCGTGCAGGGCGCCTTCCTGCTGGTCCTCGCCATCGGCGGCGCCCGGGTGGCCGCCGGGGCGATCACCGTGGGCGACCTGGTCGCCTTCGTCATGTACCTGTTCTTCCTGGCCCTGCCGCTGGCCCAGGTGCTGCGGGCGTACACCCAGTTGCAGTCCGGCCTGGGCGCCCTGCAGCGGATCGAGGAGATCCTGGCCGTGCCGGCGGAGGGCGCGGCGGACCGGCCGGCGCCGGCCGGCGCGACGGCGACCCCGCGCGACCCCGCCCCGATGATCGAGTTCGACCGGGTGGGGTTCGGCTACCCGGGCGGCGAGCCGGTGCTGCGCGAGGTCAGCTTCGCGGTGCCCGCCGGCACCCGTACCGCGCTGGTCGGACCCTCGGGCGCCGGGAAATCGACGCTGCTCGCGCTCGTCGAGCGCTTCTACGAGGTGAGCGCCGGGGCGGTCCGGATCGACGGCAGCGACGTGCGGGACCTGCCCCGCGACGCGCTGCGCGCCCGGCTCGGCTACGTGGAGCAGGAGGCCCCCGTGCTGGCCGGCACCCTGCGGGAGAACCTCCTGATCACCACCCCGAACGCCACCGACGACCGGTTGCGCGGCGTCCTCGACGAGGTCAACCTGAGCCACCTGGCCGACCGCACCGCCCAGGGGCTGAACGTCCAGGTGGGCGAGGGTGGGGTGCTGCTCTCCGGGGGTGAGCGGCAGCGGCTGGCCATCGCCCGCGCGTTGCTCGCCAGCCCGCCGGTGCTGCTGCTCGACGAGCCGACGAGCAACCTCGACTCGCGCAACGAGGTCGCGCTGCGCCGTGCCATCGACGCGGTGGCCGTCCGCCGCACCCTGTTGATCGTGGCGCACCGGCTCGCCACCGTCGTCGACGCCGACCAGATCGTCGTCCTCGACGGCGGTCGGGTGGTGGCCGTCGGCACCCACGCCGAGCTGACCGCCACCGACCCGCTCTACCGGGAACTCGCCGCCCATCAGCTGCTGGTCGGCTGAGTCCGGCGGATCGGGTTCAACTTGCCGGCGGCCGGGCCGCGCAAGCCGCTTCGAATCGCGTACCGTTGCCGCTCATGGGTGTGTCGCAACGGTTCAAGAGCAAGTTCCGGCGGTTCCTCCAGCGACCCGGTTCGACCGTGGATCTCGCTCCGCTGGAGAAGCTGCTGCCGGCGATCGAGGCGCGTGCGGACGAGCTGGCCGCGCTCGACGACGCCGAGTTGACCGAGGCCGCGGGTGCCGCCGTCGGCTACGAGGAGATCTGCGCGGTCGGCCGCGAGGCCGCCCGCCGGGGCCTCGACCAGCGGCCGTACGACGTGCAGCTGCTCGGCGCGATGTCGCTGCTCTCCGGCAAGGTCGCCGAGATGGCCACCGGTGAGGGCAAGACGCTGACCGCCACGATCGCCGCGTACGGGCACGTCCGGCTCGGCAACGGGCCGGTGCACGTGCTCACCATCAACGACTACCTGGCCCGTCGCGACGCCCAGTGGATGGAGCCCGTCTACACCCTGCTCGGCCTCACCGTGGGCTGGGTCAACGAGGCTTCCACCCCGCAGGAGCGGCGCGACGCGTACGCCTGCGACGTCACCTACGTCTCGGTCAGCGAGGCTGGCTTCGACTATCTGCGCGACCAGCTCGTCACCGACGTCGACGACCGGGTGCAGCCGCCGCTGAGCACCGCGATCGTCGACGAGGCCGACTCGATCATGATCGACGAGGCCCGGGTGCCGATGGTCCTCGCCGGCGCGGTGCCGGGCGAGCAGGACCCGGTGCACGCCGCCGCGGCGCTGGTCCGGGGGCTGCGCAAGGGCAAGCACTACACCGTCGCCGAGGACGGGCGCAGCGTGGCGTTCACCGCCGCCGGCCTGGCCGCCGTCGAGGCCAAGCTCGGCATCGACCTGTACGACGAGGAGCACGTCACCCAGCTCTCCGCGGTCCACGTGGCGCTGCACGCGCACGCCCTGCTCAACCGTGACGTGGATTACATCGTCCGGGACGGTTCGGTCGAGCTGGTCGACGAGATGCGCGGCCGGGTGGCCCAGCGCCGCCGCTGGCCGGACGGGCTCCAGGCGGCGGTCGAGGCCAAGGAGGGCCTGGACGCCACCGCCGAGGGCGAGGTGCTCGGCACCATCGCCATGCAGGCGTACATCGCGCTCTATCCCAAGGTCTGCGGGATGACCGCCACGGCGGTGCTGGTCGGCGACCAGTTGCGGGAGTTCTTCGACCTCGAGGTCGCGGTGATCCCGCCGAACACCCCGTGCATCCGGGAGGACGAGCCGGACCGCATCTACGCCACCCGGGCCGAGCGGGACGAGGCTCTGATCGACGAGATCCAGCGCTGGCACGCCAAGGGGCGGCCGATGCTGATCGGCACGCTCGACGTCAAGGAGTCCGAGGGGCTCGCCGCCGGGCTCAACGCGGCCGGGGTGCCCTGCGTGGTGCTGAACGCCAAGAACGACGACGAGGAAGCGGCGATCATCGCCGAGGCCGGCGCGTACGGCGCGGTGACGGTCTCCACCCAGATGGCCGGCCGGGGCGTCGACATCCGGCTCGGCGGCAGCGACCAGAGCGACCAGGAGCGGGTCACCGAGCTGGGCGGGCTCTACGTGATCGGCAGCGGCCGGCACGACAGCCGCCGGGTGGACGACCAGCTGCGCGGTCGGGCGGGCCGGCAGGGCGACCCGGGAGGGTCCGTCTTCCTCGTCAGCCTGGAGGACGACCTGGTCGTCCGGCACGCCGCCGACGCGGTGCCGCCGTCGCCCCGGATGAACGCCGACGGCCTGGTCACCGACGAGCAGGTGGACTACGCGGTGGAGCACGCCCAGCGGGTCGCCGAGGGCGTCAACCACGAGATCCACCGCAACACCTGGCGCTACAGCGTGGTGATCGAGCAGCAGCGCAAGGCTCTCGCCGCGCGCCGGGAGCGGCTGCTGACCAGCGACGTGGCCGCGGTGATGCTGCTGGAGAAGGCGCCGGAGAAGGCCAGCGAGATGGACGAGGACCTGCTCGCCCGGGTGGCCCGGTCGATCGCGCTCTTCCACCTGGACCGGCTCTGGGCCGAGCACCTGGCCGAGTTGTCGGAGGTCCGTGAGGGCGTGCACCTGCGCGCGCTGGGTCGGCTCGACCCGCTGGACGAGTTCCACCGGGCCGCCGTGCCGGCGTTCAACGACCTCGTCCCGGAGATCGAGGCCCGCACCATCGCCACCTTCGACGAGACCGAATTCGATGAGGACTGGCAGCCCGACGACGGCACCCTGGTCCGGCCCACCGCCACCTGGACGTACCTGGTGCACGACAACCCGTTCGGTTCGGAACTCGACCGGCTCATCGCCTCCATCGGTCGACGACTCAGCGGCGCCTCGCGCTGATACACGCAGTCGGGCCCCTGTCACCGCGCGTCCGGGTGGCAGGGGCTCCGATTTGCGCCGTTTCGGCCCTGGTATCGCGGGTAGTAGCACTGTTCGGTTGAGTCGGGAGAGAGCAGACGATGACACAGGTGACGATGCCCGCTGGGCAGGCGCGAGGGTGTACGGAGGCTGCGAACCGGTGAACCTCGACACGCGGGAACCGGTGGTGCAGAGTCTCGGCGTCCTGGAAACCGCCGCACTGTTGCGGGAACTGACCGCCGGCCTGATCGCGCTGACCGATTTCGATGAGGCGTTGCTGGCGCTGGTCCGGGTCACCCGCGACGCGGTGGCCGGGGTGCGCTGGTGCGGGTTCACCGCCCTGCGCGCCGGCGAACCGGCAGGCGTGGCCGCCTCCGACGAGCGGCTGGCCGGCCTGGACGACCTGCGGCACGGGCCGGACTCGCCGGCGATGAGCGCGATCCGCCGCCGGGAGATGATCCTCGCCGCCGACCTGGCCGGTGAGCCGCGCTGGCCGGTCTGGACGGCGCGCGCCCGCGACCTCGGCGTACACGGGGTGATCTCGGCTCCGGTCGACATCGACGACCAGGTGATCGGGGCGATCAATCTCTACGCCGGTTCACCCGACGTGCTCACTCCACCACACCAGTTGACCGCGATGCTGCTCGCCGAACATGCCGGCCTGCTGCTGGCCGCCGTCCGCGACCGCAGCCGACAGTCCGCCCTCGCCGGGGAACGGGACGCCGCGCTGCTGCAGGACGGGGTCGTGGGCCAGGCCATCGGCGTGATCATGACTCAGCGCGGGTGCCCACCGGTCGAGGCCCTGGAGGTGCTGCGCACCGCCGCGTCGTCGTTGGACATCCCGCTCCGCGAGGTGGCCGAGCGACTGGTCCGGACGGTCTCCCGTCAGCGCGACACCTGAGCACCTGCCGCCCGCCTTTCGGCTGATCGACTCGGGTTTCCTGAAGTCGGGGTGTCCGGGATTCGTGGATGGCCCGGTTTCCTGGAAGCCGAGTCGATCACCTGGCCTGGCGCCGATGGTGCCCGTTCTCCCTGCTGGCGGGGAGTCGGGCGGCATCGTTTCACGGTGAGTGGTCTCGGGTAGCACCCTGGGTCAGGTGCGCTGCGCCGACCCGGGGGAGGATCCATGCAGAGCCGGCTGCGGGTGCAGGGCCACCCGATCCAACCGATGCTCGTGACGTTCCCGCTCGGGCTCTTCGTGAGCGCCGCCGTCTTCGACCTCACCGATATCCTCGGCGGGCCGGCGTTCCTGGGTGAGGTCGGCTACTGGACGACCGTCGCCGCCCTCGTCGCCGCCGCGCTGACCGCGGTGGCCGGCATGGTCGACCTGTGGGACGTGCCGGGTGACCGCACCCGCCGCACGGCTGTCGCCTTCAACCTGGTGAACACCGTGATGGCCGCCATGTTCCTCCTCACCTGCCTGATCCGGTCGCACTCCCCAGAACGTGGCGCCTCCGCCGCGATCCTGGTCACCGAGCTGGTCGCGCTGGCTGTCGGTGGGGTCGGCGTGCACCTGGGCGCCCGGCTGATGCGCCAGTTCGACACCGGCCGCGCCGAGGCCGGCGGCCTGGAAACGCTCGCCGGCTCCCCGGTCGAGATGTCCCGCCCGCGCCCCTGATCGGCCGCGCCGAACCGGCCGTGTCGGAGCAGCTCCCTATCATCCCCGCATGACCTCGCCGCTGGACACACTCCCGAAGATCGGTGCGCCCGCGACGCGTGCCCTGCACAACGCCGGCTACACCACCCTGCGTCAACTCGCCGGCGTCCCCCGGTCGGACCTGGCCAAGCTGCACGGCATGGGGCCGAAGGCGCTCGGCATCCTCCAGGCCGCCCTCGAAGAGCACAACCTGGAGCTCGGCTGAGGCCCGTCGCTGGGAGCCACCACCCGTACCGCCCGCACTCCACGACCGAGCGGCGCTTCCTCCGGCCCCCCTGCGGTCGTCCTGGGATTGCCGACGTGGGAGCGGATGCGTTCGCCTGCGTCGGGCCGGACAGGCGGACAGCTGCCATCGTCGGTGTGGTTGCGCTCAGGAGCGACTGCTGGCCTCGACCATGGCGGCACGCATGTCGGCCGTGTGTTGCTCGGCGAGGTCCGACCGGCCGTGGTACTGCGCCGGGGTGTTGTGGAACAACGCGACACGCCACGTGCCGTTGTGCTGCACCGCGATCAGCGACTGCACCGCGTTCACCGCCGGGTTCACGTCGGTGTGGCCCGGCGGGACCATCCCGACCCGCGCTCGCAGCAGCGCGACCGCCGGACCGAGTGGACGTACCTCCTGCACTCTCCACACGTAGGAGGCGGTCGGGTGGTCCGTGAAGATCGGGGCCAGGTGTTTCTCCAGCTCCGACGCGTCGACTTGGCTGCCGTCGAAGCCGATGAGCGAGGCGTCGTCGGTGAACAAGGAGGCGTACCGGCGCGCGTCGCGGTCGTTCCACGCGCTCAGCAACTCCTCGTAAAGCCGCCGTATCGCGGCATCTTCCTCAGCCATGCCTCGCATCCTGCCACGCGGGAGTGACGGCGCACTGGCCAGCGCCACGCCGCACGCCTGGCGAGCGCCGGCGAAGCGGTGTCCGGCGATTCCATCAGTGCCGGTCGACGGAGGCGGGCGACGCGGCCTGCGGACCCCGCGGCAAATGGGTTGCCGGCCTCGTGGCTGGACGGCAAGGCTGGCCGTCATGAGCGCCGAACGTGACGTCGAGGAACTGATCGCGGAGGCGGCCGCCGCGCCGGTCGACGGCTGGGGCTTCGATTGGTTGGCCGGCCGGGCCACCGAGGAACGCCCACCCTGGGGGTACGCCAAGCTGGTCGCAGACCGGATGGCGCGCGCCGACGCGGCGCTGGACGTGGACACCGGGGGCGGCGAGGTGCTCGCCGAGGTCCCGCACCCGCCGAAGGTGCTGACGGCCACCGAGGGCTGGCCGCCGAACGTCGAGGTCGCCCGGCGGACCCTGCGCCCGCTCGGCGCGACGGTGGTGGCGGTCGCCCCCGACTCGGCGTTGCCGTTCCGCGACAACGCCTTCGACCTGGTGGTCAGTCGCCACCCGGTACGCACCGACTGGGCCGAGACCGCCCGGGTGCTGCGCCCGGGTGGGACGTACCTGTCGCAGCAGATCGGGCCGGGCACCATGCGGGAGTTGAGCGAGGCGATCCTCGGCCCGCTGCCGCCGCCGAGCCAGCGGCACCCCGAACAGGCGATTGCCGCTGCCGAGGCCGCTGGCCTGCGGGTGGCCGACCTGCGTCGGGCCACGCTGCGCGCAGCGTTCTCCGACATCGGGGCGGTGGTGTGGTTTCTGCGTAAGGTGATCTGGACGGTGCCCGGGTTTACCGTCGACCGCTACCGCGACCAACTGCGCGCCCTACATCACCGCATCGCCCAGGAGGGCCCCTTCCTGGCCCACTCCCAGCGCTTCCTCATCGAAGCCACCCGTCCCTGACCCACCCCGCACGCGGCGATCGTGCAGTTTCGGTGCTCGCAAACGCCACGTACCACGGCACGTCATCCACCGAAACTGCGCGATCGACGGAGGGCAGGGCGGGCGCCGATGCGTCGCGGTGGGTGTCAGTGCGGGTGGGACCCGTGGTGGGTGGCCAGGATGTCGGCGCCGAAGTCACTGGCGGGGCGGCGGAGCACGGTGTGCGCGTGGTTGCCGTCGGCGCTCGTGTTGTCGTACTCGATCAGCAGGTCGTCGCCCTGCACCCGGTAGTAGTGCCGCTGGCCGGGCCTCGTCGGGCCGGCCCAGGCGAAGTGCAGCTGACCGCCGTGCACGCGCGCCGCCTCCCGGACGGCCAGCTCGGGTGGCAGCCGATCCAGGTAGAGCGCGACGATCTGGTCGAGCAACGCGCGGCCGGTCGGCCCCAGCCGGTCCGCCGGCACACCGAGCGGTTCGAGGGGTCCGTCGACCCGTCCGCGGGTGGCGCTGATGATGTCCGCCGGCGCCTCGTCGGCGATGATCGCGGCGCCCCGCTCGGCCGGCCCCAGGGCGTCGAGCAGGGCGCGGGCCAGGTCCTCCTCGACGCCCAGTGGCCGGGAGACCGGGCGGCCGGCGTACCGGACCGTGGCCGGGTTGGCGCCGAAGAAGATCGGCGCGGGGGAGACCTGGTCGTCCACCACTGTCATGGTGACCGACAGGTGGTGTCCTTCCAGCCGCCACGCCCACCGGTCGTCGCGCGCCGGATCGCCGAAGACGGCCACCCAGTAGTCAGCGCTGTGCCGCCCGCGCTGCCAGTCCTCGGCCCGGTCCAGCACCTCCTCCAGCGAGAAGATCGCCATCGCCTGCGCGTACGCCGAGGGGCTGAGCGCGGTGGCCAGCAGCCGGTGCGCGGCCTTGCGGCCGGCGACGTCGAGCGCGGCGAGGCAGACGCCGGGTCGGGGTCGCGGCCGGTATTCCAGCCACCGTCGGGCCGACTCGTCGTCGAACGGGTGCACGGCGCTGTCCTGGGCGGCGGGGTCGAGCGCGGCCAGCAGCGCGGTGCCGGCCGCGCGCATCTGCTCGGCTAGAGGATCTTCCACCGACCCTGTATACCGGCCGGTCGGCGTCGCTGTCAGCTGGCGCGCAGCAACTGCGTCATCTCCGGCAGGTCGAAGAACGCCGCGGTGTCCAGGGCCGACGGGTTACCGTGGGCCGGATCGGCGCCGGCGGCGAGGAGCGCGCGGACCGCCTCGGTGCTGCTGCGGAAGACCGCGGCGGCCAACGCGGTCTGACCGCGGTCGTTGGCCCGGCAGTGGTCGGCGCCGCGATCGAGCAGGGCGGCCACCGTGTCCGGGTGGGCGTGGTACGCGGCCAGGATCAACAGCGTGTCGCCCTTGTCGTTGGTGAGGTTGACGGGCAGGCCGGCGTCGAGTTGCGCGGCCAGTTCCTCGGTGGAGCCGGCCCGGGCCAGGTCGAACATCCGGTGCGCGAACGCCAGCGTCTCGGCGTCGAGGTGGTCGGTCACCGGTCCAGGTTAGTCGCCCCGGTCCTGATAGGTTGCTCGGCCGGCACGCTGGGGGAGGGGCCGATGGCGGAGACGGTGTACGTGGGTAACGCGGGTGTCGACGGTGCCGCCGACGCCGGTTGGCTGCTGGGGCATTTCGTGCCGCCGGGGGAGGTCCGGCACAGCACCGAGGTCGAGGTGAAGTGGGGCGTGCATCCGCCCGGGCAGGCCCGGTCGCGGTGGGCCACCGGAGAGCGGCGTACCACCCTGCTGGTCCTCGTCGAGGGGTGTTTCCGGGTGGAGTTGCCGGACCGGACGGTACGGCTGGCCGCGCCGGGCGACTACGTGGTGTGGGGCCGGGGGGTGGACCACTCCTGGTTCGCCGAGCGCGCGTCGGTGGTGCTGACCGTGCGGTGGCCCTCCCTGCCCGGCTACCGGGTGGATCCGCCGGTGCTGCGCTGATCGGCTCATCGACTGCCCCGCTGCGCCCACGGTGCCGCCAGGTGGGGCGAACAGCTAGGAGCCGAGGTACCGCAGGATTGCGAGGATGCGGCGGCTGTATCCGGTGGCGTGGGTGAGGTCGAGCTTGTCGAAGATGGCGTTGACGTGTTTCTCGACGGCGCTCTGTGAGACGTGCAGGCGCGCGGCGACGGCGGCGTTGGTGTGCCCCTGAGCCATGTGGTGCAGCACGTCGCGCTCGCGCGGGGTGAGACGGTTGAGCGGGTCGGTGTGTCGGGTCGCGGAGATGAGCTGCCGGACCACCTCGGGGTCGAGGGCGGTGGAGCCGGCGGCGACGCGGTCGAGCGCGTCGAGGAAGTCCTCGACCTGGGCGACCCGGTCCTTCAGGACGTAGCCGACGCCTTCGGACCGGTCGGCGAGGAGCTTCGCGGCGTAGCGCTTCTCGACGTACTGGGAGAGGACGAGTACGGCGATGTCGGGCCAGCGGCGGCGGATCTCCAGCGCGGCCCGTAGCCCGTCGTCGGTGTTGGTGGGTGGCATGCGGACGTCGGTGACGACGACGTCGGGGCGGTGCTGCTCGACGGCGGTGACGAGCTGGTCGGCGTCCGCGACGGCGGCGACCACCTGGTGTTCCTCGTCGGCGAGGAGGCGGGCCAGCCCTTCGCGGAGCAGGGTGGAATCTTCGGCGAGAACTATGCGCACGGCAGCACCGCCCGGATCGTCGTCGGGCCGCCGGGTGGGCTGTGCAGGTCGAACTGCCCGTCCAGAGCGGTGACCCGGCGGGCGAGCCCCTGTAGGCCGTTGCCGTGCGGGTCGGCGCCGCCGGCGCCGTCGTCGCGTACGCGCATCTCGATTCTCGCGTCCCGTTTCTCGATCTCGATGGTGATCAGGGTGGCTCGGGCGTGTTTGGTGGTGTTGGTGATCGCTTCGCAGGCGACGAAGTAGAGCACGGTCTCGATCGGTCGGGTGGGCCGGACGGGCACGTCGTAGCTGATCCTGACAGGGGTGGCGGATCGTTGCGCCACCATGGTCAGCACCTCGTCCAGGGTGGTGTGGTCGAGTGCGGAAGGGTAGACCCGCCAGGCCACGTCCCGCAGCTCGTCGATGGCGCGTTGCACGTCCTCGTGCGCCTGTCCGAGAAGTGCGCTCGCCTTGTCCGGGTCGCGGCTGCGTCGCGCCCGCCCCAGCAGCATGCCGAGCGCGACGAGGTGTTGCTGCAACCCGTCGTGGAGATCGCGTTCGATGCGCTGGCGTTCCGCGTCGACCGCGCTGAGGACGCGGGCTCGGCTGACGGTCAGGTCGCTGATCCGCTGGTGCAACGCCGCTCGGGTGTGGGATTCGAGCAGGCCGTGGGCCAGCCACCGGTCCAGCCTGGCGACGCTGGCGATCGCCTGCAGGTTCACCAGTAGCAGAGCCGCCCCGACGAGCCCCTGTAGCAGGAAGGCGGCCGCGGACATGCTGCCCGCGACGAAGGAGCGCACCACGATGGCGGCGAGTGCGGCGCCGACCACGAGCAGGCCGGCGGTGAGCAGGCCGAGCGCCGCAGGCAGGAGGCGGGCGGCGAGGTAGCCGAGCACGCGCGGTCCGCTCGCCTGGATCGGTGGCGGGGGTGGCTGCGAGGCGCTGACGGCCAACCGGTGCCGCTCCCACTCGGCGATACGTCTGGCGTACCGGATGGTGCTGGTGCCCGTGCGGCGGCGGACCGTCGGCGCCGGCGAGACCGCGACCACGGCCAGCCCGGCGAGGAGCAGGAACAGGACCTCGGCCACCGCGGTGAGGACGCCGAGCACCACGCCCGTGATCGGGCGGGCCACGGCGGCTATCCACGATCGCCGACCGTGCGCCGCGCGCTCTGCCATCCGGCTGTCCCCCCCATGGCTCAGGTCGTCTCGGGTCCAGGTCGTCCGGGGTTGGTGGCGGCCGGTCACGAGCCCCGGCCGCCACCCAACCGGGCTACCGGTCCATGCTCGCCATGATGACCTGTGTGTCGACGGCACCGTCGCGGGGTGTGCCAGCGATCCCACGGCGGCGGGTCAGGAATCGTGTGGCCCACCAGTTCGCCGCCGTCCCACCAGGCGGTATTACCTACTAAACCTATAGGCTTTACCGTCTAGAGTACGAGGGCACCCCGCCGAACGACCCGCGAGGAACCGCCATGACGCACCGCCGCCCGGAGCCCGACCTGCTCACCGTCGCCGCCCGGTGGGCCGACCCGGCCGGCTGGCCGGTCGCGTTGCGCTTCGACCCTGCCGAGCGCTGGTACGCGCGCCTCGACGTCGGCGACGACCACGAGGTGTGGGCCCTGAGCTGGCTGCCCGGGCAGGGCACCGACCTGCACGACCACGGCGGCTCCGCCGGAGCGTTCCGGGTCGTCGACGGGGCGCTCACCGAGGAGACGGTCAGTCTCGGTCGGCTACGTCCACGGCTGCTGCCCGCCGGCGCCGGTCGTCGCTTCGGCCCCCGACACGTGCACCAGGTGACCAACCAGGGCTCGGTGCCGGCGGTCAGCGTGCACGTCTACCGGCCGGCGCTGCTGCGGATGACCCGCTATCACCTCGTCGACGGACGGCTGCGGGCCGCCGAGGTCGCCGAGGCTGGCCGGTCCTGGTGAGCGCCGGCCAGCAACGATTCATACCCGTCACCGGAAGGAACCCATAATGCAGCTGACCGCCGAGCACCGCCCGGCCCCCGTGCCGCCGCCGGGCTCTCGGGGCATCGACGAGATCCTCGGCGCCGCGCGCGCCCGCCTCGACCGGCTGGACCCGGAACGGGCGCACCTGGCGTACCGGACCGGAGCGCTGCTTGTCGACATCCGGCCGGCGGCGCAGCGGGCCGCGCACGGCATGGTGCCGGGCTCGCTCGTGGTCGAGCGCAACGTGCTGGAGTGGCGCTTCGATCCGCGCTGTCCGGCACGCCTGCCGCAGGCGGTCGACTACGACGTGCCGGTGGTGATCCTCTGCCAGGAGGGCTACACCTCGTCGCTGGCCGCCGCCGCCCTACAGGACATCGGCCTGCACCGGGCCACCGACGTGGCGGGTGGGTTCGCCGCCTGGCGGATCGCCGGTCTGCCGGCCCTCGGCCCGACCCCGCTGCATCGCACCACCCCGCACGCGTCCCCGGTCAACACCGGGCGAGCGCGCCACTGACCGTCACGCCGTACCCGGCGTGGCGGGCGTACCGCCACTCAGGAGGCACCATGTCCGTCGTCGCCATCCCCACGCGCCGTCACCCCGGGCTGCGCCCCGCGCGGCCGCGCACCGCACCGACCCTGACCATCACCCTCGACCTCGTCCCCGGGCCACTGAGCCCGCGGCTGGCCCGGCTGGTGCAGTTGCTCGGTGAGCTGGCCGAGTCGGGTGAGGGTCAGCTGCGTACCGTCGAAAATGTCGCGGCGGTGCCGCGATCGGCCCCGAGCCCGGCCATCGCCGAGCCGCCCGCCGACGCGGACCACGTGGACATCCTGGCCGGCTCGCGCCTGGTCCGCCGCGGCGGCCGGGTCGTCCCGCTGACCCGCATCGAGTACGAGCTGCTGCTGTTCCTGGCCGAGCGGCCGCGCCGGGTCTTCACCCGCCTGCAACTGTTGTCGAGCGTCTGGGGTTACGAGCACGCGGTGGCCCGGACCGTGGACGTGCACGTCCGCCGGCTGCGCGCCAAGCTGCCCGGAGCGGAGCTGATCACCACCGTCTACGGGGTCGGCTACCGGCTGGCCGACGAGGCGGGGATCAGCGTGGACCACAGCCGCTGAGCCCCGCTGCGGCGACCCGGCGATCGTCCCGCTGAACAGGACGGGGACCCCCGTATCGGGGCATCGCGTGGGCTCTGCTGTAATCATCTGACTTCACACGCAGAGCGAGCGCCTGGCTCCGATGTGTAAGTCAATTGTCACAGTCATGCAACGCGGCCGCCTCTTGACCCTCGCCCAAGCGCCGGGAAACATCGATGAAGCGGCGTCCCGGGCCGTGGGGAGATACCCGGATCAGCCCAAGGAGGACCATGTCGGTCAGCCCTGCCTCGTCGCGCGCCGGTTGGCATACGTCCCAACCTCCGGTGCCCGGTCGACCGCCCGGTGGCCAGCGTCGCCCGGCCAACACCGCCGCGCCCGTGCTCACCGTGACGCTGTCCATCCCGCTGGCCTCTGAGGAGTCGCTGACCCCGGCGGCATGTCGGCTGCTCGACGCCGCCCGCGAGATGCTGGAGCGGGGCGAGGGCGTGATCATCGGGACCGTGCCGGCCGAGCGCCGCCCCGACCAGGCCTCCACCAACCGGTCGCCGACGCGGGCGCTCAGCCCGACCATCCCGGCCCTGCACATCCTCGCGTCGTCCCGCTCGGTGCTGCGCGACGACGAGCCGCTGCCGCTGACCCGGCTGGAGTTCGACCTGCTGCTGCACCTGGTCGCCCACCCGCGCCGGGTGTTCACCAGGCTGCAACTGCTCAACGCCGTCTGGGGCTACGAGCACGCCGGCGTCCGCACCGTCGACGTGCACGTGCGTCGGCTGCGCGGCAAGGTCGGTGTGGACGTACCCCTGGTCACCACCGTCTACGGCGTGGGTTACCGGTTGGCCGACGACGCCCGGGTCACCATCGACCGCTCCGGCTGACCGGCGTCACCAGCCCGTCCGCGGCGGGGCAGGATGGTCCGGTGCGCATCCGCCCCATCTCGCCCGACCTGCTCGTCGACGAGCTGACCGGCCGGCTGTCCGACGCCGCGACACGCGCCGCGGCCGACGGCGCCGGACCCGGGCGGTTGCGCGTGGCCGTGGACGGCGCTCCCGCCGCGGGCGTCGACGACCTGGCCGCCGCACTCGTCGACCCGCTGCGCGCCCGGGGTCGTCCGGTGCTGCACGTCCGCGCCTCCGACTTCCTCCGCCCCGCCTCCCTGCGCTTCGAGCTGGGCCGCACCAACCCGGACTCCTTCTACGAGAACTGGGTCGACGAGGCCGGGCTGCGTCGCGAGGTGCTCGACCCGGCCGGTCCGGGCGGCACCGGGCGGCTGCTCCCGTCGCTCTGGGACGCCGACGCCGACCGGGCCAGCCGCGCCCGTTACGTGCACCTGCCACCCGGAGGCGTTGTCCTGGTCAGCGGCCCGCTGCTGCTCGGCGGTGGCCTGCCCTTCGACGTCACCGTCCACCTTCAGGTGTCCTCGGCGGCGCTGCGCCGACGTACCGAAGCCGGACAGGTGTGGGCGCTGCCGGCCTTCGACAGGTACGCCGAGGAGGTCGCCCCGGCGAGCTTCGCCGACGTCGTGGTGCGCGCCGACGACCCCCGCCACCCGGCGCTCGTGGAGGCCGACGGCGACACCGGAAAATCGTCGGTTTGCTTGGCGTGTACGGCGGGTACTCGCCCGGCTCACAGAGCGCGGGTGACCGCCCGCGTACCGAATGCGACCGTGACCCGGGGCGCGATGCCGCCGGCATCCGGTTCACCGTGAGCCTCAGGCCCAGGAAAGGCAGGCAGCGATGCTCGTCGACGACACGGTCGGTACGAGCCGCCCCCAGGCGGAGATCGACCAGATCCGGCTCTCCCTCCAGGCGCGCTACGACGAGCTGACCGCCGAGTACGACCAGGCCGTGCTCCAGAGCCAGGTGCTGCGCCTGGTGGAGGTCGGCGACACCGCGGGCGACGACCAGGCCGACAGCGGGACCAAGACGGCCGAGCGGGACACCGCGCAGTCGCTGTTGCGCACCATCCTCGACCGCCGCGCCCAGTACGAGCACGCCCTCGGCCGGCTCGAGGAGGGCACCTACGGCTGGTGCGAGGGGTGCGCGGCGGCGATCCCGGTGGAGCGGCTGGAGATCTTCCCGGCCGCCACCACCTGTGTGACCTGTAAGCAGACCCGTGAACGGCGGGCGGCCTGAGCGACGCCAGCGGTTGCCGGTCGGCCCACGACGCGATGGACTTGAGCCATGGGTGACATCCTGGTGGGCACCGCGTCCTGGACCGACCGCACCTTGCTGGACTCGGGCTGGTATCCGCAGACCGCGGACACCCCGGAGAAGCGGCTGGCCTACTACGCCCGGAAGTTTCCGCTCGTCGAAGTGGACGCCACCTACTACTCCCCGCCCGCCGAGGCGACCGCGAGGCTGTGGGCCGAACGCACCCCGGACGGCTTCACCTTCAACATCAAGGCGTTCAGCCTGCTGACCGGGCATCCCACCCGGGTCAGCGCGCTCTACAAGGACCTGCGGCCGGAGACCGAGAAGAAGAACGTCTACCCCGACGACCTGCCCGCGCAGGCGTACGAGGAGGTCTGGACGCGGTTCCTGTCCGCGCTGGACCCGCTCGTCGAGGCGGGCAAACTGGGCGCGCTGCTGTTCCAGTTCCCGCCCTGGTTCACCATCAAGCGGGCCAACAAGGAGTACCTGCTGGAGGTGGCGAAGCGGTGCGCGCCGCTGCGTCCGGCGTACGAGTTCCGGCACGCCTCCTGGTTCGACGGCGACAACGCCGACGAGACCCTCTCCTTCCTGCGCGAGCACGACCTGCCGTACGTCTGCGTGGACATGCCGCAGGGCCACCGCTCGTCGCTGCCCCCGGTGCTGGCCGCCACCGCGGACCTCGCGGTCGTGCGCTTCCACGGGCACAGCGACAAGTGGACGAGCAAGGACATCCACGAGAAGTTCGGCTACCACTACTCCAAGCGGGAGCTGGCCGACTGGGCGCCGAAGCTGCGCGAGTTGGCCGACCAGGCCGGGCAGACCCACGTTTTGATGAACAACTGCTACCGCGACTACGCGCAGACCAACGCCACGACCCTGGCCGGGCTCCTCGGCACCGACTGACAGGTGCGCCGCGTCGCGGTTCACCCGATCGGGGTGGTGCCGGCTCACCCGCACCGCCGGCAGGGTGGACACGGTGGTGCCGGGCGCCCGCAGGGTGGCCGACGCCGGAGACGACACGGAGGTGACGGGGGATGACGGTTCGAGTGGTGACGGATCGACGGCGGGGAGCCGTCCTGCACGTGGTCGGCACGCCCGACAACGCCCGGAGCGCCCCGCAGGGCAGCCCGGTGCGGGCCCGACGCGGCCCGGCGGGGCCGCCACGTCGTACCGACGACCGACGGTGGGACAACACGGAACGGGGGGCCACCAATGGCTGACGCGATGATCTCAGCGTTCGAATCCTCGCTGGACAAGACGAACCTGATCCTGAAGGACATCGAGAACGCCTACGGCTGGCCGAAGGATCGGCGCAACCAGTCGTACGCGGCGCTGCGCACGGTGTTGCACCTGTTGCGCGACCGGCTGCCGGTGGACGAGAGCGTGGAGTTCGCCCAGCAGTTGCCGGTGCTGGTGCGGGGCATCTACTTCGACGGGTGGGTCCCGTCGGACGTGCCGATCAAGCTCAACCGGGACGACTTCCTCTACGAGGTCCGCCAGGGCTTCCCGTACGACGCGGAGGGCGGCGCGGAGCGGGTGACGCAGGTGGTGCTGGACACCCTGCGCCGACACGTCACCCAGGGCGAGTGGCAGGACGTGAAGGACACCATGCCGGCCGACCTGGCCGTGATGATGCCGTGACGACCTGACGTGCCAGAGCCCGCCCGACGACCTGTCGGGCGGGCTCAGTCGCCGGAGGGGTCCGCCTCGGCGGCGGTCGGCACCCGGGACACCGGATGTCCGGCCCGACGGGCCAACGCCGCGAACGCGACGGCGTCCACGATCGCGGCGCCGCCCGGGTCGTTGTTGAAGTACACGTACGCCGGCTCGTCCGCGTCGAACGTGTCGGCCAGCCGGAGCGCCCAGGACCGCAGCGCCGCGCGACCGTACCGGGGCCAGGGCCGGGCCCGGCCCTCGTGCAGCCGAAGGTAGCCGAAGTCGGTGGTGCGCCAGAGCGGGGCGACCGGTCGTCCGAGCCGGTCCGCCCAGACCAGGGCCGCCCGATGCCGTTCCAGCACCGCCCGGGTGGCGTCGGTCCACCAGGAGGGGTGCCGGGGCTCCACCGCGACCCGCACGTCCGCGGGGAACAGCCGCAGGGTGGCGTCGAGCGCGGCCACGTCCACCCGCAGGTTCGGTGGTAGTTGCAGCAGCACCGGGCCGAGCCGGTCGCCGAGGGCGGTGGCGCGGCCGAGGAACCGGGCCACCGGCTCGGCCGGGTCACGCAGCCGCTTGATGTGGGTGAGATAGCGGCTCATCTTCACCGCCACGCAGAAGTCCGCCGGGGTCCGTGCCCGCCAGGCGGCGAAGGTGTCCCGCTCCGGCAGCCGGTAGAAGGCGTTGTTGACCTCCACCGTGGCGAAACCCCCGGCGAAGTGCTCCAGCCAGAGCCGCTGCGGCAACTGCTGCGGATAGAAACGGCCCCGCCAGTCCCGATACTGCCAGCCGGACGTACCCACCAGGATCACCGTCCCATCGTGACACTCTCCGCCACGGCTCGCGAACCGCCCGTGTCGTCCCGCTTCGACGTCTACGGTGAGGGTTAGAGAAGATCGCGCGTGGGGTACCACCCGCAGCACGACGGACCCCGGCGTACGGCGGGGCGGCACACCCGAGGGAGTACCGATGGCACTCAACGACGACGACATGCAGACCACGGGCGGCGGCGGCCTGGAAGGCCCGGCCGACGGTGGCGCGACCCCCGGTCACCAGGACGGTGGCGCGGACGGTGGCGCGGAGGGCCCGGCCGACGGTGGCGCGACCCCCGGTCACCAGGACGGCGGCGCGGACGGTGGCGCGGAGGGCCCGGCCGACGGTGGCGCGACCCCCGGTCACCAGGACGGCGGCGCCGATGGTGGCGCGGAGGGTCCCGCCGACGGCGGTGCGACGCCGGGTCACCAGGACGGCGGCGCCGACGGCAGCGCGCGGTAGCGGCACACCATGACGCATCTCGACCCGCCGGGCGGCCACGGCCGCCCGGCGGTTCCGTCCGCATCCGCCGCCGCGGCGCTGGCTCGTTGCGTCTCGGTCGAACCGGCCAAGTTCGCCGCCGCGCACTGGGGACACACCCCGCTGCTGTCCCGCGCCGCCGAGCTGCCCGACCCGGCCGGCTTCACCGACCTGCTCAGCCCCGCCGACGCCGACGAGCTGCTGAGCCGGCGCGGTCTGCGTACCCCGTTTCTGCGGGTCGCCAGGGACGGCCAGTTGGTGTCGGCGGCGCGCTGGACCGGCGGCGGCGGTGCCGGCGCCGAGATCGGCGACCAGGTGCTCGACGAGCGGGTCCTGGAGCAGTACGCCGCCGGCGCCACGCTGGTGTTGCAGGGTCTGCACCGGATCTGGCCGCCGCTCGTCGACTTCGCCCGCGACCTGGGCCTCGCGCTCAACCAGCCGTTGCAGATCAACGCCTACCTGACGCCGGCCGGCAGTCAGGGATTCGCCACCCACTACGACACGCACGACGTGTTCGTCCTCCAGGTCGACGGCCGCAAGCACTGGCGGATCCACCCGCCGGTGCTGCCCGACCCGCTGGAGAAGCAGCCGTGGGGTGGCCGGGCCGACGAGGTCGGCGCGACCGCGCAGGGCCCCGCCGCGCTGGACGTGGTGCTCGCCCCCGGCGACGCCCTCTACCTGCCCCGGGGTTGGCTGCACAGCGCGCAGGCGCAGGACGCCAGCTCGCTGCACCTGACCGTGGGCATTCGGGCGCTCACCCGGTACGCCCTGGTCGAGGAGTTGCTCGCGCTGGCCGCCGAGGACCAGCGGCTGCGGGCCACCCTGCCGTTCGGCACCGACGTCGCCGACCCGGACGCCATCGAGCCGGAGCTGACCGAGACGGTGGAGGCGCTGCGGGACTGGCTGCTGCGCGCCGACCCGGGCGCGGTCGCCGCGCGGCTGCGCCAGCGGGCCTGGCCTGCTGCCCGCCCGGCACCGATCCGACCGCTCGCCCAGGCCGACGCGGTGGCCGCGCTGGACGCCGACGCTCGGGTCACCCTGCGACCCGGCCTGCGCTGGCAGTTGGTGCCGCACGGGTCGGACACGGTGGCGTTGCGGCTGTTCGACCGCACCATCACCCTGCCCGCCGAGTGCGAGGCGGCGGCTCGTGTCCTGCTCAGCGGCGCGGTCACCCGCGTCGGTGACCTGCCCGGTCTGCCCGACGACGCCGACCGGGTCACCCTGACCCGCCGCCTGCTCCGCGAGGCCGTCCTGGTCCCGGCCTGACGAGCCCGGCCCGCTGTAGCCGGACCGGTGCGGCGTGGCCTGGTCCGGTGCGGCCTGGTGTGGCGTGGCCTGGTGTGGCGCGGCCTGGTGTGGCGCGGCCTGGTCCGGTGCGGCCTGGTGTGGCGCGGCCTGGTCCGGTGTCGCGCGGCGGGTGATCGACTCGGCTTTCTTGAAGTCGCGGGATCCGGGCGGCGGGGATGGCGCGGTTTTCAGGAAGGCGAGTGGATCTTGGGCGGGGATGGCCCGGTTTTCAGGAGCCGAGTCGATCATCGCCGGCCGCGGCGCCCCGGTGGAAGACCGCGGCGACGGCCGCGCACCCCCGCTGGACGGCGGATCCCCGCTGGACGGCGGATCCCCGCTGGACGGCGGACCCCGCTGGGACGGCGGACCCCGCTGGGACGGCGGACCCCCGCTGGACGACCGCGCTCAGCGGCCGAGCGCCAGCAGCAAAGCGGTCGTGACCAACCCCGCGCCGAGCACCACGATGATCGGCCGCGGTCCGAGCACCGCGTGCCGCCGGTCGGCCAGCACCCGCGCCGGCGCCAGGCCGACCAACGGCCCGAACAGGGTCACCACCAGCGCCAGCACCGGCATCCCGACCGCCAGGTCGCCGCCGTACCCGACGCCCAACGCCCGCGCCCCGACCCCCAGCGCGTACGCGAACACCGCGCCGCCCACCCCGCAGAGCGCCAGCAGGGGGTTGACCGAACCCGGCAGTTCACCCGGCTGTCCGGCCCGGTCGAGCAGGTCCCGGGCCCGGGTGAGGAGCGCCACCGCGTCGGTGGCCCCGCCGCTGTTCGCCGGAGCGGGCGGGCCGCCGAGACGACGGGCACCGAGGCGGGTACGCACCTGCTGCCACAGGTGCGCCACCTCGGCGTCGACCCGTTCCTGCTGCTCGCGCGCCTCGACGAGTTCCACCTCGGCGTGCTGGACCTGCTCGGCGGCGTCGGCGACGGCCCGCTCGGCAGCCGCGCACTGCCGCTCGTACCAGGTGTGCGCCTCGGCGCGCTGCTCACCCACCCGTGCGGTCAGCTCGGCCAGTCGCCGCAACTGCGCCGCGTACGTCTCGCTGGCCACTGGTTCGTTCACCGCGACGGTCCGTAAGGGATGATCACCTGTCCGGTGCGGTGGACCGCCCGGTCGAAGAAGAGCCCGCGCCACGGGCGGGGATACCAGTCCGGGCCGCCGGTGCCCGGGTAGAGCGACGAACCCAGCTCGCCACCGTGCGCGTCCAGCGCCACCCAGGCACCGATCTGGTCGGTGCGGGCGGCCGGCCCACCGAGGTCGGCGCGCATCCGGGCCACACCCCGCCACCAGGCCAGCACGTGTGTCCGTCGTTCCGGCCCGTCGTGCAGGATCCGGCGTAGCTGCTCCAGGCCGGTGCGCCGCCCCGCCCGGGCGGCCAGCGCGCCGGCCGCCGCGTCGACCGCGAACAGCAGCAGGTAGTGCGGGCTGCCCGGCCCGGTCAGTCCGTCGGCCGTCTCGGCCATCAGCTCGCCCACGGTCTCCTCGTCGTACCAGGCGGCGTCGTCGGCCAGGTCGTCGTAGAGGGCGCGGGCCATCGGGTCGGCGTCCGCGTCGAGGCAGGCGATGGAGAACCGGGCGGTGCCGGGTGGATGTTGGCGGGCCAGTGATCGCGCCGCCGCGTCCAGCACCGCGCACGCCTCGTCCACCCGGGTGCCCAGCACGGCGAGGTTGCGCCCCGGGGCGCGCGGCAGGCGCAGCGCCGCCGAGCGGGACTGCACGTCGATGATCTCGCCGAGCAGGGCCACCGGGCTGCGCGGCACGCTCCCGTCCGGGGGTGCGGCGAGCGCCCGGAAGTCCGGGGCGTCCGCCAGCCGGGGGATCGCGTCGCCGTCGAAGAGTCGGGCCGGCGCCGCGTCGGGTGGGCGCATCCGCCACAGCCGGTGCTGCAATCCGCTCCACGTCTCCCAGTCGCTGGCCGATGGGATCCGGGCGACCTCGTTGCCCTCCACCATCCCCGACTCGGCGTTCACCACCGCGTGCCAGCGGGGCAGCGACTGCGCCGCGTCGTTGCGTTCGGCGAGGATCCGCAGCGCCTTTGGCAGCGCGATACGCAGGGTGAACTGGGCGACAAGTGCGGGGCGGCCCCACAGCGCCTCGATGCCCCGCACGTCCTGCGAGGCGAGCACCAGATGGATGCCCTGCGACCGGCCGCGCCGGGCCAGGTCCTCCAGCAGGTCGGCCGCCTCCCGGGCGACCACGTCCCGACCGGCCAGCAGCATCTGGAACTCGTCGACCACCGCGACGATCCGCGGCCAGTGCCCGGTCGGGTCGACCGCCCGCAGCTCGGCCAGCTTGGTGACCTCGTGCTTCTTGGCCGCGTCGGCGCGTCGGCGCAGCTCCTCGGCGAGGAACCGCAGCAGCGCCAGGCCGAACTCCCGGTCGGTGTTCACGTTGATGCCGACCAGGCGCATGTGCGGCAACCAGCTCGGGTCACGGCGGCCCTGCGCGAACCGCGCGAAGGACACCCCCTCCTTGAAGTCCAGCAGATAGAACTCCAGCTCGGCGGGGGAGTAGCGGGCGGCGAGCGCGCCGATCCAGGCGAAGATCAGGTTGGTCTTGCCGGTGCCGGACGGCCCACCGATCAGCGCGTGCGGCGGGTAGTCGCCCAGCGACAGCCGTACCGGTCGACCCTGCGGCCCCTCACCGATCGGGGCGGTCAACCCGTCGGCGGAATCCTCCCGCCACATCAGCTCGGGTGGGGGCAGGAGATCCGCGAACGGGGTCGGCGGCGGGCCGGCGTTCACCTGGACGGCGATCTCCCGGCACGTCTCGGTGACGAGCGTCGCCGGTGGCGGCGGATCCAGCCGGACCGGCAGCCCGGCCGACCCGCCGATGCGCGCACCGGAGACCCCGGCGATCACCCGGGTCACCGTCGGGTCCTCCGGCACCGGCACCCCGTGTACCACCAGGTGCACCCCGCAGGCCGCGCCGGCACGGACCACCCGGTCCAGTTGGCCGCGCTCGTGCCGGTTGAGCTCGTCGCCGCCGAGCAGCACCGCCACCCGCCACGGTTCGGGTCGCCGGCCGGTCGCCGCGGCCAGTTCCCGCAGCGAGGCGTACTCGCCGGCGAGCACCGTCTCGTTGATCCGGCGGATCTGCTCCACCAGGTCGTCGAGCAGGGGGCCCAACCCGCCGGGGCCGACAAAGGTGAGCAGGCCCGCCGTGCCCAGCGGCGCGAACCCGGCCAGGCCGCCGCCGAGCTGCTCAGGGTCGTACCCGACCAGCCGTACCGCCCCGGGGTCGGCGCGGCCGGCGGCCCGCAGCAGCAACGCGGACACCACCGCGTCGCAGCCGGCCCGATCGTCTCCGGAGAGGTGGACGTGGCCGGCGTCGAGCAGCGGCACCAGCGCGGGCACCGGATCGACGCCGTCGATCCGGACCGTGCCGACCCGCAGCGCGCCGGGTGGCTCCGCGCGCCGGGTCGGCGTCGGCACCCATCCCGCCCAGTCGGCCCCCGCGCAGCCGGGCGCCTCCTGGCGGGCCGCGTCGGCGGCGCGTCGGGCCAGCTCGGCGATCCGGGCGGAGTAGCGGGCGTCGATCTCGGCGATGCGGCGGTCCCGCTGGGCGCCCACCCGCTCCGGTACGGCGGCTGCCGCCCGCTGGACCCGGGCCAGCCGTTCCCGCCCGGCGGTCAGTTCCGCCTGGGCGGCGGACAGCCGGGTACGGGTGGCTCCCAGCGCCTCGGCCAGGTTGTCCCGGATTCGCCCGGCAAGCTGGCCACGTCGGTCAGCCATCGGAGCCCCGACGAGTCGGCGCGTCCCGCCACGGGCTGCCCGCACGTGGCGGCAGCCCACCGGAACGCTGTCCACCCGCGTCCCCCGGCCGCCGGACCGCACCACCGGGACGCGCACCCACGCCGCCGTGTTGACCCACGCCGCCTGGCTGACCCGCTCCGCCTGGCTGACCCGCTCCGCCTGGCTGACCCGCTCCGCGTTGGTGGCCCGCGCCGCCCGGTGGGCCCGCGCCGCGTTGGTCGCCCGCGCCGGCTGGTTGGCCCGCGCCGGTGGGCAGGTCCCGGCCGAGGCGGGCGAGCAGCAGCCCGGTCGCCACACCGGCGGTCACCGCGGAGTCGGCGGCGTGCGGCGGCTCCCCGGAGGCGCGCGGCGGCGGCATTCGGCACACCCGGGTCAGCAGCGTCTCCAGCACCGGCGGCGGCAGCCCGGGCAGCAGGTCGCGGACCCGCCCGTCCAACTCCCCGCGCAATCGGCCGAGGTCGGCGGCGCGCGGCGGGTGCCCCAGCAGCTCACCGGCCAGCTCGCGCAGCAGCGGTGGCGCCAGCGCCGCCATCCCGAGCCCCACGTCGGCCGGTGCCCGCCGCAGCTCCGTGCGGAGCCGGTCCCGGTCGCCGGAGCGGACACCACCCACCACTCGGCGCAGCAGTTCCCGGGAGTCGTCCACCCGCTCGTCGGGCTCGTCGTCGGCGCCCTCGCGCCCGCCGGTCAGCTCGGCCACCCGCACCGACCACCAGCGGCGCATCCGGACCTGCTCGGTCGGCTCCGGCGCGACCGCGCTGGGACCGGCCGACGGCGGCGTGTCGTGTCGGGGAGCGCGTTGCTCAGGGCGGGGCGCCGGAGCGCCGTCCGCACCCAACCCGATCGCCGCCAGATACGCCGAGAGCTGCTCCTGCGCCACCCGCAACGCGTAGCCGGCGCTCTCGGCGTGCTCGGTAGCGGCGGACAACTCCGGCACCCCCATCGGGTTGGCCGACTCCTGGCGGACCCAGCGCAGCCGCTCCGCGGCCAGACCGAACTTATCCAGCGCCTGCCCGAGCAGGGCCAGCGGGAACTCCTCGCTGGCGGCGCGGACCTGCCCACCGACGTCCTCGATGATGGACATGGCGGCCTACAGGGTCGCGACGTAGAGCTGCGCCTGCTCGACCGCGACAAGTGTCGCGGCGAGACACTCTTCCAGCTCCTGGCTGGCCTGTGTCAGCGAGGCCTGGGCCGCCTCCACTGTCTCGTGCCCGCTGCCCTCCAGCGCGCCGGCCAGGGTCTGCTGCGCCTCGGCCAGTTTCTCGCCGGCCGCCTGCACGGCTGTCTGCCCGTCACCGATCTGTTGGAGGGCGACATCGATGGCAGCCTTCAGCTCGGCGACGCTCGCCACGGCGGAACCTCCTGGGGGCGGGGAGATCTCCATTAGAGCCTATCGGCCGCCGCGAAAGAACATCCGCCCTGTCGGTGTTCCTGCCCACCTGTCCGGAAGGCACCTGGACGTGCCGGGAGTCCGTTCTGTGGGAGTCCCAGTGCGAGAACTTCTCAGTTCTCCCGGAGCCAGCGCGGTCCGTACACCTCCGCGCCCAGGGCCGTGACCCGCTCGCGCAGCTCCCGGTCCGCGGTGACCACCAACCGACGTCGAAGCGGTGCGCCCGCGACCAGGTCGACGACGCTGTCGTCGCCGGAACCGGGTGCGGAGACCACCCGGACGCCGTCGGTCCCGGGTACGTCCCGCGCGGCCCCCTCGACCACCAGCACCACCTCCACCGGGGCCGGCAGTCGGGCCGGCAACCCGATGGTCGCCACCGGCGCGAGCGAGTCGCGCAGACGGGCGGCCGCCCCGGCCCGGTCACGCCACCACCCGTTCGGGCGGGAGCCCACCACGTTGGCGCCATCCACGATCAGCAGCGGGGTCTCATTCATCCGGCCAGCCTGCCACCAACGGGCGGTCCCGACCCGACGCCACTCCCGGGATGCCGGTACGGCGTCTCCCGTGGCGTTTGTCGGGGCGCGCGCCGGGTAGCCCCTGCCGACCGTGCCGCGCCCGACTGCGGAGGACAGACATGATGGGACCCGGTGACACCGGCTCCGACCCGTGGGACGAATTCCTGGCCAGGTACTTCGGTCGGGGCGAGGGAGGACGCCGACCGCCGCACCGGGTCGACATCACCCGACTCATGACCGCGGACGCCCGGGAAATGCTGGCCGACGCCGCCCGGCGGGCCGCGCAACGCCACAGCAACGACCTCGACACCGACCACCTGCTCTGGGCGGCGCTGCAACGCGAACCGCTACGTGACCTGGTACGCCGGGCCGGAGCAGACCCGGACACTTTGCTCAACGCGCTCGGCGGCAAGGGCGACGGCGCGCCACGCGGAGAGGTGCCGCCCAACCTGTCGCTGACCCCAGCCGCCAAGCGGGCGCTGCTCGACGCCCACCAGCTGTCCCGGGCGATGGGCGCCAACTACATCGGCCCCGAGCACATCCTGATGGCACTGCCGCTCAACCCGGAGTCGCCGGCCGGTCGGATGCTGGCCGCCGGCCGGATCCAACCCGAGTCGCTGCAGGCGGCCAACGCCGAGCGTGGGCCGATGACCGGGCCGAAGCCGGATCGTGGCACGCCCACCCTCGACCAGTACGGGCAGGACCTCACCGAGCTGGCGCGGATGGACCAGATCGACCCGGTGGTCGGACGCGCCGACGAGATCGAGCAGGCCATCGAGATCCTGTCCCGGCGCACCAAGAACAACCCGGTGCTGATCGGCGAGGCCGGCGTCGGCAAGACCGCCATCGTGGAGGGGCTGGCCGAGCGGATCTGCGACGGGGACGTGCCGCAGACCCTGCTCGGCAAGCGGGTCGTCCAACTCGACCTGGCGGGCCTGGTCGCCGGCACCCGCTACCGGGGGGACTTCGAGGAGCGGCTGAAGAAGGTGATCGACGAGATCCGGGCGCACCGGGACGAGCTGATCATCTTCATGGACGAGATCCACACGCTGGTCGGGGCGGGCGGCGCCGGCAGCGAGGGCGGCATGGACGCGTCCAACATGCTCAAACCCGCCCTCGCCCGCGGCGAGCTGCGGGTGATCGGCGCGACCACGCTCGACGAGTACCGCAAGAGCATCGAGAAGGACGCCGCGCTGGCCCGGCGCTTCCAACCGGTGCTGGTGCCCGAGCCCAGCGTCGACGACACCATCGCGATCCTGCGCGGCCTGCGCGACAGGTACGAGGCCCACCACCAGGTGCGCTTCAGCGATGAGGCGCTCGTCGCCGCCGCCGAGCTGTCCGACCGGTACGTCACCGACCGGTTCCTGCCCGACAAGGCCATCGACCTGATCGACCAGGCCGGCGCCCGGGTGCGGTTGCGGACCCGTACGCCCGCCTCCGACGTGCGGGAGCTGGAGCAGGAGCTCGACGAGGTACGCCGGGACAAGGAACAGGCCGTCACCGACGAGCAGTACGAGCGGGCGTCCGCCCTGCGGGATCGGATCTCCGAGTTGGAGGGGGACATCCGCCGCGCGAACGGCGACGACGGCTCGTCCACCTCACAGGTGCCCGAGGTGGGTCCGCAGGAGATCGCCGAGGTGGTCTCCCGGGCCACCGGCATCCCGGTCAGCCAGCTCACCGAGGAGGAACGCGACCGGCTGCTGCGCCTGGAGGGGCACCTGCACCAGAAGGTGGTCGGCCAGGACGACGCGGTCACCGCGGTCGCCGAGGCTGTCCGTCGCTCCCGGGCCGGGCTGGCCGACCCGGAACGACCGATGGGCAGCTTCCTGTTCCTCGGCCCGACGGGTGTCGGCAAGACCGAGCTGGCCCGTGCCCTGGCCGAGGCGTTGTTCGGCGAGGCGGACCGGATGGTCCGGGTGGACATGAGCGAGTTCCAGGAACGGCACACGGTCACTCGACTGGTCGGCGCTCCACCCGGGTACGTCGGCTACGAGGAGGCCGGTCAGCTCACCGAGGCGGTGCGTCGCCGCCCGTACGCGGTGGTGCTGCTCGACGAGATCGAGAAGGCCCACCCGGACGTGTTCAACATCCTGCTCCAGGTGCTCGACGACGGGCGGCTGACCGACAGTCAGGGTCGCACGGTGAACTTCAAGAACACCGTACTGATCATGACGAGCAACCTCGGTTCGGAGCTGATCACCGGCGCCCAGCGCTCCGTCGGCTTCGGCAGCGGGGACGTGGGCAGCGAGCAGGAGAACGACGAACTGCGCGAGCGGCTGATGCGCCGCCTGCAGGAGAACTTCCGCCCGGAGTTCCTCAACCGCATCGACGAGGTCATCATCTTCCGCCGGCTGGAGGCCGAGCAGTTGCGCGACATCACCGCGCTGCTGTTGGAGGAGACCCGCCGCCGGATGCACGCCCAGGACCTTCAGGTGGAGTTCACCACCGCCGGCATCGACTGGCTCGCCGAGCACGGCTACCAGCCGGAGTTCGGCGCCCGGCCGCTGCGCCGGGTGATCCAGCGGGAGGTGGACAACCACCTGTCCCGGATGCTGCTGGAGTCGGCGATCTCACCGGGGCAGAAGGTCACGGTGGACGTTCGCGACGGGGCGCTCACCTTCGACGTGACCGCAGGCGAGCGGGGGTACACCGCCGCCACGACCACCCACCCGCGATGAGCGGGCCGGCGCGACGAGACGACCACGAGGACCCGCACGAGCCCACGAAAGCCCGGGACGAGGACGACCATCCCGACCCGATCCTGGCGCCGCCCACCGCGAACCCCCGCCGCACGCGGGTGCCCGCGGAGGGCCTGCATCCCAGGACCGACCAGGACGACCCGGAGACGTCCGGGAAACCGCCCGGAGAGGAGACCTGATGGTACGCGAAGCGCGGCTCGACCCCGAGGTGGAAGTGCTCTGGGAGGACTTCCACGCCGAGGTCAACGTCCCGTCGGAGCAGCTGCGGACGTGGTTGCTGACCAGGGGTTCCGGTGAGGAGTCGTTCAGCCCGAACCCGAACCTCGACCTGCCCCAGCCGGGCCGGGAGATCCTCAAGGTGCTGAACAAGCGCAAGGTGGACCTCACCGGCGAGGACATCGAGGTGATGCGGGAGGCGGTCGAGCGGATCCGCGAGCTGATGGATGCCAAGCCGTCGCGCGGCAACGCCGACGACACCTGGCGGCACTCGCTGCTCGACCTCGGACACGACCCGCTCGTCGAACGCTGAACGAGGCCACGCGCGACGGTGCCGTCCCGGGCGGGGACGGCACCGTCGCGTCTTGCGCTACTGGCCCTGGTCCGGTTCCAGGCTGGCGATGGTCAGCCCCGCCGCGTCGGCGGCGGCGTCGCGGTCGGTGCGGGTCTGGTCCTCCCGGGTGAGCAGGTTGGCGTACTCGGTGACGGCGGCCGGGTCGGGCACCTGCGGCAGGCGGCGCAGGAACGCCTCCACCGCACGGGTGGCGGCGGTGTGCGCGGCGGCCGCCTCGCGGAGCAGTTCCCGGTCGTCGGCGGACGGGTAGAGGTCGGTCATGTCCGCCAGATACCCGGCCCACGGCGGTTCGCACCGCCAACGGCCGGTTACCTCCCGCTCAGCCCGGTCGGACCCCGGTGGGCTGCCGGACGCCGAACGCCGGGTGACGCAGCAGCCAGTCCAGGTACGCGGGATGCGGGGCCAACGAGTCGACGTACGCCGCCTTCGCCGTCTGCACCATCAGGTCGGCCTCCCGGGCGGCGGGGGAGTCCGGATGCCAGCCGAGCAGGAGCCGCCAGCGCAGCGGTATGCCGGCGAGGCGGCGGGTGACCAACCCGGCCACCGGGCGGAACGTCGCCTGGCACAGCGCGATCGCCACTCCGGCTTCCACCAGGTCGACGCAGCCGCGGATGTCGGTCTCGTACACCTTGCGGGGGGTGAATCCGGCGCGGGCGCAGGCGGTGGCGAAGCAGTCGGCGAAGCAGCCGTCGCCCGGGGCGGCCACCCACTGCTCGTGCCGCAGGTCCGCCAGGCGCACCTCGTCGTGCGCCGCGAGGGGGTGGGTCTCGGGCAGCAGCACCAGCACCGGGTCGATGGCCACCTCCTGCCAGCTCAACCCGAACCCCGCCGACGGGCTGGCGTCGCCGCACACCCCGGTGAGGGCGAAGTCCAGTCGGCCGCCCGCCACCAACTGCGCCAGCTCGTCCACCGACCAGGAGGCGAGCGTGGTGATCTGGGCCGGCGGCTGCTCGGCCGCCAGGCGGTGCACCATCCGGCCCAGGATCGGGCTGTTCACCCCACCGAACCGGTAGCACGGCGGCGCGTCGCCGGCCCCGGCCAGCCGGGCCGCCTCGTCCTGCAACCCCTTCATCGCCGGCAGCAGCACCCGGGCCCGAGCCAGCACCAGCTCACCGAGAGCGGTGGGCCGGGCGCCGCGCCGGTCCCGGTCGAACAGCGGGCCGCCCAGGGTCCGCTCGATGCGCTGGAGCTGGGCGGTTAGCGCCGGCTGGGCCAGGCCGAGCGCCGACGCCGCCTTCGTCACACTCCCCGTCTCCGCGATCGCGCAGACCACCCGCAGGTGACGCAGCTCCAGGTTCATACCGTGACGGTAGGACTACACGTCAGCCGGCGGAATAGCCCGAGCGGATCGGTGATAATGAATGCACTTGGGATCGCCGCCGCCGTCAGTCCCGCGGCGACTCCGGCAGGTCCGCCAGGTACGTCGGCCGGCGGGTCACCGCGTCGAGCACCTTGTCCACCACCCCGACCGCCGGCTCCACGATCCGGTTCCACGGAGGGGTGGCCGGAGTGCCCGGGTGCGGCCGGGTCGGCGCGGCCTCCTCGGCGATCTCCAGCCGGTTGCCCAGCCGGATCAGCTCCTCCTGGGTCGCGACCGCGCGTAGCTCGGTGACGAGCGCACCCACCCCGTCGACGTGGTGGCGGACCCGCTCGGCGATCTCGGCCAACCCCTCGTCGGTCGCGCCCTTCAGGGCGCTGAGCAGGCTGGCGTCGGCGTTGATCTCGGCGTCCACCCGCTCGGCGGCCGCCGGCAGCGCGGCGCGTACCGCCGGCAGCAGGTACTGCTCCTCGGCGGAGAGGTGCCGCGACAACGCGGCGGTGAGCACCGGCAGCCCTTCCCGCGGTGTGGCGTCCGGGCCGGTCAGCTGGTCCAGCAGCGCCACCAGTTGACGGTGCTCCCGGTCGACGATGTCGGCGATGTTGCGGCCACCGGGTCGGTAGCCCTCCTCGGGTGCGGGTGCGGGCGGCAGCGGCGGCAGGGGAACGGCGGACATGGTGCCCTCCTCGACTGGCGGGCGGAAGCTCCGGCAGGGATGTGCGGTCGTGGGCGGCGGTACCCGAACCCGGCCCCGGCGAAACCGGGCCCGTCGATGCGCCGGCCCGGGACCACCGGCGTGCCGGCCCGCGCGCACCGGTGCGCCGCCCGGCCGGCCGGCGCCGGCTGGTATGAAGAGGCGATGACGAGCGATGCGGCCTCCACCCGACCCGACCCCAGCGCGGAGGTCGTGGACCTCTGCCGCGACCTGCTGCGCATCGACACCACCAACACGGGGGACAACGACACGAGCGTCGGCGAGCGCCGCGCCGCCGAGTACGTGGCGGAGAAGCTCGCCGAGGTGGGCGTGGAGTCCGTCCTGCACGAGTCCGCGCCGGGCCGGGCGAACGTGGTGGCCCGCATCCCCGGCGCCGACCCGAGCCGGGGTGCGCTGCTGGTGCACGGCCACCTGGACGTGGTGCCCGCCGACGCCGACGAGTGGTCGGTGCACCCGTTCTCCGGCGAGCTGCGCGACGGTTACCTCTGGGGCCGCGGCGCGATCGACATGAAGGACTTCGACGCGATGGTGCTCGCCGTGGTGCGGCACTGGCAGCGCACCGGCGTACGGCCACCGCGGGACATCGTGCTCGCGTACACCGCCGACGAGGAGGCGGGCAGCGACTACGGCGCGCGTTTCCTGGTGGAGAACCACCGTGACCTCTTCGACGGCTGCACGGAGGCGATCGGTGAGGTCGGCGGTTTCTCCTACTCGGTCAACGACAGCCAGCGGCTCTACCTGATCGAGACCGCCGAGAAGGGCATCGACTGGCTGCGGTTGCACGCCAAGGGTCGCCCCGGGCACGGCTCGATGGTGCACGACGACAACGCGGTCACCGCGCTCGCCGAGGCGGTCGCCCGGATCGGCCGGCACCGCTTCCCGGTGGTGGTCACCGACACCGTGCGGGCCTTCCTGGAGGAGGTCTCCGACCTGCTCGGCGTCGAGCTGGACCCGGACGACCCGGAGACGGCCATCGCGAAGCTCGGCCCGATCGCCAACATCATCGGGGCGACCATCCGCAACACCGCCAATCCGACCCGGCTCGACGCCGGCTACAAGGACAACGTCATCCCCGGCCGCGCCACCGCCACGATCGACTGCCGCAGCCTGCCCGGCCAGTCCGAGCTGCTGGAGCGGCAGCTGCGGGAGCTCATCGGCCCGGACATCGCGATCGAGTACATCCAGCGGCAGCCCGCGCTGGAGACCACCTTCGACGGCGACCTCGTCGAGGCCATGTCGGCGGCGCTGCGCGCCGAGGACCCGGGTGCGCGTCCGGTCCCGTACATGCTCTCCGGCGGCACCGACGCCAAGGCGTTCTCCCAGCTCGGCATCCGCTGCTTCGGGTTCGCCCCGCTGCGGCTGCCCGCCGACCTGAACTTCTCGGCGTTGTTCCACGGCATCGACGAGCGGGTTCCGGTCGACGGACTACAGTTCGGCGTGCGGGTTCTCGACCGGTTCCTCCGCACCTGCTAGCCGCGCCCGGCGCTGCATCCGGCGCGCGACCTCCCCAACGTGAAGGGACTGCCCCACATGACCGACCAGCACGGTGAGCTGGACGCCGCTCTCGAGCGGGTGATCGAAGCGGCCCGCCACCACCTGGCCGCCGTACGCGCCGCGCAGGGCCGCGTCGACGACGACGACGTCTGGCAGGCGTACGTGGCGTTGAACAACGCCTCCTTCGCGTACGACGAGCGGTTGCTCGACGCCTTCGGCGAGGTGACGCCGTGGGATGTCGACTCGATCGACCCGGACGAGGCCGACGAGCGCTTCGGCGGCCCCGAGGGTTCCGAGGCCAGCGACCCGCACCCCCGGGTGATCTCGGTGCGGCAGCGTCGCGACTACCGGGTGCCGAGCGTCGCCGCGCTGCTGCGGGTGGCCGAGGCGGCCCGCCGCGAGGGCACCCCCGAGGACGACGAGCCGGCGCCGGTGGAGGGCGTCGGCGAGGCGGTGCTGGAGTTGCTGCAGAGCGGCGACGGCTCGCTCGGCGCGCTGGACGTCCCCGAGCTGGAGCCCCTCGACGGGGTGGTGATGGTCAGCGAGGTGGGCACCCCGGTCGATCTGGAGTCGTTCGACGACGACGACGCGGTCGGCCCGTTCCAGCCGGCGGTCGACGACCGGCTGGTCGGCCGGCTCGACGAGCACCCGTTCCTGGAGCTCGACGACGATCACGACCACGCCGGGCACCAGCACTAGGGCGCGCCAAGGCCGTTCGACGCCCGGGGTCCACGTGGCCCCGGGCGTCCGGCCGTCAGTACGACAGGCCAGGCTGCGGCTGGTTGACCCGCCGCCGCCGCAGCACCACCTGCCGCGTGCCGTCCCGGTACAACCGCACCCGGGCCAACTCCCATCCGGAGAACTCCGCCTGGATCGCCAACTGCGCCGCCGCGGTCAACCGGTCGACGTTCGGCGGCAGCCGCAGTGGCGCGTATTCGTAGTCCATGCCATCCATGCTGCCCAGCCCAGCGGCTGTTCGCCACCCCCTTGGGGGTGACCAACGACGCTGCCGTGGGGTGGTTCGTGCCGACCTGTGCGCCCCTGAGCCGTGGAGCGTGCTGTCCGTGTCACGGGGTGGTGCCGGGTGGCCGGGAATCGTATCGTCGGTGCGCTCGACTCATGGGGGAGGAACGGCATGCCGCCGGATATCGACGTCGACGTGCGGGCGGTCCGTCGACTGGAGACATCGTGATGCCAGGGGAACGGGGCCGGCTGGGTCGGTTCACCGACGCGGTGCTCGGCGGCGCGCGGGCCGCCCGGGACAGGGCCCGTGAGCTGCGCGAGGAGTTCCGCACCAGCGACGAACCCGAACGTGCCCTCGTCGCGCCACTGCTGCCCGGACAGGAGCTGCGGTACGTGGGGCTCGGCCCGGTCCGTGCCCCGCAGACCCACAGGGCCGGGCGGCAGCTCGCCGGTGTGATGGCCGACGAGTTCGTCGACTCGCTCGACCCGAAGGTGCTGTTCGGGTTGCTCAACATCGTCAACCCGGTGGTCTGGGTGGACGCGGTGCTGACGCCGGTCCGGCTGGCCGCGGGCCTGCTGCTGCTGCCCGCCAAGGCCGCTGCCGTCGCGGCCGGTGTGCCGGAGGCGGCCGAACCGGAGCCGGTCCCACCACCGCAGCGGGCGCAGCGGGATCCCATCCCGCTCACCGAGGAACAGGAGGCGTTCCGCGCCTTGTTCCGGCTCAGCCTGTACCGCCCGCTGGCCGACCAGCTCGCCGAGATCGCCTACCGTCGCCGGTACGTCTTCAGCGGCGACCTCGCCACCCTCGCCGGCAGCCTGCTGCTCTTCCTGGAGCGCTACAACGGCACCCCGCTGGCGGTGACCGACACCCACCTGCACCTGCTGCGGATGGGTCCCCGCCCGGACGCCGACCGCCCCGACCGGCGCCAACCGCGGGTGC
This sequence comes from Micromonospora sp. NPDC048839, assembly GCF_040649915.1. Lineage (NCBI taxonomy): Bacteria > Bacillati > Actinomycetota > Actinomycetes > Micromonosporales > Micromonosporaceae > Micromonospora > Micromonospora sp. NPDC048839. Next base: position 231,646 of record NZ_JBEZGL010000009.1, read on the forward strand.
TGTGGAGTGTGCCACGTGACCGGGTGGCCCGGATCGACTCGGAGCGCGGCGCGGCCGGGTTCGTGCAGCTGACCTCCACGATCGTCTTCGCCGACGACTCGTGGATCCGACTCACCCAGCCCGCTGTCCGCGACGACCAGTCGCGCTTCCTGACCGCGATCCACGACCTCCCCGGGCAGCGCCCGTCGCCCTGACGCCCTGTCCCGGCAAGCACCTGCCGCCGCGCCGCGTCCAAGATCGCGCTCGATCCATGACGTGGTGGCCACCTCGTCGCGGGATGCCACCGCACCAAGGATCGAGCACGATCTTGCCGGGCGCCGCAACCGGGGGCGAGGAACATCGTCGGTCAGCCGTCGCGTTCGGGGTAGCCCAACGGCACCGCCGAGACGTCGTCCAGGGCGGTGGTGATCTCCTCCGGCAGGGTGATCCGTTCCACGGGGAGTGCGCCGAGCAGTTGCCCGACCGTCCGCGCGCCGAGGATCGGCGCGGTCACCCCCGGCCGGTCCCGGATCCACGCCAACGCCACCTCCAGCGGCGACACCCCCAGGCCGCCGGCCGCGGTGGCCACCGCCTCCACGATGCTGGAGCAGCGCGGCTCCAGGTACGTCGAGACGAACCGCTCGAAGTGCGGCGACGCGGCTCGGGAGTCCGCCGGACGGCCGTGCCGGTACTTGCCGGTGAGCACGCCGCGACCCAGCGGTGACCAGGGCAGCAGGCCGAGGCCGAGCGCGTCGCACGCGGGCAGCACCTCCCGCTCCACGCCCCGCTCCAGCAGCGAATACTCCACCTGGGTGGCGACCACGGGCGCCCGCCCCGGCCAGGCGGTCTGCCAGGCGGCGGCCCGTGCGGTCTGCCAGCCGGAGAAGTTCGACACACCGACGTAGCGGACCTTGCCGCTGGCCACCGCGTGGTCCAACGCGGCGAGGGTCTCCTCCAGCGGGGTGTCCGGGTCGTACCCGTGCACCTGGAACAGGTCGACGTGGTCGGTGCCGAGGCGGCGCAGCGACGCGTCCAACGTCCGCAGCAGGTGCCCCCGGGAGCCGTCGCGCCGTCGACCACTGCCCGGGCGCAGCCCCGCCTTGGTGGCGATCAGCAGCTCGTCGCGGGGCACGAGGGTGCCCAGCAGCGACCCGATCACCGACTCGGCGTCGCCGTCGCCGTACACGTCGGCCGTGTCGATCAGGTTGCCGCCCGCGTCCAGGTAACTCTTCAGCTGGGCGGCCGCGTCGTCGGCATCGGTGTCCCGGCCCCAGGTCATGGTGCCGAGCGCGAGCCGGGAAACCGCCAGCCCGCTTCGGCCGAGCGGTCGCTGTTGCATGGGTGAACCTTATTTCGAACCTGCCGCCACGGATATCCTCGCTCCCGTATCTCTGCCGGTTCTGCCGGTTCCGCCGCCGTGGGCTGCCCCGATGGAGGGGGGAGCGAAGGTGTCGAGCCGGTGATCGAGTCCGTTTTCGGCATTGCGTAACCTGGTGCGACCTGTGCCACGGATGGGGGAGGACCAGTGCGACTCGGGCTCAGTCTCGGATACCAGACAGCGTGGAGCACACCGGCCGACCACCTGGCCCTCGCCCAGGAGGCGGACCGGCTGGGCTACTCGGTGGTGTGGGCGGCGGAGGCGTACGGCTCCGACTCGCCCAGCATGCTCGCCTGGATGGCCGGCCAGACCGAACGGATCGACGTCGGCGCGGCGGTGATGCAGATCCCCGCCCGTACGCCGGCCGCCACCGCCATGACCGCCGCCACCATCGACGCGCTCTCCGGTGGCCGGTTCCGGCTCGGCCTGGGTGTCTCCGGTCCGCAGGTGTCGGAGGGGTGGCACGGTGTGCGGTTCGCCAAGCCCCTCGCCCGGACCCGCGAGTTCGTCGACATCGTGAAGCTGGCCATCGCCCGCAAGGAGGTGGCCTACGACGGGCAGCACTACACGCTGCCGTTGCCGGACGGCCCGGGTAAGGCCCTGCGGTTGGGCTTCCATCCACCCCGCGAGCACATACCGATCTACCTGGCGGCGGTCGGCCCGAAGAACCTGGAGCTGGCCGGTGAGATCGCCGACGGCTGGTTGGCGGTGTTCTACGCGCCGGAGTTCGCCGAGGAGCAGCTCGCGTCGGTCCGCGCCGGTCGGGCGAAGGTCGGCAAGGACCTGGCCGGGTTCGACGTGGTGCCCTCGGTGCCGGTGGTGATCGGCGACGACGTGGCCTCCTGCGCCGAGCTGGTCCGCTGGTACGCGGCGCTGTACGTGGGCGGCATGGGCAGCCGCGAGCAGAACTTCTACAACCAGCTCGCCACCCGGATGGGGTACGGCGACGCCGCCCGCGACGTGCAGGATCTGTACCTGGCAAAGCGGCAGCGCGACGCGGCCGCGGCCGTACCCATGGAGTTCATCGACCGCACCTCACTGCTCGGCCCGAAGGAGCGCGTCGCCGAGCGGATGCGGGAGTACGCTGCCGCCGGCGTCACCACGTTGTCGGTGACCCTGTTCGTCGCCGACCGGGACAGCGGTGTGCAGACCCTGCGTACCGTCGCCGAGGCACTGGAGCTTTCGGGAGTCGGCGAGTGACCTGGGTTGAGGCCATCGTCCTGGGCATCGTCCAGGGACTGACCGAGTTCCTTCCGGTCAGCTCGTCGGGGCATCTGCGGATCACCTCGGCGATCTTCTTCGACCGGGACGCCGGCGCGTCGTTCACCGCGGTCACCCAGCTCGGCACCGAGGCGGCCGTGCTGATCTACTTCGCCAAGGACATCTGGCGGATCACCCGGACCTGGCTGGTGGGCATCCGGGACGCGTCGGTCCGCTCCAGCCTCGACTACCGGATGGGCTGGTACGTGATCGTCGGCTCGATTCCGATCGGGTTGTTCGGTTTCCTGTTCAAGGACCAGATCAAGACCGCCGGGCGCAACCTGTGGGTCGTGGCGACCACGCTCATCGTCTTCGCCTTCGTGCTGGCGTTCGCGGAGTACTGGGGGCGGCAGACCCGCACCCTGGAGAACTTCCGGATGAAGGACGGCATCGTGATGGGCTTCGCCCAGGCGATGGCGCTGGTCCCCGGGGTGTCCCGCTCCGGTGGCACGCTCACCGCCGGCCTGCTGCTCAACCTCACCCGGGAGGCGGCGGCACGGTACTCGTTCCTGCTGGCCATCCCGGCGGTGGTGATGTCCGGCGTGTTCAGCCTCGGAGACGTCTTCGAGCCGTCCGCCCCGGGCACCTCCGTGCCGACGGTGGCCCAGACGATCGTGGCCACCCTCATCGCCTTCGGCATCGGGTACGCGGCCATCGCCTGGTTGCTGCGCTACGTCGCCCACCACACCCTGTACGTCTTCGTGCTGTACCGGGTGGCGTTGGGCACGCTGGTCCTGGCGCTGCTGTTGACCGGCGCGATCGACGCCACCTGACCGACCCGCCGACGGCCCCCGGCCCTGCCTCCGGGCGGGACCGGGGGCCGCGGTCGTCATCCCCGCCCGCCGCCCGCCGCCCGCCGCCCGCCGCCTGCCGCCCGCCGCCCGCCGCCCGCCAGGCATGATCGACTCGACTTTCTTGAAATCGCGCTGTCCGGGACGGTCGGACAGCCCGACTTCCTGAAAATCGAGTCGATCATGAAGCGCGGGCCGGCGGCGCCGACCCCCGGCGGCGCGTACCTCAGGTGGTGGCTCGCAGCCCGCGGCCGTCCCGGGCGGGACGCAGGTCATAGGGTGGTCCCCGTGGCGACCCTTCTGCTTCTGCGACACGGCCGGACCACGGCGAACGCCGACGGCGGCCTGGCCGGTCGGCAACCGGTCGAACTGGACGACACCGGGCGCGCCCAGGCCGCCGCTGCGGGTGAGCGGTTGCGGGCGGTGCCGCTGGCGAGGGTGGTGACCAGCCCGCTGATCCGCTGCCGGCAGACCCTGGAGTTGGCGCTTCCGCAGGCCACCCCGGTCGTCGAGGACGGGTTGATCGAGTGTGACTACGGCAGCTGGGAGGGGCAGCCGCTGAAGAAGCTCGCGAAGGAGCCGCTCTGGCCGGTGGTCCAGCAGCGCCCCAGCGCGGCGGTGTTCCCCGGTGGGGAGGCGATGGCGGAGATGGCCGCGCGGGCGGTCGCGGCGGTGCGCTCGTGGGACGCCCGGGTGAGCGCCGAGCACGGGCCCGAGGCGGTGTGGCTGGCGTGTAGCCACGGCGATGTGATCAAGGCCATCGTGGCGGACGCGCTCGGCGTACACCTGGATCTTTTCCAGCGGATCGTGGCCGACCCGGCGTCGGTGACCGCGATCCGGTTCACCCCGCTGCGGCCGTTCCTGGTCCGGCTCAACGACACCGGCGGTGACCTGTCGGCCCTGGTGCCGCCACCGCGCAAGCGGCGTCGGCGGGCTCCCCGCGCGGCCGACTCGGACGCCGCGGTCGGCGGTGGCGCCGGCGCGTCCTCGTGACGACGCCACCGGGCGGCCACCCCGCCGCGACAACCCCGCCTGATCGTCGGCCGAGACCGGCCGAGGCCGGCGGCGGGGCCGCCACGCCCGGTTATTGCCGCTGGTACGCCGGGCGCGCCGCCCCTGGGGCGATTCGGGTCGGTGGGGTGCGCGGTGCCCTGGCGGGCCGGATAGGGTCGTGGGTATGACCCACCAGGTGCACGCCTTCGAACCGCCGGAGCGGTTCGTCGCCGGGACTGTCGGGCCGCCGGGGGAGCGCGCGTTCTTCCTGCAGGCCCGCGGCGGCGGCAGGCTGGTCAGCGTCGCGCTGGAAAAGGTTCAGGTGTCCCTGCTCGCCGAGAAGCTGGAGGAGCTGCTCACCGAGGCGCAGCGTCGCTTCGGGGTGGACCTGCCCGAGCTGGCCCAGGTGATCGGCGACAACGAGCCACTGGACACGCCCGTCGACGAGGAGTTCCGCGTCGGGACCCTCGGGCTGGCCTTCGACGTGGACACCGCGACCGTGGTGATCGAGGCGATCGCCGCGGGCGAGGTGGAGCCCGAGGTCGAGTTGGGCGACGAGGACGACGAGGACCCCGACGACGACGATGTCGAGGACGACGAGCCGGACGAGGACCTCGACCGGCTCCGGGTCCGGCTCACCCCGCAGGCGACCCGTCAGTTCATCGAGCGGGCCCGGCGAGTGGTCAACGCGGGTCGGCCTCCGTGCCCGCTCTGCGGCCAACCGTTGGACCCCGCCGGGCACCTCTGCCCGCGGCACAACGGTTATCACCGGTGACCTCGTCCGGCCTCCAGCCTCGCCAGGACGGCGACGCGGCGCTGCGGCTGCTGCGGGACGGCACGCTCGACCTGGAGGGTCGGCTGGTCGACGCGTCGAACACCACGTTGCGCGGCATCCTGACCCTGGACGGGGCCACCGCCCGCTGCGTCTACAAACCGGTCCGCGGTGAGCGTCCGCTCTGGGACTTCCCCGACGGCACCCTGGCCGGGCGGGAGGTCTCGGCGTACCTGGTCTCCCGGGCCACCGGCTGGGACCTGGTGCCGCCCACGGTGCTGCGCGACGGCCCGTTCGGCCCCGGCTCCTGCCAGCTGTGGATCGACGAGCCGGAGGACGCCGACCCGCTTGTGGGTTTCCTGCCGGCCGGGGAGCTGCCGCCACGCTGGTTCCCGATCGCCGCGGCCCGCGACGACGACGGCACGGCGTACGCCCTCGCGCACGCCGACGACCCCCGGCTGGCCCGTCTCGCGGTGCTCGACGCGGTGATCAACAACGCGGACCGTAAGGGTGCTCACGTGCTGGTCGGTGCCGACGACCGGATCTACGGGGTGGACCACGGGGTGAGCTTCCACGTGGAGGACAAGCTGCGCACGGTGCTCTGGGGCTGGGCCGGCAAGCAGTTGCCCCCGGATGCCGTGGAGATGCTCGACGGGCTCGCCGGGCAGGTCGCCGGGGCGCTCGGCGCGGAGCTGGCCGACCACCTCACCATCAGCGAGGTGACCGAGGTGGCCGCCCGGATCGACAGGTTGCGCGAGACCTGCCGCTTCCCGCAGCCACCGGAGGACTGGCCGGCGATCCCCTGGCCACCCATGTGAGCCGTTGTCATCTTGATCACCCGTGGGGCGCTCCGGCGGCGTCGTCGGGCTGGCTAGGCTGATCCCATGGAGTCTTGGGCGGGACACGAGGTGCCACGGCTGCCGGGCAGGGGCGAGCCACTGGCGTTGTACGACTCGGCGCGGCAGGGTGTCCACCCGAGCGAGCCGGCGGACGCGGGCAGCATGTACGTCTGCGGCATCACCCCGTACGACGCCACGCACCTCGGTCACGCCGCCACCATGATCACGTTCGACCTCGTGCAGCGGATGTGGCGCGACGCCGGCCGGCCGGTGCGCTACGTGCAGAACGTCACCGACATCGACGACCCGCTGCTGGAACGCGCCGCCCGCGACGGCGAGGACTGGGTGGTCCTGGCGATGCGCGAGACGGCGCTGTTCCGCGAGGACATGGAGGCGCTGCGGATCATCCCGCCGGCGCACTACGTGGGCGCGGTCGAGTCGATCCCGGACATCGCCGAAAAGGTCGAGGTGCTGGTCAAGGACGGTGCCGCGTACCGCCTCGACGACGGCACCGGCGACGTCTACTTCGACATCTCCGCCACCGGCCGGTTCGGCTACGAGTCCAACCTGACCCGCGAGCAGATGCTGGAGATCTTCCCGGAGCGCGGCGGCGACCCCGACCGGGCCGGCAAGCGCGACCCCCTGGACCCGCTGCTGTGGCGCGGCGCCCGCGAGGGTGAGCCGTCCTGGCCGGGCGGCGACCTGGGGCCGGGCCGCCCCGGTTGGCACATCGAGTGCGCGGTGATCGCGCTCAACCTGCTCGGCGACCGGATCGACGTGCAGGGCGGCGGCAACGACCTGCTGTTCCCGCACCACGAGGCGTCCGCCGCGCACGCCGAGCGGCTCACCGGTCAGGCGCCGTTCGCCGAGCACTACGTGCACGCCGGGATGATCGGTCTGGACGGCGAGAAGATGTCCAAGTCCCGCGGCAACCTGGTCTTCGTGTCCCGGCTGCGCGCCGACAAGGTGGACCCGATGGCGATCCGGCTGGCATTGATCTCCGGGCACTACCGCAGCGACCGCACCTGGACCGACGAGCTGCTCACGGCCGCGCAGGAGCGCCTGGACCGCTGGCGGCGGGCCGCCGCCGCGCCCGCCGGGCCGTCCGGGGCCGAGCTGCTGGCCGGGGTACGCGAGCGCCTCGCCGACGACCTGGACACCCCGGGCGCCCTGGCGGCCGCCGACCGGTGGGCCGACGCGACGCTGGCCGGCGTGGCCGACGACACGGACGCCCCGGCCCTCTTCGCGAAGACGATGGACGCCCTCCTGGGCATCCGCCTCTAGCCCAGGCGCGTTGATCGACTCGGTTTTCAGGAAGTCGCGGTGTCCCGACGCGTGCGACGCACCGATTTCCAGGAAGCCGAGTCGATCAAACGCCTCACCCCAGGACTAGGTCGGGGTCGGGGCGGCGCGGACGGCCGGGCTACGCGATGAACGCCACCTCCGGGAAGGACCGGCTCGGGCCGTCCAGTAGGCGGCCGCCCCGGTGCCGCAGGTGCCTGTCGAAGAACGCCAGCGGGTACGCCTGCCCGATGCGGACCGCGCGGGTGGGGTCGAGAGTGCCGATCCAGTCGGCGAGGTCCTCGTCGCTCATGCCGATGATCCGTGCCAGTTGCGGCACGAGCCACTGGTTGTCGCCGTATGACACGTGGATCGCTCCCGCGGCCTGAACGTTGAGCCGCCATCCGCGTAGGTGGGCGAAGAATTCGGCGACGGCGGGCTCGGTGGCCCGGGTGTAATCCGCCGTCATCAGCATGAACGGCCGGTACAGATCGGTGGCGGGCAGCGGCTGCGACACCATCGGGGCGTCGAGACTCAGCCCCGCTCGGATCCGTCGGTCGGTGCCCATGGTCAGGGCCGTCGCGGTACCGCCCTTCGACCAGCCGAACATGCCGATCCGGCTCAGGTCGAGGGCGGCGCCCAGTCCGGCCGGCAGCGGCGCGTGGTCCACGTCGGGGTTGCGCCCGGCGGCGAGGTCGGCGATCTGGTCGAGGACGAACCGGACGTCGTGGGTGTAGGTCCACGGCGTGACGTCGGAGGCTTCCTCCTGGATGGTGACCCGGCCGTCGGGGAACTCGCCGACCCCGTCGTACGTGTGGTCCACCGTGACGACCACATACCCGTGGCTGACGAGTTCCTGCACCACGATCGTGGTGTCCGAACGGTGGCTGCCGGCGCCGTGCGAGTACAGCACCACCGGCAACCGATGGCCCGAGTGCCGCACCGGGGCGCCCTCGTGCCCGGCCGTCAGGGGCGCCAGCGCGGCGTCGGGTGCGAACCCGGCGGAGTCCAGCAGCATGCGCATCGACGCGGGGGTCATCCAGGGGGCACGCGGGTACCGGCGCACGTCCCGGGCGGGATACCAGACGCTGACCATCAGCTCCCGGTACCGCCCCGGGCCGGCCAGCGGATCCAGCCGCGAACGGTCGACCAGGTGCAGCGACACCGTTCCCACCCGGTACGGCCCGGTCGGCGCGGGCAGGGTGAGCCGGTCCGGCCCGGGGTTGGCCGTCGCCGCCGTGGCGCGGCCGGCACCGCTGGCGATGCCCATCGGCACGCTGATCCCGGCCGCCAGCGCGGCTCCGACGAGGCCACGGCGCGTCATCCCTCGTTGACCGACAGGCTTCACGGTTGGCATGGATCCCCCTGGGTTTGTCGACGCCGGAACCGAGCCGTCCGGCCATCGGTACAACCGCAGTATATACACCGAGTGTATAGATGCACGATGGTCGTCGCTCTCCGGCGGCGGAGCACTCCAGCCGCCGCGCCGATCACCCAAACCTCGGTCGATCATGAGGTTGGCGGGCATGTCGATCTCTGCCGGACCCGTCAACCTCATGATCGACCAGGGTGGGCGCAGGTGCGCGGGGGTGGGGCGGGACAGTCAGCCCAGGACCAGGCCGGGGTCCGGTTCCGGGTCGGGGGTCGGGCCGGGGATCTTGTACTCCTCGGTCAGGGTGGCCATCGGGCCGGGCCAGGTCGCCTGCGCCACCTCGATCGGCTTGCGGCTCGCGTCGTACGCGACGTGCAGCAGGTGCAGCACCGGGGTGTCCGGCCGGATCTGGAGGGTCTCGGCCTCCTCCCGGCTGGGCTGGCGGGCGCTGATCGTGTCGGTGGCCGAGACGTACCGCCGCCCGGTGGCTTCCTCGGCCTCCTGGTAGAGCGGGCGGCCGAACGCCTCGGTGCGCTCCAACGAGGTGCCGGCGGTGTCGCGGGGCAGGAACCAGGAGGCGCCCACCTCGACGGGGGAGTCGTCGGTGCGGACGAGGTGCCGGCGGCAGAGCAGGCTGGTGCCGTCCGCCACGCCGAATGCGTCGGCCACCTCGGCGGGGGCGGGGGCGTGCCCGACGGAGACGAGTTGTTGGCGGTATCGGGCGGCCAGGTCGGTGTGGTAGCCGCGGAAGCCGCCGTACCGGCCTCGGGAGAGCCGGTTGAGTCGGCGGCGGGTGCCCCGGACGTACGTACCGGAGCCGGGTTTGGTGATCAGGATGCCCTCGACCCGCAGTTGGTCGACGGCGCGTTGCACGGTCTGCTTGGCGACGCCGAACATCTCGGCGATGGCCGGGATGGACGGCAGCCGCTCGCCGGGCCCCCAGTCGCCGCGGCGGACCTGGGCCTTGAGCTGCGCGGCGATCTGTCGGTGCGGGAACTCGGCGGCCCCGGGGTTGATCTGCACACCCACCTCCTTGATCACATCTAGGTTCCTAGGATGCCTTAGAGGGTGTGACGGCGCCACCCCGGACACGCGAAAACGGGCCCCCGGACCACAAAGGTCCGAGGGCCCGCAGCGAGCGGTGTTACCAGGAGCCGGCGGTGGGGCCGGCCGAACCGCCCCGGCGGCGTAGGTACTTCTCGAACTCCTGAGCGATCTCGTCACCGGTCAGCGGGGTGATGCCCTCGTCGCCGACCCGTTCCTCCAGCTCGCGGACGTACTCGCCGAGCTCGGCATCCTGCTCGGCGGCGCTCCGCACCCGCTGCTCCCACTCGGCGGACTCCTCGGCCAGGTCGGCCATCGGCACGGGCAGGTCGACGACCTCCTCCACCCGGTGCAGCAGGGCGAGGGTGGCCTTGGGGCACGGCGGGTTGTTGGCGTAGTGCGGCACGTGCACCCAGAACGAGACGGCATCCACGTCGGCGCGGGTGCAGGCGTCGTGCAGCACACCGACGATCCCGGTCGGCCCGTCGTAGCGGGTGGGGGTGAGCTGGTAGCGCTCGGCGGCCTGCGCGTCGGAGGCGCTGCCGCTGATCGGCAGCGGCCGGGTGTACGGAACATCGGCCAGCAGCGCCCCGAGCAGCACCACCCGTTCCACCTCGAGGCTGTGGCAGATCTCCAGCACCTGCTCGCAGAACGTCCGCCAGCGCATGCTCGGCTCGATGCCGCGGATCAGCACGACGTCACGGTCGGTGCCCTCCGGGCTGGCCACCATGAACCGGGTCGTCGGCCACTCCACCCGGCGGGTCTCCCCGTCGGCCATGGTGATGGTGGGCCGGCTGACCTGGAAGTCGTAGAAGTCCTCCGGATCCAACTCGGCGATCTGCCGGGCGTTCCAGACCTGCTCGAGGTGCTCGACGGCGGCGGTGGACGCGTCGGCGGCGTCATTCCAGCCCTCGAACGCGGCGATGGCCACCGGGGAGCGCAGCACCGGCAGTCCGTCGAACTCGGTCACGCCGTCACCTCACCCTGCTCGTCGCGGCCGGCGCCGGGATGGCGCCCGGTCGTCAGACCGTGGGGCACGGCGGCGTCGCTGTTGTCCTTCACGTCCGTCAGCCTACGTCCCGGGCGGAGGTACGGCCTGTCGGCCGCGCCGGTCGGCCGCTTCCAGGCCCGGTCAGACAGGAACGGACCGGACAGCGTGATCCCGCTGACACAATGTGGGATCGCCCGTTGACGGTCAGTGGGCGGGGCGGGCGCCGCACTAACCTGGACGGGTGCGGACTTCGTTGATGGATGTGCTGGCCGACCGGATTCTCATCGCCGACGGGGCGATGGGCACGATGCTGCAGGCCGCGGACCTCACGCTCGACGACTTCGACGGCCTCGAAGGGTGTAACGAGATCCTCAACGTCACCCGGCCGGACGTGGTGCGTGGGGTGCACGACGCCTACCTGGCGGCCGGCGCGGACTGCGTGGAGACCAACACCTTCGGCGCCAACCTCGCCAACCTCGCCGAGTACGACATCCCGCAGCGCATCCGGGAGCTGTCCGAGGCGGGCGCCCGGATCGCGCGGGAGGCCGCCGACGCGGCCAGCACCCCGCAGCGGCCCCGGTTCGTGCTCGGCTCGATCGGGCCGGGCACCAAGCTCCCCACCCTCGGCCACGCCCCCTACGCGACCCTGCGCGACGCGTACCAGGAGAACGCCGCCGGTCTGATCGTCGGTGGCGCGGACGCGCTGATCATCGAGACCTGCCAGGACCTGCTCCAGGTCAAGGCCGCCGTGGTCGGGTCCAAGCGGGCGATGGCCGAGCTGGGCCAGTCGGTGCCGATCATCTGTCACGTGGCCGTGGAGACCACCGGCACGATGCTTGTCGGCAGTGAGATCGGTGCGGCCCTGGCGGCGATCGAGCCGCTCGGCGTGGACCTGATCGGGCTCAACTGCTCGACCGGCCCGGCCGAGATGAGCGAGCACCTGCGCTACCTGTCGCAGCACTCCCGCATCCCGCTGTCGGTGATGCCGAACGCCGGCCTGCCGGTGCTGACCGCCGACGGGGCGTACTTCCCGTTGACTCCCGTGGAGTTGGCCGAGGCCCTGGAGCGGTTCATCAACGAGTACGGCGTGGGGCTGATCGGCGGCTGCTGCGGCACCACCCCGGAGCACATCCGGGTGCTGTCGGAGCGGTTGCACGGCGTCACCGCCCCGTCCCGGGAGCCCCGGCACGAGGCGGGCGTCTCGTCGGTGTACCACCCGGTGCCGTTCGCCCAGGACGCGTCGGTGCTGATGGTGGGGGAGCGGACCAACGCCAACGGCTCGAAGGCGTTCCGGGAGGCGATGCTCGCCGGCGACTGGCGTGCCTGCGTGGAGATCGCCCGCAGTCAGGCCCGCGACGGCTCACACCTGCTCGACCTGTGCGTGGACTACGTCGGCCGCGACGGCACGCAGGACATGCGGGAGTTGGCCGGCCGGTTCGCCACGGCCTCCACGCTGCCGATCATGTTGGACTCCACCGAGCCGGCGGTGATCGAGGCCGGGCTGGAGATGCTCGGCGGCCGGTGTGTGGTCAACTCGGTGAACTTCGAGGACGGCGACGGCCCGGAGTCCCGCTATGGGCGGGTGATGCCGGTGATCCGGGAGCACGGCGCCGCCGTGGTGGTGATGTGCATCGACGAGGAGGGGCAGGCGCGCACCTCGGCGGACAAGGTCCGCATCGCCTCGCGCACCATCGACGACCTGACCGGCCGGTGGGGGATGGACCTGTCCGACATCCTGATCGACACGCTGACCTTCCCGATCGCCACCGGGCAGGAGGAGACCCGCCGCGACGGGCTGGAGACCATCGAGGCGATCCGGGAGATCGCCAGGCGTTACGACGGGATCAACTTCACCCTCGGCATCTCGAACATCTCGTTCGGGCTCAACCCGGCGGCCCGGCAGGTGCTCAACTCGGTGTTCCTGCACGAGTGCGTGCAGGCCGGTCTGACGTCGGCGATCGTGCACGCCAGCAAGATCCTGCCGATGTCGAAGATCCCCGACGAGCAGCGCGAGGTTGCCCTGGACATGGTCTACGACCGGCGCCGCGAGGGGTACGACCCGTTGCAGCGCTTCCTGGAGCTGTTCGAGGGCGTCGACGTGACGAGTGCCCGGGCCAGCCGGGCGCAGGAGTTGGCGGCGCTGCCGTTGGACGAGCGGCTCAAGCGGCGGATCATCGACGGTGAGCGCAACGGCCTGGAGGCCGATCTGGACGAGGCGATGGCCGGCGGCCGGTCTCCACTGTCGATCATCAACGACATCCTGCTGGACGGCATGAAGGTGGTCGGTGAGCTGTTCGGCTCCGGCCAGATGCAACTGCCGTTCGTGCTCCAGTCCGCCGAGGTGATGAAGACCGCGGTGGCGTACCTGGAGCCGCACATGGAGACCATCGAGGACGGCGGCAAGGGTCGCATCGTGCTCGCCACCGTGCGCGGCGACGTGCACGACATCGGCAAGAACCTGGTCGACATCATCCTGTCCAACAACGGCTACGAGGTCGTCAACATCGGCATCAAGCAGCCGATCAACGCCATCCTGGACGCCGCCGAGCAGCACCGCGCCGACGCGATCGGCATGTCCGGGCTGCTGGTCAAGAGCACCGTCATCATGAAGGAAAACCTGGCTGAGATGGCCACGCGCGGGGTCGCGGAGCGCTGGCCCGTCCTGCTGGGCGGGGCCGCGCTGACCCGCGCGTACGTCGAGGACGACCTGCGGGCGATGTTCCCCGGCCAGGTGCACTACGCGCGGGACGCCTTCGAGGGGCTGTCCCTGATGGACAAGGTGATGACCGCCAAGCGCGGCGGAGCCCCGGTGATCGACCCGGAGCGGGAGGCGGCCCTCGCGGCCCGGCGGGCCCGCCGGGAACGGCAACGGTCCATGGTGACCGAGTCCCTGCCCGAGCTGCACGACTCCTCGACCCGCTCCAACGTGGCCACGGACGTGGTCGTGCCCACCCCGCCGTTCTTCGGCACGCGGGTGGTCAAGGGCGTGCCGATGGCCGAGTACGCGGCGCTGCTCGACGAGCGGGCCACCTTCCGCGGGCAGTGGGGGTTGAACGGCGCCCGTGGCGGCAACGGTCCGTCCTACGAGGAACTGGTGGAGACCGAGGGTCGGCCGCGCCTGCGGTACTGGCTGGACCGGCTGATCGCCGACCAGGTCCTCGAGGCAGCCGTGGTGTACGGCTACTTTCCCGCGTACTCCGAGGGCAATGACCTGGTGGTGCTCGACGAGAACGGGCACGCGGAGCGCGCCCGCTTCTCGTTCCCCCGCCAGCGCCAGGAGCGTCGGCTCTGCCTGGCGGACTTCTTCAAGCCCAAGGGCGACCAGCTCGACGTGGTCGCGCTGCAACTGGTCACCGTGGGTCAGCCGGTCAGCGAGTACGCGGCGAAGCTGTTCGCCCGCAACGAGTACCGCGACTACCTGGAGGTGCACGGGCTGTCCGTGCAGCTCACCGAGGCGCTGGCCGAGTACTGGCACCGGCGCATCCGGGCCGAGTTGACGCTGCCCGACGGCCGTCCGCTGACCACCGACGACCCGATGGACCTGGCGGGGATCCTGCGCAACGACTACCGGGGCTGCCGGTACGCGTTCGGCTACCCGGCCTGCCCCGATCTGGAGGACCGGGCGAAGATCGTGGACCTGCTCGGGTCGGAGCGGATCGGCGTGGAGTTGTCCGAGGAGTTCCAGTTGATGCCGGAGCAGGCCACCGACGCGATCGTGGTCCACCACCCGGAGGCCAGCTACTTCAACGCCAAGTAACGGGCGCAGGTGCCCTGACCTGCGCCTGATCATCGTCCGGAAGGCCGCTGAACCATGTTCATGCCGTCTCCAGGCCGTCAACGGCTTCCCGGCCGTCAGTAGCGGCCTGGTCCTCGCCAAACGCGGTGTCGATGGCGCGGCGCGTGGGGTCGTGGTTACTGCGCCTCCGGCGGGGGCGCTCGGGCTCCGAGATGGCTGCAAACCCGTCGGCGCGTTGCGCTCCGTGGGTGGTTACGGTAAGCCATCCCGCCTGCCATCGACCCGGGCAAGCCGAGCAGACCACCGCCCGACCCGCCAGCGTCCGACCGTGCGTCAAGGGCCGTCTTGACGTGGCGGGCCGGGCGGCGGCCCGCTCTCCAGACGGGATGTGATGTCACGACGTACCTAGTTGAGCAAGGCTTCGTGATAGAGAAGTCGGGTGAGCCAGTGCTGACCAAGGCGATGGTCACGGATGCCGGCCGCGCTGCACTTGAAGCAGGACGTCCCCTTGCGACTGAGTCATGATGAGTGGCTCGGTCGGCATGCCCGATGCCTGCCCGACGTAGCGGTCAATGGCAGCCCGGTAGGCCGGCTGACAGCGGCCGGTCGCGGCTTTACCTCCCGGGAAAGGACCATCCCGCTGTGGGCCAGTCCCGACGGCTGGAAGGCTGTACCGTCCGACCGTGCAAAGCCCTGCGCCGAGGACCCCTACCGGGCCGTCACTGGCTGCTGCCTTCCCGGCCCACCTTCAGCGGGACGTGCAGACCGTCTTGAAGCTCCTACCGTCGGCACCCTTGGAGCCGGCCCTGCCGTTCGGTGTAACCGTCGATGAGCAGCCACTGGTCATCCCGTACCGCATCTACCAAGCCGAACCCCCAGCCGGTGCGGAGGCCAGTCTGCCGCCGACTCAGTTCGCGATTCTCAACTGCCTCTATACGCGTCACCACGACGGTCGAGTACGGCAGCGACGGCTTGAGCACGTTCTGAGGCTGAACGAGCCGTGGGTGGTCCCATTCGTGGTCCGGCTGGTCGGGGAGTACGTCCTAGAGATCCTGCTCGACGTCCGCCGTGAACTCGTCGAGCTCGACGACCCCACGACCCCGCAGCACGCTGTCTATGGACAGGTTCTCGCCGCGAACCCGGCCTTCCTCGCCGTCACGCGTGAGCGAGTGGCGAGCTACTGGGCCTGCTACTACCGGCATTTGTACTCCGACCCGCGTTACTACCCGGGCTTCACGCTCATCGAGTCCATGCGAGCCGCAGCAAGGCACTACAGCGCCCCCACCAGGTCACGACATTCTCGTATCTAGATGATGGGCAAAGCGCCGTCGTAGTCCATCCCGACGTCGCCCGGGCGAGTCCCAAGATCAGGCCGTATCCAGGCCGTCAGAGGTGAACCAAGAGCAACGAACGTTGACCACCGATGACCAATGAACGAGCAGCTCAGACGGCATCTTTTCCGTGTTGATCGACTATGCCTTACCTTTGATCAATACAACGCCAAGTGCCGGCATGACCTAGTCGTCCTCGACGATAGGCTCGGCCCAAGCCGCGTGGCCGAACTCCCAGGTCTGCGTGACGCCGTTTGATTCGCCCATGCGCAGGTTGACGGCCGCATCGACCAGGTGCTGCCCTGCCGGCACGATGGTGACGTGCTGCCGGACGCGCTTCGCGTGGCGGATGCGATACTTCAGACCTTCGATGTGTACGACTGCGCACTGGTCACCTGGCTCGTCTACCGAGGTTGACTCCACCGTCACGGACCAGCCTTCCTTGGTGGCTTTGTAGAGCCACACCTCCAAGGCGCGCTGCTTGCCGTCGCTCTCTGACACCCCGGCGATGATCAAAACTGGGTCGGTTCGGTTATCCATGTGTGTCCTCTGCCGACGGGCTGAGAGTGCACCTTAACGGGTTCGTGGTGGTGCGGACCTTGAACCGGGCGACCGCCTTCGGAGTGGTGCCGGGGATCTCGGTAAGGACCTGGGCGCCGTCATCAAGGTGTCACGGGCGCCTGACTGAGCCCGTAGAGCTCGTTGAGGTCGAGCAGGTGGTGGCCGAGCACTGCGGCTGTTCGGAGGTCGAGCACGAGCGCCATGTACACGTTCGGGGTTCCGGACGCGATGAGGACATGCTGGTAGATGCCGTCGGGCATTTGCCAGACGTTCGTCACCTCCTCCCGGCTGAAGTCGTGG
This sequence comes from Micromonospora sp. NPDC048839, assembly GCF_040649915.1. Lineage (NCBI taxonomy): Bacteria > Bacillati > Actinomycetota > Actinomycetes > Micromonosporales > Micromonosporaceae > Micromonospora > Micromonospora sp. NPDC048839. The sequence continues at coordinate 248,274 of NZ_JBEZGL010000009.1, forward strand.
TCGGCGAAGTGGTCATGGAGGATGGCGTCGTAGTAGGGCCAGAAGTCGAAGGGAGGCGGCTCATCGACGTCGACTGGTGTTGGCGGTGTCCCAATCGTGGCGGGGAACTCATCTGCCGTCAGTGCGGCGGGTAGGCGTCCTGGCAGCTGCTAGGGCAGCCATGTGCGCGTCGAGGCGCTCGCACTCGTCGTCGGTCAGCGCGGCGGCGATGGCTTCGCCATACGTCGGGACCAGGGGGTTGGGGGCGACCCGCTTGAGCGCGTCCCAGTCGCTGATCGGCTCGGCGGGTACGTCGAGCCGGGCGCGGTAGTCCAGCTCCACCGCCTCGAAGCCCGAAGTCTCTGCCCAGGTCATGAGGTCGCGCTCGTCGAAGTCGACCATCGGCTGTACGCGTCCCCGGTACAGGTTGTTGACCTTGGCGACCAGTTCGTCGACGGGGGAGCCGCCCAAGCCGAACAATTCGTCGGGGCGGTGTTGCAGCTGGAAGCGGTTGATGGGCTCGAAGAGGGAGAGCCTTCCGCCTGGCCGCAGCACTCGGAAGAACTCCGCGAACGCGGTGGCTTTGCGGTCGGAGTAGATGAGTACTGACCGGGTGGTGACGACGTCGACGGAGGCATCCGCCACGCCGGTAAGGTCCTCGGCCGGCGACTCTACGAAGCTGCACCGCTCATCGCCGTCGGCGATCCGCCGGCACTGGTCGAGCAGGTCCTGCGACACGTCGCTGAAGATGACGCGGCCGTCCGGGCCGAGACGGTCGAGCGCACCAAACCCAATCAGTCCGGTTCCGCATCCGACGTCGAGGAGGACGTCATCGGGTTTCAGATCGGCTCGGTCGAGGACGCCGTCGCGGAACCACGCCAGGTCTGTGGCGTGCCGGGCGCGCAGGGTAGGGCTGCCGCCGTCTCGGCGCGTCAACAACCACTGTGCCCACCTGTCGGTCGTCATCGGGTCACGATAGTGCCGGCCCGAGCACCGCACTGGCCCTGACCCGCACCTGAGGTCGCCGGACAGGCCGCCGGCCGATCGCACCCTGGATTCCGGTGACTTGTCGAGGATTAGTCATGGCGATACTCACACTCTGTGCACAGTGGTCGGTAACTCGTCACGCACGTGCAAGCATCAACGCACGTTACGTAACTGTGGGCGTTGGGTGGTTGGGGGATCATGCCCAAGAGTCAGGTGCGACGTGACCAGTTCGGGGGCCTCCTCAAAACCCTCCGCTTGGAGCGGCGGCTGACCCAGGAGGAGCTTGCCGAGGCGGCCGGTTCCAGTGTCCGCGGCATCCGGGAGATGGAGCGCGGCCGGGTGCGCAGCCCGCAACGACGGACGGTGGTGCTGCTCGCCGATGCCCTGCGGCTGGCCGGGGCGGACCGCGACCGTTTCGTCGCCCTGGCCCGGGTCGAGCGGCAGCCCCACGACCGAGCGGCGGTGCCGGACGACCGAGCGGTGGTGCCGGACGATCGCGTCGCGGTGCCGGGCGACCGCGCGGAGGTGCCGCACGATCGCTCGCCGGTGCCGCACGACCGGCCGGCGGTGGTCGTACCCGGGGAACTGCCCGCCGCCGTTCCGGACCTGGCCGGCCGGGCCGAGATCCTGGAACGGCTTTCGGCGTTGGCCGCCGACGTCAGCGCGGAGCGGCCGGACACCGCCTCGGTGGTGGTGCTGCACGGGCCGCCGGGGATCGGCAAGACCAGCCTCGCCGTCGCCGCTGGACATCGACTCAGCCCGGCCTTCGCCGGCGGACAGCTCTTCGTCGACCTGCAGGGCGCCTCGCCGGACGGCCCGGTCGACCCGGCCGAGGCGCTGGCCGGACTGCTGCGGTCGCTCGGGGTGCCGGACAGCCGGGTGCCGGTGTCGCCGGCCGAGCGGGGTGGACTGTTCCGCACCCTCACCCGGGACCGGCAGCTGCTGGTGGTCCTGGACAACGCCGCGAGCGAGGCGCAGGTACGCCCGCTGCTGCCGGCCGGGCGGGGATGCCTCGCGCTGGTCACCTGCCGGCGTCCACTGACGGGTCTTGCCGGTGCGGTCCGCCTGCCGCTCGACCTGCTCGCCCCGGCAGCCGGTCGACTGTTGCTCGCGGCGATCGTCGGTGCCGACCGGATCGCCGCCGAGCCGGCCGCGGCCGACCAGGTCGTCAAACTCTGCGGCCGGCTGCCGCTGGCCGTCCGGATCGCCGGCAACCGCCTCGCCAGCCGACCACAATGGTCGGTCGGTTGGCTGGTGGACCTGCTCCACGACCAGCGTCGACGGCTGACCGTGCTGACCGCTGGAGACCTCGGGGTCCGATCCGCGTTCGAGGTCTCCTACCGGCAACTGGACCCGATGGCCGCGCGGGTGTTCCGGCGGGCCTCGCTGATTCCCGGCACCGACTTCGAACCCGCGCTGGTCGCCGCCGTGACCGGCACCGACGAGGAGACCGCGGCGGCGGCGCTGGAGGAGTTGGTCGAGGCCGGTGTTCTCCTGAGCATGGGGGACCGGTACCAGTTCCACGACCTGGTCCGGCTCTACGCCCAGGAACGCCTCGACGCCGAGGAACCACAGGCCTGCCGGACGTCTGCGCACGATCAGATGGTCGGCTGGCTGCTGCGGCGTACCCGGCAGGCGGGCTTGATGTTCGAACCGGTCGCCTGTCGGGCCGAGTCCCCGTTCGACGACGATCGAGCGGCGGCGTACTGGTTGGATCGGGAGTCCGGCAACTGGCTGGCGGCGTTGCGCGACGCGGCCCGGCGCGGTCGGCACGCCGACGTGGTCGCGGTCACCAGGGCTCTGCACTGGTACTCGGACGCCAACAGCCACCGGCACTCCTGGGATGAGATCTTCTCGCTGGGAGTGGCCGCGGCCCGGGCCGCCGGCAGCCCCCGCGACGAGGCCGTCCTGCTGAACTTCCTGGGCTGGGCCCGGTACTTCTGTCGGGACCGCAACACCGACGGGCTGGACGCCCTGTCCCGGGCGCTGGAACTGGCCCGGCGGATCGGGGACCGGCGGGAGGAGGCGTGGGCGCTGACCTACACCGCCGCGATCTTCATTCGGATCGGCCGCGGCGGGTGGGCCGTCGACCACTGCCGCCGGGCCGTGGGCCTGTTCCGCGAGATCGGGTACGCCCTCGGCGAGCACAGCGCGGCGAGCGCGCTGGGCGGAGCGCTGGCCGCGCTCGGCCGGTTCGCCGAGGCGGCCGAGTTGCACCGCGACGTGTTGGCGTTCTACGTCCAGGGCAACGGTCTCAGCCCTACCGGCGCGGCGGTGGCCCGGGCCGGCGCGATGATGAGTCTGGGCGCGGATCTGGCCGGAATGGGCCGTTGGCGCAGCGCCGCCGACGAGTACGCCCGCGCCCGGCGGGTGTTCAACAGGTGCGGCGCGACGTTCAGCGAGGCCATCGCCATCCATCGCTACGGGCTCGCGCTTCAGGCGTTGGGCGAGGTCGACGCGGCGGCCGTGGCGCTGCGGGCGGCGCTGGCCCTGTATGCCGCGCTGTGCTGTCCGTGGTGGGAGGCGCAGACCCTGTCCGCGCTCGCGGCGCTGGCCGGCTCGGCGCCGGGCCGGGCCGCCGACGCCCGCCTGCTGCGCCAGCGCGCACTCGACCGGTGCGGCGAACTGGACGCCCCGGAGGTGCGGACCCTGCGCGCCACCCTGCGACGGGAACTGGCCGAGTCCTGATCCCGGACACGGACCGGGCCCCGCCGACGATGCGGCGGGGCCCGGTGTGCGCGGACAGGGGTCAGTTGCAGGTGGTGCCGTTGAGGGTGAACGGCACCGGGGTGGCGGGGGAGCCGTTCGCGGTGAAGCCGAAGTTGACGGCGCCGCCGGTCGGGATGCTGGCGTTGTGGTTCTCGTTGGTGACGGTCACCGCCGCGCCGGTCTGCTGGAAGTTGCCGTTCCAGTGGCCCTGGACGAGCTGTCCATTCGGGAAGGCGAAGCCGAGCGACCAGCCGTTGGTGGCCGGGCCGTCGTTGTAGACGGTGACGCTGGCGCTGTAGCCGGTGCCCCACGAGTTGGTGACGACGAAGGAGACCCGGCACGTGCTGGCGATCGGTGTCGCCGGCACGATGTTGCCGTAGTCGTCACGAGCGGTGGCGAAGTCCTGGAAGCCGAAGCCCCGACCGGCCGATCGGGTGGTGGTGCCGGCGGCGAGCACGCTGCCGTTGGCGTTGACGGCGTAGACCGGGCCGCCACTGTCGCCGCCCCGCGCGGCCTCCTGGCCGTCGAGTTGGGTGGCCTCGACGAGGTCCTCGATGTCGTCGTAGTGGAAGTCGACCCGCAGGTTGCAGACCGGACCGCCGATCGCACCCGCGGAGGTGTAGCCGGACTGGCACAGCAGCTGGCCGGGGAAGACCTCGGTCCAACCGACCACCTGGGCGCGGACCTCGTCCTGCTGGCCGCCGACGTAGAGGTGGTTGCCGGGCGTCGACGTCGAAATGATCATCGTGTCGTGGTTGTCGTTGCTGTCGACCGCGTAGCCGACCAGGGTGCCGGCGCCGGTGGTGGTGTTCCAGCCGACGTGCCAGGGTGAGCCGATGGCTCCGCAGTGTTCGGCGGTGAGGATGTAACCGGCGTTGGTGTCCGCGTTGCGTACGCCGAAGCCCGCGGTGCACCCGGGTGTGGTGAACCCGATGCCGGCCCCGCCGTCGAACGGCGCGGCGTCGTTGGCCCGGGACCGTTCGACCATCCGGTCGCGTTCGACGATGCTGGTCCGGACGCCGGTGGCCGGCAGCTTCGGCAGCTTGGCGCCCGGGGTGTGGTCAACGGCGATCTCGATGCCGGTGCCGTCGGTGCGCAGCCGGACCGAGTGGCTGGCGTCCGTCGGGTCGCCCTCCACCACCGGGGTGAGTCTGGCGGCCGCCTTGCGCAGGTCGGCGCGGGAGTAGCTGGCGTTGACCACCTCGACCGGTGCGGTGCGGCGGGCGGCGGTGACGGCTGCGGCGATGTCGGCGGGCGGCGCGCCCTTCCACCACACGGTGACGTGGTCGCCGACCAGGCCGATGCCCGCATAGCCGCGTGCCGGCCCGCGTTCCACAGCGGTGCGGATGACATTGGCCGCGTCGACGAGGGGGGCCTGAGCGACCATCTCGTCCAGGGTCTGTGCCGGGATGATGTCCAGGAGGGACGTGGCGGCCCCGGCGGCCGCCGGCTGGCCGGGCTCCGCGTACACGGAGGTGGGACCGGTGAGCGACGTCGCGCCGATCAGTGCCCCGACGACCACCGTACGGGTGATCACTTTCCGAAGTGATGTCATGCCGCTGAGTCAAGCAACGTCCGCTGCCGGTAGACAGGCAGGACGCCCGGCAGGAGTCAACATGCCGGCGGTCCTGCCGGGCAGTCGTCCATGGTCTGCCTCCCACAGGCGCAGACTGTCACGCGGTTCGTCTACGAGCGGTTGAAGGTACGCGTCAGGGCTCCGGCCACTGCGGTGAACAGGATCCAGCCCATCGCCGTCAGGACGTACGCCAGCCATTGCGCCCGCCCGCCGATGCCGAACGCGCGTTCCTGCCCGAAGTTGACGATTGGGATCAGCAGGTCCAGGGTGTAGACGAGTGGGTTGAAAGCCGTGCCGCCTGCCCCACTCGCCGGCGGGTTCAGGCTGAAAATGGTGGTACCGAGCGCGGTGAGCACCAGCAGCCACAGCGCCGCCCACGTCGGGCGGTAGCCGTATCCGACCAATCCGTCCTGCAGCAGGCCCCACGCCGCGCCTGCCGGGGACAGTTGCCGCCGGCGGCGTCGCTGCCTGACCAGCAGTACGGTGCGCGCGTCGGCCTCGTGCCCGATCTGCCGAAGGAACCTGGCCAGGTGTTCGTACGGCTGCGGCCGGTATCCGGCCGGATCCCGGTCCAGCCAGTTCAGCCGTTCTCCAGTGGTGCCGACCGGTTCCAGCGCGGTGTACGTGGCGCCGTCCAGCAGTAGCTGGGCTGGCCAGCGGTCCGGATCGTCGCGGAGCACGTCGACTCGGGCGTGCCGTAGGTCTACCGCGCCGTCGATGCGCTCAGGCAGCAGGGACAACTGCCCGGCCCGCAGGCCCCACGCGCCGAGGGCCACGCCACCGGGGTTCAACAGGACCGCGTCGGTCAGGTTGATTTCTCCCGACACCTCGGCACGGCGCAGCCGAAGTTCGCCGTCGACCCGCAGCCCTTGGTGGCCGTGCATCGTGCCCCCGACGCGCATGCCGGCCAGTTCAACATTGCCGGTGGCGGCCGTGCCCTGCAGATAGAGATGCCGGCCCACGTGGACCGCGTCGCCGAACACTGCGGCCGTCCGGTCGCCGAAGAGTTCCTCCGGACGCCGGTCGGCGGCCAGTCGAGCCCAGTCGAGGTCCAGGTCACCGCTGACGTGCAGGCCGTAGACGACGAGCGCGCCGGTGAAGGTGCATTTCACGAAGCTGAGGGTGCCCTGGACAGTCGCCGCGAACGCGTCGAGACCCGGCAGTGTGCTGCCCTCGAAGGACACGCCGCGGAGGCGCGCGAATGACAGCAACGGCACCGCATCGAATGTGCAGCCGATGAGGTCGACCGCAGGCTCGATCTCGGCTTGGGCGAGATCGAGGCAGCCAACGACGTCGGCGCCACACAGGTGCAGCGCCGCGCGGTGGCCTGGTTCGGCTTCACGAGCGCCGAGGAGCAGAGACCGGATCACCGTGGCGCGTACCGTGCGAGGAGTGTCACCGGTCAGCACTACCCGCGTGCCACGCGGAAAGGCGTCCCACAGTCGCTGCTCCGTCGGCGACAACGCGCCGAGTTCTGGGGGGATCACTCCCGGAACCCTTCCGTGCGGGCATGGCTCAGGCAAGAGCGACCGACGAAAGTGTGGATAGCCGCGCCTCCTGTACGACGGCGGGTCGCGGACCCTGACTGGTGGAGGCGTCAACACAACGCCTCCCTTGAATCCCGATCTGCGGGAACTCATCACGGCGTTGCGAGCCGAACTGGAAGCAGACCAGCACGACCTTCCTCGCCGGCTACGTCTCTGGTCCCCTGTACGCGGATGTGGCACAGGCGACGACGGGTGGTGGAGGCTTCTCGCCGTCACCCGAAACTCATCGGACTCAATCGATGGTCCACCCTTCCGGATCGGATGGTGGCCATTCCGCCGACCCGGACGGAAATGCCTTCCGTGGTGGCGGTTGCGGTGGCGAAGACCGACGAGGGGCGACCTGCGGTGTGCCCTTGCTCGACGTCGATGCTGCGGTGGCCGTGGCTCGCGAACAGATGCGCGGCGAGGCATCCGGTGCTGTTGGCGTTGACGACGTCCTCGCCGACTCCGATCGCCGGCGCGAACATGCGCGCGGACGCCGCCCTGCGGGTTGGGGAGAGCAGGTAGACGAAGCAGCCGAGATAGCCGAGACGACGGCATTCGGCGGCGAGTCGACGCAGGTCAGGGCGCATCGCGAGCAGGGTCGGCAGCGTTCTGACCGGTACCAGCAGGCGTGGCGTTCCCGGTGAGGCGACGCACGGGGCGTCGTCGGCGGCCATGTCGTACGGTGTGATGCCCAGGGCGCCGAGGATGCTGTCGAGTCCTGCGGCTGTGCCGCCCTGAAGCTCCACCGTGCCCTGGTCGAACCAGACCTCGATGCCGTCGTCGCGCTGGATCGCGGTGGTGTCGAAGGTGCGGCCACCGGTCCGCTGACGTACGCGATGTTCCTGGACCCGGCGACGGTGCAGCAGGAACGCCTGGGCGGCGATTGTCCCGTGCCCGCAGTTGGTGAGCTCACCGTGTGCGGTGAAGAACCGTACCGTGGGCGTGGTTTCCGCGTCGGCGTCGACGAACGCCGCGTGCGAGGTGCCGGCGCGCCGGACGATCGCGCGCCGACTGCTGTCGTTGAGCGTGCTGTCGTCGATCAGCACGGCGGTTGGGCTGCCACCTTCCCGGCGGCGAGTGCAGGCGTCGACGATCGTCACGTCGTTGTCGTTGCTTCCGGTCATGTCGGGGTTTGCTCCTCGGTGGCCGGGTCGCCGTCGGCGAGGGCGCCGGCCCAGTCGTCCGACCAGCGCACGAGCGGACGCAGGGCTCGGTAGGCGCCCTGTCCGAGCTGGGTGAGGGCATAGGCGGCGTCCGGTTCCTGCGTGACGAGGCGGGCCTCGATCAGCTCGGTCAGCCGCTGCCGCAGGACGCTTGACGACATGTTGTCGCAGTGGTGCTGCAGCGCGCGGAAGCCGAGTGCGCCGCGCTGCAACTCCCAGACGATGCGCAGGCTCCATCGACGTCCGAAGAGGTCGAGTGCCGCCATCAAGGGGCGCCCGGTGTTCGACCCGCGAACCGGGGTTCCCGGCCTCGGCACTGCCATTGGCTCGTCCCACTTCTCCTGGTGCTTCTTTTTCCGATACGCTACCTCCTCGCCAGTGATTCGGTTTCCGAAGCGCAGGGGGTCGGGCACACATGACGTCAAGGTTGCGTACCGCTTTGTGTGAGCGGTTGGGTATCGACGTGCCGGTGGTGCAGGCGCCGATAGGTTCCGCGGCGGCGCCCGAACTGGCTGCGGCGGTGGCCGAAGCCGGTGGGCTCGGCATGCTGGCGTCGACCTGGCAGAGTCCCGAACGCGCGCGCCTCGGCATCCGCAATGTTCGGCAGCGGACGGCGCGGCCGTTCGGGGTGAATCTGGTGCTGGACTTTCCCGTCATCGACACGCTGGCGGTGTGCCTGGACGAGGCTGTGCCGGTCATCTCCACCTTCTGGGGTGATCCAGAACCCGTCAGCCACCGGATCCGTGCTGCCGGTGCGCTGCACATGCACACCGTCGGCAGTGTGCGGGAGGCTGTGCACGCCGCCGGCTGCGGCGTCGACGTCATCGTGGCGCAGGGCTGGGAGGCCGGCGGTCATGTTCGCGGTACGACCGCCACCATGGTTCTGGTGCCAGCCGTCGTCGACGCGGTGCACCCGATTCCGGTCATGGCCGCCGGCGGAATCAGCGACGGCCGCGGCCTCGCCGCCGTCCTGGCCCTGGGCGCACAGGGCGCATGGATGGGTACGCGTTTCCTGGCGACCACCGAAGCTTTCACCCACCAGCTGTATCGGCAGCACCTCCTCGCTGCCACCGCCGAGGACGCCGTCCACACCCACTGCTTCGACGGCGGATGGCCCGACGCCGCGCACCGCGCACTGCGGAATCCGACCCTGCGACGGTGGGAGCTGACCGGTTCACCCCCAGCGCCGGGGCGCCCGGGCGAGGGCGACGTCGTGGCCGTCGACGCCGCCGGCCAGGCCCATTACCGGTACGAGGATCTGATGCCCCTACCCGGCATGACCGGCGCCCTGGCGGACATGGCCCTCTACGCCGGCCAATCGGTCGAGCTCGTCAGGGACGTCCGGCCAGCAGGCCGGCTCATCCACGAACTCACGGCGCAGACCGTCGACGTCATCGAGCAGATGGGCCGCGCGATGCAGGCGGCAGACGGGACTTCGTACCCATGACCTCCCTCGCTCGCGTCAGCGCAGACGCCGACCGCGGCGCTGCCGTGTTGTTCGACGTCGACGGCGTTCTGGTCGACTCCTACGCCACGTATCGCCGGATCTGGGACCGCTGGGCGCTGCACCACAGCCTGGACCCGGAGACCGTCTGGAGTCACACCCACGGCCGCCGCCCGATCGACACCATCGCAGTCGTCGCTCCAAACCTCGACACCGAAGCCGAATACCAGGTGGTACGCGACTTCATGGCTGACGAAGGTGACGCCTTCCCGGTGTACCCCGACGCCCCGGGCGTGCTGACGGCCATCCGGGACCGGCGGTGGGGTGTGGTGACCTCGGGCCGAGCCCCTACCGTGCGGCAACGACTGCGAGCAGGTGGTCTACCTGACCCCCCGGTCCTTGTGGACAGCACGCAGGTCGCCCTCGGAAAACCAGACCCGGAAGGCTACCTCCGCGCGGCCGACCTTCTGCGAACCCCGCCGGAGCGTTGCCTGGTCATCGAGGACGCACCGGCGGGAATCGAAGCAGCTCGCGCGGCGCGGATGACCGTGATCGCACTGACCACCACCCACTCCGCCGCCCAGCTCACCGGCGCACACCACATCACCAAGACGCTCGGCGGCGCGATGCCACGCATCGAGAGTTGGCTCAGCACACCGGTGCCATGACCAGGGCTCCACGGCCGCGCCATGACCTGGCGTTCCGGACACCCGCGGTACGCGCTCGGTCCGACCGTGAGCATCCGGTCGACGTCGATGACCCCGCCGCACCACGCGCCGGCTCAGGCGTTGTCGAGCACGAACGTCCGGATGAGGTCGGCGCAATCGGCCGCGTGTGTCTCCAACAGGAAGTGCCCGCCGTCGTAGATGTGCGCCTCCATCCGATCGAGAGCACGGTGGTAGGCGAGGACCTCCTCGACGCCGAAGAACGGGTCGTGCCGTCCCCAGAGCACGAGCGCCGGCGGCTGGTGGGCTCTGTGGTAGTCGGCCAGCTCAGCGAAGCGGGCGACATGGTTGGCGTAGTCGGTGAACAGCGCGAACTGGGCGTCGATGTTGCCGGGTCGTCGCATGCGCTCCCAGTCGAGGTGCCACGACTCGGGAGGTTGCCACGCACGCACGTCCCCGGGTAGCCCGGCGAGGTACTGGTCACGGGTCCCCTCGAAGGTCAACCAGTCCGGCAGCGCGGCGCGCCGCTGGTCGGTCGGGTCGGCCCAGTACGCCTTGGCGTCGTCCCACTGCTCGCCGAGACCGTCGGAGTGCGCGTTGCCGCTCTGCACGATGAGGCCGCGGATGCGATCCGGGGCGCGGGTGGCCAGGTGGTATCCCACCGGTGCGCCGAAGTCGTGCAGGTAGACGAAGAAGCGCTCGACGTCGAGCTGGTCGAGCAGGTTATCGATCGTCCGGGAGAGATTCTCGAAGGTGTAGTCGTACTCGTCGACGGTGGGCGACGAGGACATGCCGAAGCCCGGGAGATCGGGTGCGATCACGTGCGCGACGTCGGCCAGCGTGGGCATGACCTCGCGGAAGGTGTGCGACGAGCTCGGAAATCCGTGCAGCAGCAGTACGACCGGCTGCCCGGTCCGGCCGGCCTCGCGGTAGAACACCGACAGGCCGTCGACGTCGGCCTGTCGGTGGCGGATCTTCTGGATGGCCTGCATCGCGTCCTCCTCCCACAGCGATCGGCGCGGACCCACCGGGTGTGCGTCGAACAGCCGCGCGGCAGCGGCAGCGGGATCCATTGTTCCCTGCCCGACCGGGCCGCGCCGGTATTGTCGGTCCAACCCGTCCGTCGCGCACGGCCTGCTCGTTGGTATCGCCGCCGCCATGTCCATCTTGTTGTGCTGCGCCAACGGACAGGACAGGACGTCGAGAACGGCCGGTCGGTTCCGTCCCAGTGGTGAGCGGCCACCATGACCGCACCGAGGAGAGGCAGGCCCGGCATGGCGATCCAGCGGATGGACAACATCCTCATCGTTGTCGACGACCTCGACGCGGTCATCGCGTTCTTCGTCGAACTCGGCATGGAGTTGGAGGGCAGGGGTCCGGTCGAGGGGCGCTGGGTGGAGCGGGTGATCGGGCTCGACGACGTTCGGCAGGAGGTCGCGATGCTGCGGACCCCGGACGGCCACGGCAAGGTCGAACTGGCGATGTTCCACACGCCGGCGGCGGTCCGGGCCGAGTCGACGGACGCGCCCGCGAACACGCTGGGCATTCGTCGGATCATGTTCGCCGTCGACGACGTCGAGGACGTCATCGCCCGCCTGCGTCCGCACGGGGCCGAACTCGTCGGTGAGCTGGCGCAGTACGAGAACACCTACCGGCTCTGCTACGTCCGCGGCCCGGAGGGCATCATCGTCGGCCTGGCCGAACAGCTCGGTTGAAGGCCAGCGCCGCGAGGGTCAGGCGCGAATGTCGGTGACCATCGTGTCCGCGTTCTCGAACGACTCGATCGTGCGGAACCCTTCGGCGGCGTAGAGCTTCGCGGCGAAGTTCGCACGCTCCACACTCAGTGACACCCGAGGGATGCCGCGTGCGCGTGCGGCCTCCCGGGCAGCGCGCAGCAGCATCCGGCCCACCCCTCGACCCCGCCACGACTGCACCACGCCGATGGTCAGCTCCGGCACGTCGTCGCTCACGTACCCGTATCCCGGGTCCGCGGCGGTCAGGTGCCGCAGCCAGGCCGCGCCGACCGGCTGACCGGCCGGCTCCACCGCGACCACCCCGAAGTCGTCCGGCCGCATCCACCCGGTGACGTAGTGCGCCAGCGCGGGGTCGGCCAGGATCCGTTCGCGAGACCAGTCGCGCTCGGGCAGCCAGTTCACCGCCTCCACCAGCATGTCGACCAGGAACGCGAGATCAGTCGGAGTGGCGGCGCGGATATCGACGTTCTGCACCGCCACACCCTGCCACAGGCCCAGACCCCGCCGCCATTGACGAGGAAATCACTCGCTGAGCTGGGCGGTCGTAGTACCAACTGATGAGGTCCCTCTCGTTCCCGGTGTCGATGGCACGGCCGTATTTCGGGGCCAGAGTGGACGCAGTGTCGCATCGCCGGCCGCGGAGCCACGGCCGTCGTCGACGGGTCGAGGTCCCGACAGCCACATCGAGAGAGGGCAGTACGTGAGCGGGAACGAAGAACAGAGGAGCAAATGGGCGCCCTGGTGGGTCTACCTGTGCGTCATCCTCGGCTGCAACTACGTGAAGCAGTACCTGGTCCGGGACCTGCCCGTGGTGGTCAACGCCGCCATCACCATCGTGCTCGTGGGCACGCTCTTCGTGGTCATCACGGCGGTCTACCGCGGTGTCCGACGCGTCGACCGTTAGCGGCACGGCGCGTGCCCGCGCGGTGGCGGCTTCCGGCTTCCTGGTTACGCTCAGGGTATGTTCCGTGCGGCGCGGCCTGATGACTTCGCGCAGATCATCCGCCTCTACCGGCAACTGAACCCGGACGACCCGGTGCTCGACGACGGATCCGACGAGCAGGTCTTCCAGCAGATCGTGGACACACCGGGGTTGCGTCTGTTCGTTCTCGAACTGGACGGGGTCGTCGTCGCCACGACGTACCTCAACCTGATCCCCAACCTCAGCCGGTCGGCGTCGCCGTACGCCGTCATCGAGAACGTGGTCGTCGAGGAGTCGCGGCGCGGCACCGGGCTCGGCCGGCAGATCATGGCCGGCACCCTCCAGGCCGCCTGGGACGCGGGCTGCTACAAGGCGATGCTGATGACGGGGTCGCGTACCCCGGCGACGCACGCCTTCTACCGCGCCTGCGGGTTCGCGCCGGACGTCAAGACCGCGTACCTGGCGCGACCACCGGCTTCCGAGAGCTAGGCGCTCGGCCCGGCGAGACAGCCCTAGACGGGGAAGGTCTCGCGCAGCGCGGGGTCCAGCGACCGGCCGGTCGTCGGCTCGACGAACAGCTCGGCGAGCAGAAGGTCCGCGAGGTGGGTCACGTTGATGCCCGACTCCTTGCCCCCGAGGCCCTGCAAGGTGCCGCCGAGTCGGAACGCGGCCTTCGCCGCGCCGGCCGGCAGTCGGCTCACCCGGCGGCGTCGGCCGACCGCCTCGGCGATGCGCCCGATCATGTCGTCCCAGGTCAGGTTCTCGTCGGCGACGGGAATGTCCGCGCCGCTGGCCTGCTCCAAGGCGTCCGCCGCGACCTGGGCGACGCTGCGCACCGCGACCGCGGCGCTTCCGCCGGTCGGCACGACCAGCGGGGTACGCGACCGCGCCCACCGGTCCAGCGGCCCGGCCCAGTTCGGCAGCCGGTCACCGGCCCGACCGAAGACGAAGGGCAGTTCGAGAACGGCGACCGGCAGAGCCGGGCCGGCGGCCGCCCGTCCCTCCCGGGCCTGCTCGACACGGCACCGGATGTAGGTGTGCCGTTGGGCGAGCCGCCACTGCGGATGCAGCCGGTCGAAATAGGTGTAGTACGAGCCCATCACGACCGCGCGGGTGAGACCCTCCTGGCGAGCGGCGGTGCACAGGCGTACCACCGGTTCGACGTTGTCGCGGCGGAACTCCGGGTAGATCGGCTTGCGCAGCGGCCGCTGCTCGTCGGTGCGGGTGGCGTACACGACACCGTCGTGACCGGCGAGCATCGGCCGCAGGTCCTCGATCGAGGCGGACCCGACATCGAGCCGGTGATCGACCCCCGGCTGGGCGGTCCGCGCCACGGTGGTGGTGGCATGCCCGCGCTCGCGCAGCACGTCCACGACATGAGCGCCGATCAGGCCACTGCCACCCACCACGAGAATCCGCACGGTGCATCGTCCAGTCCGGACCGGGGGGTTTGTCAAGCCACCGTGGGCACCGGTCCGCTGCGCCGGTCGCGCCCCCGAGGCGAAGGCCCACCCAGCAGCCGCTCGACCTACCTCTCGTAGCCCGGGGCGCGTGGCACAAAGAACCGGGGCGGACGGTTTTCACCGTCCGCCCCGGACTCCCGCCGTTCGGCGGTCCCGGCCGCCGACCAGGCCGGGCACCGCCGGCTAGCTGGTCAGGATGAACCTCTCCCACGACCCGACCGACGTACGGTTGGCGATCAACGCGCCCGCCCCGGCGTTCTCGGCGGCCACGATCTGGTTGTTGGCCAGAGCCCGCAGGCCGACCGTGCCGTCCGAGTTGTTGATGATCGTGAAGGTCTCCCACGGCCCGACCGTCGTACGGCTCGCGACCAAGGGACTCGCGCCCGCGTTGTCAGCGCAGACGTACAACCCGTTGGCGCGCGAGCGCAGGGCGATGTTGCCGTTGCCGGCGTCCACCCGGTCGAACTGCTCGGTCGTCGAGACGCTTGCCTTGTTGGCGATCAGCGGGTTGGTGCCGACGGCCGACACGTACTGGTTGTTGACCTGCGCCCGCAGCGTGATCCCTCCGCTGGGGGTGGTGGTGCCGGTGGTGAAGGTGAACGCGTCGACGTCGAAAAGGTAGCCGGACCCGCCCTTGAACACCAGGTACAGGGTGGTCGACGCGCTCGGCGGGTTGCTGATCGTGCCGGACGACTCGACGAAGGTCTCCCAGTTACCGGTCACCGGCACCGTGACGGTGCCCAGCAGGGTGCCGGTGGCCGACCCGGCCCGGACCTCGATGGTGCCACCGGCGCCGGCCGACGACGCCCGCACGGTGATGCGGTTGGCGTTGGACAGGTTGTACGGCTGGTACGAGATCCAGTCGTTGTTCTCGATGAACCCGGCGGTGCGACCACCCTCGGCGTTGGTGTGGTCGGTCGCCTGGACGCCGGACTGGGCGCTGAAGTGCTCACCCTGACGGTGCTTCGGCTGCAGGGTCTTGATGCTGTGCGTGGTGAGCCCACCGTTGTCGGTGTAGGCGGCGTCGAAGACTCCGTAGATGTTGGCCGCGGAGTCGTGCTCCCCGTCCGTCGGGACGGTGATGGAGCCGCTGCAACCGGTCTTCGAGGTGATCTGGTGTGCGTGGCTGTCGTGGCCCAGCGCGTAGGTCAGGCTCACCTTCGAGCAGTCGATCGTGCCGTCCTGCGGGTCGCTCACCGAGATCTGGTACGGCACGGTGTCACCGAAGGTGAACAGCTGTCCGTCGGCGGGCGAGGTGAGCGTCACCGTCGGCGCGGTGTTCCCCACGGTGATGACCAGGCTCGCCGTGCCGGACAGGCCGGTCGGGTCGGTGACCTTCAGGGTGGGGGAGTAGGTGCCGTTGGTGGTGTACGTCTTCGTCGGGTTGGCCGCCGTCGACGTGGTGCCGTCACCGAACGTCCACAGGTAGCTCAGCGACCCACCCTCCGGGTCGGACGAGCCGGCCGACGAGAAGTTGACGGTCAA
Source organism: Micromonospora sp. NPDC048839 (assembly GCF_040649915.1). Classification (NCBI taxonomy): domain Bacteria; kingdom Bacillati; phylum Actinomycetota; class Actinomycetes; order Micromonosporales; family Micromonosporaceae; genus Micromonospora; species Micromonospora sp. NPDC048839. The sequence goes on from NZ_JBEZGL010000009.1 coordinate 263,953, forward strand.
CGGGTTCGATCCCGAGGTGGGGTTGGCCGCGGCCACCGCGATCGGGTTGCGGTTGCCACCACCGATGTACTCGATCCGGAAGAGCGCCTGGTTGTTCGAGCCGGTGCCGTAGTCCAGGACGTAGAGCGCGCCGTCCGGGCCGAAGGCCATGTCCATGACCTGCGTGCCGCTCCACGGGAAGGTGGAGATCTCCCCGCGCGAGCCGTCGGAGTTGATCGCGATGGGCTTGATCCAACGCCGCCCGTACTCGCCGGCGAAGAACTGGCCGTTGAGCGACGACGGGAACTTGATGCTGGAGTTGAGCGAGGCGTCGTACCGGTAGACCGGGCCGCCCATCGGCGACTCCGATCCGCTGCCGAACTCCGACGGGGAACCGGAGTCGCCGGCGTACTTGATCCAGGCCGGCTTCGCCGCGGGCAGCGTGCCGAGCCCTGTGTTGCGGAACGAGTTGTTGGTCGGCCCGCCCGTGCAGTTGTACTTGGACTGCGACGGCCCGGACGGGAAGGTGTATTCGTTGTACGTTTCGGTGCTGCTGTTGCTGCCGGTGCAGTACGGCCAACCGAAGTTGCCCGGTGCCGCGATGCGGTTGAACTCGACCTGACCGGAGGGGCCGCGGCTGGAGTTCGTGGACCCGGAGTCGGGGCCGTAGTCGCCCAGGTAGACGACGCCGGTGGCCTTGTCGACGCTCATCCGGAACGGGTTACGCAGACCCATCGCGTAGATCTCCGGGCGGGTGTTCGCCGTGCCGGGGGCGAACAGGTTGCCCGACGGGACGGTGTACGTGCCGTCCGCCTGCGGCTTGATCCGCAGCACCTTGCCCCGCAGGTCGTTGGTGTTGCCCGCCGAGCGCTGGGCGTCGAACTGCGGGTTGCGGTTGGTCCGCTCGTCGAGGGGCGCGTAGCCGGACGACTCGAACGGGTTGGTGTCGTCGCCGGTGGTCAGGTACAGGTTGCCGGCGGCGTCGAAGTCCAGGTCACCGCCGACGTGGCAGCACTGCCCACGGTCGTTGGCGACCTGGAGCACGATCTTCTCGGTGCTCAGGTTGAGCGTGTCGTCGCTGTTGAGGGTGAACCGGGACAGCCGCAGGTGCCCCTTCCACCGGTCCCAGTCCGACTGCGAGCCGGTGGTCGGGGCATCCCCGGACGGGGTGCTCAACGTGGGCGAGTAGTACAGGTAGATCCACCGGTTGGTGGCGAAGTTGGGGTCGACGGCGACGCCCTGCAACCCCTCCTCGTCGTGCGTGTAGACCGACAGGGTGCCGGAGGTCTTGGTGTTGCCGTTCACGTCGGTGACCCGCAGGACACCGTTGCGGGCGGTGTGCAGCACCGAACGGTTGGGCAGCACGGCCAGGGACATGGCCTCACCCAGCTCGGCGGAGCCGGTGGCGAGTTTGACCTGCTGGTAATCGGAGGCGGGGATGACCACCGCCTGCGCGGTGGAGGGAGCGGCCACGGCCAGGGTCACGCTCGCGACGGTGGTGACCGCCGCGATGAGTGCCCGGGACCAGCGCCGGGGGTTCGAAAGCATGATCGTCCTTTCTCGACGACCAGGGCCGGGGCGTGCGGGGGCGCACCACGGCCAGGTGGGGGTGGTGAAGAGCGCGTCGAGACGCGATCAGTTGGTGGTGACGAGGTCGAACTTCTCCCACTGACCGATGGAGGTCCGGTTGGCGATCAGCGGAGAACCACCACCGTTGTCAGCCGCGACGTAACGGTTGTTCACCGTGGCCCGCAGGCTCACCGTGCCGTCGGAGTTGCGGACGAGCTGGAACGTCTCCCAGGCGCCGGCGCTGCCCCGGTTGGCGATCAGCGCGGAGGCTCCGGCGTTCTCCGCCGCGACGAACTGACCGTTGCTCTTGGCGCGCAGCGCGACGTTGCCGTTGGCGAGGTTGACCAGTTCGAACCGCTCGCTGGTCCCGACGGAGGTCTTGTTGGCGATCAGCGGGGTGGTGGCGTTGGGCGCGCTGACGTACTGGTTGTTGGCGCGGGCCCGCAGGGTGGAACCGACGGCCGCGGGCGGCGGGGTGGTCGGCGGGGCCGTCGTCGGCGGGGCCGTGGTCGGCGGCGCGGTGGTCGGCGGGGCGGTGGTCGGCGGCGGGGTGGTCGGCGACGTCCCCGGCGAGCAGTTGGCGCTCACGGAACCCGCGGCGACCTGCAGGCCGCCGAGCAGCATCCGGGTGAAGTTCGGGTCGGTGTACGACGCCTCGGTGTGCCCGAGGCCCGTGTACCACGCCCGTCCGCTGCCGACCGTCTTGCACCAGGTGATCGGGTGGTCGCCGTTCATGTTGCCGCCGCTGTACGACGACTCGTCGAGGCTGGCGAGGACCCGCACGGTGGACCGGGGGTTGGTGCGGTAGTTGTACCACTCGTCGGAGCGCGACCAGGTGCTCGGCAGGTGCGCGGTCGACGGGTTGGTGCGGTCCTCGATCTTCACGGTCGCCGTCTGGATCGCCGGGTGCGAGTCGAAGTACGCCCCGACCAGCGCGCCGTACCACGGCCAGCTGTACTCGGTGTCGGCGGCGGCGTGCACGCCGACGTACCCGCCACCACCGGCGATGTACGACTCGAACGCCGTCTGCTGGCTGGAGTTGAGGACGTCACCGGTCGTCGACATGAAGACCACCGCCTGGTACTGGGCCAGGTTGGAGGTGGTGAACTGGCCGGCATCCTCGGTCGCGGTCACGCTGAAGCCGTTGGCGGAGCCGAGCTGCTGGATCGCGGCGATGCCGTTGGGGATGGCCGAGTGGCGGAAGCCGGCGGTCTTGCTGAACACCAGGACCTTGGTCAGCGGTGCGGCCGAGGCCTGCGTGGGCAGGGTTATCAGGCCGGCCACCAGCACGGCCAGGCCGGTGATGAGAGCCAACAAACGGGGACGGGAACGCATGGTCTTGCTCCTCTGCTGAGCGTCGACCTCAGGCTGTGCACGGGGGCAGGCCGGGGCCGCAGTGGCGGTGGTGCGGAAGCCGGGCCGCCGATGCTCGGCTGAGGTGGTGCGGGGGTGGTGGGGTGAATGGGGGACGGAGCGCTGCGCCAGTCGGCCGACTCGACCGACACTGTGGACGATCAATTGTATCGACTGGCATCGCTGACGCAGTAAACCTCCGATGTCTGGCCCTCGTCAAGCCCACGTGCTCCGGCCCAGAGGTCCGGCTCCGCGGGCGGCGCGGGCAGCGCGACACGACGCGTGGCCGGCGGCAGGCCCACCCGCCAAGACGAGAACTTCGCGCCGATCAGGGCGCGACGCTGCCGGTTTGCCCCGTCGACCCCGGTGCGCGTCGGGTGGTTAACCCCGCTCGTCCGACGCGCCACCGCGAGTGCCCCGGGTCGCCATGAGGATGAGGTCGGCGATCGTCTCCGGGTGGGTGACCATGGCAAGATGCGACGATTCGACCTCGATCGTCGTTGCGTCCATCCGGTCGGCCAGGAACCGTTCCAGCTCCGGCGCGGTCGTGCGGTCCTGCGTGGAGATCGAGTAGTAGCAGGGTCGGTTCCGCCAGGCGGCCGTCGTCGTGCGGCCCTGGAACAGGTCCCCGGCGATCGGCCCCTGCACCGCGTAGAGGGCGCGGGCGCGGGCCTCCTCCACCCCGCCGGCGAAGTCGGTCAGAAAGGCACTCTCGCTGAGCTGGGCGTACCCGTCGTGGTGCACGAGACCGGCGTTCGCCGGCGGCGTGGGGTACGTCGCCGCGAGCGCGGTGAAGTCCTCGCCGGCGTCCGGCGCGCGGGCCGCCACGTACACCAGGGCGCTGACCCGGGGATGGTCACCGGCGTCGCTGATGACCGTGCCGGCCCAGGAGTGGCCCACCAGCACCGTCGGCCCGTCCTGGCGGTCGAGGGCACGGTTGGTGGCGGCGACGTCGTCGGCCAGGGACGTCAGCGGATTCTGCACCGCGGTGACGGTCAGCCCGGCGCGCTGGAGCAGAGGGATGACGTCGGACCAGGAGGAGCCGTCGGCGTACGCGCCGTGGACCAGCACGACGTTGCGCGCCTGCATGGCGGGGGACATGTCGCTCATCTGAAACCTCCGCGGGCGGGGCGACGCCGTGCCACCGCTGGGTCGTCGACGACAGCTCTCGCCTGCCACTCTTCCCCAGGACGGTCGCGCCGGTGGGCGAAACGCCGACGCTCGCGCCCTCAGCGCACCGGGTCCGGTGCGACCGCCCGCCAGTCCAGTCGGTCGCGGTAGTGACGACGGACGACCAGCCAGCCGACCGAGAACGGGATCGCGCCCATGGCCACGACTCCCAGGACGGCCGAACCGGTGACGTCAAAGACCGCTCCGACGTCACCGAACAGTTGGGCGACCGTCTGGAAGGCGACGTGGAAGCCGATGCTCGCCCAGATGTCGCCGGTGGCGGCACGGAAGGCGCCCAGCAGGAGAGCGAAGACGAGGAACAGCGCGATCCGGTCGACGGACCGGGCGGCCCCGGTGAGGAACCCGAACAGGGTGAACAACACCGCCTGCCCGATCACCGCCGGCCCGGCCGGCCACCGGGTGGCGAGGTTGTGCTGCAGGTAGCCACGGAAGACGAGTTCCTCCGGCAGCGCCTCTTTCAGCAGGACGAGCACGGGCAACAGCGCCGCCACCCGCAGCGCGTCCCCGACGGACGTCCGGACGCTGATCTCGACCCAGCCGAGACCGAGGCAGAGCGCGAACCCGAGGGCGGCGGGCACCAGCCAGCAGGCCATCCCGAGCAGCAGGCGCCGCCAACCGGACCGCAGCGAGGGCAGGCCGAGACCGGCCCAGGGGCGTCGGTCGAGCCGGCGGCGGGCAACCACGACCAGGGGTACGACCAGCGCCGTCGTGAGGACCGCCCCGGCGGCATGGGTCGGACGGTCGTACTCGCGGTCGAGCAGAGCCCCGAGCGCCAGCCACACCAGCACGGCGCCCGCGTAGACGACGAGGATCCGCCCGGGCAGGGCGACGCGAGGGTTGGCGTTCACCACCGGCAGCGTAGCCAGTGGCGGCAACACGGTCCGTCAGCGACCGAGGACGAGGTAGGCGAGCCCGAGGATGCCCCGGTAGCCGTCGACGTACTCGCGCAACCTGTCGTCGAGCTGCGTGCGGACGTCGGCCGCGCGGGGATCCTCCGGGTACGTCAGCAGCCATTCCTGGCGGCCCGCGAGCCAGGTGGACTCGAAGTCGTCCCACTCCCGTTGGTCGGCGGTGCTCAGGTGCAGCACCCGCCAGCCGCGTTCCCGGGCGGCCTCGACCAGCCCCGGGAGGGTCACCACGTCCGAGCCGAAGATCTCCTCGACCTCCGGTGTCGGAGGGCGCTCCCAGTACGCGTCACCGAGCAGGAGTCGGCCACCGGGTCGGACCACGGTGGTGAGGGCGTCGAGCGCGGGCAGGGTGCCGCCGAAGGCGTGCGCCGATCCGATGCAGAGCACCCGGTCGGCCGGCTCCTGCCAGGCCGCCGCCTCACCCTCGACGAAGGTGACGTGCCGGTTCAGCGACCGGTCCGCGGCCAGTCGCCGTCCCCGTTCCAGGGCGTCGCCGTCGGTGTCGACGCCGACGCCACGCGTCGCGACCGGACCGGACACGCCGCCGGCGGTGACCGCGCGCAGCAGCAGCTCACCCCAACCGCAGCCGAGATCGAGGACGCGCGCGCCGGGGCGGACGTCGAGTCGTTGCAGCAGCAACGCCGCGTGCTCCGGTGCCAGCGGCGTGTTCCAACGCATCCGGGCGTGGCGGCTGGCGGCGAGGTGGTCGGCTGAATCCATCCGTTGAGGGTGCCACGTTGTGATCATCGGCGTGCGCCGCGTCCGGTGCCCGCGCGTACGGCAGGATCGGTGGGGTGGACGCGCAGCGGGCCGGGCCGTTTCGGCGGCCGACCCCGCAGGAGGTGGCGGCGGCGGCCGGCCGGGGCCTGGCCGACGTGATCGGCCCCGGCCTGCGGGTGCTGTTCTGTGGCTTCAACCCGGGTCTCTACTCCGCCGCCGTGGGGCTGCCCTTCGCCCGCCGGGGCAGCCGGTTCTGGCCGGCCCTGCACGGTGGCGGTTTCACCGACCGGGAGTTGCACCCGTGGGAGCACGACGAGTTGCTGCGCCAGGGTCTGGGCATCACCAGCCTGAGCAACCGCGCCACCGCCCGCGCCGACGAGCTGACCTCGGCGGAGCTGGTGGCCGGGGTGACGGGGTTGGCGGTGAAGGCCGAGCGGTACCGGCCGCGGTGCGTGGCGATCCTCGGGGTGACCGCGTACCGGATCGCCTTTGTCCGACCGAAGGCCGGGCTGGGTCCGCAGCCGGATCGGCTGGGTCCGGCCCGGGTGTGGGTGCTGCCCAACCCCAGCGGCCTGAACGCGCACTTCCCCCTGCCCGCGTTGACCGCCGAGTTCGCCAGGCTGCGGCGGGAGCTCGACCCCGGGTAGCCGTGCCTGGTGGATCCGTTGTCGGACTGGTGACGGCTCACCGTGACGTGGCGGCCATCGCGACACGGAGGTCGGCGAGCGTCGCGACCGCCCAGCGGCCGACGGCGTCGGGGTACTCCGTCTCCGCTTCCTCCGTCACGTCATGGGCGGTGACCGACCATGACACCGGCCAGCGCCTGTCGATGTGCGAACGATCGGTGGGCGGCGCCGACCGGGTGACCTTCCGCGAGCCGGCGGCGAAGCGGCCTGTGTCGCGGCGCAGGTGCGCGATCGGAGGCGGAGAGGCGCCGGTCATCGCGTCGACCGCGGCGTGTAGGCCGTCGAGCGCCTCGCGGGTGAGCCGGGACGGATGCTGAAGCTGGTACGTGGCCACGGCGAAGAAGTGCGCGCGCATTCCCGCCTGCGGGTCGAGAGTGGGCAGCACACGGGTCTCGATCTCCAGCAGCTCGTGCAGTCGCGTCCAGCAGTCGCCGCTCGTCGGCAGCGCCCCTCCGCACTCGGCGCAGCGGTCGGTGCGCGTCGCGCTCACGACCTCGGGTGACCTGCTGCCCCTCACTGCCGGCCCTCGTCCACCAGCTGCCCGGCGAGCCCCTGGTAGTAGGGCTGCATGGCGGGGTGGTACTCGTCGAACTCGGGCCGGGGTGAGCCCTCCCGGGAGGCGACGAGCAGGTCCAGGTAGTACTCCCAGCCGGCGCCGACCTCGGCGATGCCCTCCACGCTGGTGAGGTGCTGGACGAACCGCAGCTCGGTGGTGCCGTCGGTCTCGGTCAGCGCCAGCTCCAGCCGCCAGGTGCCGTAGCTGTCGATCAGCGACACGGCGAGGCGTCGCTGTGGCTCGCACGCGTCGATGTGGACCTCAGACCAGGGCTGGTCCTCCTCGAAGGCCATCTGGAGCCGGACGGTCCGTCCGGGCGCGGCGTCGCCCTCCCACGGGCCGTACCAGCGGGCCGTGCGCTCCGGCTCGGTCAGACTGGCCCAGACGTCCTCCGCCGGGGCGCGGAAGGTCCGGGTGAGGACGAGGTCGTGGCCGGTGTCGGTGCGAAACAGGCGTCCGGTGGGCGTACGGGTCATGCCGTGTGCTCCCTTCGATGCTCCGCCGGGCCGCTGCTGCGGCGCTCTCGGCGGGTGCGATAGATCTCGGTCTCCAGCGCGTCGAGGTGTCGCTCCCACCGGTCGGCGCCGACCAGCCCGGCGAGCCAGTCGGCCAGCGGGGCGAGTGGGCCGGGGTCGAGGCGGTAGATCCTGCGTCGGCCGACGACCTCGTCGCGGACCAGCCCGCTCTCGCGCAGCACCCGTAGGTGGCGGCTGATGGCGGGTCGGCTGATCGCGAACCGTTGGGCGATGTCGCCGGCGGAGAGGGGTTCGGCGCGCAGCATGGTCAGGATGTGCCGTCGCACCGGGTCCGCGATTGCGGTGGCCACCTCGTCCACGCCGGAAGCGTAACCCATAGGTTACGGATTTGGTGACCCGCCTGCGTCGATGGTGGGCACATGATCAGGTGGCCTGGCACTCTGTACGGCATGGCCGCCCTGCTCCGCTCCCGGATGACCGACTGGACCGTCGCCGTACCCGTGCTCGCCGTGCTGGTGCTGCTCGCCACCTGGGGACGGGACCTGCCCGCTCCGATCATCGTGGTGGTCGCGGTGCTGCTGGGAGGCGCGGTGCTGGCGGCCGTGCACCACGCGGAGGTGGTCGCCCACCGGGTGGGGGAGCCGTACGGGTCGCTGGTGCTCGCCGTCGCGGTCACCGTGATCGAGGTCGCCCTCATCGTCACTCTGATGATCAGCGGGCCGGAGAAGACCCAGTCGCTCGCCCGCGACACCGTCTTCGCCGCCGTCATGATCACCTGCAACGGCATCCTCGGCCTGTCGCTGCTGCTCGGGGCGCTGCGCCGGCGCGTCGCCGTGTTCAACCCGGAGGGCACCGGTGGCGCGCTGGCCACCGTGATCACCCTGGCCACGCTGAGTCTGGTCATCCCGACCTTCACCACAGCCCGCCCCGGCCCGGAGTTCAGCCCGGCCCAACTCACCTTCGCCGCCGTCGCGTCGCTGGCCCTGTACGGGCTGTTCGTGCTCGTCCAGACCGGCCGGCACCGCGACTACTTCCTGCCGGTCGACAGCCAGGGCCGGGTGATCGACGCCGAGGAGCACGCCAAGCCGCCGTCGACCCGCGCGGCGCTGATCAGCCTGGGGCTGCTGCTGGTGGCGTTGATCGCGGTGGTGGGCGACGCGAAGACCGTGTCGCCGACCATCGAGGCCGGTGTCGCGGCCGCGAACCTGCCGCACGCGTTCGTCGGTGTGATCATCGCCCTGCTGGTACTGCTGCCGGAGACCCTCGCCGCCGCGCGCGCCGCCCGCCGCGACCGCGTACAGATCAGCCTGAACCTCGCCCTCGGCTCCGCGATGGCCAGCATCGGCCTGACCATCCCGGCCATCGCCATCGCCTCGATCTGGCTGGACGGCCCCCTGCTGCTCGGCCTCGGCGGCACCCAGCTCGCCCTGCTCGCGCTGACCGCGGTGACCGCGGTGCTGACCGTCGTGCCGGGCCGGGCCAACGTGCTGCAGGGTGGCGTACACCTGGTGTTGCTGGCCGCCTTCGTCTTCCTGGCCGCGAGCCCCTGACCGTCCGCCGCCGGCTCAGCCGGCGGGCGGCGGGTCGCCCGCGAGGCGGTCCGCGCGGGCGTTCAGGTAGCGCTGCTGCGCCAGGTTCGTCGAGCGCGCCGCCGCCATCCGGTACGCCTCCCGCGCCGCGACCCGCTCACCCAGCAGCTCCCACAGGTGGGCGCGGGCGGCCGGCAGCCGCGGGTCGTCGGCCAGCCGCGCGTCGTCGGCCAGGTCGGCGAGCAGCGCCAATCCGGCCGGCGTGCCCCGACTCATGGCCACCGCCACCGCGCGGTTGAGCGCCACCACCGGATTGTCGGACATCCCGAGGAGCACCTCGTACAGGGCGGTGATCTGCGCCCAGTCGGTGGCTGCCGCGCTGGGTGCCTCATCGTGCACGGCTGCGATGGCCGCCTGCACCTGGTACGGCCCGACGACCCCGCGCGGCAGCGCCGCGCTGATCAACCCGACCCCCTCGGCGATCTGGTCGGCCCGCCACCGGGAGCGGTCCTGCTCGGCCATCGGCACCAGCTCGCCGTGCGCGCCGATCCGGGCCGGCGCTCGGGCGTCGGTGAGCAGCATCAACGCGAGCAGCCCGGTCACCTCGGGATCCTCGGGCACCAGCCGGTGCGCCAGACGGGTCAGCCGGATCGCCTCGGCGGTCAGGTCGGCGCGCAGCAACCCGGGCCCGGCCGTGCGGGCGTACCCCTCGGTGAAGATCAGGTAGAGCACGTGCAGCACGGCGGCGAGCCGGTCGGCGCGCTCCGGGCCCGTCGGCGGCGCGAACCGCAGCCCACTGTCGCGGATCCGCTGCTTGCCCCGACTGATCCGCCGGGTCATCGTCGCCTCCGGCACCAGGAACGCGCGCGCCACCTCGGCGGTGCTCAACCCGCCGACCGCCCGCAGCGTGAGCGCGATCTGCGACGCCGGCGACAGCGCCGGGTGGCAGCACAGGAACAGCAGGATGAGCGTGTCGTCGGCGTCCGCGGGCGGATGGTCGGCGGCGGGGGCGCACCACTGCTCGGGCAGCACCCACCGCGCCACCGTGTCCTCCCGCCGCACCCGGGCCTGCTCCCGGCGCAGCAGGTCGGTCAGCCGGCGGGACGCGACGGTGATCAGCCAACCGCGCGGATTGTCCGGTACGCCGTCGCGCGGCCAACCGTCGGCCGCGGCGATCAGCGCCTCCTGCACGGCGTCCTCAGCGGTGTCGAAGTGCCCGTAGCGACGTACCAGCGCGCCGAGGACCTGCGGCGCCAGCGCGCGCAGCAGGTCCTCGACGGGTGTCTGCGGCATCGGTCAGCCGGCCAGGTCCCCGATGCCCTCCAGCACCGGCCGCACGTCCACGTAGCCGCCGGGGGCGTCCGGGTCGACCAGTCCGGCGGCGATCTCGGTGGCCCGGTCGAAGCTGGCGCACTCCACGATCGTGTAACCGGCGAGGACCTCCTGGGTCTCCGGGTACGGGCCGTCGGTGACCACGGGTGCGCCCTCGCGTACCTGCACCCGGCGCGCGTGCACGGGCTCGCTCAGGCCCTGGGCGTCCACCAACTCCCCGGACTCGGCCAGCGCCTGGTGGAACGTCTCCATGTGCTGGTGCATCGCCGCGATCTGCTCGGCCGACATCGCGGGCCGCTCGGAAGCCCGCCCCGACAACACGTCGTAGTCCTGCTGGGAGCCGTACAGCAAAATCATGTACTTCACGGGTGTCTCCTCGTGTCGCTGGCACCGCCTCCGGCGCCGCTCACCAGAAACGTCGAAACCCAACCCCCAACCCGGACACCCCACCCCACCCTCGCCCGATTCGATCCGTTGATCATGAGGTTATAGCTCCGACACGCCGATGCCGGTGGCAACAACTCCATGATCAACGGGGGAGTGGTGGGTGGGGTGGGGTGGGTGGGGTGGGTTAGGTTGGCGGGCATGGCGGTGGTCTGGGTCGTGGTTGGAGGGTTCGCGGCAGTAGCTGTTGTCGCGTTCGGGGTGGTGGTTCGGCGGGGGCGACGGACGGGCGAGATCGGGAGCGACGCACGCGCGGCCGGTCGGGACGCCCACGGCCGGCAGCAGCGCTACGAGGCCGAGCGACACGGCGACCAGGGCGACACCTGGCAGCGCGGCCGCGAGGCCGGCTGACGGCGACTGCCCAGCTCGTGCACCACGACCCTCCGCGCCGGACGGCCGCACCCGCCCCCGGCCATTCTGGCCGTACGACACGGTTGCCGTGAACCATCCGCAGCCGGCGCACGTGAATCCGGTGACGGGCGTTTCGGTCACCTTGTCGGGGTACTACCAGCGCGAGCACGGATGTCTGGGGAGGCACAGTGGGCACACGGTCAGGACGCGCCGCCGGGGGACCGGTTGCGGCCCTGCTGATCGCCGCCCTGTTGTCGCTCGCCTGCGCCGGGGGCGGGCTGGCCGAGCCGGAGGGCGAGCGCCCCGCGCCCGCCCGTTCGCAGGGTTCCCCGACGCCGAACACCACCCGGGCCGACGGCACCACAAGCGTCGCCGAATTCGAGCAGGACGTCGCCGACGCGCAGACGATCGCCGAACGGTACTGGGCGGCGCAGTTCAAGGAGTCCGGGCAGCGGTTCCAACCGATCCGGCGGATCACCCCGTACCAGCGGGCGGGCGAGGTGTCCTGCGGGGGCGAGCCGCTGCCCCGCAACAACGCCGTCTACTGCTCGCAGGGCGACTTCATCGCGTACGACGTCGCCTGGTCGGTGGCGGCGTTCCGCCAGGTCGGCGACGCGTTCGTGTTCTACCTGCTCGGTCACGAGTACGCTCACGGCATCCAGGTACGGCTCGGCATCAACTACAGCTTCACCATCCAGCAGGAGTTGCAGGCCGACTGCATGGCCGGCGCGTACCTCGGTGACTCGGTGCGCGCCAAGGTCCTGACCCTGGCCGATGGTGACCTCGACGAGTTCCGCGAGGGGCTGGCGGCCGTCGGCGACGACCCGGACCAGCCGTGGTTCGCGGAGGGTTCGCACGGCACCGCCGAGCAGCGCACCGACTCGTTCTTCCGCGGCTACGAGCGCTCACTGGCGGCCTGCGACCTGGGCTGAGCGGGTTGCCCCGATCACGTCGGCGTCCATCGCGGTCACCGGCGGGACGCCGGCCTGGCAGGATCGCCGGTGTCGGCCACGACCCTGGAGGATCCGCTGAGCAGCCACCACCACCCCGCCGCCGTGCTCTTCGACATGGACGGCACGCTCGTCGACAGCGAGAAGCTGTGGGACGTCGCGCTCCAGGAACTCGCCCAGGAGTACGGCGGGGAGCTGTCCGAGGACGCCCGCCGGTCGATCATCGGCACGGCCATGGCCGAGTCGATGCGCATCCTGCACGACGACCTGCGGCAGCCCGAACGGGATCCGGAGATCAGCGCGGCGTGGATCAACGCCCGGATCCTGGAGCTGTTCCGTAGCGGACTGCCCTGGCGGCCCGGCGCGTACGAGCTGCTGCGCGCGGTCCGCGCGGCGGGAATCCCCACCGCGCTTGTCACCTCCAGCCCTCGGGCGCTTGTCGAGATCGCCCTGGACACCCTGGGCCGGGACAACTTCGACACCGTGGTCGCCGGCGACGAGGTGGTGGCGGCCAAGCCGCACCCGGAGCCCTACCTGACCGCCGCCCGGCTACTCGGTGTGCCGATCGCGCGGTGCGTGGCGATCGAGGACTCGCCGACCGGGGTGGCCAGCGCGCTCGCCTCCGGTGCGGCGGTGCTGGCCGTACCGGCGGAGGTGGCGCTTGCGCGCACTGCCGGCGTACACCAGGTGGAGAGCCTGACCGGCGTGGACCTGGGGCTGCTCGCGACGCTGCTGGCCGACCGGGCCGCGGCGACCGGCTGAGATTCGGCGCCCAGCCGCCTGAGCGTCGACCGGGGACGCATCGCCCCGAGACGGCCGACGCCCCCGATCGCACTGGGCGACCGGGGGCGTCGGCTGTTGCCGATCAGTCGTGGGCGATCGCTCCCAGGACGTTGATCCGGGCCGCCCGGATGGCCGGCAGCACCGCGGCCACCACACCGATGATCGCGGCGAGACCGAGGAAGATACCCATCTGTCCCCAGGGCAGGATCAGGTCGGTGATGCCCTCGTCCTTGAGCGCCTCGACCACCGCGGCGCCGAGACCGGTGCCGACCGCCACGCCCAGCAGCGCGCCGAACACGGAGATCACCACCGCCTCCACGGTGATCATGCCCATCGTCTGGCCCCGGCGCAGGCCGATCGCCCGCAGCAGACCCAACTCCCGGGTCCGCTCCAGCACCGACAGCGCCAGGGTGTTGATGATGCCGAGCACGGCGATCACGATGGCCAGGGCCAGCAGGATCTGGATCATCGTGAGCAGCCCGTCGAGCTGACCGGTCTGCTGCTTGATGAACGCGTCCCGGTCAGCCACCGACACCTCGGGGCTGTCCGCCAGCAGCGTCTCCACCTGGGGCTGCACGTCGGCGACCCGGGCACCGGGGGCTAGCTGGATGAATCCCTGGCTGGGCTGCGGGATGGTGAAGTCCCTCGCGGCCTGCACCGGCAACATCACCGGGTTGGTCAGCTGGGACGACTCGTAGATGCCGCTGACGGTGTACGTCCGCACCTCACCCCGGGTCAACTGCACCTTGACCGTCGAACCCACCGACCAGCCACGCGAGGTGGCCGTGTCCGAGCTGGACAGCATCTCGGTTGGCCCGAGCCGGTCGATGTCACCGGCGGTGGCCTTCGCCCCGAAGATCTGCCGCAACGACGCGATGTCACTGCTCGCCCCGACCCAGGTGCTCTCGCCGTCGAGCTTCGCCATGTCGCCGTACTCGCCGTCGACCAGCTGCACGCCGGGCAGGGCCTTGGCCTTGTCCAGCACCGCCGGGTCGAAGCTCGGCGGACGCGGACCGCCCTGCTGGCCGGAGATCACCAGCTCGGCCTTGATGGTGTCCTCGGCGAGCGCGCTGATGCTGCCCTTGGCCGAGTCGAGGATCACCGTGACGCCGGTGACCAGCGCGATGCCGACCATCAGCGCCGCGGCGGTGATCGCCGTGCGGCGCGGGTTCCGCCCGGAGTTGAGCCGGCCCAGCTTGCCCGGCACCGACCAGGAGAAGATCGCGCCGAGCAGGTTCACCACCGGCCGACTGATCAGCGGGGTCAGCAGCGCCACACCGATGAAGGCGAACAGCACCCCACCCAGGATGGTGGGCAGCGTGCTGCCCCGGGCGTTGCCGCTGAGCCCGAGGAACAGCAGCACCGCGCCGATGCCGGTGACCACCGACCCGGTCACGGTGATCTTCGTCAACGGCCGGTCCGGGGTGGCCACGTCCTGCATGGCTGCGATCGGCGGGATCCGCGACGCCCGCAGCGCCGGCAGCAGCGCCGCCACCACGGTGATGACCAGACCGACCGCGAACGAGCCGATCACCGCGGCCGCCGGCACGCCGATCCCGGCCAGGGTGAGCCCACCGGCCAGCTTGCCGAACAGGAACGCCAGCAGCGCCCCCACCCCGATGCCGGCGGCGAGACCGAGCACCGAGGCGATCAGCCCCACCGCGATGGCCTCCAACACCACCGAGCCGATGATCTGCCGACCGCTGGCCCCGATGGCGCGCATCAACGCCAACTCCCGGGTGCGCTGCGCGACGATGATCGAGAAGGTGTTGAGGATCAGGAACGTGCCGACCAGCAACGCCACTGCGGCGAAGCCGAGCAGGATCTTGTTGAAGAAGGACAAGCCCTCCTTCAGGCCGGCCGACGCGTCCGCGGCCACCTGCTCACCGGTCTTCACCTCGAAGTCCGGCCCCAGCGCGCGGGCCACGTCGTCGCGCAGCGTCTCGTCGGAGACCCCACCGGCGGTGCGGACGGTGACGCTGCTGAACGTGTCCGGCTCGCCGAGCATCAGCCGCTGCGCCACCGGCGTGGTGAAGAAGACCTCGTTGACCCCGCCGATCGAGTCCCGGTCACCGCTGTAGCCCATGATGCCGACCAGGGTGAAGTCCCGCTTCTTCGACTCGAACGCGGTGAGCACGCCCACCTTCTGGCCGACCTGCACCTTCGCCGCCGTGGCCAGCGCCTTGTTGAGCACGACCTCGTCCTCGGCCTGCGGCGCGCGCCCCTCCCGCAACTGCATCAGGTCGCTCTCGCCGATCCAGTTCTCGCCCAACTGGGGCGGACCGAACGAGGTGATCACCTTGCCGTTGCTGCCGACCACGCGGGCGCCGTCGGCGTTGACGATGCCGGTCGCCGAAGCCACCCCCGGCACCTGCTTGACCCGTTCCACCACGGCGGCGGGCAGCGGAGCCGAGGTCTGCTCGCCCTCCATCTCGCTGAGCTCCACCTTCGGTTTCGCCGCGACGTTCACGTCGATCTCGGAGAAGCCGTCGGCGAAGACGGAGTCGAACGAACGCCCCAGCGTGTCGGTCAACACGAAGGCACCGGAGACGAACATCACCCCGAGCACCACCGCCAGACCGGACAGGATCAGCCGGACCTTGCGGGCCAGCAGACTCTTCAGTGTCGCCCGGAACATCAGTTGCCCACCTCGGCCGGAGTGTCCAGCTTCTTCATGGTGTCCAGCACCGTCTCGGCGGTCGGCTCGATCAACTCCGAGACGATCTGCCCGTCGGCGAGGAAGACCACCCGGTCGGCGTACGCGGCGGCGGTCGGGTCGTGGGTGACCATCACGATCGTCTGGCCGTGCTCGCGGACCGAGCTACGCAGGAAGTTGAGCACCTCCGCGCCGGAGCGCGAGTCCAGGTTGCCGGTCGGCTCGTCCGCGAAGATCACCTCGGGGCGGGAGACCAGGGCACGCGCGCACGCCACCCGCTGCTGCTGTCCGCCGGAGAGCTGCGCCGGCCGGTGGTCCAGCCGGTCCTTCAGACCAACCGTGGTGATCACCGTGTCGTACCAGGCCGGGTCCGGCTTGCGCCCGGCGATCGACAACGGCAGCAGGATGTTCTCCTTGGCGGTCAGCGTGGGCAGCAGGTTGAACTGCTGGAAGATGAAGCCCACCTTGTCGCGGCGCAGCTTCGTCAGCCCCGCGTCGCCCAGCCCGGTGACTGTCGTCTCACCGATCGCCACCGTCCCCCGGGTCACCGAGTCCAGGCCGGCCAGGCAGTGCATCAGCGTCGACTTGCCCGAACCCGACGGCCCCATGATCGCGGTGAACCGGCCACGTTCGAACTCGGCGCTGACCCCCCGCAGCGCGATGACCTGAGCCTCGCCGCTGCCGTACACCTTCCACACGTCGTTCGCCCGGGCCGCGGCCTGCGCCTGGCCTACCGTCGCGGTCACGTCATCTACCTCTTCCGTCTGTCCGTCTGCTCACGCCGCCCCCCGATGGTCCGGCGTGACTGTTCCATCATCGGCGCTGCTCACGCCCGTTCCGTCCGCCCCTGGGGGGACCCGGCGCGGATTTCCCGCTGCGGGTCGCCCCCGATGTCGGATCAGGGTTGCCCCTGACCCGACGACCGGTCGACCCGATTCCCGCGACCGGTGACAGCGCCGAACCCGAGACTGCGCCCTCACGCCACCGGAGGGTCAACCGCGCCGAGCCGTCTCCGGTCACGGTAGGTGAGCGCGGCAACGGGGCCGTCCCCCCACGGAGGGATTTCCGAGTACGCCGAGTGGGGTAGCCGCCGGACCTCAGCTACGCCCCGGGGCGGATCAGACCCGACTCGTACGCCAGCACCACGGCCTGCACCCGGTCGCGTAGTCGCAGCTTGGTCAGCAGGCGCCCGACGTGGGTCTTCACCGTGGTCTCGCTGACCGACAGCACCGCCGCGATCTCGGCGTTGGACAACCCCCGAGCCACCTGCACCAGCACCTCGCGTTCCCGGTCGGTGAGCGCGTTGAGCACCGGCGCGGGCGTCGCCGCCGGATCGGGCAGCAGGTCGGCGAAGCGCTCCAGCAGCCGCCGCAGGATCCGCGGCGAGACCACCGCGTCCCCGCCGGCCACCGTGCGGATCGCCGCGATCAGCTCCTCGGCGGGCACGTCCTTGGCCAGGAACCCGCTGGCGCCCGCGCGCAGCGCCCCCACCACGTACTCGTCCAGGTCGAACGTGGTGAGCACCAGCACCCGCACCGGCAGCCGGGAGTCGACGATGGCCCGGGTCGCCGCCACCCCGTCCATCCGGGGCATCCGGATGTCCATCAGCACGACGTCGGGCAGCAGCCGGCGGGACAGCTCCACCGCCTCCACACCGTCGCCGGCCTCGGCCACCACATTCAGGTCACTCTCGGCCCCCAGCACCATCCGGAAGCCGGTGCGCAGCAGCGGTTGGTCGTCGGCGAGCAGGATCCGCACCGGCCGCGCCGGGGCCACCCGATCCGTCATCTCGTCTCCCGTTCCGCCGACGTCGCGCCCGCACCGCTCATCCTCGCGTACGGCGGACGTGCGTCGCGGACCACGGTAGAGGCCTCCCCGCCGCGGTGTCGGCACCGACGCGGCACCGCTTCGGCCGGGTCCGCGGTGCCCGCGGCGGGGGCGGTCAGCGACCGACCGGACGCACCGCGGCGCGCACGAACGGCCCGCCGCGGGTCGTCACTCGTCGGCGCCGGGCACCACCGGCGCAGACCGGGCGTCGCGCAGCGGATCAGCGGTCGCCGCCGCCACCGGGAACGGCGGCGGGGTGCCGCCGAAGCTCGGGCACAGAGCCTGGTGACTGCACCAGTCGCACAGCTTGCTCGGCCGGGGCCGGAAATCCTGCCGGGCGGTGGCCTGCTCGATCGCGCGCCACAGCGCCACCACCGTGCGCTCGAAGCGGACCAGCTCGTCGGCGTCCGGCGTGTAGTCCAACACCTCGGCGTCACGCAGGTAGAGCAACCGCAGCACCCGGGGCACCACCCCTCGGGTGCGCCACAACACCAGGGCGTAGAACTTCAACTGGAACAGCGCCCGCGCCTCGAACGCCTCCCGGGGCGCGCCCCCGGTCTTGTAGTCGACGACCCGCAGCGCGCCGTCCGGAGCGACGTCGAGCCGGTCCAGGTAGCCCCGGATCAGCAACTCGTCGTCGACCACCGCCGAGATCAGGCTCTCGCGCTCGGCCGGCTCCAGCCGGGTCGGGTCCTCCACCGCGAAGTAGCCCTCCAGCAGCCCGGCGGCCGAGCGCAGGAACTCCACCGGGCCGGCCGGCTCCGCGCCGTCGAAGATCGCGGCCAGCTCCGGCTGCTCCGTGACCAGCCGGTCCCACTGGGGGGCCACCAGGTCGCCGGCCGCCGCCGGCGTGCGGCCGGTCGCCGGCAGGTCGAACAGGCGCTCCAGCACCGCGTGCACCAACGTGCCCCGGGCCTGCTCGATCGTGGTGCGCTCGGGCAGCCGGTCGATGCTTCGGAAGCGGTAGAGCAGCGGGCAGGTCTTGAAATCCGCCGCCCGCGACGGCGACAGCGAGGCCCGCACCGTCGGCGGCGCCTGCGCCGCGAGGGAGGGCTGGGGGGTGGTGACCGATTCCGCCGTCATGTCGGCAAAGGTTAGGGCACCGGTGTGACACCGACCGCCGCCCGCCCCGCGCGGCGACGGTCCGTAGCATCGTGGCGATGGAGCAGACATCCCCGCCGCCACGCCGACCCGACCGGCGTCTCGGCCTGAACGTCGGCCGGGTGTTCGGGGTGCCGTTGCACCTCAACGGCTCCATGGTCCTGTTCGCGGTGCTCATCGCCGTCCTGTACGCCGAATTCGCCCGCCGACAGCTCGACCTGCCGCAGATCAGCGGCTACCTGATCGGCTTCGGGTTCGTGGTGTCGTTGCTCGGCTCGGTGCTGCTGCACGAGTTGGGCCACGCCCTCACCGCCCGCCGGTACGGCATCGGTGTGCGCGGAATCACCCTGGAACTGCTCGGCGGCTACACCGAGATGGACCGGGACGCCCCGTCCCCCCGTGTCGACCTGCTGGTCTCGCTGGCCGGGCCGGCGGTCTCCGCGGTGCTCGGAGTCCTCGCGGTCGCCGCCACCCTCGCCCTGCCCGAGCGGACGGTGGCGCACCAGCTCGCCTTCCAACTCGCGGTCAGCAACGTCATCGTCGCGGTGTTCAACAGTCTGCCCGGGCTGCCGCTCGACGGCGGCCGGGCGCTGCGCGCCGCCGTCTGGGGGCTGACCCGCGACCGGCACCTCGGCACCGAGGTCGCCGGCTGGGCCGGCCGGGTCGTGGCGGTCGGCACCGCCGCCCTGGTCGGGCTGCTGACCGTGGTCGACGTCCTGTCGCCGCTGGCGCTGCCGCTGATGCTGCTGGTCGCCGTCACCCTCTGGCGGGGCGCCGGGCAGGCCGTCCGGGCCGCCCGGGTCAGCCGCCGGTTCCCGCTGATCGACCTCTCCCGGCTGGCCCGCCCGGTCTGGCCGGTGACCACCGGTACGCCCCTGGCCGAAGCCCAGCGCCGACGCGCCGAAGGCGGGCAGCCCGCCTCGGCCCTGCTGGTCACCGACTCCACCGGGCGGCCGGTGGCGCTCGTCGACCCGGCCGCCGCCGACGCGGTGCCCGTCGACCGCCGACCATGGCTGGCGGTGGACGCCGTCGCCCGCGCACTGGGCACACTTCCCGCCCTGTCGGTCGGCTGGGACGGCGAGCGGGTGATGGAGGCCGTACAGACCTACCCGGGCGCGCAGTACGTGGTGACGTCAGGCGAAGATGTCGTCGGCATTCTGCACATCGCGGACCTTGCACAGCTCCTCGAACCCAACCGGAAGATGACACCGTGACCGCAACTCCCTCCACCGTCGGAGCCGACCCCACCACCCCGGCGCTGACACCCGTGCACCGTGGGCCGTTCCGGCCCGGCGACCGGGTTCAGCTGACCGACCCCAAGGGGCGGATGCACACCGTGACGCTGGAGCCCGGCAAGGAGTTCCACACCCACCGCGGCATCCTGGCGCACGACACGCTGATCGGGCTCCCCGACGGCAGCGTGGTCACCACCGCCGGTGGCGGCACCGCCTTCCTCGCGTTGCGGCCCCTCCTGTCGGACTATGTGCTGTCCATGCCGCGCGGCGCCCAGGTGATCTACCCGAAGGACTCGGCGCAGATCGTCGCGATGGGTGACATCTTCCCCGGCGCCAAGGTCCTCGAGGCCGGCGCCGGCTCCGGCGCGCTGAGCTGCTCCCTGCTGCGGGCCGTCGGCACCGAGGGTGAGCTGCACTCGTTCGAGCTGCGCGACGACTTCGCCCAGATCGCCAAGCGCAACGTCGAGGCGTTCTTCAACGGGCCGCACCCGTCGTGGCACCTGCACGTCGGTGACGTCGCGCAGTGCCAGGAGACCGGGTTCGACCGGATCATCCTGGACATGCTGACCCCCTGGGAGACTCTCGGCATGGTCGAGCGGGCGCTGGTCCCCGGCGGGGTGTTCATCGGCTACGTCGCCACCACGCCGCAGCTGTCCGAGCTGGTGGAGGCGCTGCGCGAGCGCGGCGGCTGGACCGAGCCGCGCGCCTGGGAGTCCCTGGTGCGCGACTGGCACGCCGAGGGCCTCGCCGTCCGGCCGGACCACCGGATGATCGCGCACACCGCGTTCCTGGTGTCCGCGCGCAAGCTGGCCCCCGGGGTCACCGCGCCGCCGCGCCGCCGCAAGCCCAGCAAGGGCACCGAGGCGTACGCGCAGCGCCGCCAGGACCTCCGCGCGGCGGAGGCGGCCCGACAGGCCGCCGCCCAGGTGGCGGATGCGCAGCCCAACGGTACGGGGGAGATGGACAGGCCGTGACCATCGAGCTGGCCGGAGGCACCGCCGAGCAGGGGGAGGCGATGGCATGAGCCGACCGGGCTACGGCGGCGGTGACCTCCCCGCGGTCTTTCCCGACTGGTCGCCCTACCAGGATCTGGAGTCGGCGGCGCGGGCCTACCTGCGCGACCCGGACGTCGCCCTGGAGGCGCTCGGCGGCGTGCTGCGCGGCGCGTCCGTGCTCGGCTTCACCCTGGAACGCTTCGTCAACGAGGTCAACGGCGTGTGGCAGGAGGTCGTCGTCTGCGACGGCAGCCGGCTGATCCTCTGGCACGGCGAGGACGTGCCGCCCGAGGAGGGTCCTCCCGGCTCGATGACCTCGTCCTTGCGGGTCGTGCCGGTTTCCACCGTGACCGAGGTCGGCTGCCGGCGGCGGCTCAACCGCGCCGAGAGCGGCGAGATCCGGGTCGACAGCATCGACGTCTACCTGCTGCTCACCTCGCTGGACGAGGCGCCACCGAGCGAGGAGATGGTGGGCACGCCACGGCACGACGCGCTGCGCTTCGGCAAGACCCTCGACGACGGTGGGGCGGGGCAGATCGCCCGGCTGGAGGAATTCGCGCGGCTGGTCGCCTCGGTGGTCGGCCGTCCGATGCTCTGAGGCGTACCCCTTCCGGGTCCGGCCGGGCCGCGTGGCCCGGCCGGTGGGTGACTCAGTCTTCCTCGGCGTCCGGACCGGCGACCTCGACACCGTCGCCGCGCACCACGTGGATGCAGTCGCCCGGGCACTCCTTCGCCGAGTCGATCACCTCGAGCCGCAGGTGCTCGGGCACGTCGACACGGCTGCCCGGCGCCGCCAGCAGCTCACCGTCGGCACCCTTGACGTACGCCAGACCGTCGATGTCGAACTCGAAAACCTCCGGCGCGTACTGCACGCAGAGCCCATCGCCCGTGCACAGATCCTGGTCGACCCAGACCTGCAGCTGATCGGTCGCGACCTCGGTCACCGGTGCACCCCCCATGTTCTCCCGACCTACACTCCGACGGTACCCGAACGCCGGTAACCGCCCGTCAGGCCACCCTTGGCGATCAAGGTTCGGTGACGAGGGTGTTGCGTGGGACCGAATCGGCCTCATAGCGGCTAGTGTTAGGGCAGAACGTTCAAGCCCCCCGGGGAGGTGGGACGTGGCAGCACGCAGCGACGACGCGGACTCGCGCGCCGCACGGTGGGAGAAGGAAGCCCACGATCTCTCCACGCAGGTCGCGTTCCTTCAGGAGGAACTCGCTCTGGTGCGGCGCAAGTTGACCGAAAGCCCCCGACACGTCCGGCAGCTCGAAGAGCGGCTGGCGGCCACCCAGGCACAGTTGGCGCGGCTGACCGAGAACAACGACCGGCTGGTGAGCACCCTCAAGGAGGCTCGCACGCAGATCGTGACGCTCAAGGAGGAGATCGACCGGCTCGCGCAACCGCCGAGTGGCTATGGCGTCTTCCTGGCCAAGCACGACGACGGCTCGGTGGACGTCTTCACCGGCGGTCGCAAACTACGGGTCGCGGTCTCACCCTCGCTGGACGTGGGTGACCTGCGCCGTGGCCAGGAGGTCCTGCTCAACGACGCGCTCAACATCGTCGACGCGTTCGGCTATGAGCGGGTCGGCGAGGTCGTGATGCTCAAGGAGATCCTGGAGGGACCAAACGGCGGGCCGGGTGACCGGGCGCTGGTGGTCTCACACTCCGACGAGGAGCGCATCGTGCACCTCGCCGAGACCCTCATCGGCTCGGCGATCCGAGCCGGCGACTCGCTCATGATCGAGCCCCGCTCGGCGTACGCGTACGAGCGGATCCCGAAGAGCGAGGTCGAGGAGCTGGTCCTGGAGGAGGTGCCCGACGTCGACTACGGCGACATCGGTGGCCTCCAGTCGCAGATCGAGCAGATCCGCGACGCGGTGGAGCTTCCCTTCCTGCACGCGGACCTGTTCCGTGAGCACCAGCTCCGCCCGCCCAAGGGCATCCTGCTCTACGGCCCGCCGGGCTGTGGCAAGACGCTCATCGCCAAGGCGGTGGCCAACTCGCTGGCCAAGAAGATCGCCGAACGGCAGGGCAAGGAGAAGCACACCAGCTTCTTCCTCAACATCAAGGGCCCCGAGCTGCTCAACAAGTACGTCGGCGAGACCGAGCGGCACATCCGGCTGATCTTCCAACGGGCACGGGAGAAGGCCGGCGAGGGCACGCCGGTGATCGTGTTCTTCGACGAGATGGACTCGATCTTCCGGACCCGTGGCTCCGGTGTCTCCTCCGATGTGGAGAACACCATCGTCCCGCAGCTGCTCAGCGAGATCGACGGCGTGGAGGGGCTGGAGAACGTCATCGTCATCGGCGCCTCCAACCGGGAAGACATGATCGACCCGGCGATCCTGCGCCCCGGTCGGCTCGACGTGAAAATCAAGATCGAGCGACCGGACGCCGAAGCGGCCAAGGACATCTTCTCCAAGTACATCCTCGCCGGGCTGCCCCTGCACCCGGACGACCTGGCCGAGCACGGCACCGACCCCCAGGCCACCGTCGCGGCGATGATCGACGCCGTGGTGCTGCGGATGTACTCCGAAACGGAGGAGAACCGCTTCCTCGAAGTCACCTACGCCAACGGTGACAAGGAAGTCCTCTACTTCAAGGACTTCAACTCCGGCGCGATGATCCAGAACATCGTCGACCGGAGCAAGAAGATGGCCATCAAGGAGTTCCTCACCTCCGGTCGCAAGGGGCTGCGCCTGCAGCACCTGCTCGACGCCTGCGTCGACGAGTTCCGCGAGAACGAAGACCTCCCCAACACCACAAACCCCGACGACTGGGCGCGCATCTCCGGCAAGAAGGGCGAGCGGATCGTCTACATCCGCACGCTCGTCTCCGGTGGCAAGGGCGCCGAGGCCGGCCGGTCCATCGAGACCGCCAGCAACACCGGCCAGTACCTCTGACCGCCAGCGGCGGCATCGGACCTCGTCCGGTGCCGCCGCTGCGTGCGTCCCCAACCAGCCCGTGCGTCCCCACCAGCCCACGCGTCCGCGCCCCGCCCACGGTGGCCCGTCGTGGCCGACCCGCGCGCTCCGCAGGCCATCGACGACATTCACGCGCCCAACGGGCGCGCCGCGCCGGCGGAGCAGGGTGTCACCACGACCCGCCACGGCACGGCAGCCGCGCCGCGCCGACCGGCAGGGCCGCGCGGTACGCCACCGCGCAGACTAGTCTCGATGGTGTGAGCGGCGGGTACGCCGGCTCCAGGGGCGAGCGAAGCGAGTGGTCGCATGACGGTACGTCGGATCATGGGCACCGAAGTCGAGTACGGCATCTCCGTGCCCGGACAGGCCGGAGCCAACCCGATGGTCACCTCATCACAGGTGGTCAACGCCTACGGGGCACGCCCCGAGCTCAACCGGGGTGGTCGAGCCCGCTGGGACTACGAGGAAGAGTCGCCGCTGCGCGACGCCCGCGGATTCACCTACTCCGGAGCCGCCTACGACCCCGCCGAGGCCCTCGCGGACGAGGACCTCGGCCTCGCCAACGTGATACTCACCAACGGCGCCCGTCTCTACGTCGACCACGCCCACCCCGAATACTCCACCCCGGAGGTCACCACCCCCCGCGACATCGTGCGCTGGGACAAGGCTGGTGAGCGGGTGATGGCCGAGGCGTCCCGCCGGGCCGCCACCATCCCGGGCAGCCAGCCGATCCACCTCTACAAGAACAACACCGACAACAAGGGGGCCAGCTACGGCGCCCACGAGAACTACCTGATGCGCCGGCAGACCCCGTTCGCCGACATCGTGGCGTACCTGACGCCGTTCTTCGTCACCCGCCAGATCGTCTGCGGCGCGGGCCGGGTCGGCATCGGTCAGGACGGCGGGCAGAGCGGCTTCCAGATCTCCCAGCGCGCCGACTTCTTCGAGGTCGAGGTGGGCCTGGAGACCACCCTCAAGCGGCCCATCATCAACACCCGCGACGAGCCGCACGCCGACGCCGACAAGTACCGTCGGCTGCACGTGATCATCGGCGACGCCAACCTCTCCGAGATCTCCACCTACCTCAAGGTCGGCACCACCGCCCTGATCCTCAACATGATCGAGGAGAAGGCGCTCGGCGCCGACCTCGGCATCGCCGACCCGGTCAGCGAGCTGCGCGCGGTCAGCCACGATCCCGGCCTGGCGCACCTCATGCGACTGCGCGACGGACGCCGGCTCACCGCACTCGACCTGCAGTGGGCGTACCTGGAACGCGCCCGGTCCTTTGTCGACGACCGCTACGGCACCGACGCCGACGAGCAGACCGTCGATGTGCTCGACCGCTGGGAGAGTGTGTTGGACCGGCTCGGCCGGGACCCGATGCTCTGCGCCGACGAGTTGGACTGGGTGGCCAAACTGCGGCTGCTCGAAGGTTACCGGGAGCGGGAGAAGCTCGGCTGGGGCTCGCACAAGCTGCAACTGGTCGACCTGCAGTATTCCGACGTCCGGCCGGAGAAGGGCCTCTACCACCGCCTGGTCACCCGAAAGGCGATGAAGACGCTACTCACCGACGACGAGACGCGCACCGCGATGACCGAGCCGCCGGAGGACACCCGGGCCTACTTCCGGGGCCGCTGCCTGGCCCAGTACGCGTCCGAGGTCGTCGCCGCGAGCTGGGATTCGGTGATCTTCGACGTGGGCCGGGAATCGCTCGTCCGGGTGCCGATGATGGAGCCGGAGCGCGGCACGCGCGCGCACGTCGGGGCGCTGTTCGACCGCTGCGCCAGCGCGAAGGATCTGCTGGAGACGTTGACCGGCGGCTGAACGCACGTCCTTATGCCCGCCGCGTGCCGCAAGCCGGCGCGCGGCGGGCTTTTCGTCGCCCGCGCGAGGTAAGTTCATCGCAGACGATCGTGGAGGAGGCAGCAATGGCCACTCATGACAGCGGCGGCCAGTCGCAGTCCGGCAAGTCCCGTCAGGGCGAGGAAATCGAGGACGTCACCACCGAGGCCAACCCCGAGGTGGCCGAGCGGCACGCCGAGATCACCGAGGACGTCGACGACCTCCTCGACGAGATCGACTCCGTCCTCGAAGAAAACGCAGAGGAATTTGTCAGGGGCTATGTGCAGAAAGGGGGGCAATAGAGGCAATAGCGGTCAAACCGGACATGCCTCGTCTCTCAGATGACCGAGATGGCCAGCGCCGCTGTCGAGATTGCGGCGAGTGGCTGCCCCTCGATCAGTTCTGTGCCAACAGCAAGAGACCGGACGGTCGCGGCAGCTATTGCAAGCCGTGCTTCAACGTCCGCTCGAAGGCCAGCTACGCCAAGCGTCTGAAGGAGCAGCAGGGCCGGGACGTGCGTCAGCTGCCGTCGGTGCCGGAGGGGCACCGACGGTGCCCGGCCTGTGATGCCACCAAGCCCCTCGATGACTTTCCCCGGAATCGCTCCGGTCGTGGGGGACACGGCCGATACTGCAAGCCTTGCCACAACGAGAAGGGCAAGGAGAGCAAGATCCGGCTGCACGGCGGCACGCGCGAGTACCACCTGCGGCGGCGGTACGGCGTCGGGGAGAAGGAGTTTCAGGAGCTCCTGGCCGAGCAGGGCGGGGTCTGCGCGATCTGTGGCGGCGCGCACCCGCAACATCTGGACCACGATCATCGCACCGGGTGGGTGCGCGGGATACTCTGCTTCAACTGCAACGGTGGTCTTGGCCAGTTCCGTGACAGTCCCATGAGGCTGGCCAGGGCGATCACGTATCTGAGAGGAACCACGTGGCAGCGGGCTTTGATCCATCCGGGCGTCTACCAGATGTGTTCACCAACGCGGGGACGTCCTCCTTCACGACGTTCCTGAGTCGGGCGGCCCCCGAGATGCTGCCCGGCCGGCGGCCGTTGCCGCCGGGCATGGCAGCGGACCTGGCGCCGCACGCGACCACCATCGTGGCCATCTCGGCCGCCGGTGGCGTCGTGATGGCCGGAGACCGGCGGGCCACCATGGGCAACCTGATCGCCCAGCGTGACATCGAGAAGGTGCACCCGGCCGACGCGTACTCCCTGGTGGGGATCGCGGGCACGGCTGGCATCGGGATCGAGCTGATGCGACTGTTCCAGGTGGAGCTGGAGCACTACGAGAAGATCGAGGGCGCGATGCTCTCGCTCGACGGCAAGGCCAACCGGTTGGCGTCGATGATCCGCGGCAACCTGGGTGCGGCCATGCAGGGCCTGGCCGTGGTCCCGCTGTTCGCCGGGTTCGACCTGGCCGCCGCCGACCCGGCGCGGGCCGGTCGGATCTTCAGCTTCGACGTGACCGGCGGTCCGTACGAGGAGACCGGGTACGACGCGATCGGCTCCGGCTCGCTCTTCGCGAAGTCGGCGCTGAAGAAGCGCTTCCGGGCCGGTGTGTCGGTCGACGACGCCACCCGCCTCGCGGTCGAGGCGCTCTACGACGCGGCGGACGACGACACCGCGACCGGCGGACCGGATCTGACCCGTCGGATCTATCCGGTGGTGATGACCGCTACCGCCGAGGGCACCCGCCGGTTGACCGACGCCGAGACGGCGGCGATCGCCGAGGGCGTGGTCGCCGGTCGGATGGAGAACCCGGGCGGGTGACCCCCTTCCACCCCCACCAGTCAGCAGTCGTCAGCACCGCGCCGTAAGGAGAACCGCCGCCGTGGCCATGCAGTTCTACGCCTCGCCCGAACAGATCATGCGCGACCGCTCCGAGTTGGCCCGCAAGGGCATCGCTCGGGGTCGCAGCGCCGTGGTCCTCAGCTATTCCGGCGGGGTGCTCTTCGTCGCGGAGAACCTCTCCAGCGCCCTGCACAAGGTCAGCGAGATCTACGACCGGATCGGGTTCGCCGCGGTCGGTCGGTACAACGAGTTCGAGAATCTGCGCCGGGCCGGTGTGCGGATGGCCGACCTGAACGGGCTCAGCTACGACCGGCGGGATGTCACCGGGCGGGCTCTGGCCAACGCGTTCGCGCAGACGCTCGGTGCGATCTTCACCGAGCAGTCGAAGCCGTTCGAGGTGGAGATCTGCGTGGCGGAGGTCGGGGCGACCGCGGACGACGACGAGTTGTACCGGCTGACGTACGACGGTTCGGTCAACGACGAGCCGGGTCGGATGGCCATGGGCGGCCAGGCTGAGGCGATCACCGGTGTGCTGAAGTCCCAGCACCGTGCGGACATGTCCCTCGCCGAGGCGGCCCGGGTGGCGGTGCAGGCGTTGAGCACGGTTGGTGGCGAGGGCGGCGCGGCCCGGACGATCGCCGCCAACCAGTTGGAGGTGGCGGTGTTGGACCGCCACCGGGTGGGGCGGACGTTCCGCCGGATCACCGGTGCGGCGCTGACCGCGTTGCTGGACGGCGACGTGTCCGCCGCGGAGCAGCCGGCGGATGCGGGTGGCCCGGACACTCCGGCGCAGCCCACCACCGAGTCGCACAAGCCGACGACGTCGGCGGCGTCCGCTGACCTGGAGGACAAGCCGGCGGACGGCAAGTAACACCTGTTGGTACGGCGGCGGGCGGTCCGGTGTTCGGGCCGCCCGCCGCCGTACGTCCAGCGTCTGCGGCGGCGGGCGTGCCCCCCGCCGCCGTTCGGTGTGGCCGCGATGCGCGGGGGTGTGGCCCTGGTCAGGGTCCTGCGGTCACTCCCGGCGCGGCAGCCTCGAAGGCCGGGGCGTGGGTGGGTGCTGCCGGGCGGGCGGCGTGGGTGCGCAGCAGCACGGCCATGACGGCGGCGACCACGACGGAGCCGATGGCGTAGCCGAGTTCGACTCGCAGCGCGGTGGAGACCGGGGCGAGCGTCGCGACGACGAGTGCGGCCACCCCGATGGCCCAGGCGAGGGCCTGTGCCCGGTGCCGGTCGAGGGCCAGGAGTGCCTGGCCGAGGACCATCGCCCACAGGTAGGCGAGGGTGGCGACGGCGAGCCAGGCGAAGTCGGCGTGGCCGAGGACTCCGGGCGCGTCGAAGAGGGTCTGCACCAGTTGTGGGCCGACAAGCACGGCGAGGACGGCGCCGGTGAGGCCGAGGGCGCTGACGATGCCCAGGGCGCGGCGCAGCAGGCTGTGGAAGCCGGTGAGGTCGCCGGTGCTGGCCGAGGTGGAGAGGCCGGGCAGCAGCGATGCCTGCAACGAGGCGAAGACGAACAGCGGGATCCGGACCAGCACCAGCGCGGAGAGCAGCGCGCCGGCGGTCGCCTCGTCGGAGGGGTCCAGCACCTTGACGTTGATCACGCCGATGTTGACCACGACCTGGGCGAGCAGGCTGGAGGCGATGAGGAGGCCGAGGCCGCGCACCAGGCTCGCCCAGGCCACGGGAACGCCGCCGCCGACGGCGCGCAGGACCGGTGGTGCGGTGAGGATGGCGCCGGCGACGGGCGCGATGACCAGCACCGCGCCGTACCAGACGGGGTCGGTGACGCCGTTCAGGCCGAGGACGGTGACGAGCGCGATCCGCAGACCGCCGTCGATGCCGAGTTGGGTGCCGTACCAGGGGAACAGTTGCAGGCCGGAGAGGATGCCGCGGGTGGTGTGCGCGACGGCGAGTCCGGCCAGCGCGCCGATCAGGACGGTGACCATGGTGTCGTCGCCGGCGAAGAGCCGGTCGGCGAGCGTCTCCCGGAAGACGATGATCAGCGCGACCACGGCGGCGAGCAGGCCGGCGGCCAGGGCCGCACCCCGGGCCAGTACCGGCCCGGGGGGGAGGCCCTGGCTGTGCCGGGCGGCGACGAGTCGGGCGACCTCCTGCTCGACCGGCATGAACAGGCCGATGCCGAGGGTGAAGACGATCGTCCAGAGCACGGAGAGGGAGTTGTAGTCCGCCTCGGTGAGACTGTGCCCGGCGACTGCCAGGTGAACGTAGGAGGCGAGCCCCAGCAGGGCGAGGCCGGCGCCGACGGCGACGGTGCCCGGTGGGACCAGACTCAGGAGCCGGCGGATCACCGGCGAATGAGCGCCAACGTGAGGACGGCGAAGGCGCGGCCGAGGTAGATCATGGCCTTGGCGGGGGAGTGGCTGGGGGTGCCCGCCATCCGCTTGCGCATGGCCACCGGCACCTGGCGGATGGTGTAGCCGCGTCGGGCGGTGTGCACGAGCGTCTCCACGGTGTCGCCCAGGTATTCCACCGGGTACCAGGTGGCGAACATGTCGATCACTCGACGGTTGGCGGCCCGGAACCCGGAGGTGGTGTCGGTGAGCTTGGTGTGTGCGACGCGGGACAGCACGGCGGAGAGCATGACCATGGCCCAGCGGCGGGGGCCGCGGACGTTGTAGTCACCCTCGCCGGCGAACCGGGCGCCGATCACCAGGTCGGTCTCGTCGAGCAGGTCGACGAGCTTCGGCACGTACCGGGGGTCGTGCTGGCCGTCCGCGTCGATCTGGATGGCGACGTCGTAGTCGTGGTCGCGCGCGTACCGGTAGCCCACCCGCATGGCGCCGCCGACGCCGAGGTTGTACGGCAGCTTGGCGACGCGGGCGCCGGCCGCGGCGGCGACCGCGGCGGTGCGGTCGGTGGAGCCGTCGTCGATGACGATCACGTCGACGCCGGGCAGCTCGCCGCGGACCTCGCCGACGACGTCGGCGATCGAGCCGGACTCGTTGAGCGCCGGGATGATGATCAGAACCCGCTTGCCGTTAACCATCGGTGGACACCAGTTCGTTCCGGGCCGCTCGCTCCGCGTCGATCTCGGACCGGAGCAGGGCGAATTCTTCGGCCAGGGTGCGGGTCTCTTCTTCCAGGTGGCTGACCTCCCAGCTGAGGTGCACGCAGACCAGCAGCAGGAAGACGATGCCGAGGAAGAGCACAAGGCTGACGCCGGAGGCGACGCCGAGCAGTTCGGCGACGTTGTCCAGCAGGCGGGGGAAGAGCGACAGGGGGATGACGATCACCAGGACGCCGAGCCAGAGCATGCCGTACTTTTCGCGAAGCTGCCGGCGGCGCAGCAGCTCGACGATGGTGGCCAGCAATATCAGGCCGGTCAGCCCGGTGACGAGGGTGAGCTTCATGCGACCTTCCACGGAGCGGGCGGAGTGGGGGAGTCGAATGCGTCGACGAGGGTGGCATGCCAGTCGGGGAGCGACGGCAGACCTGCGGCCGCCCAGCGGCCGTGTGCTAGCACACTGTACGCCGGCCGGGGGGCAGGACGAGGATACCGGTCACTGGTGGTGGGTCGGATCCGGTCGGGGTCCAGACCGGCCAGCGTGAACGCCGCGCGGGCGAGCCCGTACCAGGTGGTCTGGCCGGCGCAGGTGCTGTGGTAGACGCCCGCGGCGGCCTGGCCGGCGAGGGCGGCGTCGGCGAGTGCGACGAGCTGTTCGGCGAGCCGGTAGGACCAGGTGGGCTGGCCGTGCTGGTCGTCGACCACGTCGATGTACTCCCGCTGGGTGGCGAGCCGGAGCATGGTGGCCACGAAGTTCGGCCCGTGCGCGCCGTACAGCCAGGCGGTGCGGACCACGTAGCCGCTGTCGGGCAGCAGTCGGGCGACGGCCTGCTCGCCGACGAGCTTGCCCCGGCCGTAGGCGTTCACCGGCGCGGTGGGGGCGTCCTCCGGGTAGGGGGACTGGGCGTCGCCGGCGAGGACGTAGTCGGTGGAGATCTGGATGAGCCGGGTGCCGCTGGCGGCACACGCCGACGCGAGGTTCGCGACGCCGTGGCCGTTGACGGCGGTGGCTGCCGCCTCGTCGGCCTCGGCGCCGTCGACATTTGTCCACGCCGCCGTGTTGATCACGATGTCGTGCTCGGCGACGGCCGCCCGTGCAGCGGTGGGGTCGGTGACGTCCAGATCGGCGCGGCCCGCAGCGGTCACCTTGAGGTCGGACCTGGCGTTCAGCACGGTGACCAGGTCCCGGCCGAGCATCCCGCCGGCGCCGGTGACGAGTAGGCGGGTCATGCGGTGGGTGTGGTCTTGAGGGGTTCCCACCAGGTGCGGTTGTCGCGGTACCAGGTGACGGTGTCGGCGAGGCCCTGGTCGAGGGTGATGCTGGGGGTGTAGCCGAGTTCTTCGTGGATCTTGGTGATGTCGAGGGAGTAGCGGCGGTCGTGGCCCTTGCGGTCGGTGACGGG